>NZ_JBIAVB010000017.1:0-195174 GCF_042893675.1 Streptomyces sp. NPDC001594 | reverse complement strand
GACACCCTGCACCAGACCCCCATCGGGGTCTTCCGCAACGTCGAGCGGCCCGTCTACGACACCCTCATGGCCGACCAGCTGGAGACCGCGGTCGACCAGCGGGGCAAGGGTGACCTGGCGACCCTGCTCACCGGCAGTGACACCTGGACCGTCGTCGGCTGAGCCCGACACGAGCCGACACGAAGCCCGGATCCCGTCCCACGGGGTCCGGGCTTCGTCATACGAGCTGGCCGTCGTCGTACGCAGCGAGGAGAAGGCCGCCGACCTGGCCGCCCGCGGCATCGAGGTACGCGTCGCCGACTACGACGACCCCGCGAGCCTGGCCGGCGCCTTCCGGGCCGGCGAGCGGGTCCTGCCGATCTCCGGCAGCGAGGTCGGGCGCCGCGTCCCGCAGCACACCGCCGTGATCAAGGCCGCCGCGGCCGCCGGGGTGGCCCAGCTCGCCTACACCGGCATCCTCGGCGGGCCCGAGGCCGACTTCGAGCTCGCGGCCGAGCACAAGGCCACCGAGCAGGCCATCCTCGACTCCGGCCTCCCCTACACCTTCCTGCGCAACGGCTGGTACCACGAGAACTACACCGCCCAGCTCCCCGTCGTCGGCTGATCGGACGGCCGACCACCCCGGTCGCCGAGGCGATCACGACCGCCCTGGCCTGAGCCCCTGGCCCGATCCCCCGGGCGCCGAGGCCCCCGCAGTGTCATGAGTATCTCCATCAAACGGGCATGACAGCAGCCCCGTGCGGCGATACCGTCGTGAGGTTGTGAGTTTGGCCGGAAGTCGCACTGGAGGTCCCGTGAAGGCGGACAACGAGCAGCGCACGGGTTTGCTCTACGGATTCGGCGCGTACGGGATGTGGGGGCTGGTCCCCCTGTTCTGGCCCCTGCTCATGCCGTCCGGGGCGATCGAGATCCTGGCGCACCGCATGGTCTGGTCCCTGGCCGTGGTCGCCGTCGCGCTCCTCGCGCTGCGCCGCTGGCGCTGGATCGGCGAGCTGGTCCGCCAGCCCCGCAAGCTGGGGCTGACCGCGCTCGCCGCCTCCGTGATCAGCGTGAACTGGGGCCTGTACATCTGGTCGGTCAACAACGGGCACGTCGTCGAGGCCAGCCTCGGCTACTTCATCAACCCCCTCGTCACCATCGCGCTCGGCGTGCTGGTGCTCGGGGAGCGGCTGCGCCGGGCGCAGTGGGCGGCCGTCGGGGTCGGTTTCGCCGCCGTCGTGGTCCTGGCCGTCGGCTACGGGCGGCCGCCGTGGATCTCGCTGGCCCTGGCCTGCTCCTTCGCCACCTACGGGCTGATCAAGAAGAAGCTGGCCATGGGCGGCCTGGAGTCGCTGACCGCCGAGACGGCCCTGCTGTTCCTGCCCGCCCTCGGCTACCTGCTGTGGCTGGGGGTGGAGGGCCGCTCCACCTTCACCTCACAGGGGCTCGGGCACTCCGCGCTGCTGGCCTCGACGGGGCTGGTCACCGCGATCCCGCTGATCTGCTTCGGCGCCGCGGCGATCCGGGTGCCGCTGTCCACGCTGGGGCTGCTGCAGTACCTGGCGCCGGTGTTCCAGTTCGCGCTCGGCGTCGTCTACTTCCACGAGGCGATGCCGCCCGAGCGCTGGGCCGGCTTCGGCCTGGTGTGGGTCGCGCTGGTCGTGCTGACCTGGGACGCGCTGCGGAACTCCCGCCGCTCCCGGGCCCGGCTGGCCGGCGCGGCGGCCGAAGCGGAGGCGGCGGCCGCGGCCGCGGCGCCGGGTTCCGCACCCACGCCGAGCCGCGAGCCCGCGTAACCGCCTCCCCGGCCCTGCCGGAACGGACCCCCGCTCCCCATACACCCCGCGATCCCCGGTACGAGCACTCGTACCGGGGATCGTCCGTATTCCGAACGGATCTGACCGGATCGCGCTCTTGACGGTCAGTCACACCCTCGCTGAACATCAGGGCTCGCACTGACGTACCAACGCTCACCTGCACGATTCCCACACGTTCCGCCCCATCCCCGGCGGAACATCCCCCACGGAATCCCGGAGCCCCCACATGAGCCTGTCCGTCTCCCGGCGCCTGACCGCCGTGACCGCGATCGCGGTCGCCGGGCTGTTCGCCACCACCGCCCCCGCCGCCTTCGCCGCCGCGCCCCCGGCCGTCCCGGCCGCCACACCCGCCGCCCTCGCCGCGCCCACGCCGCCCGACATCCCGGTGGCCAACGTCAAGGCGCACCTGTCGCAGTTCCAGTCGATCGCGAGCGCCAACGGCGGCAACCGCGCCCACGGCCGGGCCGGTTACAAGGCCTCGATCGACTACGTGAAGGCCAAGCTGGACGCGGCCGGGTTCACCACCACCCTCCAGACCTTCAGCTCCAGCGGCGCCACCGGCTACAACCTGATCGCCGACTGGCCGGGCGGGGACCCGAACTCCGTCCTGATGACGGGCTCCCACCTGGACTCGGTGACCGCGGGCCCCGGCATCAACGACAACGGCTCCGGCTCGGCGGCCGTGCTGGAGACGGCGCTGGCCGTCTCGCGCGCGCAGCTCCAGCCCACCAAGCACCTGCGGTTCGGCTGGTGGGGCGCCGAGGAGCTGGGCATGGTCGGCTCGAAGTACTACGTCAACAGCCTGCCGGCGGCGGAGAAGTCGAAGATCTCCGGCTACCTGAACTTCGACATGATCGGCTCGCCCAACCCGGGCTACTTCGTCTACGACGACGACCCGACCATCGAGCAGACCTTCAAGACCTACTTCGCGGGCCTGAACATACCCACGGAGATCGAGACCGAGGGCGACGGCCGCTCCGACCACGCGCCGTTCAAGAACGCGGGCATACCCGTCGGCGGCCTGTTCTCCGGCGCCGACTACACCAAGACCTCCGCGCAGGCCCAGAAGTGGGGCGGCACGGTCGGCCGGCCCTTCGACGCCTGCTACCACTCCTCCTGCGACACCACGGCGAACATCGACGACACCGCCCTGGACCGCAACTCCGACGCCATCGCCTACGCGATCTGGAACCTCGGCGCGGGCACCCCGGTCCCGCCCGGGAAGTCCTTCGAGAACACCGCCGACGTCACCATCCCGGACTCCCCCGGTGCCGCGGCCACCTCGCCGATCACCGTCTCCGGCGTGACCGGCAACGCCCCCGCCACCACCAAGGTCGACGTGAACATCGTCCACACCTACCGCGGTGACCTGGTGATCGACCTGATCGCCCCGGACGGCACGGCGTACCGGCTGAAGAACTCCTCCAGCTCGGACTCCGCCGCCAACGTGGTCGCGAGCTACACGGTGAACGCGTCCAGCGAGGTCGCCAACGGGACCTGGAAGCTCCAGGTCAAGGACGTGGCGGCGCAGGACACCGGCTACATCAACAGCTGGAAGATCACCTTCTGACCGGTTCCTCGATGAGGGCGCGGAGCTGCTGCGCCACCGCGGCGACGTCCGCGCGGCCCAGCTTCGCGTCCTCCACCAGGTCGCCGAGCTCCTCGGGCGAGGGCAGCTGCCTGGCCCCGGCCACCCGCAGGTACGAGCGGGTGGCCGCGGCCGCGTAGAACTCGTTCATCGGGGACTCCAGCGCCGGGCAGACGGCGAGGGTGTGCAGGAAGGCGGCGGCCCGCCAGGCGGTGTCGGGCGCGGGCTGCTCGGGCACCAGCACCAGGTCGTTCTGGTGCCGGGCGACGGCGGCCGCCACCCCCGAGGGGTCCCACACGGCGGGGTCCGACGGCAGATGATGGGCCAGTGCGGTCCAGGCCCACTCCATGGTGATCTTCAATGGCCGAACCGCTCCTGGAAGTAGCCCCAGTGATCCGCGAACTCCTCTATCCCGGACAGGAAGTTCTTCCGGTCCTCGTCGAGTTCGCGCTCCGTGACCTCGGTGATCAGCGCGGTGACCGTCGTTCCCAATGCCGCCGCACGCGCCTTGAGGCGGTCGTGGAACTCCTCGTCCAGGCGGATGGTGACGTGTCTTGACATGGACCTCACGGTACAGCGGCCGTGCTGTACGCAGGAGGGGAACGCGAGAAGGGTGGCCCGGGACACACGTCCCGGGCCACCCGTTCCCGCGTGGCGGCTACTTGGCCGAGTCGGCCGTCTTCACCAGCTGGTCCTTGGTGACCGCGCCGACGTACACCTTGCCGTCGTCCGTGATCAGCGCGTTGACCAGGCGGGTCGACAGAATGCGGCCCTCGCCGAACTTCCCGTGGACCTTGTCCCCGAGGGAGTTCAGGAACTGCTTGGCCTCCTTGGGGGTGTTCTTGTCGTTCTCGACGTCCTTGAGGCTCTTGCCGGCGCCGGAGTCGATCCGCGCGACCGTCGACCAGCCCTCGCCGAGCATCTTCACGTCGCCCTTGCCGTGCTCCCCGCCGGCCAGCTGCCCGAAACCGGGCAGGGACTCCAGCGCCTTGAAGCGCTCGTCGTCCTTGCCGCCCTGGGCACCCTTGCCGTCCTTGCCGGCCGGGCCCGGGTGCGAGCCCTCGGTGAGCTTGGCGCCCTTGGGCGGGGTGAAGGAGAAGGAGTCGGCGGCCGGCTTGCCGAAGTCGACCTGGGTGAAGCCGGCTTCGACGATCGGCTTGCCGCCCTTGCTCGACAGCAGCTGGACCCGCAGCGGCACGCCGTTCTTGGCGTCGACCGCGATCTGGACGGACCCGACGGTGGAGCCGCTCTGCTTGGGCTTCAGCACCAGCTGGTAGGCGTCGCGCCCGGCGATCTGCGCGGTCTCGCCCACGCCGATGTCGGTGGTCGGCCCGGCCTGCTTGATGATGTCCTGCGCGAGCTGCTGCGGGGAGGCCGCGAGCCGGTCGCCGGTCTTGTGGTCCTGGCCGGCGCGGTCGGCCTTGTCGTGGAAGGCCTCGTTGGACTTGCTGTCGTAGCCCCACACGTCGTTGCCGTTGTGGACGAGGGTGTACTCGTCCTTGCCGTCGAGGAAGGTCAGCTTCTGGCGGTCCGGGCCGTCGGCCGCGACGCGCAGGGTGTGCGTGCCGTTCGCCAGCTGGGCGATCTTGTCCTCGGGGTTGGCGGAGCCGCCCGTCACCCCGGCGCCGCCCAGCAGGCCCGCGGCCAGGGTGGGCAGGCCCAGGTCGGTGGTGACCTTGGCGCTGCCGGAGAGCTGCTGCACGTCGGAGGCCGCGACCTTCTCGATCAGCTGCTGCGCCGTCACCTTGGGCAGGTCCGGGCCGCCGGCGGTGGCGAAGGCCGGGACCATCGCCGCGGTCGCCGCGGCGACCCCCGCCACGGCGACCGGTACGGCGTACCGCGCGGCCTTGCGCGAGGTCTTCGTGTTCGCTGCCATCTCTGAGCCCTGCCCTCTTGTCCAGGGCGGCGACCGTTGTCGCCGCACTCACCCGATCCGGTGGGGTTTCGATGGATCCATCTGACCAAAACGGCGGGCGGAGGGCGTCAGTCCCCGGGATCAACTCCGCGTACGACCGTGGGATGACACGGGAAGGGCCCCCTCCCCCCGACCCGTAGGGGTCGCGGGGCCGGGGGCCCGTGCCGTACGCGTGCGTGCCTGCGCCGGGGCTCAGCCCGCGCGGTGGACCACCGCGTCGCACAGCTCCTCCAGGGCCGACTTCGCGAAGCAGTCCGGCAGCGGGGCGAGGAGGGCGCGCGCGTCCTGCGCGTACTGGATGGTGTCGCGGCGGGCCTGCTCCAGCGCGGGGTGCACCCGCAGCCGGGAGAGCACCTCGGCGTGCCGGGCGTCGTCCGTGAGGTCCCCGTCCAGCAGGCGCACGAGCTCCAGGTCCTCCTCGCGCCCCTCCCGCTCGGCCGTCTCCCGCAGCCGCAGCACGGGCAGCGTCGGGATGCCCTCGCGCAGGTCGGTGCCCGGGGTCTTGCCCGACTCGTGCGAGTCGGAGGCGATGTCGAGGACGTCGTCGGCCAGCTGGAAGGCAGTGCCGAGGCGCTCGCCGTACTGGGTCAGGATGTCCACCACCGACTCGTCGGCCCCGGACATCAGCGCGCCGAAGCGGCCGGAGACCGCGATCAGCGAACCGGTCTTGCCCGCGATGACGTCGAGGTAGTGGGCGACCGGGTCGCGGCCGTCGCGCGGGCCGGCCGTCTCCAGGATCTGGCCCGTGACCAGACGCTCGAAGGCCTCCGCCTGGATGCGCACGGCTTCCGGCCCGAGGTCCGCGAGGATGTGCGACGCACGGGCGAACAGGAAGTCACCCGTCAGGACCGCCACCGAGTTGCCCCAGCGGGCGTTCGCGCTCTCCACCCCGCGGCGGACGTCCGCCTCGTCCATGACGTCGTCGTGGTAGAGCGTGGCCAGGTGCGTGAGCTCCACGACCACCGCGGAGGGCACGATCCCGGGCGCGTAGGGGTCACCGAACTGCGCCGCGAGCATCACCAGCAGCGGCCGGAACCGCTTGCCCCCGGCGCGCACCAGGTGCTGCGCGGCCTCGGTGATGAAGGGGACTTCGCTCTTGGTGGCCTCCAGCAGACCCGCTTCGACAGCGGCCAGTCCGGCCTGGACATCGGCCTCAAGAGCCTGGTCCCGCACGCTCAGTCCGAACGGCCCGACGACGGTCACGAGGGGTACTCCTGTCTGCTGACGATCCGATGACGATCACATGGATTGTCAATGTGTCGCTGCCATCACTCAAGCCAGCGTATCGGGTCTGTTTTCGATCACGCAGAGCACCTGCCCGGCAGCCGTCCGGCGGGCCTCGCGCGGGACCGCGCGCACCGCCCGATCCACGCCGGTATGTTCAGGTACAGCCGATACAACCGGAGAATCTGTTTTGTCCAGAATGACGACCGCCGTAGGCGGACCCGGCCGCCCCCGGCGGCCTCGCCCGCCGCACGGCGCCGCGGCGGATCGCCGCCGGCGGTCTCCTCCTCGCCGCGCTCGCCACCCTTCCGGCGGCCATCGGCTGGTTGACGCCGGCCCCGACCGTGACCCCTGTCGCCGCGCGGCCGACGGCCTCCACCGAGGGAGCGTGACCGAACCCCCATGATCATCCGCACCGAGTTCCCCTACGCGACCACCCACGAGGATGTCCGGATCCCGATGCCCGACGGGGTGGAGCTGTACGCCCGCGTCTGGCGCCCCGCGACCGACCGGCCCGTCCCCGCCCTACTGGAGTACCTCCCGTACCGGCTCACCGACCGGACCGCCCCCCGCGACTGGCAGCGCCACCCCTGGTACGCCGGACACGGCTACGCCTCCGTACGCGTCGACGTGCGCGGCCACGGCTGCAGCGGTGGCCGCCCCGGCGACGAGTACGACGCGCGGGAACTGGCCGACGGGGTCGCGGTGGTGGAGTGGCTGGCCGCCCAGCCCTGGTGCACCGGGTCCGTCGGCATGTTCGGGATCTCCTGGGGCGGTGTCGACAGCCTCCGGATCGCCGCTCTCGCCCCCGAGGCCCTCAAGGCCGTCGTCACCGTCTGCTCCACCGACGACCGCTTCGACAACGACGTCCACTACATGGGCGGCTCCGTCCTGGCCGTCGGCATGCACGCCTGGTCGGCCACCCTGCTCGCCTTCGCCGCCCGCCCCCCTGACCCCCGGTACGCCGGCGACGGCTGGCGGGAGCAGTGGCTCTACCGGCTGGAGGGCCTCGAACCGCTCGTCCACACCTGGCTCGCCCACCAGACCCGCGACGCCTACTGGCGACACGGCAGCGTCCGCGAGGACCACGGGGCCGTCGGCGCGGCCGTCCTCGCCGTCGGCGGCTGGCACGACCCCTACCGGGACACCGTGCTGCGCCTGGTCTCCGCCCTGCCCGCCGACCGGGTCCGCGGCCTGATCGGGCCCTGGTCCCACCAGTACCCGGACCGCGGCCTCCCGCCCGGCCCGTCGATCGGCTTCCTCCAGGAGACCCTGCGCTGGTGGGACCACTGGCTGAAGGGCACCGACACCGGGGTCATGGACGAGCCGCTGCTGCGCGCCTGGATCAGCGACACGCACCGCCCGGCGACCACGTACGCGGAGCTCCCGGGCCGGTGGGTGGCCGAGAAGGCCTGGCCGTCGCCGTCGGTCGTGCCCGTCTCGTACGGTCTCCAGGGCGCGCCGGTGACCGTGGCCTCGCCGCAGCACACCGGCCTGGACGCCGGCCGCTTCGTCCCCTTCGGCAACGACGCCGACCTGCCGCCGGACCAGCGGGAGGAGGACGCGAAGTCGGCCTGCTTCGAGTTCCCCGTCGCCGCCGGCGAGCCGGTGGAGGTCCTGGGCCGCCCCTCGGTCACCCTGCGGCTGCGCATGGACGTCCCGTACGGCCAGGTCGTGGCCCGGCTGTGCGACGTCGCCCCGGACGGGGCGTCGACGCTGGTCACACGGGGTGCGCTGAACCTGTCCGCCCGGCACGGCCGCGACCGGGCGGCGCCGTGGCCGACGGGCGCCTGGGAGGACGTCACCTTCGACCTGAACGGCATCGGCCACCGCTTCCCGCCCGGCCACCGCATCCGGCTCTCCCTCTCCTCGGCGTACTGGCCGTGGATCTGGCCGCGCGCCGGCTCGGAGGCGGGCTGGACCCTCGACCCCGCGGGCAGCACCCTCGAACTCCCCGTCCGCGCGGCCCCTCCGACGCCGGAGGGCATCACCTTCGAAGCCCCGGAACAGTCGCCGCCCCTGGGCGTCTCCCACCCCGCCACGCTGGACGAACCCCGCCCGGAACGCCTGGTCGTACGGGACGTCGCACGCGGAACCTGGCGCCTGGAGGTCGACCCCCGCCACGGGGGCACGCGGGTGTACCCGGACGGCCTGGAGTACGAGGAGGAGGGGCGCGAGGTCTACGAGATCCAGCAGTCGGACCCCCTCTCCGCCCGCACCCGCTCCGACTGGCACATCCGCCTCCACCGCCCGGACCTGGGCTGGGACGTCCGGGTCGAGACCCGCTCGGAGATCACCTGCGACGAGGGCGGCTTCACCACGTCGAACGAGGTGGTCTGCCGCGAGTCGGACGAGGTCCTCTACCACCGGACCTGGCAGCGAAGGCTGCCGCGGGCGGCAGGCTGAGGCAGGCTTCTGCCGCCCGCCCCGCGCCCCCCGCTTCGCCCCCGCGAGGCGGCCCGGGTCAGCCGTACAGTCGTTCAAGGACCACCGCGATGCCGTCCGCCTCGTTCGACAGGGTCACCTCGTCCGCGACGGCCACCAGTTCGCGGTGGGAGTTCGCCATGGCCACCCCGTACCCCGCCCACCCGAACATCGGGACGTCGTTCGGCATGTCGCCGAAGGCGATCGTCGAGGCCGCCTGGACGCCCAGCGCCTCCGCCGCGCGAGCCAGGCCGCTCGCCTTGTCGATGCCCGGCGGCTGGAGTTCCACCGTGTGCTCCCCCGCCATCGTGACGTTCACCAGGTCGCCCACCACCGACCGGGCCGCCCGGGTCAGCTCGTCGTCGTCCAGCCGGGGGTGCTGGAGCAGGACCTTCGTGATCGGGGCCGACCACAGGTCCTCCCGGCTCGGTACCCGGACGGTCGGCAGGTGCGGGTGCCACATCCGGTAGCCCGGCCCTATCAGCATCTCGGCGTCCAGGCCCTCCTGGTTGACCGCCGTGTACACCTCGCCGATCTCCGCCTCGATCTTGCCCAGGGCCACCTCGGCCAGCCCCCGGTCCATGGAGACGGAGTGCAGGAGCTGTCCGCGCGCCGCGTCGTACACCTGGGCGCCCTGCCCGCACACCGCGAGCCCTGTATACCCGAGGTCATCGAGGACGTGCCGGATCTGGGGAACCGGGCGGCCGGTGACGACGATGTGGCGGGCGCCGGCGGCGCGCGCCGTCGCGAGCGCCGCGCACGAGCGGGCGGAGACGGTGTCACCGGCGCGCAGCAGAGTCCCGTCCAGGTCGGTGGCGATCAAGGCATAGGGGAGGGCGGAAGTCACGGCGCCAAGGATACGGACCCCCGTGGACAAGTCCTATAAATACCGCCCGAATCCGGCCTCCCACAGACCCCACGCGCCACGTAACGTGTCAGCCAGCCCCCGGGACACCCCCGGACCGCGTCGAAAGCGAGGCAGTACCCCATGCCCCAGCAGAGCCCCCTCGATGTCCCCGAGGGCGACCCGTTCGGGCCGCACAACCTCCCCTACGGCGTCTTCTCCACCCCGGAGGAGCCGGAGCGCCGCCGGGTCGGTGTGCGGATCGGCGGGTACGTGCTCGACGCGGGGGCCGTGGCCGTCGCGCTCGGGTCCCCGTACGCCGGGCTCCTCGCCCAGGGTTCGCTCAACCCGCTGCTGGCCGCCGGCCGCACCGCCTGGCGCGACGTGCGCCGCGCGCTGACCGCCTGGGTCACCGACCCGGGCCACCGCGAGACGGTCGAGCCGCACCTGCTGCCGCTGGACGGGGTCGCGCTGCACCTGCCGTACGAGGTCGCCGACTACGTCGACTTCTACGCGAGCGAGCACCACGCCACCAACGTGGGCCGCATCTTCCGGCCGGACGGGGACGCGCTCACCCCCAACTGGAAGCACCTGCCCATCGGTTACCACGGCCGCTCGGGCACCGTCGTCGTCTCCGGCACGGACGTCGTGCGCCCCTGCGGGCAGCGCAAGGCGCCCACCGACCCGGCGCCCGTCTTCGGCCCGTCGGTCAAGCTCGACATCGAGGCCGAGGTCGGCTTCGTCGTCGGCACCCCCTCGGAGCTGGGCCGCCCGGTCGCCCTCGGCGACTTCGAGGAGCACGTCTTCGGCCTCTTCCTCCTCAACGACTGGTCGGCGCGCGACATCCAGGCCTGGGAGTACGTGCCGCTCGGCCCCTTCCTCGGCAAGTCCTTCGCGACCTCCGTCTCCGCCTGGGTGACCCCGCTGGAGGCCCTGGACGCCGCCCGGGTCACCCCGCCGGCGCGGGACTTCCCGCTCCTGCCCTACCTGGACGACTCCGCCACCGACCGCCCCGGCGGCTTCGACCTGCGCATCGCCGTGTCGATCAACGGGCAGGAGGTGGCGCGGCCGCCGTTCGCCTCCATGTACTGGACCGCCGCCCAGCAGCTGGCCCACATGACCGTCAACGGCGCCTCCCTGCGCACCGGTGACGTGTTCGGCTCCGGCACCGTCAGCGGTCCGGAGGTCGACCAGCGCGGCTCGCTGCTGGAGCTGACCTGGAACGGCCGCGACGCGATCGAGCTCGCCGACGGCAAGCGGACCTTCCTGGAGGACGGCGACACCGTCACCATCACCGCCTGGGCCCCGGGCCCGGACGGCACCCGCGTCGGCCTCGGCGAGGTCACCGGCCGCATCGCGAGCGCCCGCTAGTCCACCAGGCGGCCGGCGGGGTGGCGGGTCTTCCCGCCACCCCGCCGGACGTGCGCGAGGCGGCGGTCCGGGCCCGCTCTCCGGGGGACCTGCCTACGCCACCCGGGCCGTCCGAGTGGCGGCCCCCGGGCGGGGCGGTGACGCTGCCTGCATGGCCACTCGTACCGGCAGGCTCCTCCCCCTCGCCCTCGCGGCCGCCGCCACCCTGGCGGCCGCGCCGTCCGCGCCGGCGGCCGAGGCCGCGCCCAGGCCGCGGCTGACGCCCTCCGCCCAACTGGCCCTGGCCTACCGGGCGACCGCCAAGTACCACCAGCACAGCACCGGTGTCGCCGCCGGCTACGTGCCCGACCAGTACTGCGTCGTGAACCCCAACGGGGGTCCGGGCGCGCTGGGTTACCCGCACTTCAACCACGCCTACGACGGCTCCGTGGACCCGGCGAAGCCCACCGCGCTGCTCTACGAGGGCGACGGCAAGGGCCACTGGAGCCTGGTGGGGCTGGAGTGGATGGTCGTCGACAAGGACGGCCGCACGGACACCGACGACGACCGGCCCAGCCTCTTCGGCCAGCCCTTCAAGGGGCCGCTGCCCGCCCGCTACAAGGGGCAGAAGGTGCACTACTCGCTGCACCTGTGGCTGTGGAAGGACAACCCGTCCGGCCGTTTCGAGCCGTTCAACCCGACGGTGGCCTGCCGCCCCGGCACCACCCGCCCCCGACCGGTCGCCCCGGCCACCCCGGCCGCCCCCGCCGTCGCCCCCTCCCCCACCGCCACCTCCCCGTAGGGCCCCCGTTCGGCGGCCCGCCGCGTGCACGGCCCGCGCCCCGCCCCGATGGTGGAACGACAGCCCCTCCGGGACCGAACACCAGGAGCTCCCATGCCCGTAGTCCGCGGCCTCAAGGCCCTGTCCGCCTGTGCCGCCGTCGGCGCGTCCCTCGTCCTGGCGGCCCTGCCCCCGGCCCACGCCGTGGACGGCCCGGCACCCGACCCGCACAACGCCAAGGCGATGCGCGACATGGCCACGGCCATGGCGGTGACCGCCAAGTACGTGGACGAGCGGGAGGCGATCAAGGACGGGTACGTCCCGCACGGCAAGGAGTGCATGACCAACCCCTTCGGGGCGGGCGCCATGGGCTACCACTACGTCAAGGAGTCCAACTGGGGGTCGACGGACCCCGCCCGGCCGACCGCGCTCCTCTACAGCACGGAGAAGGACCGCTACGGCCGCCGCAAGCTGGAGACGGTGGAGTGGATGTCCGCCGACCGGGACCAGGACCTGAAGACCACCGACGACCGGCCGACCATGTTCGGGCTGCCCTTCGACGGGCCCATGCCCGGCCACTGGGAGGGCATGCCCAAGCACTACGACCTGCACATGTGGGCGTACCGGGAGAACCCGGCGGGCCGTTTCCACAACTGGAACACCGCCCTGAAGTGCCCGGGCAACCCCGCGCCCAACCCGATGCACGCCGACCACGGCTAGGCCGTGACGCACGTGGGCCCGGCTCCCCGCGGAGGGGGAGCCGGGCCCACGGGCCGTCCGCGGCGGGGGTCAGCGCACGAAGGTGCTCGCGTGTCCCGCCAGGTCCAGGAAGTACTGCGGCGCGACGCCCAGCACCAGCGTGACGGCGACGCCCACCGCAATGGTGGTCATCGTCAGCGGCGAAGGCACCGCCACCGTCGGCCCGTCGGCCTTCGGCTCGCTGAAGAACATCAGCACGATCACCCGGATGTAGAAGAACGCGGCGACCGCCGACGAGATCACACCGACGACGACCAGCGCCCCGGCCCCGCCCTCCGCGGCCGCCTTGAACACCGCGAACTTGCCGGCGAAGCCGGAGGTCAGCGGGATGCCGGCGAAGGCCAGCAGGAACACCGCGAAGACGGCCGCGGTGAGCGGCGAACGCCGTCCGAGACCGGCCCACTTCGACAGGTGCGTGGCCTCGCCGCCAGCGTCGCGCACCAGCGTGACCACCGCGAACGCGCCGATCGTCACGAAGGAGTAGGCGCCCAGGTAGAAGAGGACGGACTTGACGCCCTCCGCCGACGTGGCGATCACACCGGCCAGGATGAACCCGGCGTGCGCGATCGAGGAGTACGCCAGCAGCCGCTTGACGTCCGTCTGGGTCACGGCGATGACCGCGCCCGCGAGCATCGTGACGATGGCGACGCCCCACATCACCGGCCGCCAGTCCCAGCGCAGCCCGGGCAGCACCACGTAGAGCAGGCGCAGCAGCGCGCCGAAGGCGGCCACCTTGGTCGCGGCGGCCATGAAGCCGGTCACGGGGGTGGGGGCGCCCTGGTAGACGTCCGGGGTCCACATGTGGAAGGGAACGGCGCCGACCTTGAAGAGCAGGCCCATCAGGATCAGCGCGCCGCCGATGAGGAGCAGCGCGTCGTTGCCCATGGTGGAGGCGAGCGCCGGGTCGACGGTGGTGACGGTGCCGTCCACCACGTCCGCGATGACCGCGTACGAGACGGAGCCCGCGTAGCCGTAGAGCAGGGCGATGCCGAACAGCAGGAACGCCGAGGAGAAGGCGCCGAGCAGGAAGTACTTGACGGCCGCCTCCTGCGACATCAGCCGCTGGCGGCGGGCGACGGCGCAGAGCAGGTAGAGCGGGAGGGAGAAGACCTCCAGCGCGACGAACAGGGTCAGCAGGTCGTCGGCCGCCGGGAAGATCAGCATCCCGGAGATCGCGAACAGGGCCAGCGGGAACACCTCGGTGGTCGTGAACCCGGCCTTGACGGCGGCCTTCTCGCTGTCGCTGCCCGGTACGGACGCCGCCTGGGCGGCGAAGGAGTCGACGTGCTTGCCGTGCGCCTTGGGGTCGAGGCGGCGCTCGGCGAAGGTGAACACGGCCACGATCGAGGCCAGCAGGATGGTGCCCTGGAGGAACAGCGCCGGGCCGTCGACGGCGATGGCGCCCATGGCCGCGATGTGCGCCTTGGTGTTGCCGTATCCGCCGGCGGCGAGGCCGACGACCGCCGCGAAGGCCGCGGCGAGGGCGGCGACGGCGAGGAACACCTGGGCGTGGTAGCGGGCCCTGCGCGGGACGAAGGCCTCGACGAGGACGCCGAGGACGGCCGCGCCCACCACGATCAGCGTGGGCGCGAGCTGCGCGTACTCGATGTGCGGGGCCGGGATCTTGTCGGCCGGTCCGTTGGCCGCCAGTGTCAGCAGGCCCTGGGCAGCAGTCGCGGCGCTCACTTGACCGCCTCCCCGTTCTTAGCTTCGACGGCGACCTCAGGCTTGGGGTCCGTCTTCTTCACGTCCGACATCGTGTGCCGCACCGACGGGTTGACGATGTCGGTCAGCACCTTGGGGTAGACGCCCAGTCCGATCAGCAGGGCGATCAGCGGGGCGACCACCAGCAGCTCCCGCGGGCGCAGGTCCGGCAGGGTGCGGACCTCCTCCTTCACGGGGCCGGTCATGGTCCGCTGGTAGAGGACCAGGGTGTACAGGGCGGCCAGCACGATGCCGATGGTGGCGATGATCCCGATGACCGGGTACCGGGCGAAGGTGCCGACCAGGACCAGGAACTCGCTGACGAACGGGGCGAGGCCCGGCAGGGACAGGGTGGCGAGGCCGCCGATCAGGAAGGTGCCGGCGAGGACCGGGGCCACCTTCTGGACGCCGCCGTAGTCGGCGATGAGCCGGGAGCCGCGCCGGGAGATCAGGAAGCCGGCGACGAGCATCAGCGCCGCCGTGGAGATCCCGTGGTTGACCATGTAGAGCGTCGCGCCCGACTGGCCCTGGGAGGTCATCGCGAAGATGCCCAGGATGATGAAGCCGAAGTGCGAGATCGACGCGTACGCGACCAGCCGCTTGATGTCCCGCTGGCCGACCGCGAGCAGCGCGCCGTAGACGATGCTGACCAGGGCCAGGACGAGGATCACGGGGGTGGCCCACTTGCTGGCCTCGGGGAAGAGGCCGAGGCAGAAGCGGAGCATCGCGAAGGTGCCGACCTTGTCGACGATCGCGGTGATCAGGACGGCGACGGGGGCGGTGGCCTCGCCCATGGCGTTGGGCAGCCAGGTGTGCAGGGGCCACAGCGGGGCCTTCACCGCGAAGGCGAAGAAGAAGCCGAGGAAGAGCAGCCGCTCGGTGTTGGTCGCCATGTCGAGGGTGCCCGCGGCGCGGGCGGCGGTGATCTCCTGGAGGGAGAAGTTCCCGGCGACCACG
Source organism: Streptomyces sp. NPDC001594 (assembly GCF_042893675.1). Taxonomy (NCBI): domain Bacteria; kingdom Bacillati; phylum Actinomycetota; class Actinomycetes; order Kitasatosporales; family Streptomycetaceae; genus Streptomyces; species Streptomyces sp. NPDC001594. The sequence goes on along the minus strand of NZ_JBIAVB010000017.1, from coordinate 179,832 downwards.
TACAGCCCGATGACGGCGGCGAGCATGATGAGGCCGCCGACCAGGTTGTAGAGGAGGAACTTGACCGCCGCGTAGGAGCGCTGGGCGGCGGCGTTCTCGTCGCTGCCAGAGTGGGCCCGGTCCCCGAAGCCGCCGATGAGGAAGTACATCGGGATGAGCATGGCTTCGAAGAAGATGTAGAAGAGGAAGACGTCGGTGGCCTCGAAGGAGATCACCACCATCGCCTCGACCATCAGGATCAGGGCGAAGAAGCCCTGGGTGGGGCGCCAGCGGGACGAGTTCGTCTCCAGCGGGTCGGCGTCGTTCCAGCCGGCGCCGATCACGAAGGGGATCAGCAGGGCGGTGAGCGCGATGAGCGCCACGCCGATGCCGTCCACGCCGAGTTCGTAGCGGACGCCGAAGTCGGCGATCCACGCGTGGGATTCGGTGAGCTGGTAGCGGGCGCCGCCGGGCTCGAAGCGGACCGCGACGAGCACGGCCAGGGCGAGCGTCGCCAGGGAGAAGAGCAGCGCGAGCCACTTGGCGGCGGTGCGCTGTTTGGCCGGGACGGCGGCGGTGAGGACCGCGCCGACCGCGGGGACCGCGGCCGTCACCGTCAGAAGCGGGAAAGTCATGTCACACCGCCCTCATCAGCAGGGTCGCGGCGATCAGGATCGCCGTGCCCCCGAACATCGAGACCGCGTAGCTGCGGGCGTAGCCGTTCTGCAGCTTGCGCAGCCGGCCCGAGAGCCCGCCGACCGAGGCGGCCGTCCCGTTGACCACTCCGTCGACCAGGCTGTGGTCGACGTACACGAGCGAGCGGGTCAGGTGCTCTCCGCCGCGCACGAGGACGACGTGGTTGAAGTCGTCCTGGAACAGGTCCCGGCGGGCCGCCCTGGTGAGGAACGAGCCGCGCGGGGCGGTCACGGGGACCGGCTTCTTCCCGTACATGGACCAGGCGATGGCGACGCCGATGACGAGGACCACCATCGTGGAGAGGGTGACGGTCAGGGCGCCGATCGGCGGGTTGCCGTGCTCGTGCCCGGTGACCGGCTCCAGCCACTTCAGGAAGCGGTCGCCGAGTCCGAAGAAGCCGCCCGCGAAGACGGAGCCGAAGGCCAGCACGATCATCGGGACGGTCATGGACTTCGGGGACTCGTGCGGGTGCGGCATGCGGTCGCCGGCGTGGTGTTCGGCGGCCGGCTCGGCGCTGGGCGCCCGGTCCGCGTCGGGGGCGGGCTGCCAGCGCTTCTCGCCGAAGAAGGTGAGGAGCATGACGCGGGTCATGTAGAAGGCGGTGATGCCCGCGCCCAGGAGGGCCGCGCCGCCGAGGATCCAGCCCTCGGTGCCGCCCTTCGCGAAGGCCGCCTCGATGATCTTGTCCTTGGAGAAGAAGCCCGACAGGCCCGGGAAGCCGATGATGGCCAGGTAGCCGAGGCCGAAGGTGACGAAGGTGACCGGCATGTAGGTGCGCAGGCCGCCGTACTTGCGCATGTCCACCTCGTCGTTCATCCCGTGCATGACGGAACCCGCGCCGAGGAAGAGGCCGGCCTTGAAGAAGCCGTGCGTCACCAGGTGCATGATCGCGAAGACGTAGCCGATGGGGCCGAGGCCCGCGGCGAGGACCATGTAGCCGATCTGCGACATGGTCGATCCGGCGAGGGCCTTCTTGATGTCGTCCTTGGCGCAACCGACGATCGCACCGAACAGCAGCGTGACCGCGCCGACGACGGTGACCACCAGCTGGGCGTCGGGCGCCGCGTTGAAGATCGCGCCGGAGCGGACGATCAGGTACACGCCGGCGGTGACCATGGTCGCCGCGTGGATGAGGGCGGAGACCGGGGTCGGGCCCTCCATCGCGTCACCGAGCCAGGACTGCAGCGGCACCTGGGCCGACTTGCCGCAGGCCGCCAGCAGCAGCATCAGGCCGATCGCCGTCAGCGTGCCCTCGGACGTCTTGCCGACGCCGGCGAGGACCGGGCCGAAGGCGAAGGTCCCGAAAGTGGTGAACATGATCATGATGGCGATCGAAAGGCCCATGTCGCCGACCCGGTTGACCAGGAAGGCCTTCTTCGCGGCGGTGGCCGCGCTGGGCTTGTGCTGCCAGAAGCCGATCAGGAGGTACGAGGCGAGGCCCACGCCCTCCCAGCCGAAGTACAGCAGCAGGTAGTTGTCGGCGAGGACGAGCAGCAGCATCGCCGCGACGAACAGGTTGAGGTAGCCGAAGAAGCGGCGGCGGCGCTCGTCGTGCTCCATGTACCCGATCGAGTACACGTGGATGAGCGTGCCCACGCCGGAGATCAGCAGGACGAAGGTCATCGACAGCTGGTCGAGCTGGAAGGCGAGGTCCGCCTGGAAGCCCTCCACCGGCACCCAGCTGAACAGGTGCTGGTGCAGCGTGCGGTCCTCGGCGCCACGGCCCAGCAGGCCGGCGAAGAGGACCACGCCGATGCCGAACGAGACCGCGGCGAGCAGGGTCCCGAGCCAGTGGCCGGCCTTGTCGAGGCGCCGGCCGCCGCACAGCAGCACCGCCGCCCCGAGCAGGGGTGCGCCCACCAGGAGCGCGATCAGATTCTCCACGGTGAAGGCCCCTTACAGCTTCATCAGGCTGGCGTCGTCGACCGAGGCCGAGTGGCGGGTACGGAACAGCGACACGATGATCGCGAGGCCCACCACGACCTCCGCGGCGGCGACGACCATCGTGAAGAACGCGATGATCTGGCCGTCGAGGTTGCCGTGCATCCGGGAGAACGCCACGAACGCGAGGTTGCAGGCGTTGAGCATCAGCTCGACGCACATGAACAGCACGATGGCGTTGCGCCGGATGAGGACGCCGGCCGCGCCGATGGTGAACAGCAGGGCGGCCAGGTACAGGTAGTTGACCGGATTCACTTCGAGGCCTCCTCTCGGGAGTCACGGCCGAGGCGCTCCGCGGAGCGCTGCTCCAGCGCCTTGAGGTCGTCGAGGGCCTCGGTGGACACGTCGCGGATCTGGCCGCGGGCGCGCAGCGTCTTGCTGACGGTCAGCTCGGACGGGGTCCCGTCGGGCAGCAGGCCGGCGATGTCCACGGCGTTGTGCCGGGCGTAGACGCCGGGGGCCGGGAGCGGCGGGACCTGGACGCCCTCGCGGACGCGCTTCTCGGAGAGCTCGCGCTGGGTGGCGGCCCGCTCCGTGCGCTCGCGGTGGGTGAGGACCATCGCGCCGACGGCCGCCGTGATCAGCAGGGCGCCGGTGATCTCGAAGGCGAAGATGTAGCGGGTGAAGATCAGCTGGGCCAGGCCCTCGACGTGCCCCGCGGAGTTGACCCGGCCGAGGCCGTTGAAGTGGGTCAGCTTGGCGTTGGCGAGGCCGGCGATCAGCAGGATGCCGAAGCCGAGCCCGCACAGGGCGGCCAGCCAGCGCTGGCCCTTGATGGTCTCCTTCAGCGAGTCCGCCGCCGTGACGCCGACGAGCATGACCACGAAGAGGAACAGCATCATGATGGCGCCGGTGTAGACGACGACCTGGACCACGCCCAGGAAGTACGCCCCGTTGGCCAGGTAGAACACCGCGAGGATGATCATCGTCCCGGCCAGGCACAGGGCGCTGTGCACGGCCTTCCTCATCAGGATCGTGCAGAGCGCGCCGATGACGGCGACGGTGCCCAGCACCCAGAACTGGAGGGCCTCGCCGGTGGAGGTCGTGGTGGCGGCGGCCGCGAGGGCGTTCATGCTCCGACCCCCTCGGCCGGCGCGCCGTTCTGCGCGCCGTTCTCCGCACCGCCGTCGGCCGGGACCTCGCCCCTGGAGACCGCCACCTGCCGCTCGGTGCCGGGCGCGGCGCCCTTCACCAGCCCCCGGTAGTAGTCCTGCTCGTCCATGCCCGGGAAGATCGAATGCGGGCTGTCGACCATGCCCTCGGTCAGACCGGCGAGGAGCTGCTCCTTGGTGTAGATGAGCGACTCGCGGCTGCTGTCGGCCAGTTCGAACTCGTTCGTCATCGTCAGCGCCCGGGTCGGGCAGGCCTCGATGCAGAGCCCGCACAGGATGCAGCGGGCGTAGTTGATCTGGTAGACCCGCCCGTACCGCTCACCCGGGGAGTAGCGCTCCTCCTCGGTGTTGTCCGCGCCCTCCACGTAGATCGCGTCGGCGGGACACGCCCAGGCGCACAGCTCGCACCCGATGCACTTCTCCAGACCGTCGGGGTGCCGGTTGAGCTGGTGCCTTCCGTGGAACCGCGGAGCGGTGGCCTTCTCCTGCTCCGGGTACTGCTCGGTGAGGCGCTTCTTGAACATGGCCTTGAAGGTCACGCCGAAGCCGGCCACCGGGTTCTGCCACTTTTCGGACTTCTCGTCGGACACGTCTCAACCCTCCTCTCGGTCACTGTCAGTATTCGTCCCGCCACTGACAATCAGCTCCCGCGCGGCGCGGGGCCGCCTGCGCGGTACGGGCGCCAGGTGCTGGCCGGGCTTGGGCGGGACGGGGAATCCGCCCGCCATCGGGTCGAAGGGCTCGGCGGCCGCGGCCTTGCCGGCCCGCTCGGCGGCCGTCTTCTCGCGCTTGTCGCGGAAGTGGTCGGCGACGGAGGTCAGCAGCAGGATCGCCACGACGGCCCCGCCGACGTAGAGCACGATCTCCGAGAAGTCGTAGCGCTCGTTGCGCAGCGCCCGGACGGTGGCGACCAGCATCAGCCAGACCACCGAGACGGGGATCAGTACCTTCCAGCCGAGCTTCATCAGCTGGTCGTAGCGCACGCGGGGCAGCGTGCCGCGCAGCCAGATGAAGAAGAACAGCAGCAGCTGCACCTTGATGACGAACCAGAGCAGCGGCCACCAGCCGTGGTTCGCGCCCTCCCAGTAGGTGGAGATCGGCGCCGGGGCCCGCCAGCCGCCCAGGAAGAGGGTGACCGAGACGGCCGAGACGGTGACCATGTTGACGTACTCGGCCAGCATGAACAGCGCGAACTTGATGGAGGAGTACTCGGTGTTGAAGCCGCCGACGAGGTCGCCCTCGGACTCCGGCATGTCGAAGGGGGCGCGGTTGGTCTCGCCGACCATCGTGATCACGTAGATGATGAACGAGACCGGCAGCAGCACGATGTACCACCGGTCCGCCTGCGCCTCCACGATCTGCGAGGTCGACATGGACCCGGAGTAGAGGAAGACCGAGGCGAAGGCCGCGCCCATCGCGATCTCGTACGAGATCATCTGCGCGCAGGAGCGCAGGCCGCCCAGCAGCGGGTAGGTCGAGCCGGAGGACCAGCCCGCCAGCACGATCCCGTAGATGCCGACCGAGGCCACGGCCAGGACGTACAGCATCGCGATCGGCAGGTCGGTCAGCTGCATCGTGGTGCGCTGCCCGAAGATCGAGACCTCGTTGCCGGACGGGCCGAACGGGATCACCGCGATGGCCATGAACGCCGGGATCGCCGCGATGATCGGCGCCAGGACGTACACCACCTTGTCGGCCCGCTTGACGATGACGTCTTCCTTCAGCATCAGCTTCACGCCGTCGGCGAGCGACTGGAGCATGCCCCAGGGCCCGTGCCGGTTGGGGCCGATGCGCAACTGCATCCAGGCGACGACCTTGCGCTCCCAGACGATGGAGAACAGCACGGTCACCATCAGGAAGGCGAAGCAGAACACCGCCTTCAGCAGGACGAGCCACCAGACGTCCCTGCCGAACAGGGACAGGTCCTCGGCGGCGAGGACGTGCGGCTGCTGCGCCGCGATGTGGGCGAGGCTGCTCACGCTCGCACCTCCTTGGCGGGGGCGGCCGGGGCCGGCGCCGGTCCGATGCGGACGAGCGTGCCGGGCAGGGCGCCGGTGTCGGCGAGGACGCCGGAGCCGGTGGAGTTCAGGGGGAGCCACACGACCCGGTCGGGCATCTCGGTGATCCGCAGCGGGAGTTCCACCGAGCCGGCCGGGCCGGTGACGGCGAGGAGGTCGCCGTCCTTGACGCCGGTCTCCGCGGCCGTGGCGGCCGACAGCCGGGCCGCGGCCTCGTGCCGGGTCCCGGCCAAGGCCTCGTCGCCCTCCTGGAGCCGGCCCAGGTCCAGCAGCAGGCGGTGGGCGGCCAGGACCGCCTCCCCCGCGCCGGGCCGGGGCAGCGGCTCCGGGGAGGTGGACCGCTCGGGGGCGAGGTCGCCCTCCCAGGGGCCGAGCCGCTCCAGCTCCCGGCGTACGGCGTGCACGTCGGGCAGGGCGATCGGCCGGTCGGCGGCGTCGGCCAGCATGTGCAGCACGCGGGCGTCGGCCGGGGCGAGGCGGCGGGTCATCTGGTCGGGCTTGAGGGCGGCCTCGAAGGGGCGCACCCGGCCCTCCCAGTTGATGAACGTGCCCGCCTTCTCGGCGACGGCGGCGACCGGAAGGACCACGTCCGCGTGGTCGGTGACCTCGCCGGGCCGCAGCTCCAGGGAGACCACGAAGGCCTCCTCGAGGGCCGTGCGCGCCCGCTGCGGGTCGGGCAGGTCGCCGACCTCGACGCCCGCGACCAGCAGGGCGCCCAGCTCGCGGGTGGCGGCGGCCTCGATGATCTGGCCGGTGTCGCGGCCGTAGCGGTGCGGCAGCACCTCCAGCCCCCAGGCGCCGGCGACCTCGTCGCGGGCCCGCGGGTCGGTGGCCGGACGGCCGCCCGGCAGCAGGGACGGCAGCGCGCCCGCCTCGATCGCGGCCCGCTCCCCGGCCCGGCGCGGGATCCACACCAGCCGGGCCCCGGTCGCGGTGGCCGCCCGTACGGCGGCGGTCAGCGCGCCGGGCACCGCGGCGAGCCGCTCCCCGACGACGAGGACCGCCCCCGGCTTGCGCAGGGCCTCGGCGGCTTCGGCGCCGCCCGCCTCCAGGCCGGTGCGCGAGGCCAGGGCGTCCAGCCACTCGGGCTCGGTGCCGGGGGCGGCGCCCAGCAGGGTGCCGCCCGCCTTGGTCAGGCCGCGGGTGGCGAACGGGGCGAGGGCGTACGTCCGCTGGCCCCGCTTGCGGTGGGCCTTGCGCAGCCTCAGGAAGACCCCGGGGGCCTCCTCCTCGGCCTCGATTCCGACGAGCAGGACGGCCGGGGCGGCCTCCAGGGAGGCGTAGGTGACGCCCGTCCCGTCGAGGTCCTTGCCGGTGCCGGCGACGGAGGCGGCCAGGAACTCGGTCTCCTCCGCACTGTGCACGCGGGCCCGGAAGTCGATGTCGTTGGTGTCGAGCACGACCCGGGCGAACTTGGCGTACGCGTAGGCGTCCTCGACGGTCAGCCGGCCGCCGGTCAGAACGCCCACACCGGCGCCTCCGGCGCGGTCGCGCGCGGCGGTGAGCCCGGCGGCCGCGGCCTCCAGGGCCTCGGGCCAGCTCGCCGGGGCGAGGATCCCGTCGGCCCCGCGCACCAGCGGGGTGGTCAGCCGGTCCGGGCGCTGCGCGTACCGGAACGCGAAGCGGCCCTTGTCGCAGATCCACTCCTCGTTGACCTCGGGGTCCTCGGCGGCGAGGCGGCGCAGCACCTTGCCGCGCCGGTGGTCGGTCCGGGTCGCGCAGCCGCCCGCGCAGTGCTCGCACACGCTCGGGGAGGAGACGAGGTCGAAGGGGCGGGAGCGGAACCGGTAGGCGGCCGAGGTGAGGGCGCCGACGGGGCAGATCTGGATGGTGTTGCCGGAGAAGTACGACTCGAACGGGTCGCCCTCGCCGGTGCCGACCTGCTGGAGCGCGCCGCGTTCCAGCAGCTCGATCATCGGGTCTCCGGCGACCTGGTTGGAGAAGCGGGTGCAGCGCGCGCACAGCACGCACCGCTCCCGGTCCAGCAGCACCTGCGTGGAGATCGCGACGGGCTTCTCGTAGGTCCGCTTGCGGCCCTCGAAGCGGGACTCGGCGTTGCCGTGCGACATCGCCTGGTTCTGCAGGGGGCACTCGCCGCCCTTGTCGCAGACGGGGCAGTCCAGCGGGTGGTTGATGAGCAGCAGCTCCATCACCCCGCGCTGGGCCTTGTCGGCGGCCTCGGAGGTCAGCTGGGTGCGGACGACCATGCCGTCGGTGCAGGTGATGGTGCAGGAGGCCATCGGCTTGCGCTGGCCCTCGACCTCGACGATGCACTGGCGGCAGGCGCCGGCCGGGTCGAGGAGGGGGTGGTCGCAGAACCGGGGGATCTCGATGCCGAGCTGTTCGGCGGCCCGGATGACGAGGGTCCCCTTGGGCACGGACAGCTCGGCGCCGTCGATGGTCAGCGTGACCAGGTCGTCCTGCGGCGGCTTGGCGGCCTCGCCGCCGCCCGCGGGGGCACTGGTGGCGACGGTCATGCGTTCACCTCGGAGTTCTTGGCCGGACCGTCGGCCCACAGGGTCGACTTCCGGTGGTCGAAGGGACAGCCCTTCCCGGTGATGTGCTGCTCGTACTCCGCGCGGAAGTACTTGAGCGAGGAGAAGATCGGGCTGGCCGCGCCGTCGCCGAGCGCGCAGAAGGACTTGCCGTTGATGTTGTCGGCGATGTCGTTCAGCTTGTCGAGGTCGGACATGACGCCCTTGCCCGCCTCGATGTCGCGCAGCAGCTGGACGAGCCAGTACGTGCCCTCGCGGCAGGGGGTGCACTTGCCGCAGGACTCGTGGGCGTAGAACTCGGTCCAGCGGGTGACGGCGCGCACCACGCAGGTGGTCTCGTCGAAGCACTGGAGGGCCTTGGTGCCGAGCATGGAGCCGGCCGCGCCGACGCCCTCGTAGTCGAGCGGGACGTCGAGGTGCTCGTCGGTGAACATGGGGGTGGAGGAGCCGCCGGGGGTCCAGAACTTCAGCCGGTGTCCGGGGCGCATCCCGCCGCTCATGTCGAGGAGCTGGCGCAGGGTGATGCCGAGGGGGGCCTCGTACTGGCCGGGGCCGGCGACGTGCCCGGAGAGGGAGTAGAGGGTGAAGCCGGGGGACTTCTCCGTCCCCATCGCCTTGAACCAGTCCTTGCCCTTGTTGAGGATCGCGGGAACCGAGGCGATGGACTCGACGTTGTTCACGACAGTGGGGCAGGCGTAGAGGCCTTCGACCGCCGGGAAGGGGGGACGCAGCCGGGGCTGACCGCGCCGGCCTTCGAGGGAGTCGAGCAGTGCCGTCTCCTCGCCGCAGATGTACGCGCCCGCGCCCGCGTGCACGGTGATGTCGAGGTTGCGTCCGCTGCCGTCGATGTCCTTGCCGAGGTATCCGGCCGCGTACGCCTCGCGCACGGCCTCGTGCAGCCGCCGCAGCACGGGGACGGTCTCGCCGCGCAGGTAGATGAAGGCGTGCTCGGAGCGGATCGCGTAGCAGGCGATGACCATTCCCTCGATGAGGGAGTGCGGGTTGGCGAAGAGGAGGGGGATGTCCTTGCAGGTCCCCGGCTCCGACTCGTCCGCGTTCACGACGAGGTAGTGCGGCTTGCCGTCGCCCTGCGGGATGAACTGCCACTTCATCCCGGTGGGGAAGCCGGCTCCGCCGCGTCCGCGCAGGCCCGAGTCCTTGACGTAGGCGATCACCTCGTCGGGGGTCATCGCGAGGGCCTTGCGCAGGCCCTCGTAGCCCTCGTGGCGCCGGTAGGTGGCCAGCGTCCACGACTCCGGCTCGTCCCAGAAGGCCGACAGGACGGGCGCGAGCAGCTTTTCGGGGCTCGTGCCGTTCTTCTCGAGTTCGGTCGACACCGACATCACTCCCCTCCCTCGGTACCGGTCTCGGCGCGCGGGCGGACGACCGGGGCGTGCGGGGACTCGCCGCGCGCGATGCGCAGGCCGATCAGGGAGGCGGGGCCCGCGCCGCCGCTCGCCTCCACCGCGCCCTCGCGCTCGTCGGGGAAGCCCGCCAGGATCCGGGCGGTGTCCTTGTACGTGCACAGCGGCGCGCCCCGGGTCGGTTCGACCGGGCGGCCGGCGCGCAGGTCGTCGACGAGGGCCTTGGCGGAGTCGGGGGTCTGGTTGTCGAAGAACTCCCAGTTGACCATCACCACGGGGGCGTAGTCGCAGGCCGCGTTGCACTCGATGTGCTCCAGCGTGACCTTGCCGTCGGGGGTGGTCTCGTTGTTGCCGACCCCGAGGTGCTCCTGGAGCTCGGCGAAGATGGCGTCGCCGCCCATCACCGCGCACAGGGTGTTCGTACAGACCCCGACCTGGTAGTCGCCGGAGGGCCTGCGCCGGTACATCGTGTAGAAGGTGGCGACGGCGGTGACCTCGGCGGTGGTCAGGCCGAGGACCTCGGCGCAGAAGCGGATGCCGGTGCGGGAGACGTAGCCCTCCTCGGACTGCGTCAGGTGCAGCAGCGGCAGCAGCGCGGAGCGGCTGTCGGGGTAGCGGGCGATGACCTCCCGCGCGTCCGCTTCCAGCCGGGCGCGCACCTCGGCGGGGAAGTCGGGGGCGGGGAGCTGCGGCATCCCGAGGCTGATGCCCGTGTTCACTGCATCGGCCGTCATCGGTCGACGCCTCCCATCACGGGGTCGATGGAGGCGACGGCGACGATGACGTCGGCGACCTGGCCGCCTTCGCACATCGCCGCCATGGCCTGCAGGTTGGTGAAGGACGGGTCGCGGAAGTGGACCCGGTAGGGGCGGGTGCCGCCGTCGGAGACCACGTGGACGCCGAGTTCGCCCTTGGGGGACTCGACGGCCGCGTAGGCCTGCCCGGCGGGGACGCGGAAGCCCTCGGTCACCAGCTTGAAGTGGTGGATGAGGGCCTCCATGGAGGTGCCCATGATGTTCTTGATGTGGTCGAGGGAGTTGCCGAGGCCGTCGGGGCCCATGGCGAGCTGCGCCGGCCAGGCGATCTTCTTGTCGGCGACCATGACCGGGCCGGGCTCCAGCCGGTCCAGGCACTGCTCGACGATCCGCAGCGACTGGCGCATCTCCTCCAGGCGGATCAGGAACCGCCCGTAGGAGTCGCAGCTCTCGGTGGTGGGGACGTCGAACTCGTAGCTGTCGTAGCCGCAGTACGGGTCGGTCTTGCGCAGGTCGTGGGGCAGGCCGGCGGAGCGCAGGATCGGCCCTGTGGCGCCGAGGGCCATGCAGCCGGCCAGGTCGAGGTAGCCGACGTCCTGCATGCGGGCCTTGAAGATGGGGTTGCCGGTGGCGAGCTTGTCGTACTCCGGCAGGTTCTTCTTCATCGTCTTGACGAACTCGCGCAGCTGGTCGACCGCGCCGGGGGGCAGGTCCTGGGCGAGGCCGCCGGGGCGGACGAAGGCGTGGTTCATGCGCAGGCCGGTGATCAGCTCGAAGACGTCGAGGATCAGCTCGCGGTCCCGGAAGCCGTAGATCATGATCGTGGTCGCGCCCAGCTCCATGCCGCCGGTGGCGATGCACACCAGGTGGGAGGAGAGCCGGTTGAGCTCCATCAGCAGGACGCGGATCACGGTGGCGCGGTCGGGGATCTGGTCGGTGATGCCGAGGAGCTTCTCGACGCCGAGGCAGTACGCGGTCTCGTTGAAGAACGGCGTCAGGTAGTCCATGCGCGTCACGAAGGTGGTGCCCTGCGTCCAGTTCCGGAATTCGAGGTTCTTCTCGATGCCGGTGTGCAGGTAGCCGATGCCGCAGCGGGCCTCGGTGACCGTCTCGCCGTCGATCTCCAGGATCAGGCGGAGCACCCCGTGGGTGGAGGGGTGCTGGGGGCCCATGTTGACGACGATGCGCTCGTCGTCCGCCTTGGCCGCGGACTGGACGATCTCGTCCCAGTCGCCGCCGGTGACGGTGTAGACGGTGCCTTCGGTGGTTTCGCGGGAGGCCGCGGGGTCGGCCGCGTTGGGGGTGTTCGACATCAGCTGTACGACCTCCGCTGGTCGGGAGCCGGGATCTGGGCGCCCTTGTACTCGATGGGGATGCCGCCGAGCGGGTAGTCCTTGCGCTGCGGGAAGCCCTGCCAGTCGTCCGGCATCATGATCCGCGTGAGGGCGGGGTGGCCGTCGAAGACCAGGCCGAAGAAGTCGTACGCCTCGCGCTCGTGCCAGTCGTTGGTCGGGTAGACCGCGACGAGCGAGGGGATGTGCGGGTCGCCGTCGGGCACCGACACCTCCAGCCGGAGGATCCGGCCGTGGGTGAGGGACCGCAGGTGGTAGACGGCGTGCAGCTCGCGGCCCTTGTCGTCGGGGAAGTGCACGCCGGAGACGCCGGTGCACAGCTCGAAGCGCAGGGCCGGGTCGTCACGCAGGGTGGAGGCCACCCGCACCAGGTGTTCGCGGGCGATGTGCAGGGTCAGCTCGCCGCGGTCGACGACGACCTTCTCGATGGCGTTCTCCGGGAGCAGGTCCTGCTCCTCCAGGGCGCCCTCCAGCTCGTCGGCCACCTCGTCGAAGTACGAGCCGTAGGGGCGGGAGCTCGCGCCGGGCAGGGCCACGGTGCGGACGAGGCCGCCGTAGCCGCTGGTGTCGCCGCCGTTCCTGGCGCCGAACATGCCCTTGCGGACGCCGATCACCTCGGGGCCGGGGGTGGCGCCCCGGGGGGCGGGGACGTTGTTGCCGTTGCCGTTCTCCACGGCGGGTTCGTCGCTCACCGCAGCAGCCCCTTCATCTCGATGGTGGGGAGGGCCTTGAGGGCCGCCTCCTCCGCCTCGCGCGCCGCCTCTTCCCGGTTCACGCCGAGCTTGGAGCCCTGGATCTTCTGGTGGAGCTTGAGGATCGCGTCGATGAGCATCTCGGGGCGGGGCGGGCAGCCGGGCAGGTAGATGTCCACCGGGACGATGTGGTCGACGCCCTGGACGATCGCGTAGTTGTTGAACATGCCGCCCGAGGAGGCGCAGACGCCCATGGAGATGACCCACTTCGGGGCGGGCATCTGGTCGTACACCTGCCGCAGCACCGGGGCCATCTTCTGGCTGACCCGGCCCGCGACGATCATCAGGTCGGCCTGGCGCGGGGAGCCGCGGAAGACCTCCATGCCGAAGCGGGCGAGGTCGTAGCGGCCGGCGCCGGTGGTCATCATCTCGATGGCGCAGCAGGCGAGGCCGAAGGTGGCCGGGAAGACGGATGCCTTGCGCACCCAGCCCGCGGCCTGTTCGACGGTGGTCAGCAGGAAGCCGCTCGGCAGCTTCTCTTCCAGTCCCATGGAAAATTCAGCCCCTCAGTCCCATTCCAGGCCGCCGCGGCGCCAGACGTATGCGTAGGCGACGAAGACGGTGAGCACGAAGAGCAGCATCTCGACGAGCCCGAAGATCCCCAGGGAGTCGAAGGTGACGGCCCAGGGGTAGAGGAAGACGATCTCGATGTCGAAGACGATGAAGAGCATCGCCGTGAGGTAGTACTTGATGGGGAAGCGACCGCCGCCGGCGGGCATGGGGGTGGGCTCGATGCCGCACTCGTACGCTTCAAGCTTCGCCCGGTTGTACCGTTTTGGGCCGATCAGCGTGGCCATGACCACGGAGAAGATCGCAAACCCTGCGCCGATGGCGCCGAGCACGAGGATGGGTGCGTAGGCATTCACGCTCCTCGCTCCTTCCAGTCGTCCTTGACCGTTGGTCGCATGTGAGGCAGTTCACAAGCCAGACTGCTGCGCATCTTATGCCTGCCGGTCTGTGATCTGCGACACGGGTAACAACACCGAGTTTGTGATCTCCACCACCTGACGAACGATCATGAAGCCCGATGAGTGGTGATCTTCGTACGCAAGGCATCCACATGATCACCAAACGTGACAACCGACCTCGTTACCGCAGGTAGAGGCGGCCTTGCACTATCAAACAGTGAGCGCTACAGGCAAATTGGCGGCAGGGCGATCCGAGTGGTAGTGGAATCCACTTCCCCCGCCCGGGGGGTCCGGCGATACGGAAGTGGACGGCGGGCCGGCGCCGCGGCGGCGCGCAGAGGATGTGCATCCGTTCACGAGCGGCCGCGCGGCCCACGAACCGCACGACAAGTTCACGGTCGGATCACAGGCCGGCCACAGCGCCCTCACGGCGACAGGTAACTGTGACCTGCATCACATGGATCATGACCCGCAAAAAGGAGGCTTGGCCATCTGTGCGGGTGGATGGTAGGCGGTGGATCAATTCGGACTTATTACTGAAACGCCATGATCACAGCCTTGTGAAGCCGTGTCCGATACGCCCGTTACGGCGTCAATAAGAGGCGCGGCGCGCCCGGTTGCCGGGCTTTTCCCGCAACTGTGGCGCAGACCACGTTTCTTGAAGGTGACCCTGCACCCCTGATAGCGGTTGTCCCATGTCCCACACCGCTCACATACCCAGCCACCGGAAGCCCCGCCGCAGCGCCTCGAAGCTCGCGGTCCGCGCCGGAGTTGCCGGTGGCGTCCTCAGCACCCTGGCCATGGCCGGCACCGCGAGCGCGTCCCCGTCTACCGAGCCCGTGGCCGAGACGACGCTGGAGATGCCGGTCCTCAGCCTGGACCTCGGCACCGAGGTCTCCAACGCCGTCAACACGGCCGCCGAGAACACCCGCGTCGCCGCCGTCGAGGCCGCCATCACCGGCGAGCTGAACGCCCAGGAGGAGAGCGCCCGTACGGGTGCCGCCACCGAGGCGAAGCAGGCGAAGGAAGACGCCCAGAAGGCCGCCGAGCAGAAGGCGAAGCAGGAGGCCGACCGCAAGGCCGAGGCCGAGCGCGCGGGCCGCAGCTCCGGCCGCTCCTCCCTGACCAACGCCTCCGCCTCCGACGACGGCAGCGGTGCCACCGTCAAGGGCGGCTCCAGCAGCGGCCGCTCCTCCGCCACCGGCTCCGCCGCGGCCATCATCGACTTCGCCTACGCCCAGGTCGGCAAGGCGTACGTGATGGGCGCCACCGGCCCCTCCGCGTACGACTGCTCCGGCCTCGTGCAGGCCGCCTACCGCCAGGCCGGCATCTCCCTGGACCGCACCTCGCAGGACCAGTCCCTGGCCGGCACCTCGGTGTCGCTGAGCAACCTCCAGCCGGGCGACATCCTGTACTGGGGCCCCAAGGGCAGCGCGTACCACGTCGCCATCTACGTCGGCGGCGGCAAGTTCGTCGGCGCGCAGAACCCCAGCACCGGCATCGTCGAGCGCCCGCTCAGCTACGACATGCCGACCGGCGCCGTCCGCGTCCTCTGACCCACCCGGTCTCCGCGAGGCCCGGTACTCCCCCTCGGGCGGAGCACCGGGCCTCCGGCATGCCCTCAGACCAGGCTCGCGGCCATCCTGAGCCGGGCCTCGCGCTGCCTCTTGTAGAGCGCGAGGGTCTCCGCGTTCTCCTCCACGAGGCGCTCCTGGTACGCCCTCTCGACCGCCGCCCAGACACCGACGAGGTTCACCTCGCGCTTGCAGGCGACGTCGGCGGTCGCGGCGGCGACGGCCTTGGGACCGGCCGGATCGCCCCCCAGCCCCAGCTTCTCGACCACCTCGTACGGCGTGGCGACTCCGCCGTAGCCGGCCTGGTCCATGCAGGCGGACCACTTCTGCAGCACGGCGGTCACCCTGGAGTCCTTCTGCGAGCGGGTGTGCGCGTCGGAGGCGAGGCCGAAGGCGAAGAGCAGGTCGACGCTGTCCTTGGTGGGCGCGTACAGCTTGCGGTAGCCCTCACGGAGACAGCCGCCCACCGGAACCCGCTGACCGCCGACCGCGATCCCGCTGTCGGCGGCCTCGGCCTCCTCCTGGCTCCTCGGGTCCGGGCCGGAGGGGGAGTTGCCGCCCGGCCCCTTCCCGAACAGCACCGCCGCCGCGCTGTCGCCGAGTTGCGGCGGAGCCGGTTTCGCCGGAGCCGCCTCCCCGGAGGCCCGGCCGTAGCCGCGTGACGCGGCCTGCGCGGGATCCGTCACCCCGAACAGGTCCCGGTGCCGCTCCTGGCTCGTCCCGTCCCCGGCCGGCCGCGCCGGGGCCTCGTAGACGAACCCGTACCGAGCCATGCACTGGGCGGTCAGCCGGTCCTGTGCTCCATCCATCCGCCGGGTCTCGGCGTCCGAGTCCGTGTAGGCGTCCAGGGGGAGGGAGATCTCGGAGGCTGCGGGGTTGGCGGCGACGGGTCCGAGCGCCGGCTCGGGCCCGCCCTTCCCCGCCCCGGCGCCACCGCAGCCCGCCCCCAGGAGGGCGACCGCCCCGGTCAGCAGGACGGTCGCGAGGGCCTGGCGGTATCGGGCGGGGTGCATGGGCGTCCTCCGGGAGTGCGGGCGGCTTACTGGTACCAGCGGAGCGAACTGATCGAATTCCGGTAGTTCGAGCTGGCGTTCCCGATGTAGCCCGCCGGAATGGAGCCGCGGATTCCGCCGTAGTTGACGTCCGTATACACGTATCGGCCGTAGATGTCGCTGTTGTTGTAGGAAGTGGTGTTGTCGTTCACTCCCTTCCCGCGCCCGCCGCAGCCTGCCGGACCGGTGAATGTGTCGTCGGTCAGGTGGTCGTCGTCGTTGTTGCTGTCGAAGACGCATCCCCTGCTGTTGTCGTCCCAGTAGAGGCCGAACTCGAACCGCTCCAGATATCCGTCATGGACCCACGCCGAAGCGGGGGAAGTCGCCGTGATCAAAAAGGCGGCCGCGACGGCCATCGGAGCGGCCGCAAGGCGTAGCGCGCGCAGGTTCTTGTTCATTCGCACATTCCTCACCGTAGAAAGAGACAGGGGTCTGTGGATGTCAACAGCCTTACACCGAGCGGGAGTTAAGTGCAGCCGTGCCGCAATGCGCAAGGGGCCAACCGGATCGCGGACAGCGGGAACTGGCCGGAACTCCCGCTTGTTCCATCCGGAATTCATGAGAAACTCCCCCCATGCGCAAGCACATTCCCGTTCTGCTTCTCGCCATGTCTCTCGCGCTCACCGCGTGTTCGGGAGACGAGAAACCCTCGGCGAGCGACAGCCCTTCGCCGGACCGGGCAGAAATCGCCTACTACGACTGTCTCCGAGAGCAGGGGCTTCCGATCACGCACACCGACTCCGGGGCTCCCCGCGTCGACAAATCGAAGCCCCACACCGACGAGAAGGTGGCCGCCGCCCAGGCGGCGTGCGAGCGCCTTTCCCCGCCGAGACCCTCCGCCGGGAAGGCCTCCCCGGAACAGCTGGCCGCCGCCCGTGAAGAGGCCCGTTGCCTGCGGGCCGAGGGCATCTCCTGGTACCCGGATCCCGACCCGGTGACGGGCACGTACGACGACCGGGCCGTGACACCGGAGCAGGTGGTCGAGCTGCGGACCACGCACTCCGCCGCCGTCCTCAAGTGCCGACGCGACCGGGAGTCCGCGGGGAACGGCTCGCACGGCGGGTGACCGGGCCGGAGCACGTCCTCGTGGGCGGAGCCGGGAAGGGGCCGGTGCGGGAGGGCGGGGGGCTGCGGCGGGGGCGCCGCGTCGTGGGGGGCGTTGTCGTCGGGGCCGCGCTCGTGGCCGTCGGCGGGCTGCTGGCCGGCGTGCTGGTGAAGTCCCCCGCGCAGATCGCCGCCGAGACCGGGCCGCCCCCGCAGGGGCCGCTCACCGCCGAGGTCGAGCGGCGGGTGCTCGCGCAGACCGTCGTCATGCGCGGGACCGTCGTCGCCGACCAGAGCGTGGACGTGGCCCCGCAGCCCCGCGGCGCCGAGGGTGCCGGCGCGCCCGTCGTGACCAAGCTGCCGCTCAGGGCCGGGGACCCCGTCGCGGCCGGACAGCTGCTGGCGGAGGTGTCCGGGCGGCCCGTGTTGGCCCTCAAGGGCACCCTGCCGGTCTACCGCGACCTCAAGCCGGGCGCCGCCGGCGACGACGTCGCCCAGCTCCAGCAGGCTCTGCGCGAGCTCGGCCACGGCACCGGCGCCGACGCCAAGGGCGTCTTCGGCCCCGGCACCAAGGCCGCGCTCGCCGCCCGCTACCGGGCCGTGGGCTACGACCCGCTGCCCGCTCTGGCCGACCGCGGCGAGGGCCTCAAGGCCGCGCGGGAAGCCGTACGGTCCGCCGAGTGGGCCCTGGAGGACGCCTCGGGCGGCGGCGGGGGCGGGGCCGGGGCGGCCGGTGCAGGCGCCGGGAGCGGGGCCGGTGTGGCGGGCAAGGGGGGCCGGGTCGGCGTGGAGCCGCGGCCGGCCTCCCCCGCGCCGGGCGCCGCCGTACCCTCCGCGGGCGGTACCGGCGACGGCGGGCGGAGCCTCGACCGCGCCCGGCAGGCGCTGGCCGACGCCCGGGCCCGGCTCGCCGCCGCCGAGGCCGCCGACGGGCCGATGCTTCCCGCCGCCGAGGCCGTGTTCCTCGGCGCCTTCCCCGCCCGCGTCAGCGCGGTCGGCGGACGCGTCGGCGGGCCGGTCTCCGGGGCCGTGCTCACGCTGTCCGCCGGGGAGCTCGTCGTCGAGGCCTACCTCAAGGACGACCGGAGACAGCTGCTGCGCCCCGGCATGGCGGTGACCGTCTCCTCCGAGGCCGCCGGCACCGACGTCCGGGGCCGCGTGGCCTCGGTCGCCGCCGAGCGCACGGCCGGCCGGGCCGCCACCGCGAGCCAGCCCGACCAAGGAGGCCAGGGCGGCCAGGGCGGCACCCAGGGCAAGGGCGGCGGCGGGGAGCAGGGCTACCGGATGGTGGTCCGCGCCGACCAACCGCTGCCCGCCGCCTTCGCCGGCCAGGACGTACGGCTGACCATCGAGTCCGCCGCGACCGACGGCCCCGCCCTCGTGGTGCCCGTCACCGCCGTCTCCGCGAGCGCGGACGGCCGTACGGTCGTCACCGCCGTGGCCGCCGACGGCGCCCAGCGGCGCGTGGAGGTCCGGGCGGGCACCAGCGGCGACGGCTACGTGGCCGTGACCCCCGTCCAGGCGGCCGACCTCGCCCCCGGCACCCGGGTCGTCGTCGGGGCCGGGCCGAAGCCGGCGGGGGGCCGGTGAGGCTGCCCCGCCGGCGCCGTCCGGAACCCGCCCCCGCGCACCCCCGCCACCCCGACGCCCCCGTCATCGAGTTCCGCCAGGTCGCGCTCACCTACCCCGGACCGCCGCCCGTGGAGGCGCTCAGACCCTGCGACCTCACCGTCCGGCGCGGCGAGTTCGTCACCGTCGTCGGCCCCTCCGGCTCGGGGAAGTCCACCTTCCTCAACGTCGCGGGACTGCTCGACTCCCCCACCGCCGGCCACTACCTCCTCGACGGCATCGACACCGGGCGGCTGCCCGACCACGCCCGCACCGCACTGCGCGGACGCCGCATCGGGTTCGTGTTCCAGTCCTTCCACCTCCTGTCCCACCGCAGCGCCCTGGAGAACGTCGCCCTCGCCATGCTCTACGCCTCGGTACCCCGTACGGAGCGCCTCCACCGGGCGCGGGCGGCCCTGGAGCAGGTCGGCCTCGGACACCGGACCGGTGCCGTGCCCGGCCGCCTCTCCGGCGGCGAGCGCCAGCGCGTCGCCATCGCCCGCGCCCTCGTCGGACGGCCCTCCCTGCTGCTGTGCGACGAGCCGACCGGCAACCTGGACTCCGCGAACGCCGCCTCCGTACTGGCCCTGCTGGACGAGCTCCACACCGCCGGCATGACCGTCCTGGTGATCACCCACGACGCCGGGGTTGCCGCCCACGGCCACCGGACCCTCACCGTCCACGACGGCGTGCTGCGCGAGCGGGTGACCGCGTGAGATCCGGCCCCGAACCCACCCGGCTGACCGTCCGCGACGCCCTGTCCGAGGCCGTCGCCGGCATGCTGCGCCGCCCGGGGCGGGCCGTGCTCACCGCACTCGGGACCGTACTGGGCGTCGGCAGCTTCGTGGCCGTCCTCGGCCTGACCGCCACCATCTCCTCCCAGATCGACGGCCGGTTCAACGTCCTCACCGCCACCGAGGTGACCGTCGAGGACATCGCGGTCCGGCAGGACGAGTTCGCCGGACCCGGCTTCCCCGCCGACGCCGAACAGCGGCTGCGCGCGGTCGCGGGCGTCCGCAGCGCCGGGGTCCTGTGGACCGTACGGCTGGACCCGTCCACCCCCGTGAGCGCCCTGCCCCCGGCCGGCGCCGGCGGCTCCCGCACCGGAACCGGCACCACCGTCGTCGCCGCCTCCCCCGGGGCCGTGGCCGCCCTCGTCCCCACCCTCCGCGAAGGGCGCCTCTACGACGAGTTCGCCGAGCGGAGCCGCCAGCGCGTCGTCCTCATCGGCAGCGGCGTCGCCGAACGCCTCGGCATCACCACCCTGGCCACCCGGCCCGCCCTGTACATCGGTGCCGAACCCTTCACCGTCGCGGGCATCCTCGCGGACGTGGAACGCAAGCCGGAGAACCTGCTGTCCGTCCTCGTGCCCCGGGCCACCGCCCAGGAGCTGTGGGGCCCGCCCGAACCCGGCGGCGCGGCCGTGCTGATCGCCACCGAGCTCGGCGCCGCCCGCCAGGTCGCCGACCTCGCCCCGCTCGCCCTGCGCCCCGACCACCCCGAGTACCTCAAGGCCGTCCCGCCTCCCGACCCCCGGACGCTGCGCTCGGGCGTCACCTCCGACCTGAGCGCGCTGTTCCTGCTGCTCGCCGGGATCTGCCTGGTCATCGGCGCGGTCGGCATCGCCAACACCACGCTCGTGGCGGTCCTGGAACGCACCGCCGAGATCGGTCTGCGCCGCGCCCTCGGAGCGCGGGGGCGACACGTGTCCGCCCAATTCCTCACCGAATCCGCACTGCTGGGCGCGCTCGGCGGGCTGGTGGGCGCCTCGCTGGGCGAGTTGACGGTGGTCGGGGTCTGCCTGGTCCGCGACTGGACCCCGGTGATCCACCCCGGCACGGTCGCCGCGGCCCCGCTCGCCGGGCTGGGCACCGGCGTGCTCGCCGGGCTGTATCCCGCCTGGCGGGCGGCCCGGGTGGAACCGGCCGAGGCCCTGCGAAGATAGGCGGGTACCCGTGTGCCCCAGCGACCCCCGGAGGTGGCGAGCCCGTGAGCGGAACCTCGTGCGAGCAGCACGGCGACGGCAACGACACCGCCCTGCCCGCCGCGCTCGGGCTCGGCCTGCTGGCTGTCGGCGGCTGGGTGTTGACCACCGCGCGCCCCTGGCAGAAGCCCGGCAGCCCGCTGACGCTCGGCCTGGGGTGGACCGTCTCCGGCGCCCTGCTGCTCGCGGGCCTGGGCCTGCTGACCCGCTGCGTCCGCACCGTCCACGCAGCCCCGGACGGCCCGCGGGAGCCCGCGGACGGCTGAGCCGCCCGCCGGCGGACCCGGGGGCGGCTCAGGGGGTTCCACGGGGCGTACCGACCCGGCTCAGGCCTTCGGGGCCACCTTCGAGAGGCCGTTGATGATGCGGTCCATCGCGTCGCCGCCCGTCGGGTCCGTCAGGTTCGCCAGCATCTTCAGCGTGAAGCGCATCAGCACCGGGTGCGTCAGACCGCGCTGGGCGGCGATCTTCATGACCGTCGGGTTGCCGATCAGCTTCACGAAGGCGCGGCCCAGCGTGTAGTAGCCGCCGTAGGTCTCCTTGAGCACCTTCGGGTAGCTGTGCAGCGCCAGCTCGCGCTGGGCCGGGGTGGCGCGGGCGTGGGCCTGGACGATGACGTCCGCCGCGATCTGGCCGGACTCCATCGCGTAGGCGATGCCCTCGCCGTTGAACGGGTTGACGAGCCCGCCCGCGTCACCGACCAGCAGCAGGCCCTTGGTGTAGTGCGGCTGCCGGTTGAAGGCCATCGGCAGGGCCGCGCCGCGGATCGGCTGCGTCATGTTCTCGGGGGTGTATCCCCAGTCCTCCGGCATGGACGCGCACCAGGCCTTGAGGACCTCGCGCCAGTCCAGCTCCTTGAACGCGGAGGAGGAGTTGAGGATGCCGAGGCCGACGTTGGAGGTGCCGTCACCCATGCCGAAGATCCAGCCGTAGCCGGGCAGCAGCCGGTCCTGCGGGCCGCGCCGGTCCCACAGCTCCAGCCAGGACTCCAGGTAGTCGTCGTCGTGCCGGGGCGAGGTGAAGTACGTGCGCACGGCGACGCCCATCGGGCGGTCCTCGCGCCGGTGCAGGCCCATCGCCAGGGACAGGCGCGAGGAGTTGCCGTCGGCGGCGACGACGAGCGGGGCGTGGAAGGTGACCGGGGTCTTCTCCTCGCCGAGCTTCGCCTGCACACCGGTGATGTGCCCGGTGCGCGGGTCGCGGACGGGCTCGCCGACGTTGCAGCGCTCGTACAGGCGGGCGCCGGCCTTCTGCGCCTGGCGGGCCAGGGTCTCGTCGAAGTCGTCGCGCTTGCGGACGAGTCCGTAGTCCGGGTAGGAGGCGAGTTCCGGCCAGTCCAGCTGGAGCCGCTGCCCGCCGCCGATGATGCGCAGGCCCTTGTTGCGCAGCCAGCCGGCCTCTTCGGAGATGTCGATGCCCATCGCGACCAGCTGCTTGGTGGCGCGCGGGGTCAGACCGTCACCGCAGACCTTCTCGCGCGGGAACGCCGTCTTCTCCAGGAGCAGGACGTCGAGTCCGGCCTTCGCGAGGTAGTAGGCGGTCGTCGAGCCGGCGGGCCCGGCCCCGACGACGATCACGTCCGCGCGGTGTTCGGAGAGGGGCTCGGTGGGCTCGGTCACTGCGGGGTCTCCCGAAGGCTCGATAAGGGGTGCCCAACGGCACAGGACATGACGCAGTCTATGCAGCGAGAGTGATCGCGATCCGAAGGGCTGCCCCGATGACTACCTCGCCGACGACCTCGCCGACGACCCGGCCGCCGCTGCCGGCGGTCCGGCTCCGCGTACCGATCGACGAGGACGCGCACACCTGGTACCGCCTCTTCGACGACGCGGACGTGATGGAGTTCCTCGGGGGGCCCGCGGAGCTGTCCGTGTACGAGGAGATCACCGCCCGGCAGCGGATGCACGACGCCCAGCTGGGGCACTGCCTGTGGACCCTGCTCGACGAGGAGGGCGAGGTCCTCGGCTTCACGGGCGCGCAGCCATGGCCCGCGACGAAGGCGTGGGGGCCGGTGGGGCGGATCGAGATCGGGTGGCGGCTGGGGCGCGCCGCGTGGGGGAAGGGGTACGCGTACGCCGCCGCGCTGGCCACGCTGGAGCGGTTGCGGGAGGTCGGGGTGGGGCGGGTCTGCGCGGTGGTCGACGTGCGGAACGTGCGGTCGGTGGCGGTGGCGGAGCGGCTGGGCATGGCGCCGGGGGAGGAAGTCGCCGCCCCGGGTGGGCGGCGGGCCCGGCTGTACGAGCTGGACCTCGCGGGGGCGTAGGGGCCGCCTGCGGCTGCGGCTCCCGCTGCGCGGGGTCTGCTCCCCGCCCCGCCCTTCCTCCGTTCCTCCCCCAGCTACCGCTGGGAGGGGCCCCCAGGCGGGGCTGGATTCCCGCGCGGCGGCAGCGGTCCGCAGAGGGCCGCCGGCCCCGGCCAGGGGCAGCGGCCCCGCCCAGCCTCCGGCGGACGGAGTTCGCCGCAGCGGTGCGAAGCCGGGGAGGCCGGCCACGGCCGAGCCGCGCGAGCGGCGCGGGAAGATCAGAACACGCTCAGGCCCGTCAGGGTTGTGAAGCGGTCCAGGGCCGCCGCGCCCGCTACCGAGTTGCCCCGGGCGTCCAGGCCCGGGCTCCACACCGCGAGGGTGCAGCGGCCCGGGACGACCGCGATGATGCCGCCGCCGACCCCGCTCTTGCCCGGGAGCCCCACCCGGTAGGCGAACTCCCCCGCCGCGTCGTACGTCCCGCAGGTCAGCATCACCGCGTTGATCTGCTTGGCCTCGCTGCGGGTGAGGAGGCGGGACCCGTCCGCCCGGAGCCCGTGCCGGGCCAGGAAGCGGCCGGCCAGGGCCAGGTCCGCGCAGGTCATCTCGATCGAGCACTGCCAGAAGTAGTGGTCCAGCAGCGCCGGCACGGGGTTGTCGATGTTGCCGTAGGAGGCCATGAAGTGCGCCACGGCCGCGTTCCGGTCGCCGTGTTCGTGCTCGGACGCGGCCACCTCCGCGTCGAAGCCGACGTCCGGGTTCCCGCTCTCCTGCCGCAGGAACTCCAGGAGTTCGCTGCTCGCGTCACCCGTCAGGGTCTGCAGCCGGTCGGTGACGACGAGCGCGCCCGCGTTGATGAAAGGATTCCGCGGGATGCCGTTCTCGTACTCCAGCTGCACCAGGGAGTTGAACGGGTTGCCGGACGGCTCCCGGCCCACCCGCTCCCAGAGGCTGTCCCCGCCCTCCGCGAGGGCGAGGGCCAGCGCGAAGACCTTGGTGATCGACTGGGTGGAGAAGGGGACCCGCCAGTCCCCGGTGCCGAAGACGTTCCCGTCGAGGTCGGCGATCGCCATCCCGAACCGGCGGGGGTCGACCCCCGCCAGCGCCGGGATGTACTCGGCCGGGGTACCGCTGCCGATCAGCGGGGCGACGTCCGCCGCGATCCGTTCGAGGATGTGCTGGTAGTCCACTGGTGCCACACGTGCCGTCGGGTGCTACTGGACCTTGACGCCGCGGTGCAGGGCCACGATGCCGCCGCTCAGGTCGCGCCAGGCCACCTTGCCCCAGCCGGCCTTCTGCAGCAGCCCGGCCAGCGCCGGCTGGTCCGGCCACTCGCGGATGGACTCGGCGAGGTACACGTACGCGTCGGGGTTGGAGGACACCGCGCGGGCCACCGGCGGCAGGGCGCGCATCAGGTACTCGGTGTAGACCGTCCGGAACGGCGCCCACGTCGGCTGCGAGAACTCGCTGATGACGACCTGCCCGCCCGGCTTGGTCACCCGGTACATCTCGCGCAGCGCGGCGTCAGTGTCCTGGACGTTGCGCAGCCCGAAGGAGATCGTGACCGTGTCGAAGACGTCGTCCCGGAAGGGGAGGCGGGTCGCGTCGCCCGCCGTCAGCGGGAGCCACGGGTTGCGCTTCTTGCCCTCCCGCAGCATGCCGAGGGAGAAGTCGCAGGGGACGACGTACGCGCCGGTCGCGGCGTACGGCAGGGAGGAGGTCGCGGTGCCGGCGGCCAGGTCGAGCACCTTGTGGCCGGGGCGGGCGGCGACCGCCTTGGCGGCCTCCCTGCGCCACAGGCGGGCCTGCCCGAGGGAGAGGACGTCGTTGGTGAGGTCGTACTTCTCCGCGACGCCGTCGAACATGGAGGCGACTTCGTGCGGCTGCTTGTCCAGGGAAGCCCTTGTCACTGGCGGTGGCCCCTCGATGCTCGGTGTGTCTGCGGCGGACAGGTCGTACCCCGTCATCCTCTCAGGCCGCCACCGTGTCGGCCGCCCCGGCCCGCTCTGACCCGCACCCATGGAAATTCCGGCAGATCAGGACCGGAAACGGGCAGACTGGGCAGGCGATCCGACACAAAGGGACCACTCATGGCGACACGCCGATCAGTCACCGCACGAAGGGCCGAACGGCGGCGCAGACGACTGCGCCGTACGGTCCTGGGCTCGACGGCGTTAGCCGTGCTCTCCCTCGCCGCCTACTGGCTCGGGCTGGAGCGGGGCGCCGCCACCGCCGCCCGGGGCGGCCCGCCGCCGGCGGCCGGGCGGACGGCCCCGGCCGCGAGCCAGAGCCCGAGTCCGAGTCCGAGTCCGAGTCCGAGTCCGAGTCCGAGCCCGAGTCCGAGCCCGACGGCGGCCCCGGGCGCGTTCACCGCTTCCTCCAGCACCGGCCAGGCCCAGGGCCAGGGGCGTCCGCTGCGCTGGCGGGTGGAGACGGAGAACGCCAGCGGCGTCGACCCGGACTCCGCCGCCCGGAACATCGAGGCGATACTCGGCGACCGCCGCGGGTGGATACGCGACCCCTCGTACGGGTTCCGGCTGGCCGGCCGCGGCGAACCGGTGGACTTCACCGTGAAGATCGCCACGCCCGCCACCACGGACCGGCTGTGCGACGTGGTGACCCCCGAGCTCATCGGGGAGACCAACTGCCAGGCCCACCACACCATCGTGGTGAACCTCAAGCGCTGGCAGGAGGGGTCGCCGACGTTCCAGGGCTCGGCCGCCGAGTACCGGGCGCTGATCATCAACCACGAGGTGGGCCACGAACTGGGCCGCGGCCACGAGACCTGCCCCCGGCCGGGCGCCCCCGCCCCGGCGATGATGCAGCAGCTCAAGGGGCTCCAGGGGTGCACGTCGAACGCCTGGCCGCACACCGCCGGCGGAACCTACCTCGCCGGCCCCCCGGTTCCCTAGCGGGACTAGCGCCGCCGGTGCAGCAGGCGGCCGCCGATGACGGTGGCCACGCAGGTGGTCGCCCCGCGCTCCAGCAGTTCGGCCTCGTCCGCCACCGCGAACACCGCGAACCGGGCCTCCGCCCCGTCCTGGAGCACCCCGTGGAAGGCCTGCCCGGCGCTCTCCCGCCCGGTCAGCGGGTCCAGCGCCGCCTCACCCTCGTAGGGGGCGGGCGGGAGCACGGCCAGGCCCGAGCGGACCACGGCCGTGCGCACCGCCGGGACCGTGAACCGTCCGGCCACCGCCACCACCCCGCGCGCCAGCAGCTTCTGCGTGCCGCGCCGGGCGCTGTTGCCCCGGCGGGCGTCGGTCAGCTTGAGGGCTTCGAGGGCCTCCGCCCCGGTGATCGGGTCGGCGCCCAGCTCGGTGACCTCGTACGGGTCGTCGGGATAGTACGTCCCCTCCAGCAGCACGTCCGCCCCGCGCGCCAGCAGTCCCGGGGTGAGCACCCCGGGCCAGCGCCGCACCCGGGCGTGCGGCGCGGCCGCGCCGAGGTCCTCGTAGCGGCCCGTGCGGACGATCCGGTCGCCCTCCACCAGGACGGCGCCCGCCTCCAGCGGAGCGGCGCCCGGCCCGGCGACGAGGAGCTCGGCGGTGTGCAGCGTCAGCATCGGGGGTCGGTCCGCGTCAGTTCGTGGAGATGAGCTTCAGCTCGGGGTGCGCGGTGCCCCCCTCGATGGCGGTCGAGGAGATGTGCGAGACCACGCGGTCGTCGACCGGGTCGTTCGCCGGGTCCTCGTGCACCACGAGGTGCTCGTACGTGGTCGCGCGCTGCGCCGGGACGCGGCCCGCCTTGCGGATCAGGTCGATGATCTCCTGGCGGTTCGAGCGGTGCTTGGCACCGGCGGAGGAGACGACGTTCTCCTCCAGCATGATCGAACCGAGGTCGTCGGCGCCGTAGTGGAGCGAGAGCTGGCCCGCTTCCTTGCCGACGGTCAGCCAGGAACCCTGGATGTGCGCGATGTTGTCGAGGAAGAGGCGGGCGATCGCGATCATGCGCAGGTACTCGAAGACCGTCGCCTGCGTCCGGCCCTTGAGGTGGTTGTTCTCGGGCTGGTACGTGTACGGGATGAACGCGCGGAAGCCGCCGGTGCGGTCCTGCGTGTCACGGATCATCGCGATGTGCTCGATGCGCTCGGCGTTGGTCTCGCCGGTGCCCATCAGCATGGTGGAGGTGGACTCCACGCCCAGCTTGTGGGCGATCTCCATGATCTCCAGCCAGCGCTCGCCGGACTCCTTCAGCGGGGCGACGGCCTTGCGCGGCCGCTCCGGCAGGAGTTCGGCGCCGGCGCCCGCGAAGGAGTCGAGGCCGGCGGCGTGGATGCGCCGGATGGCCTCCTCGGCGGAGACGCCGGAGATGCGGGCCATGTGCTCGACCTCGGACGCGCCGAGGGAGTGGATGACCAGCTGCGGAAAGGCCTTCTTGATGGCGGAGAAGTGCTCCTCGTAGTACTCCACGCCGAAGTCCGGGTGGTGCCCGCCCTGGAACATCACCTGCGTACCGCCGAGCTCGACGGTCTCCGCGCAGCGGCGCAGGATGTCGTCGAGGCCGCGGGTCCAGCCCTTCTTCGTGTCCTTGGGGGCCGCGTAGAAGGCGCAGAACTTGCACGCCGTGACGCACACGTTCGTGTAGTTGATGTTGCGCTCGATGATGTACGTCGCGATGTGCTCGGTCCCCGCGTAGCGGCGCCGGCGCACCGCGTCGGCGGCCTGGCCGAGCGCGTGGAGGGGAGCGTGCCGGTAGAGGTCGAGCGCCTCTTCCTTGGTGATCCGGCCCCCCGCGGCAGCGCGGTCGAGGACGGACTGGAGTGCGGCCAGGTCGGTCACCGGTGGGTCACCTTTCGGCGGTGTGTCAAGGGTCCGGACCGATCCAGCCTACGCCAGGGCCCCCGACCGGCTCCGTCAGGGGCTGCGGGTGAGGTCGCCCTCGGGGTTGCCGGCCGCCCTGTCCCCCGACTTGTAGTGCAGCGAGCCGCCCTGGTTCAGGGTGAACCGTTCGTCGGCGGAGCCTCCGGCGCAGATGCCGGGGGCCGGGTTGGGGCCGCCGGCGGTGTCCAGGACCAGGGAGCGGTCGGTGGCGGAGCCGAGCTTCCAGTCCCCGCTGCAGTCGGTGCCCAGGAGCGGCAGGATCGACTTGTCCCGGGCGACGACCTCGCCGACCTTGCCGCCCTTGATGGTGATCTCGAACTGGCTGGTGGCCCCGAGGTTGGTGGTGACGGTGCCCTTCCAGGTGCCGATGAGCTCCTTGGGGACGTCGTCCCGGGTGCCCTTCGGCGGGGCCGGCGAGGACGGGGCGGAGCCGGCCGGGTCCGGGGCCTTGGAGGTGGCCGGGGGCTGGCCCACCACCTTGTCGTGGGAGTCGGACCGGCCGGGCAGCAGCCCCATGCCGTACAGGCCGCCGGACAGGGCCACCAGGGCGGCGGCCGCGCCGAGCACCAGGGTGCAGCTGAAACGGCGGCCGGAGGCCCGGACGGTCATCCGGCGCCGCTCGCCCGGCGCGGCGTTCCGCTGCCCCGGTACCCCGGGGGACCCGGCCGTCTCGGTGGGCATCCCGTACACCCCGCCGCCCATGGAGCCGCCGGCTCCCGACCCGTACGGTCCGCTGCCGGGGCCGTAGGGGCCGGCAGCGGCCGCGTAGCCGCCGGGGTTCCCGTACGAGGGGTCCGGCGTCCCGAACCCGCCCCCGAGGGAACCGCCGACGGGCCCGCCGAAGGACCCGCCGGTGAACGGCACCGGCCCGGAAGGGTAGGCGTCGGAGGGCCCGGCGGCGTCCAGGTTCAGCAGGGCCACCGCCGCACGGCTCGCCTCCTCCACCAGCGGCGCCGGAAGCCACCCGGGCGCGCCGAGCGCCCCGCCCAGCGCGGCCGCCAGGTCGTGCGGGGCGGGGCGCTCGGCGGCCGTCTTCGCCAGGCAGGCGGCGATCAGCTCGCGCAGTTGCCCGGCCGGGACGGCGTCCAGCTCGGGCTCCTCGTGCACCACCTTGTAGAGGAGGGTGGCGGAGTTGTCCCCGAAGAACGGCGGCCGCCCGGTCGCGGCGAAGGCCAGGACCGCGCCCAGCGAGAACACGTCCGAGGCGCCCGTGACCCCCTTGCCGAGGATCTGCTCGGGGGACATGTAGCCCGGCGAGCCGATGGAGACGCCCGTGGAGGTCAGCGAGGCGGTGCCGTCCGTGGCGCGGGCGATCCCGAAGTCGATCAGCCGGGGCCCGTCGAGGGTCAGCATCACGTTCGACGGCTTCACGTCGCGGTGGACGAGGCCCAGCCCGTGCACCGCCACCAGGGCCCGGGCCAGCCCCGCGCCCACGGCCCGAACGGAGGCCTCCGGCAGCGGCCCGTGCCCGGCGACCGCCCGGTCCAGCGAGGGCCCGGCCACGTACCCGGTCGCCACCCACGGCACGGCCGCGTCCGGGTCGGCGTCCAGCACGGGCGCGGTCCACTCCCCGCCCACCCGCCGGGCGGCCTCCACCTCACGGCGGAAGCGGGCGCGGAACTCCGAGTCGGAGGCGAAATGGGGGTGCACGACCTTCACGGCGACGGTCCGGCCGCCCGCGCTGCGCCCCAGGTAGACCCGTCCCATGCCGCCCGCGCCGAGCCGGCCGAGCAGCCGGTACGCGCCGATCGTCCGCGGCTCACCGTCTTCGAGCGGCTGCATCGCGTCCCCCCTGTCCCCGGGTTCCCCACGTCGCCCGGACAGCAGCACCTTAGGGGGTGTCCGGCGTGACCGGATGTCCCGGACGGCCTCGGGCGGTGGGGCGGGGTCAGCGGCGGTCCGCGCCCCACACCTCGCTCTCCCTCAGCACCACGAGGGCGAAGGCCAGCCGCTTGTCCAGCCAGCCCTCCCGCTCGACCGCGTACCAGCGGGGGCCCTGCGACGGCTGGAAGGAGAGCACGGTCTCCTCGCCGGACCGCCAGAGCACCGGCTGCGGCGGTCCGCCGCCGTCGCCCTCGGCGCCGAGGCTCAGGATGCTGTCGGCGACGCTGCCCAGGACCTTGCCGACGCCCCGCCCCACGATCCGCCCCGGTCCCCCCTCGGCCCAGGGGCGCGGGGCGGTCACCTCCGGGTGCCCGGGCTGCTCCAGCCACCAGCCGTGCCGGACCAGGCGCTGCGCCGCCGGGGTCCGGTGGACCGTGCCGGCCTGCCGGCCGGCCGCGTCCGTCACCCGGTGGTGCTCGCCGCCGGGGCCCTCGGGGAGCACCGAGCACAGCAGCCGGGTACGGCCCTCGTCCTCGTACAGCCGGAAGCCCCCCTGCCGCAGCGGGACGCCGTCCGGCCCGGCCGGCGCGATGTACAGGGCCGGGACCATCAGCTCCTCGCCGCCGCGCAGGCGCGGTACGCGCACGGCGTGCGCCCCCGTACCCCGCCTGGACGCGCGCACCGCGTCGCGCAGCACCCTGCCGACCGTGAACCGGGTGATGCCCTCCCAGGGCACCGGTTCGAAGGGTTCCGCGGTTGCCGTGTTCCTGCCGAATGCCATGGCCTTCCCCACCCCTGCTCGTATTCCGCTCCGCCGCTCTTCTTCGGCTTCTCCGGGCGAGTGCGACGGAAATGCGAAAGGCGAACGAATTACCGGCAAACGGAACATTCCCGTGCGGTGAAGCGGAAGGCCCCCGGGAAGGTCCCCGGGGTATTGGCGATCAGCGTTCCTGCCGCCCGGCCTTCAGCAACTCCACCGCCACATCGGTCGCGTAGCCGGTGTCCGCTCCCGTTCGGCGCGCGAATTCCCGCACCCCGGCGAGTTGTTCCGGGCCGAAGCGGAAGTCGAGGGTGGTGAAGTAGCGCTGGAGCAGCCCGGCGTCGAACGCCTCCCAGCGGGCCGCCTGCTCGGCGACCTTCACGACCTCCTCCAGGGAGAGGTCCCGGGAGGCCAGGAAGGCGTCGTGGACCTCCCGGACGATCTCGGGTTCACGGTCCAGGTAGTCCTTGCGGGCGGCCCAGACGGCGAAGACGAACGGCAGCCCCGTCCACTCCTTCCACATCCGCCCCAGGTCGTGCACGGCCAGCCCCAGCCGGGGCGCGTCGTGCAGCGAGGCGCGCAGCGCGGCGTCGCCGATCAGCACCGCCGCTTCGGCCTCCTGCATCATCACCCCCAGGTCAGGGGGGCAGGTGTAGTAGTCGGGCCGGACCCCGTACTGCTCGGCGAGCAGCAGCTGGGCCAGCCGCACGGAGGTCCGCGAGGTCGAGCCGAGGGCCACCCGGGCCCCGTCCAGCTGCTCCAGCGGGACCTGCGAGACGATCACGCAGGACATGACGGGGCCGTCGCAGCCGACGGCGATGTCCTGGAGGGCGACGAGCCGGTCGGCGTTGCGGAGGAACTCGACGAGGGTGATCGGGGCGATGTCCAGGTCCCCCTGGACGAGCCGCTCGCTCAGCTTCTCGGGGGTGTCCTTGGTCAGCTCCATGTCCAGCAGGGTGCCGGTGCGCGCGAGACCCCAGTAGAGGGGCAGGCAGTTCAGGAACTGGATGTGGCCGACCCTGGGCCGGCTGCGATAGACGTCCACATCGCGAGACTAGCGGCGCTTCTCCGTCAGCGATCGAGCGGGTCTCAAACGTCCGGGTGACGTGATCTTTCCCTCTGGTCTCCGCCCGAGGGTGCGTGCTAGGCTCGACGCAAGTTGCAGTTTGGTTTCCCTTGCAGTACGAGGCCTGCGGAGCTTGTAACCCGCAGGCTTTTGTAGTTTTCAGACTTCTTAGCAGGTTCTGGAGCAGGGCGACCCTTTGGCCCATAGGAGGGCTCATGGCTACCGGAACCGTGAAGTGGTTCAACGCTGAAAAGGGCTTCGGCTTCATCGCCCAGGACGGCGGCGGCCCGGATGTCTTCGTCCACTACTCCGCGATCAACGCCTCTGGCTTCCGCTCCCTCGAGGAGAACCAGCAGGTGAACTTCGACGTCACGCAGGGTCCGAAGGGCCCGCAGGCGGAGAACGTCACCCCGGCCTAGTCGCCAGGCCGACCCGATCGCGGTCGGATATCGCAGTACCCAAGGAGCCCTGCCCCCGCCGTGCGAACGGCTGGGGCGGGGCTCCTGCCTTTTCCCCGGGGCTGGCTCGGGCCGGCCCCGGCGCGTCCCGCGTCCGTTCGGGGCCGAATCCTGGTTCCCCTGAGTGACTGCCCATCACACCGTGTGTACATCCGAGGGGCGTCGGGGATGTTCGGTCGCGGACATCGGTCCCGGACTCACGGAGGAATCGGATGACGAAGCTCGCTTGGGCCGCTCGGGGTGTTTCGGCGGTGTCGGGGGCAGTGCTCCTCGGCGCGCTCCTCGCGCCGTCGGCGGCCGCCAGCGGCGGCATGGACCACGACCCGCAGCACAAGAAGAAGGCCTCCCATCCCGCCAAGGCGGCGAAGCCCGCCAAGCAGGCGGTGACTGCCGCGCCGACCCGTTCCGACGACGACCGGGACGACGACCACCGCAGGAAGTGCTCCACCTCCCGCGACCTCGCGACCGCCTCGCCGGACTACACGAACTTCCCCCCGGGCCTGATCTTCCGGGTGGCGACCGACCGGCACGGGCACGCCTTCCTCAACGACAGCCGCAACCCGGGCGTGTGGATCAACCTCGGGATCCTCGCCCACGCGCCCCGGTGCGTCACGGACACCGCCGCCTCGGTGACGGAATCCAACCCGGGCTCCCTCTACGTCACCCTGCAGGACCGGGAGGGTGAGCTGCACCAGGCGACCTGCACCACCTCCGACACTCCGTTCACCGCCTCGAACCTGGCGGCCGCCTGCGGTACCGGCTTCACGACCGTCCAGGACACCCCCGTATAGGGCCACGCTCCCGGTACACGCACGGCACGGCCGGTCGCGAGGTGCGCGACCGGCCGTGCCGTGTGTCGTCCGTCCGCACGGGCCCCGGTCAGGCCTTGGGGTCCGCCTTCGGGGCGGTGACGGTGAGGTCCAGGACCAGTTCCGCCCCGTCCGCCGTGGTCAGCCGCAGGTGGTACGTGCCCGCGGGCGCGTCCGTGGTCAGCAGCTCCGGCAGGTCGGTCTTCCCGTCGGCCCCGGTCTTGGGCAGGTCCACGGCGAACAGCTTCCGGCCCTCCGCGGCGCCCTTGAAGAACGGGCCCTTGGCCGCCGTCGGATCGACCGGGACCCAGGCCCCGGGCTTGCCCGTGACCAGCGTCGCGGTGACCTGGACCCCGGCCTGCGCCTTGCCGTCGCGGGCGGTCAGGAACTGCAGGCCCTTGACCGAGGTGCCGGCCGCGACCTCGACCGCCCCGCCGCCGTCCGCACGGGTCAGCGCCACCGGCTTCTCGGCCGGCTTCGCGGTGACCTTGCCGTCCAGCGCCACGGTGAACTGGCTCTTGGAGTCGTAGGCCGTGGCCCGGAGGGTGAAGGCGCCCGCCTTCGGACCGGCCTTGAGGCGCGGCGCGGTGGCGATGCCCTGGGCGTCGGTACGGACGACCACGCTCGACTCGCCGCCGAAGACGAAGCCCGTGCCGCCGGTGGTGTCCTGCTCGACGGCGACGACCACGGCCTGGCCGACGGCCGGCTTGCCGTCGCTGAGGACCGCCTTGAAGCGGGCGCCGTCCGCGAAGGTGCTGCCGGCCTCCGCCTCCAGCGCGGCGTCGCCGACCCGCTCCAGCTTGGCCAGCGTCGCGGGCGCCGGGGTGGGCTTGGTCGGGTCGGGCTTCGGGTCCGGCTTGGGCGTGGGCTTCGGGTCGGGCTTGGGGTCCGGCTTGGGCGTGGGCTTCGTCGCCGGCGGGTTGGGCGCCGGGACGTGCGGCGGGGTGGGGATCGTCGGCGTCGGCGGGGTCGGGAAGGTGCCGACGGGCGGGTTCGGGACCCCGGCGGTGCCGTCCTGCTGGTACTGGCGCATGTAGCCGAGCACGCTGTTCACGTACTCGCGCGAGTTGTTGTAGCTGAGGATCGCCCTGTCGAGGTCGGCCGGGTTGGAGAGGTCCTTGCCGCCCGAGCAGAGGTAGAGGCCCGCGCCCAGCGCCGCGTCGTAGATGTTGTTGGCGTCGCGCTTGCCGTCCCCGTTGCCGTCGGCCTTCCAGGTGGCCCAGGTGGAGGGGATGAACTGCAGGGGGCCGAAGGCGCGGTCGTACTCGGTGTCGCCGTCGAACTCGCCCTTGTCGGTGTCGAGGATCTTCTCGTAGCCGTTGCCGTCGAGGCGGGGGCCGCGGATCGGCCGCTCGGTGGTGCCGTCGTCCTTGAGCCCGTAGCCGGAGGCGTGGACGGACTCGATCCGGCCTATGCCCGCGACGAGCTGCCAGGGCAGCTTGCACTTGGGCAGGGCGGCGGCGACGGCCACCTCGGCGCGCTTGTAGGCGTCCAGGGCGGTCGCGGGGATGCCGGCGGCGCCCTCGGCGGCCGTGCCGCCCGCGGCGGGCGGGACGACCGGGTCGGCGAGCTGGCCCGGGAGGTCGAGGCGGGCGTCGCCGCGCTCGGCGGCCTGCGGGCTGTCCGGGGTGGGTTCGGCCTCGCCCGCGCCGGCGACCGGGGTGTTGGTCACCACGGCGGCGGTGGTCAGGCTGGCCGCGAGCGCGGCCGTGCACAAGACCTTGCGCGAGGTGTTGACTACGTGGCGGTGAAGCGGCTTCACGGTGCGGCGATCCCCCCAAGGCGGCCGGCGAAGTCAGGCGCACGGCCGGGTCGGGCCGTGATTGTTCTGTCTATCAGGTATTCGGATACGACTCGCCGTCGCCCCCGCAGATATGACACACCATTCGTCTCGGCTTCACCCCCCTGTGGCCCAGGACGTCCACCCCGGCTCCTGCGGCCCTCCGGCCCGGTGCGAACGGGACTTCCGGCCCTGTCCGGAACCTCCCAAAGGCCCATCCTGGCAGGACTCATGGGAATTTAGCCTGGTTTCATGGCGAGTGACGGCAAGAAGGACCAGCGGCGCGGGGCCCGCGAACGACTCCTGGCGGAACGGGAGGAGCGGGCGCGGCGCGCGCGGCTGCGCGGGCGGCTGCTCGTCGGCGGGGCCCTGGCCGCCGCCCTCGTGATCGCGGCCGGCGTGGGCATCTACGCGTCGCGGTCCGCCGGTTCGGGGGAGAGCGAGGCGGGCGGCAGGCCGTTCGTGCGGCCCGCGCACACGGCCGGCGAGGACGGGGCGGTCGTCCCGTACGGCAAGGAGGGCGCGAAGGACCTCGTATCGGTCTGGCTGGACCCGCGCTGCCCGTTCTGCGCGGGCGTGGAGACGGGCCTCGGGCCGGCCTTCAAGGAGCGGGCGGACGCCGGGGACTACCGCGTCGAGTACCACTTCGCCGCCTTCCTGGACGGGGCCCTGGGCGGCAAGGGCTCCAAGCGCGCGCTGAACGCGCTGGGCGCGGCCGTCAACGAGAGCCCGGAGAAGTTCATGGACTACCTGCGGGTGCTCTACGCGAACCATCCGCAGCAGGAGTCGGAGGACAGGTTCGGCTCGACGGCCACCCTGCTGGACCTCGCCGACCAGGTACCGGGGCTGCGCACCCCGGGCTTCGACAGGGCGGTCGAGGAGCTGACGTACATGCCGTGGGCGGACCGGGTCTCGCAGACCTTCCACGGCAGCGGCAAGAAGGGCACTCCGGTGGTGGAGGTCAACGGCAAGGAGGTGGACGTGCTGACGGGCAAGGGCCTGGAGACGATCACCCCGGAGGCCTTCGGGCGGCTGGTGGCGGCGAACCCGAAGCCGTGACCCGCCGGGGGAAGGTGACCGGCGGGCGGCCCGACTCCTGGTACTTTTCGGCCAGACGAGAGAACTGGCGTGCGAAGCCTCCTCCTTCCGTGAGGCATCCGGGAGGCGGGGCGGGCCGCGGTCCGGGCCGTGCACACCGCCCCGCCCGACGCCCGCCGCCGGCCGGCCGCCGCTCTCCTGCCCTCGCCGCCGATCCCGAAGGCCTGCCATGACCACCCCGCCGCACCAGCCCGCGCCGAACCCCTACTCCGGCGCCCCGGTCCCGCCGAACCCGTACGCGGGCGCCCCCGCCGCGCAGCCGAACCCGTACGCCCAGCAGCCCGCCCCCGGCTTCCCCGCCCAGCAGGGCGCCCCGGGCGCGATGCCGCCCGGCGCGATGCCCCACGACCCCGCCTACGCGCCGCCGTACGGCCACGTGCCCGCGCCGGGCTGCCGCAACTGCGGGGCGCCGCAGGCCGCGCTGTTCTCGGTCCGCGCCCACGTCGGCGTGCTGGTCCTGATGCGCTTCCACACCCTCAACGGTCCGTTCTGCCGCCC
The DNA here is from genome assembly GCF_042893675.1 of Streptomyces sp. NPDC001594. Lineage (NCBI taxonomy): Bacteria > Bacillati > Actinomycetota > Actinomycetes > Kitasatosporales > Streptomycetaceae > Streptomyces > Streptomyces sp. NPDC001594. The sequence goes on along the minus strand of NZ_JBIAVB010000017.1, from coordinate 143,843 downwards.
GTGCGGCCGCTCCCTGGTGCGCACGATGACCACCAAGACCCTGTGCCAGGGCTGGTGGAGCCCCCTGTCCCTGGTGCTCTTCACCCCGTTCACGCTGTTCTGGAACCTGCTCGCCGCGATCAAGTTCGGCAAGCTCCCGGACCCCACCCCGGCGCCGGGCCGCCAGCCGCTGGAGGAGGGCCCGCCGGTGCACGCCCGGCCGCTCGCCTACGTGGCGATCATCCCGCTGCTGTGGTTCACCTGGGTCGCCGTGAACATCTACCTGGACGCCAGCGGGAGCCGCTGAGCCGCCCGGGCCCCCGCACCCCTTCCCACCGCGGCCGCCGCCACCTACCCTGACGCACCGTCAGAAACGGATCGTCACACGGGAGCGCGCCATGCTGCTGCGAGGGAAGACCGTCGTCGTCTCCGGTGTGGGGGCCGGGCTCGGCCACCAGGTGGCCGCCGCCGTGGTCCGCGACGGCGGGAACGCCGTCCTCGGCGCGCGCACCGAGGCCAACCTGGCCAAGTCCGCCGCCGAGATCGACCCCGACGGCGCCCACACCGCCTACCTGCCCACCGACATCACCGACGAGCGGCAGTGCGAGGCCCTCGCCGCGCTCGCCGCCGAGCGCTTCGGCGGGATCGACGCCGTCGTGCACGTCGCCGCCTGGGACTCCTACTTCGGCGGCCTGGAGGACGCCGACTTCGGGACCTGGCAGCAGATCCTCGACGTCAACCTCCTCGGCACCCTGCGCATGACCCGCGCCTGCCTGCCGGCCCTCAAGGGCGGGGGCGGCGGCTCCGTCGTCCTCATCGGCACCCAGTCCGCCGTCGCCGCTCCGAACGAGGTCCGCCAGGCCGCCTACGCCGCCTCCAAGGGCGCGCTGACCTCCGCCATGTACTCCCTGGCCCGCGAGCTCGGCCCGCACCGGATCCGCGTCAACACCGTGCTGCCCGGCTGGATGTGGGGCCCGCCCGTCCAGGCCTTCGTCACCTTCACCGCCCACACCGAGAACGTCCCCGAGGCCGAGGTCCACGCCCGCCTCACCGACCGGATGGCCCTGCCCGACCTCGCCACCGACGGGGACGTCGCGGACGCCGCCGTGTTCCTGGCCTCCGACCGGGCACGGGCGATAACCGGCCAGTCCCTGCTGGTCAACGCCGGTGAGCTGATGCGGTGACCCCCTCCGGCCCCCGCATCGCTGCTCGTATGCTCGCCGTATGACCACTCCGAGTGACGCCCCGACCGACAACGCCATGCGCCGCGCGCTCCGGCGGGCCCGCGACGGTGTCGCGCTCGACGCGGCCGAGGCGGCCGTGCTGCTCCAGGCCCGCGGCGAGGCCCTGGAGGACCTCGCCGCCTCCGCCGCCCGGGTCCGCGACGCGGGCCTGGCGGCCGCCGGCCGCGCCGGCGTGATCACGTACTCGAAGAGCGTGTTCATCCCCCTCACCCGGCTCTGCCGCGACAAGTGCCACTACTGCACCTTCGCCACCGTCCCCGGCAAGCTGCGCCGCGCGGGCCACGGGATGTTCATGTCCCCGGACGAGGTCCTCGACATCGCCCGCCGGGGCGCCGCCCTGGGCTGCAAGGAGGCCCTGATCACCCTCGGGGACAAGCCCGAGGACCGCTGGCCCGAGGCCCGCGAGTGGCTGGAGGCGGAGGGCTACGACGACACGATCTCCTACGTCCGCGCCATCTCCGTGCGCATCCTGGAGGAGACCGGGCTGCTGCCCCACCTCAACCCCGGCGTCATGTCCTGGGCGGACTTCCAGCGCCTCAAGCCCGTCGCCCCGTCCATGGGGATGATGCTGGAGACCACCGCCACCCGGCTGTGGTCCGAGCCCGGCGGCCCGCACCACGGCTCCCCCGACAAGGAGCCCGCCGTCCGGCTGCGCGTCCTGGAGGACGCCGGGCGCTCCTCGGTCCCCTTCACCTCCGGGCTGCTCATCGGCATCGGCGAGACGTACGAGGAGCGCGCCGAGTCGCTGTTCGCGCTGCGCCGGATCTCCCGCGCCTACCACGGCATCCAGGAGCTGATCATCCAGAACTTCCGCGCCAAGCCGGACACGGCGATGCGCGGCATGCCGGACGCCGAACTGGACGACCTGGTCGCCACGATCGCCGTCGCCCGGCACATCATGGGCCCCTCGGCCTGCCTCCAGGCGCCGCCGAACCTGGTCGACGGCGAGTACGCCCGCCTGATCGGCGCCGGCATCGACGACTGGGGCGGGGTCTCCCCGCTCACCCCGGACCACGTCAACCCCGAGCGCCCCTGGCCGCAGATCGACCTGCTGGCCGAGCGGTCGGCGGCGGCCGGGTTCGAGCTGCGCGAACGGCTCTGCGTGTACCCGGAGTTCGTGCGCCGCGGCGAGCCCTGGCTGGACCCCCGCCTGCTGCCCCACGTCCGGGCGCTGGCCGACCCGGAGACGGGCCTCGCCCGGCCGGACGCCGTGGTCGAGGGGCACCCCTGGCAGGAGCCCGAGGAGGCCTTCACCTCGGCCGGGCGCACCGACCTGCACACCGCGATCGACACCGAGGGCCGCACCGGCGACCGCCGCGAGGACTTCGACGAGGTCTACGGCGACTGGGAGGCCCTGCGCGAGGCGGCCGCGCCCGGCATGGTCCCCGAGCGGATCGACACCGACGTACGGGCCGCCCTGTCGCAGGCGGCCGACGACCCGCAGCGGCTCACCGACGAGCAGGCCCTGGCCCTGCTGCACGCGGACGGCCCCGCGCTGGACGCCCTGTGCCGGATCGCGGACGACCTGCGCCGCTCGGTGGTGGGCGAGGACGTCACCTACATCGTCACGCGGAACATCAACTTCACCAACGTCTGCTACACCGGCTGCCGGTTCTGCGCCTTCGCGCAGCGCCGTACCGACGCCGACGCGTACACCCTCTCCCTGGAGCAGGTCGCCGACCGGGCCGCCCAGGCCTGGGAGGTGGGCGCGGTCGAGGTGTGCATGCAGGGCGGCATCCACCCGGACCTGCCCGGGACGGCGTACTTCGACATCGCGCGGGCGGTGAAGGAGCGGGTGCCGGGCATGCACGTGCACGCCTTCTCCCCGATGGAGGTCGTCAACGGCGCCACCCGCACCGGGATGTCCGTACGGGACTGGCTGGCGGCCGCCAAGGAGGCCGGGCTGGACTCCATCCCGGGCACGGCGGCGGAGATCCTGGACGACGAGGTCCGCTGGGTGCTGACCAAGGGCAAGCTGCCGACGGCGGACTGGACCGAGGTCGTCACCACCGCGCACGCGCTGGGCGTCCGTTCCTCGTCCACGATGATGTACGGGCACGTGGACCAGCCCCGGCACTGGCTCGGCCACTTCCGGACCCTGACCCGCATCCAGGAGACGGCCCTCGCCAACGGGGTGGAGGGGTTCACGGAGTTCGTGACGCTCCCCTTCATCCACACCAACGCCCCCGTCTACCTGGCGGGCATCGCCCGCCCCGGCCCGACCGTCCGCGACAACCGGGCGGTGACGGCCATGGCCCGGCTGCTGCTGCACCCGCACATCCCGAACATCCAGACCAGCTGGGTGAAGCTGGGCACGGAGGGCGCGGCCGAGATGCTCCGCTCCGGCGCCAACGACCTGGGCGGCACCCTGATGGAGGAGACCATCTCCCGTATGGCGGGGTCGAGTTACGGCTCGTACAAGTCGGTACGGGACCTGGTCGCGGTCGCGGAGGCGGCGGGCCGGCCCGCGCGCCCCCGGACGACCCTGTACGGGGAGGTGCCGCAGGAGCGCCAGGACGCGGCCCGGACCTCGGACGGGCACCTGCCGCAGCTGCTGCCGGTCCTGGAGTGAACGGCCGGCCGGCCGGGAGCGGGGTCAGCCGACGAGGAGGTCCCGCTTGAGGTCGCGCAGCTCGCGGGCGTCCATGCCGAGGCCGTCCTTGAGGTAGCGGTCGAAGGTGCCGTACGTGGCCTTGACTTCGTCGTAGCCCGCGTTCAGGTACTCGGCGCGGACGTCGAGCAGCGGCTTGTAGACGGCGGCCTGCGGGGCCGGCAGGTGCGAGAGGATCGCGTCGTTGGCCGCCTTGCGGTAGTCGTTGCTGGCCAGGTAGTCGGCCATCACCGTCTCCTGCGGGACGCCGAGGGCGGTCAGCAGCGTGGCGTCGGCCCAGCCGGTGCGGTCCTTGCCGGCGGTGCAGTGGAAGAGGACGGCGTGGGCGCGGTCGTCGCGGACCCCGTCAAGGACCTGCGTGTAGGCCTTCTTGCCGCCCTCGCCGCTGACCATGCTCTTCTCTGCGCCGATCATGGCCTGGACGGCCTCGTCGGGGGACTTGGGCAGGGTCTGGAACGAGCCGGACCCGGCGAAGACGTCGGCGACGACGTAGCGGGCGCCGGCCGGGACCTGGTCGGCGCCCTTGGTGCGCTCGTCCTGGGTGCGCAGGTCGAAGACCGTCTTGACGCGCAGCCGCTGGAGTTTGGCCTGGTCGGCGGCGGTCAGCTTGTCGAGGGCGTCGGAGCGGTAGACCTCGCCCATCTTGACCCAGTGGCCGTCGGTGGTGCGGTAGCCGCCGACGTCGCGGAAGTTGACCGCGCCCTCCAGCTTGATCCGGCGGTCGGCGAGGTGCAGGCCCTGGCCGTGGTCGGCCTTGAAGTCGAACCACTGGCGGTCGGCGGCGGGCAGCCCCTCGACCGTGGCCTGGCCCTGGGAGCCGCCCTTGGCGACGACCTTGCCGTTCGCCTTGATCTCGACGTGCTTGGTGCCCTTGGCGTTCCACTTCAGGGTGTACGAACCGTCGGCGGCGGCGGTGACGGTGGCCTCGGTGAAGGGGATCGAGGTGCGGTCGTGGTGACGGCCGGGCCATTCCCAGCCGGAGGCGGAGGCGGCGGGGGCCACGACCAGCGAGGCGGTGAGAGCGGAGGCGGCGACGGCGGTCGCGGCGAGGAGAGCCTTCTTCATGGCGTCGAGGCTCCGTGCCCCCGGCGAACCTCGCGTGAACAGGACATGGCTGGAACCAGCCGCCGTGAAGGCGAGTGACAAAACGTGCCACTTGATCGTCTCACCGGCTGGAACCGCTCGGGTTCCGGCCGTTCTCCGGCCACTTAGGGCCGACCTGGCGGACCCCTTACGAATCCACCCGAACCGTCCACTACAGTGCGCGCCAGACTCTGGGGGGGACGGGCATGGACACGACGACGAGCACGAGCGCGAGCGCGAGCGGGAGTACGGCGACGGGGCCGGAGGCGGGAACGGAGACGGACGCCCCGGCAGTGTCTCCGCCGGCGCCGGCCGCACCCCCGGGGGCGGGGGTCGTCCTGGCCACCGCCCTGTGGGGCCGTACCGAACAGCAGGACTTCCGCAGCCGGGTCCGCGGCACCCTCCTCGGCTCCGCCATCGGCGACGCCCTCGGCGCCCCCGTCGCCGGCCTCTCCCTGGACGGCATCCGCGAGGCCCACGGCCCGGCCGGGCTCACCGGACCCGCCCCGGCCCACGGCCGCCGCGGCGCCGTCACCGCGTCCACCCAGCTCACCCTCTTCACCGTGGACGGCCTGATACGGGCCCACGTGCGCCGGGACACCGGCGCCTGGCACCCCCCGACCGACGTCCACCGCGCCTACCAGCGCTGGGCCGCCACCCAGCACGACTGGGGGCCCGACGAACGCCGCAAGGACAACGGCTGGCTCGCCCACGAGGAGTGGCTCTACGCCCGCCGCGACCCCGACCGGGCCTGCCTGACCGGCTTCGCCGACGACACCCTCGGCACCCTGGACCACCCCAAGAACCCCACCGCCCGCGACGCCGCCGCCACCGCGCGCTCGGCCCCCTTCGGGCTCCTCGTCGGCTGGGAACCCTCCCTCGTCCTCCAGCTCGCCGTCGAGTGCGCCACCCAGAGCCACGGCCACCCCTCCGCGTACCTGTCCGCCGGGGCCCTCGCCGTCATCGTGCACGGCCTGACGCGCGGCGAGACCCTGGACGCCGCCCTCCGGCGCACCCTCGCCCTCCTCGCCACCCGCCCCGGCCACCAGCCCGTCACCGACGCCCTGCACCGGGCCCTCGCCGCCGTCACCGGGGACGCGCCCGGCCCCCGCGCCGTCGAGTCCCTCGCCCCGGGCGACGGCCGCGACGCCGAGGACACGCTCGCCGTCGCCGTCTACTGCGCCCTCGTCGCCGAGGACGTCGCGCACGGGCTGCGCCTGGCCGTCAACCACGGCGGCGACTCCACCGCCACCGGCGCCCTGTGCGGGGCCCTGCTCGGCGCCCTGCACGGCGAGACGGCCCTCCCGGCGGCCTGGCTCGCCGAACTGGAGGGGCGGGCCACGCTCCTGGAACTGGCCGACGACTTCGCCCTGGAAATGACCCAGGGCCCCACCCTCCACCCCACCCAGGCCTGGCAGACCCGCTACCCCCAGGGCTGAGGTGTGGGCAATCGTTCCGCAGGGCGATGGGGGTCCCCCCTGCTCGAGCGAAGCCGAGAGCTCGGGGGAGGGTGGGCACACCGGAACGCGCCGCCGCACACCCCGACCCCGCCCCGCCGCACCCCGCCGGGCCCGCACCCCGCCGCCACCCAGGCGGCACCGGCCCCTGCCACCGCCACGCGGAACCCCGTACCTTGACCCTCCCGACCACACGGAGGTGCCACATGCGGATCGCCACCACCATCTTCCTCACCGACCTCACCGTCACCCCCACCCGCCTCGCCACCACCCTCGAAGAGCGCGGCTTCGCCGGCCTCTACCTCCCCGAACACACCCACATCCCCGTCAGCCGCACCACCTCCGCCCCCATGGGCGGCGAACTCCCCGACCAGTACGGCCGCACCCTCGACCCCTTCGTCGCCCTCGCCCAGGCCGCGGCCGTCACCCACCGCCTCCACCTCGGCACCGGCATCACCCTCGTCGCCCAACACGACCCCATCGGCCTCGCCAAGCAGGCCGCCACCCTCGACCACCTCACCGGCGGCCGCCTCACCCTCGGCATCGGCTACGGCTGGAACGTCGAGGAGGCCGCCGACCACGGCGTCGACTGGCCCACCCGCCGCGAACGCGTCCACTCCCACATGGCCCTCATGCGCGCCCTGTGGTCCCCGGAGCCGACCGCCTACGAGAGCCCCTACGGCTCCGTCCAGGCCAGCCACGCCCACCCCAAGCCCGCCACGCCCCCGCGCGAACTCCCCGGCGGGCAGCGCCTGCTCGGACCCCGCACCCTCATCGGCGGAGCGGCCGGCCCCAAGCTGTTCGCCGCCGTCGCCGACCACGCCGACGGCTGGCTCCCCATCGGAGGCGGCGGCCTCACCGAGAGCCTGCCGGTGCTGCGCCGCGCCTGGGAGGACGCCGGACGCGACCCCAAGACCCTCCAGGTGATCCCGTACGCCGTCCGGCCCAACCCCGGCAAGCTCGCCCACTACGCCGAACTGGGCATCGAGGAGGTCGTCCTCCAGCTCCCCTCCGCCCCGGAGGACGAGGTCCTGCGCACCCTGGACGACTTCGCCCGGCACCTCTGAGGACCGCCGCGGCCGACCCGGGACGGAACCGGCCCGGTACGTCAGGGCGTGTCTGCGGGTGCGCCGGCCCGCCCCTACGGCTGGTACGTTGGCGCGTTCCGTTCCACCGCTCGTTTTCAGTCAACTCGCTTTCCTGGGGGACCTTCCCGTGCACAGCACCCTGCGCATCACCGCCTTCGCCGCAGCCGGCCTGGCCGCCGCCCTGACCCTGACCGCCTGCGGCAGCGACTCCTCGAAGGCGGACACGAAGCCCGGCAAGACCCCGGCCGCCGCACTGACCCCGACCGTCGCCCCGACCGCCGCCGCGAGCACGGGCAGCGCGGCCGGCGGCGCGGGCTCCCTGGAGGGCGGCTGGATCTCGATGCAGAACCCGGGCAAGGGCGTGGTGCTCACGGTCAAGGGCCAGAAGGCGTTCGTGGTCGAGGCCGCCACCGGCCTGACCTGTGAGGGCACCTCCACCGGCACCACCCTCGACCTGAAGTGCGCCCCGGGCGCGACCCGTTCCAAGGGCAAGGTCGACTCCGTCGACGCCACCACCCTGAAGGTCACTTGGGAGGGCGCCGGCCAGGACACCTTCCAGAAGAGCGACCCGGGCAAGCTCCCGTCGCTCCCGGCCCTGCCCACGAAGAAGTAGCGGCGGCGGCCGCCACGGCCGCGCCGCATGACGAACCGGGCCCGGAGCGCAGCAGCGTCTCCGGGCCCGGTTCGGCGTCACGCTCCCGCGTGATGGATCGGAACCTACAGCTCCGATCCCCCCGTTGACGGCGCCTCCCTGGGGGCGCCGCTGAGGGGAAAACTAGGGCCCCGCTCGACCGGCCGCCATCTCACGGCTGCACGGTCAGGGGACAGGAGCCTGTCACCGGTGCACGGTCCCCCGGCCCTGACCGGCCCGAACACCCCTGGGGCGGATCCCCGCGCTCCTCATCCCCCTCACCAGCCCCACCGCCCGGCTCCAGTTCCCCCACGGCCATGAGTGCGAGCACCACCTCGTAGAGCCCGCCCCCGCCCGCGACCAGCTGCCGCCGCAGCAGCCCCTCCGCCCCGCGCAGGTGCTCGCGGACGGTCTGCGCGTGCACGCCCCGGCGCCGGGCGGCCGGCTCGACCGCGCAGTTCTCCCCGACCCAGTCCCGCAGGGTCCGCCCGAGGTCCCGCTCGTCGGCGCGCAGCGGTGCCAGCAGGTCACGGGCCCAGGCCAGGACCGGACCTGCGGCGAGGAGGGCCGGCAGGTCCCGGGCGGCCCCGTCGCGCTCCTCCGCCCCCTGGAACCTCAGGGCGAGGTCCAGCGCCGCCCGGGCCCTCACGTCACCCAGCTCGACGCCGAGCAGCCCGGCCGCCCGGTCCATCCGCGCCCGCACGGTGTTGCGGCTGATCCCCAGCAGCCTGGCCGCGTTCACGGCGGTGAACTCCAGCCCGAGCCGCACGGTGGCCGTCAGCTGGTACCGGTCCGGCGCCGGCACGGCCTCCAGCGGCCGCAGGTACTCCGCCGCCCAGGCGGCCGCCGCCCCCGCGTCCAGCACGTCCACCGCCCGGACCCGGGCAGCGTGCCCGGCCACCCGTCCCGGCATCAGCCGCGCTGCGGCCAGGCTCCGGACGGCGTCGTCGTAGCCCGCCGCGACGCGGGAGAGCGGGTGCCGCGCGCCGACCCCCAGGAACACCCCGTCCCGCCCGGCGACGAACCCGCGCAGGGCGGCTTCCGCGCCACCGCCGACGGGCGCGACGACGATGACGTGCCCGTCGTCCGCCGGACAGCGTACGACCAGCGCCCGCCCGGTGAGCAGCTCCTCGCAGGCCCCCGCCACCTCCCGCCGCTCGCCCGCGGGGGCCTCCAGTACGCCCACCACCACGCGTTCCGCGTCCAGCAGCCCCGGCCGCAGCCCGGCCATCGTCCGCTGGGCGAGGGCCACTTCCCCGCCCATGAGCAGCTGGAGCACGGACAGCCGCACCCCCGCCCCCGCCTCGGCGAGCCGGCGCCGCTGCGCTTCCGCCTCACCGGCCGACAGGAGCAGCTCCAGGACGGTGGCCGCGTGGGCGACGAGGGCGGCGGCCGCCTCGTCGTACGGGACCGGCCGCGTGACGAGGAGCACCGGATGCGGCCGCCGGCCCCCGAGGGCCAGCACCCGCAGGTGCCGCCCGGGCTCGGCGACCACGGCGGACCGGGGGCTCCCGGCGGCGACGTCCCGCAGGAGCGGCTCGTCCGGGCTGCCGGGGCGCACCGGGGCCTCGATCCGCGCGGAGCCCCCGACGGCCCGGCCCAGCCAGTCGGCCACCCTGCGCGCCGCCGCCCGGTGCCCGCCGGCCCCGACCCGGGCGGCCCTCAGCAGCCCGGCGAGCGCCCCGGACCGCCGCTCCCCCTCAACTCCGCCCCCGACCAAGCCAGTCACCGCCATCCCGCCTTCCCTGTTCACGGCCCGGCGCGCATGCTAATCCCCGGACATGGGGCGGCCATGGAGGCGGCCGGGAGGGGGCACCGGATGCCGGGCCAGCGCAAGCGGAAGGAGCGGCGGCGCCGGGAGGCCGACGCCAGCCGCGACCGGCAGGCGTCGGGGCGGTGGGAGCGCCGGTTCTCGACGGTGGACGAGGGCGAGCTGCGGGCGTACCTGCGGGAGCTGGCGCGGTCCGGGGCGCGCGCCGAGGACATCCGGATCGACATGGCGTGCGGGCGCCTGGTGAACCCGACGGGTTACACCGTCAGCGTGCTGGTGCCGGCACCCTGACGGCGGCCAGCTCGGCCCAGACGGTCTTGCCGATGACCCGGTCCGACACCCCCCAGTCGGCCGCGAGGGCGTCCACGATGCGCAGGCCGTAGCCCGACTCCGCCTGGTCGACCTCCGACCGGACGGCGGGCCGCCGCTCCCGCCGGGGGTCGGAGACCTCCAGCCGCAGGACCCCGGCGGAGTGCGGATCGCCGCCCAGCAGGGTCATGCGGAGCTCGAAGTCCCGCCCGAGGACCCGGCCGTGGGTGGCGGCGTTGGAGGCCAGCTCCGCGACGAGCAGCCCGGCGTCGGCGGAGAGACCGGTGCCTTCGGAGATGCCCCAGTCGTGGAGGCAGACCAGCGCCAGCTGCCGGGCGAGGCGGGCGCCTCGGGGGGTGCAGCTGAAACGCTGAGTGAACACGCGTACGAGGGGGTGGGAGGGTGCGTTCATGAGACTAACGTCCCGTGTGGGCAGGGGAGTTCCCAGCGCTTCGACTGCTACTGATGAAGAGTAGTAGCTGACCCTCTGGACAGAGACAGTCACCGACCGTGAGCATGATGATTCGGGAGGTGACCGTGATGACGGCTGGCAAGGGCAGCGACGGTGACGACCGGGTGGAACCCGACCCCGACCTGAAGAACTTCGGTGAGACGGTGAAGGCGTTCCGCAAACGCGCCAGCCTGACACAGGAGCAGTTCGCACCGAAGGTCGGCTACTCGGTGCAGTACGTGGCATCCGTGGAGCAGGGGCGCCGACATCCGTCCGTGAAGTTCGTGAACAAGTCGGAGGAGGCGCTGGACTCCTTCGGGGTGCTCCACATCGCGGCGAAGCAGATGACGCGGCGGCGGGGGCTGGCGTCCTGGTTCCGGCGGTGGGCGGAGCTGGAGGCGGAGGCGATCGCGCTCGACACGTACGAGTCCCGTTCTGTTCCGGGGCTGTTGCAGACAGAGGCTTACGCACGGGCCCAGATCGAGAACGTGCCTCCCAGGCTCACGGCGGAGGAGGCGGAAGACCGGATCACCCAGCGACTGGCTCGGCAGAAGGTACTGACCCGGACCCCCTATACCGCGTTCAGCTTCATCATCGAACAGACGGTGGTCGAGCGGCAGACCGGTGGACCCGAGGTCACGCGCGCGCTGATCGACCATCTGTTGGCGTGCGCCCAGCTGCCCAATGTGGATCTCCAGCTGATGCCCACGGTGCGCCCGGAACACGCGGGCACCGACGGCCCCTTCCGCATCCTCGAATCCGCCGAACACCAATGGTGGGGCTACAGCGAAGGCCAGAAGGCGGGACAAGTCATCTCTGACCCGAAAGCCGTAAGCGACCTCCAGCAGCAGTATGCGAAGCTTCGCATCCAGGCCCTCAATCCTGCGGACAGCGCGGGCCTGTTGATGCGATTGCGAGGATCCCTGTGAACAGCTCCCAGCTCCGGTGGTTCAAGAGCAGCTACAGCAGCAGTCAGGGTGACAACTGCGTCGAGGTCGCCCTCTCCTGGCATAAGTCGAGCTACAGCAGCAGTCAGGGCGACGACTGCGTCGAGGTCGCCACCTGCACCGACACCGTCCACATCCGGGACTCGAAGCTCGCCGCGAGCCCGGAGCTGGCGGTCAGCCCCTCCACCTGGACCGCCTTCCTGGGCGGGGTGACCGCCTAGAACGGCGGGATCGGCCCCGGCGCCGCCACGCCCGGGGCCGGACGCCAGAAGCGCCCGTCAGGCAGGGCCTGACGGGCGCCGAGGAAGTAGTCGGCATCGCGCTGGAACCGGACACCCGGCACCGCGCGGCGGACGTGCGCCCAGATGCTCGGCGCCACGCGGTACTCGCCCGCCGCCATCCAGGGATCGTCACCCAGGACGAAGAGGTGCCTGATCCTCAGGAACTGGTCCCGGGACAGCGAAACGGACTCGACTATCTCCTCGTCCGCGTCACCGAAGCCGGTCAGTTCCCAGACGAGGTTGTAGCCGTCGGCGAAGGGATAGTCGCTGCTCACCGCTTCAAGCTAGGCCGCGGCCGCGTGCACCCGCACCTTCTTTTACGTCAGACGGTCCGGGCGGTGATGTCGCCGAAGGCGGTGGTGGCCTGGATGGTCAGGGGGGTGCCTCCGACGTTCCGGAGGGCGTTGTCGATGCGGCCGAAGGCGGTGCCGGCGTCCAGGGTGGCGGCGGCGTCGCGGGCGGCGCCGACGGTGATGTTGCCGTGCTGGGTGGTCAGGGTGACCACGCCGGAGGTGGCTTCGGTGATGGTGATCTCGCCCTTCTGGGTGTTGATCTCCGCCGGGCCGGCCAGGCGGCCGAGGGAGATGTCGCCGGCCTGGACGGTGACGCGGGCGGAGGCGGTCTCGTCGAGCTCGACCTGGGCCTGTGCGGCCTCCAGGACGACATCGCCCAGGCGGCCCTTGCCCCGCACCTCGGCGGCGGCGACCTTGGCCTCGACGTTCGAGCCGGCGGGCAGCTGCACGGTCACGGTCACGAAGCCGGAGTTGCCCGTGATCCGGTTCTTCGCCGGGGCGGCGACCACGCGGAGGACTCCGTCGGCGTACGCGACCTCGATCAGCTCGGCCGCCTTCACGTCGCGGCTCTTGGAGGGGTCTGCGGGGAGGACCTCGACCGTGGCGTCGGACCGGTCGGCGGCGATGAGGTGGACCCGGCCGGCGGGGATGTCCAGGACGGCGGAGACCGGGGTGGCGGTGGCGAACGTCTGCATCGTGCTCTCCTTCATCGGTGTCGCGCGCCCCGTTCGGCCCGCTGCTTTCTGACATGAGAAACGCTACGTTGCTTTCTTCGATCTGACAACGACTTCATTGCGCATGGATCACATAACCCCAGCTCAGATGCGTCAAATCGTTGCAACGGTCCAGATTTCAACGCAACGAACCGTCAGGCAACATTGCAATGGACTGCGGGTAAACGCTATGCCGTCCGGCATGAGGACGGCTAGTGTGCGTCCATGACTTCCCTCATCCGACACATCACGATCGACTGCCACGACGCCTACCCCCTGGCCGAGTTCTGGGCGGGCGTCCTCAACGGCACCGTGCACGAGGATGATTCACCGGGCGACCCGGAGGTGCTGCTGTCGACGGCGGGCGGGGCGCTCCTGTTCATCCAGGTACCCGACACCAAGTCCGTGAAGAACCGGGTGCACTTGGACGTGCAGCCGCAGGACCGCACGCGGGACGAGGAAGTGGAACGGCTCGTCGCCCTCGGCGCCCGGCTCGTCGGCGACCACCGCAAGCCCGACGGAACCGGCTGGGCGACCCTCGCCGACCCCGAGGGGAACGAGTTCTGCGTGGAACGCAGCGTCGCCGAGCGGAAGTAGCCAACGCAAAGGCCCCGACCTCCCTGAGGAGGCCGGGGCCTTGATCGAGCGCTGGGCAGGCCTTGCACCTGCATCCCCCCACAGGAAGTGGGGTGCCTTTCCTTGGACCACCAACGCCAGTCCCACCACCGGTTTCCCGGCCGCGAGCTCGAGATGAACTCTACAGCCAAGATCAGCCCCGGACCACCCCCGGCAGCCAAGAACCGGAATCCCGCCACCCGCTGACGGCCCGCGGCACCTGACAGACAGGCTCCTCCCCCGCCCCCGGCCCGGCGCCCGCCCCATAACCTCCGGGGCATGATCGATGCACACACCCACGTCCGCGTCGCCCGCCCCTCCCGCGATCTCGCGGCCGCAGAGCGGTTCTACGTCGACGGGCTCGGGCTCGACGTCCTGTGGCGGACCTCGGGGCACGTTGCCGGGGAGCACGACCTCGTCATGGTCGGCCCGGCCGGCGGCGGGTGGCACTTCGAGCTGACCCGGGACCCCGAGAACCCCGTCGAGCCCTCCCCCACCGTGGACGACCTGTTCGTCGTCTACCTCGGGCAGGAGCCCGACGCCGCCCTCGTGCGCCGCCTGGTCGCGTACGGCGGCGAGCAGGTCCCGTCCAACAACCCGTACTGGGACGAGTACGGGGTCACCCTCACCGACCCCGACGGCTACCGCCTGGTCCTCTGCTCCCGCACCTGGGGCTGACCGGGTCCCTCCCGCCGGCCCCTCGGAGCGGGTGCGCTACTTCACCGACGGGGCTTGCGGCAGGCCGCCGGCCAGGCCCGTGTCGGCGCCCGCGAGGGAGCCCTGGGTGGACTTCGTGGCGCTGCCCGCCACCGCGGTGGTGACGTCGAGCGCGGTCTTGGTGTCCTTCATCGCCTGGCCGGGGTGGCCCGCGATGTCGACGACCCGCTCGACGACGGGCTGGTTGCCGAGGGTGGGGCCGTCGGCGGCGTGGGCGGCGGGGGTGAGGGCGAGGGCGGCGCCTCCGGTGAGGGCCAGGGCGGACAGGGTGCGCTTGATGGCAGTCATGCCCGGCCCAACGACCCCGCCACGCCCCGGGTCACCGCCTGTCCCCGCATTGGTGGGGTCAGTCTTCGACCACCAGCGACGGGGTGGACCTCGTGAGGACCTCGCCGCGGAAGAAGGCGGGGCTGCGGCGCTGGGTGACCAGCATGACGACCACGCCCAGGGCCAGCAGGCCGACCCCGATGACGAAGACGCTGCCGACGCCGAGGCCCGGGATGGTGGAGCCGGAGCCGTACGAGGGGTCCCAGGCGTCGGTGAGGGTCTTGACGAAGACCGCCGCCAGGAGGAGGCCGCCCAGGACCGGGAAGACGCCCTTGAAGAACAGGTCGCGGGCGGAGCGGCGCAGGTCGCCGCGGAAGTACCAGGCGCAGGCGAAGGCCGTCAGCGAGTAGTAGAAGCAGATCATCAGGCCGAGCGCGAAGATCGTGTCGGTCAGGACGTTCTCGCTGACCAGGGTCATGACCGTGTAGAACGCGCCGGTCGCGACGCCCGCCGTGACGGTGGCGCGGCCCGGGGTCTTGAAGCGGGGGTGGACCTTGGCGTAGGAGGCGGGGAGGGCCTCGTACGTGGACATGGCCAGGACGGTGCGGGCGACCGGGATGAAGGTGGTCTGGAGCGAGGCGGCCGCGGAGGCGAGGACCGCCACGAACAGGAGGATGCCGAGCAGCGGGCCCATGACGGGGCCGGCCAGCGCGGCGAAGACGTTGCCGGAGGTCTCCGGGTTGCCCAGGCCCAGGCCCTTGTCGCCGGAGCCCACGGCCATCTGGGCGGCGACGCCGGTGGCCAGGTAGGAGCCGACGAGGACGACCATCGCGATGAGCGAGGCGCGGCCCGGGGTCTTGGCGGAGCCGATGGTCTCCTCGTTCGCGGTGAGGCAGGTGTCCCAGCCCCAGTACATGAAGATCGAGAGCGAGAGTCCGGCGGTGAAGGCGCCCATGGACTCGACCGCGAAGGGGTTCATCCACTGCCAGGAGAAGTGGACGCCGGTGTCGAAGGTTCCGGCGGAGGCCTTCTGGAAGGCCATCGCCACGAAGACCGCGAGGACGACGAGCTGGAGGCCGACGAGGGTGTACTGGACGCCCTTGGTGGCGGTCATCCCGCGGTAGCTGATGGCGGTCGCGGCGGCGATCAGCGTCAGGCAGGTGGCGATGTGGACGAACTTGTCGTGGTCCAGGGCGGCGATGTCCGGGTCGGACGTGATCTCGCCGGCCAGGAGCCAGAAGTAGGACGTGGCGACGCCGGCCAGGTTGGACAGGACGATGATCGTGGCGATCACCAGGCCCCAGCCGCACATCCAGCCGATCCGCGGGCCGAAGGCCTTGACGGTCCAGGTGAACGAGGTGCCGCAGTCCGGCATGTCCTTGTTGAGCTCGCGGTAGGCGAAGGCGACGAGCAGCATCGGCAGGAAGCCGGCCAGGAAGACGGCGGGCATCTGGAGGCCGACCTGCCCGGCGGTGGAGCCGAGGGTGGAGGTCAGGCAGTAGACGGGGGCGACGGTGGAGATGCCGATGACGGCGCTGCCCACCAGGCCGACGGAGCCCTTGCCGAGGCCCTTGCCGCGCACCTCGCCGTCGCCCTCGGCCACGCCGCTTACCGTGTCTCCGACCCGAGGCCGCTCGTCCAGCTGTGTCATGTGAAAGGACGGTAGAGGGTGCGATTTCCACATCTGGATGGGTTAAGTCCGTATGTCGGCGCAATGAATCGCCTTGGAATTTCAACCCATGGCCAGTTTACGACGCGGGATTGCAAGATCCATTCACACCCCCGCGCCCGATTCGCAGGCGGCGGACGCGGGGTTCCGGAATGCGGAAACCGCAGCCGCGCCCGGAATGTCCGTTTGGAAAATTTCCCGAGGCAATTTTCCGCCCGTCCGCCCCCGCCCCGGCCCCCCTACCCCGCCCACACGATCGACTGCACCTCGCTGTACGCGTGCAGCGCGTACGAGCCCACGTCCCGGCCCACACCCGACCGCTTGAAGCCCCCGAACGGCGCCTCCATGTTCCGGCCGATCGTGTTCACCCCGACCCCGCCCGCCCGCAGCCGGCGCGCCACCCGGAAGGCCCGCGCCGCGTCCCCGGACCACACGTAGCTGATCAGCCCGTAGTCGCTGTCGTTGGCCAGGGCCACCGCCTCGTCCTCGCCCCCGTCGAAGGGGACGACCACGACCACCGGCCCGAAGATCTCCTCCCGCACCACCCGCATGTCGGCGGTGCAGTCGACCAGCAGCGTCGGCGCCACGTAGAAGCCCTTGCCCTTGCGGTCGCCCTCCCCCACCACCGGCCGCTCCCCGCCGAACGCGATCCGCGCCCCCTCCTTGCGGCCCAGCTCCACGTACGACTCCACCCGGTCCCGGTGCGCGGCCGAGATCACCGGGCCGACCACCGTCCCCTGCACCGCGGGGTCCCCGACCTTCATGAAGGCCAGGTACCCCGTCAGCTTCTCCACCAGCTCCGCGTACACCGACCGGTGCACGATCACCCGGGTCGGGGCCGTGCAGATCTGCCCGCTGTAGAAGGAGAAGGTGGTGCCGATGCCCATGACCGCCGCGTCCAGGTCGGCGTCCCCGAAGACCACCGCCGCGCCCTTGCCGCCCAGCTCCATCAGCTGCCGCTTCATGGACCGCCCGCAGACCTCCGCGATCCGCTGCCCCACCCCGGTCGAGCCGGTGAAGGACACCATGTCCACGTACGGGGAGTCCACCGCCGCCTCGCCGACCTCCACCGCCTGCCCCGAGACCACGTTCACCACCCCCGGCGGAAGCCCGGCCTCCGCCAGGGCCTCGGCCATCTTGAACACCGACAGCGGGTCCTGCGGGGCCGGCTTGACCACCACCGTGTTCCCCATCGCCAGCGCCGGGGCCACCTTGCCGGCCGGGTTCGCCCAGGGGTTGTTGTACGAGGTGATGCAGGTGACCACCCCGACCGGCTGGCGCACCTCCAGCGCCCCGAGCACGCTCGCCGCGCCCATCGGCCCCGCCTCGGTCACCTGCGGCGGCAGCCCGCGCTCCACCGGCTCCAGCGCCCCCTTGGCGTACCGCCGGAACCGCGCCACCCCCACCCCGACCTGCATCCCGCGCGCGATCCCGGTCGGGGCGCCCGTCTCCGCCCGGGCCAGCTCCGCCCACGGCTCGAACTCCCGCTGGATCACGTCCGCGGCCCGGTCCAGGATCGCCGCCCGCTCCTCGGGCCGGGTACGGGACCACGGGCCGAAGGCCTCGGCGGCGGCCCGGGCGGCCTCCTCGACCTGCGCCCGCGAGGCCTCCGGGGCCAGGCCCACCACGGACTCGTCCGACGGGTCGACCACCTCGTAGTACCCGCCCGCGGGCTCGACCCACTCCCCGCCGACGTACAGCCTCTGCGCCTGCCCACCGCTCATCGCGTGCTCACCGTCCTCGTGTCCCGGCCCGACCGGAGCACGATCCCCGGGATCGCGCCGGTCACCTCGTCGTCGCGGATGGTCTCGACCCCGTTGACCCGTACCGACACGATCCCGATCGCCCGGGAGTCCAGTCGCGGGCTGTCCCCGGGCAGGTCGTGGACCAGGGTGGCCGGGCCGGCTTCGATGCGTTCCGGGTCGAAGAGGACCAGGTCCGCGTGCCAGCCCTCGGCGATCCGGCCGCGCTCACGCAGCCCGAACAGCCGCGCCGGGTCGTCCGTCAGCATCTTCACCGCCTGCTCCAGCGGCACCAGCCGGCGGCCGCGCAGGCAGTCGCCGAGGAACCGGGTCGTGTACGGGGCCCCGCACATCCGGTCCAGGTGCGCGCCCGCGTCGGAGCCGCCGAGCATCACGTCCTCGTGCTGCCAGGTCTCGGCGCGCAGGGCCCAGGTCGCCGGGTCGTTGTCGGTGGGCATCGGCCACAGGACGGTGCGCAGGCCGTCGTTGGCGCAGATCTCGACCAGGCACTGGAAGGGGTCCTGCCCGCGCTCGGCGGCGATGTCGTTCACGACGCGCCCGCTGAGGCCCTCGTTCTCCTTGCTGTACGTGTCACCGATGACGTACCGCCCGAAGTTGGCCAGGCGCCGGAAGACCCCGGCCTCCTTGCTGTCGGCGCGGCGCAGCATCTCGGCCCGTACGTCCGGGTCGCGGAGCTTCGCGATCCGCTCGGGCACGGGCAGACCGAGGACCTCGCCCCAGCCGGGGATGAGGTTGAGGGCGCAGAACGTGCCGAGGGACATGTTCATGGGGGTCAGGATCGGCATGGTCAGCGCCACGATCCGGCCGCCGGCCTTGCGGGCGCGCTCGCTGGGGACCAGCTGGCGCGGGACCCGTTCGGGGACGGCGGCGTCGATGGTGAGCACGTTCCAGTTGAGGGGCCGGCCGGCGGCGGCGCTCATCTCGACGAAGAGGTCGATCTCCTCGTCGGAGAACTGGTCGAGGCAGCCGGCGACGATGGCCTCCAGCTGGGTGCCCTCGTGCTCGCCGACGGCCCGGGAGAGCGCGAGCAGCTCCGCGGGGGCGGCGTGCCGGGAGGCGACGGGGGCGCCGTCGCCGTCGGAGTGGGTGGAGGACTGGGTGGTGGACAGGCCCCAGGCGCCGGCGTCCATGGCCTCGTGGAGGAGGGCGAGCATCTGCTCCAGCTGGGCGGGGGTGGGGGCGGCGTCGCCGGTGGCGGCCTCCCCCATCACGTGGCGGCGCAGGGCGCAGTGGCCGACCATGAACCCGGCGTTGACGGCGATCCGGCCTTCGAGGGCGTCGAGGTACTCCCCGAAGGTGGACCAGGACCAGTCGACCCCCTCTTCGAGGGCGGCCAGCGCCATGCCCTCGACCTTGCTCATCATGCGGCGGGTGTAGTCGGCGTCCTCGGGGCGGTCGGGGTGGAGGGGGGCCAGGGTGAACCCGCAGTTGCCGCCGGCGACGGTGGTGACGCCGTGGTTCATGGAGGGGGTGGCGTAGGGGTCCCAGAAGAGCTGGGCGTCGTAGTGGGTGTGGGGGTCGACGAACCCCGGGGTGAGGACCAGCCCGGTGGCGTCCTCGCTGGTCCGGGCCTCCTCCTCGACGGTGCCGGGTGCCGCGATGACGGCGATGCGGCCGTCGCGTATGCCGACGTCCGCGACGCGGGCGGGGGCGCCGGTGCCGTCGACGAGGGTCGCTCCGCGGATGAGGTGGTCGAGCATGGGGGTTCCCCTCCTGCTGTGCCGTTGCCCTGGCCGGGCGGGGGTGGGGTGTTGCGGTGCGGTGTCGCGCCGGGCCGCCGCGCGTAGCCGGTCTCCCCGCTCCGCGCAGCGGGGCCGGCGACCCCCGGCGGGACCCGGCGGGGGCCGCTAGGCGGACTGGCGGAAGCGTGTCGTCCGATGGACCGGATCCGTGTCGATGTGCGGAATCACGTGCTCACCGATCAGCTTGATCGTCGTCATCGTGTCCTCGTACGACACCCCGGTCGGCAGACCGAAGGACAACTGGTCCGCCCCCGCCTGCTCCCACCGCTTGCACTGCGCCCGCACCTCCGCCGGGTCACCGCAGATCAGCAGCTCCTCCGCGATCAGCAGCTCGATGATCTCCGCGTTGTACTCCGGCAGCGTCTCCGGCCACTCCGGGATCGCCTCCGGCCGCGGGAACGTGTCGTGGTAGCGGAAGACCAGCGACTGGAAGCGGTTCATGTTCGCGTTGACCGCGATCTCCACCGCCTTCTCGTGCGTCTCCGCGCAGATCGCCGTGGAGGTGACCATCACGTTGTCGTTCACGAAGGCGCCGATCGCCTTCGCCTCCTGGATCGCCGTCTTGTACTGCTCCAGGACCCACTCCATGTCCGAGACCTTCTGGACGCTGAAGCCCAGCACCCCGAGGCCCTTCTTCGCCGCCATCGCGTACGAGGAGGGGGATCCGGCGGCGTACCACATGGCCGGGTGCGCCTTGCCGTACGGCTTGGGGAAGATCTTGCGCGGCGGCAGCGACCAGTGCTTGCCCTGGAACCCCTCGTACTCCTCCTGGAGGAACATCTTGGGGAACTCCGCGATGGTCTCCTCCCAGATCTCCTTGGTGGCGTTCATGTCCGTGATGCCGGGCAGGAAGCCGAGGATCTCGTGGCTGCCGGCACCGCGCCCGGTGCCGAACTCGAAGCGGCCCTTGGAGAGGTGGTCGAGCATGGTGACCTTCTCGGCCACCTTCACCGGGTGGTTGACGGGGGCGAGCGGGTTGAAGATGCCCGAGCCGAGGTGGATCCGCTCGGTGGCGGCGGCGAGGTAGCCGAGGAAGACCTCGTTCGCCGAGAGGTGGGAGTACTCCTCCAGGAAGTGGTGCTCGGAGGCCCAGGCGTACTTGAAGCCGGACTGGTCGGCCTGGATGACGTACTGGGTCTCCTCGAGCAGCGCCTTGTGCTCTGCCTCGGGGTCGACCTTGGACCGCGCCTCAGGCACGTATCCCTGCACGAAGAGCCCGAATTCCAAGGGGTTCACCGTCCTTAGGTTTCTGACGTTGCGTCAGATTTGATGGGTCCGACTGTTCCACCGCGCAGTGGGGGCGTCAAGAGCGGGGATGGGGATAGCTGACGACTCGTCAGATCGAGACCCCCGCCGTCCAGCCCCCGTCGATGACGAACGGCTGGCCGGTGATGTACGAGGAGTCCTCCGAGGTGAGGAACAGCGCCAGCCTCGCGATCTCCTCCGGCCGCCCCACCCGCCCCAGCGGCACCACCTTCCGGTACAGGTCCGCCATCGCCTCCCGGGCCTCGTCCGTCATCCCGGCCGGGTCCAGCAGGCCCGGGTTGGCCATGGGGGTGTCCACCGCGCCCGGGCACATCGCGTTCACCCGGACGTTCCGCGCGGCCAGCTCCAGCGCCGCCACCCGCGTCAGCCCGAGCACCGCCGCCTTGGTCGCCGCGTACGCGCCCACGTACGCCATGCCCGTCAGGCCCGTGTACGAGGAGGTGTTGACGATCGTCCCGCCGCCGGCCGCCCCGATCTCGGGGGCCACCGCCTTGATCCCGAGGAACGCGCCGACCTGGTTGACCCGCACCACCTGCTCGAACTCCTCCAGCGGCGTCGCGGTCAGCTCGTTGAAGCGCAGGATGCCCGCGTTGTTGACCAGCCCGTCGACCCGGCCGAAGGCCTCCTTCGCGACGGCCATGGCGGCCGTCCAGTCCTCCTCGCGGCTCACGTCCATCCGGACGTACCGCGCCCGGTCCTCACCGTGCTCCTCGGTGATCTCCTTGGCGACGGCGGCGCCCTGCTCGTCGAGCACGTCGCCGAGCACCACCCTCGCCCCCTCGGCGGCGAACAGCCGCGCCTCCTGCTCGCCCTGCCCGCGCGCCGCCCCGGTGACGATGACGACGCGCCCGTCCAGCTTGCCCACGGGTACTCCCTCCCGGTCGTTGGTTCTCAGTCGTTGAGGAACGGGGCCACCTCGGCCCCGAAAGCGGTGATCTGGTCGACGAGTTCGGCCCGGTCGCGATTGCGGAAGCGGACCTGGATCTGGTCCACGCCCAGCGCCCGGTACTCCCGCAGGGACTCCGCCAGCGCCTCCGCCTTGCCTGCGAGGGTGCGCCTGCCGGTGTCCCAGCCGGGCTCCCCGACGTAGAGGGGCTCGGTGATCGCCCCCACCTCGAAGGGCCCCGCCACCCCGGCCGCCTCCCTCAGCTCGCGGATCCGGGCGACCTGCGCCGGGATCCGCTCGCGCGGGTCGCCCTGCGGGAGCCAGCCGTCACCGCGCACCGCGGCCCGCCGGACGGCGGCCGGGGAGGACCCGCCCACCCAGACGGGGATCCGCTCCTGGACGGGACGGGGCAACTGGCCGAGGTCGCGGAAGGAGAACCGTTCCCCCTCGAACTCGGGGAACTCCTCCGGGCCGAGGGCGGCCCGCAGCGCGTCCAGGGTCTCGTCCAAGACCGCCCCCCGCCCCTCGAAGTCCGCCCCCAGCGCCTCGAACTCCTCCCGCACGTGCCCGGCCCCGACCCCGAGGACCAGGCGGCCGCCGGAGAGGTGGTCGAGGGTCGCGTACTGCTTGGCGGTGGCCAGCGGGTGGCGCAGGCCGACGATCGCGACGTGGCTCAGCAGCCGGACGCGCTCGGTGATACCGGCCAGGAAGGCGAGGGTGGCCACCGGGTCGTACCAGACGGTGCCCATGGGCCCCGCGAGCCGCCGCGGGACGGCCACGTGGTCGCACGTGGCCAGGTACCCGAACCCCGCCCGGTCCGCGGCCCGCGCCACCTCGGCGAGATCGACCGCACCGGCGGAGGCCTCCCAGGGTTCGGCGTAGATGGTGCTCTGCGACTGGACCGGGAGCTGCATCCCGTACGCCAGCCGACCTTCCGGAAACACACGTGCCATGGCTGTCCGCCCGTCCGCCTCGTGATGGTGGTCGCGGCCTGCCGAATCGGCACACCCCCGCCGCCGGGCCATCGTCGTAGCTGACGGACCGTCAGGCAAGGGGTCGGGCGGGACCGGTGGGGGCGGTCCGGTCATTGGCCCCCGGCGGCCGAGCGCCTAGGGTGCGGCCGTGGAGTCGATACTGACCCTTGTCAGCGGGCTGGCCTGGACCCTCGTGTACGTCGAGGCGATCCGGGTGGGGTTCCGCGACCGGACGTACGCCATGCCCGTCGCCGCCCTCGCGCTGAACCTCGCCTGGGAGGCCACCTACGCCGCCAACGACATCCGCGGCGGGCTGTCCCCGCAGGGCGTGGTCAACGTGGTGTGGTGCGCCGCCGACCTGGTGATCGTCCACACCTACCTGCGCTACGGGCGCGCCGAGCTGCCCGCCTTCGTGACCCGGCCGCTGTTCGCGGCGTGGAGCGTGCTCGTCTTCGCGACCGGCTTCGCCGTGCAGCTGCTGTTCCTCTCGCACTTCGGCGCGCACGACGCCTCGCGCTACGCCGCGTTCCTGCAGAACCTGCTGATGTCCGGGCTGTTCGTGGGCCTCTACGCCGCCCGGCGCGGCCCGCGCGGGCAGTCGCTGCTGATCGCCGTCGCCAAGTGGCTGGGCACCCTCGCGCCGACGGTGCTGTTCGGGGTGATGGAGGGCTCCGGGTTCGTCCTGGGGCTGGGCGTCCTGTGCTCCGTCTTCGACCTCGTGTACATCGGGCTGCTGGTGTGGGGGAAGCGGAGCGGCCCGGTGGCGCGGCTAGAAGCCTGACGGGCCCATGACGACGACCGGGTGGGCGGCCGGGTCCAGGGTCTGGAGGAGCTGCTTCATCGCCGCCTTGGGCAGGCCGACGCAGCCCTGGGAGGGGCCGTCGTGGTCCACGTGGAGCCAGATGTTGCCGCCCCGGCCCTCGCCGTCCGGCATCACCGGGTCGAGGGGGGACACGCCCTGGCGGCGGTTGTAGTCGATCGCCACGACGTAGTCGAAGGAGCCGTCGAGGGACTCGCCGTTCACCCCGCGCCCCGAGGCGACGAAGCCGGAGTCCCGGTCGTACGGGAGCTTCGTGCCCGGCGGGGCCGGCAGCAGGCCGCCGGCGTCGCTGAGGGAGAACACGCCCTGCGGGGAGGTCAGGTCCCCGTACTCGCGGCTGGTGGACCAGCCCTTGGCGCCGTTGCGGGCCGGCCACTGCGCGGCCCGTACCCAGTCCGCACCGGGGGCGGGGCGGGTGTACAGGGCGGCGGTGGACTCCGAGGAGTCCTTGGCCTTGCCGGTGACGAGGACCAGCTGGCGCGCCTCGGCCGGGATACGGGCCCGGGTGCTCTCGCTGAGGGCGGCGGCCGGGAGCCCCTGGAGGGCGTCGGGACGGCGGCCACCGCGAGCGGCGTGCGCGGGGGCCGCGGCGTGGGACTTGGGCCGGGCGTCGGAACCGACCGGCGGCACGGGCGCGCCGGGCCGCTCGTAGAGGGCGTGCACCCATCCGGCCCCGAAGAGCAGCAGCCCGGCGGTGGCGACCAGCACCAGCGCCCGCGGCGGCCGCCCGGCCGCCCCACGCCGCCGCCGGCCGCGTTCCGGCGTACGGGCACGGGCACGGGGGCTGGAGGCGGGACCGGCTCCGGTTCCGGCTCGACGGTGCTTGCTCATCCCCCCGACGGTACATCAGCTGATCACCTTTGCCGGTGACCCGGGTTCCGGTTCCACTCCGGTGGCTTCGGCCGGGGGTGGGCGGGGTGCCCGGGGGCGGAGGGCGCGGCAGATCGCTACGCGCTTCTCTCGATTCGGCGTCCGGCCGCTGCCTGGGGCTGATACCTGCACCAGATGACGACGGGACGGGCATCCGGGGGTGGGGGGCGCGGCGGATCACTACGCGCTGTTCGGGTTTTGGTGGTGGGACGGGTTCCAGAGGTGGTCGGCCTCGCCGCGGGCGAGGTGCTCCTCGTAGACCCGCACCTTGTACCGCACCACGTCCAAGGCCTCCTGCAGCTCGCGGATCTGCTCCTGGACGTGTCGCTCGTGCCGGCGCAGCAGTTCCAGGCGGTCGCGTTCGTTGCCCGCGCCCTGACGGGCCAGCTCTACGTACTCCCGGATGGTGGCCAGGGGCATGCCGGAGGAGCGGAGCCTGGTGCAGACCGCCAGCCACTCCAGGTCTTCCTCGTGGTAGATCCGGCGGCCGTTGGACAGCCGGCGCACCGGGTTGGCGAACAGGCCTTCCCGCTCGTAGAAGCGCAGCGCGTGGACGCTCAGCCCACTGCGCTCCGCCACCTCGCCGATGCTCAGGTCCATGAGTGACTCCGGTCACGTACGTGTTGATCTAGACCGGACTCTAGCTCCTACCGTCGACTCGTCGGCCAGTCGGACGATCGGAATTGGGGGAGAACATGAGCGTGTGGTTCGTCACCGGTGCCTCGCGTGGGCTCGGAGCGGAGATCACCCGTGAGGCGCTGGAGCGGGGACACCGCGTGATCGCGACGGCGCGGGACGCGTCGGCGGTGCTCAAGGCGTACCCGGAGAAGCCGGGAGGGCTGCTGGCGGTGGACGCGGACGTCACCCGGCCGGAGCAGCTGGCGCGCGCGGTGGAGGCCGGGCTGGCGGAGTTCGGGCGCATCGACGTCGTGGTCAACAACGCCGGCTACGGGCTCGTGGGCGCGGTCGAGGAGACCTCCGACGAGGCGGTGCGGGCCCTGTTCGACGTCAACGTGTTCGGCGTGCTCAACACGCTGCGGGCGACCCTGCCGGCCCTGCGGTCCCAGCGTTCCGGACACGTCCTGAACATCGGCTCCGTCGGCGGCTTCGCGACCGCCCCCGCGGTGGGCTTGTACGGCGCGTCGAAATTCGCCCTCGAAGGCATCTCGGAGGCGCTGCACGGCGAACTCGCACCCCTCGGCATCCACGTCACCATCATCGAGCCGGGCGGCTTCCGCACCGACTTCCTCAACAGCTCGAGCATCCGCTTCGAGCCCGCCACCCTCCCCGACTACGCAGCCGGCGCGGGTCCGGTGCGCGAGGCGCTGGCCGCGAACGACGGCCTCCAGCCGGGCGATCCGGTGAAGGCCGCCAAGGCAGTCGTCGACATCACGGAGGCCGCCGAACCGCCGCTGCGCCTGCAGCTGGGCACGGACGCGGTCGAACGCGTCGAGGCGAAGCTGGCCCTGGTGCGGCGCGAACTCGACACGTGGCGCCACATGTCGGTCTCCACCGCCATCTGACGCGAAAGGCCCCGACCTCCCTGAGGAGGCCGGGGCCTTGATCGAGCGCTGGGCAGGCCTTGCACCTGCATCCCCCCACAGGAAGTGGGGTGCCTTTCCTTGGACCACCAACGCCAGTCCCACCACCGGTTTCCCGGCCGCGAGCTCGAGATGAACTCTACAGCCAAGATCAGCCCCAGACCACCCCCGCCCCCCAAGAACCGGAACCCCGACACCTCCCGTCCCCGCATGCCCGTCCTGTCGTCCTCTGGTGCGGCCATCAGCCCGTGACGGCCGGTAGACGCCGAGACCGGAGGAGCGCGTAGCGATCTGACGCGCCCCCAGCCCGGTGCCGACCCCTCCCGCCCGGGGCGTCCCCCGCCGTACCCTGCGGTGATGAGAACTCCGCGTCAGGCAGCGCGCCTTGTCGTCCTCTCCCCCAGCGGGGCGGTTTTCCTGTTCCGGGAGAACAATGTCGAAGTCGGCGTCCACTGGCTGCCCCCGGGCGGCGGGATGGATCCCGGTGAGACCCCCGAGGAGTGCGTGCGGCGGGAGCTGCGCGAGGAGACCGGGTGGACCGACCTGGAGCCGCAGCGGTTGCTGTGCACCTGGGAGCACGACTTCACCCACGAGGGCATCCCCGTCCGGCAGCACGAGCACATCTACGTCACCACCGGCCCGCACCGGGAGCCCGTCCTCGAGGACCCCGGCATCCACTGGCAGTGGCTCTCGCCGGAGCGGCTGGCCACCCTCGGCGAGCCCCTCTGGCCCCCGCGCCTGCCGGACCTCCTCCGCGCCGCCCGGGCCGAACCCGTCCACCTCGGCCTGGTCACCTGAGGACCGAGCCCAGGACGAGGGCCCCCGCCCCCGACCCCCGGGCCCAGAACGAGAGCCCCCCCCCTCACCGCACCCGCTCGACCCTCCGCTCGTCCCACACCGGCTCGGCGGTCTCGCGAACGACGCCGTCCGAGCCGAACACCAGGTAGCGGTCGAAGGAGCGGGCGAACCAGCGGTCGTGCGTGACCGCCAGCACCGTGCCCTCGTACGCCTCCAGGCCCTCCTGCAGGGCCTCCGCCGACTCCAGGTCGAGGTTGTCCGTCGGCTCGTCGAGGAAGAGCGCGGTGGTGCCCGCCAGCTCCAGCAGCAGGATCTGGAAGCGGGCCTGCTGGCCGCCCGACAGCTTGTCGAAGGGCTGGTCCCCCTGGCGCTCCAGCTCGTAGCGCCGCAGCGCCGACATCGCCCCGCCCCGGTCCTTGGCGTGCTCGGTCCACAGGACGTCGACCAGGGTGCGTCCCACCAGCTCGGGATGGGCGTGCGTCTGGGCGAAGTGCCCCGGCACCACCCGTGCGCCCAGCTTCCACGCACCCGTGTGCCGGACGTCCTCGCCCGCGAGCAGCCGCAGGAAGTGCGACTTGCCCGAGCCGTTCGACCCGAGGACCGCGACGCGCTCCCCGTAGAAGACCTCCAGGGAGAACGGCTTCATCAGCCCGGTGAGTTCCAGCTCCTCGCAGACCACGGCCCGCACCCCGGTGCGGCCGCCCTGCAGGCGCATCCGGATCTCCTGCTTGCGCGGCGGCTCCGGCGGCGGGCCGGCCTCCTCGAACCTGCGCAGTCGGGTCTTGGCCGCCTGGTAGCGGGAGGCCATCTCGTCGCTGCGCGCGGCGTACTGCTGGAGGTCCTGGACGAGCCGTTTCAGCTGCG
The DNA here is from genome assembly GCF_042893675.1 of Streptomyces sp. NPDC001594. Classification (NCBI taxonomy): domain Bacteria; kingdom Bacillati; phylum Actinomycetota; class Actinomycetes; order Kitasatosporales; family Streptomycetaceae; genus Streptomyces; species Streptomyces sp. NPDC001594. The sequence continues at coordinate 116,193 of NZ_JBIAVB010000017.1, read as the reverse complement.
CGCGCTTCTCGTCCCAGCGGCGGCGCAGTTCGTCGAAGCGCGCGAACCGCTCCTCCCGTGCCGCGTGGAAGGTCCCGAAGCCCCCGCCGTGGACCCATACGTCGGAGCCGGCCGGGCCGGGTTCCACCGCCACGATGCGCTGCGCGGCGCGCGCCAGCAGTTCCCGGTCGTGGGAGATGAACAGGACCGTCTTGCGGGTCTCCCGCAGCCGCTCCTCCAGCCAGCGCTTGCCGGGTACGTCGAGGTAGTTGTCCGGCTCGTCCAGCAGGAGCACCTCGTCCGGTCCGCGCAGCAGCGCCTCCAGCACGAGCCGTTTCTGCTCGCCGCCGGACAGGGTCCGCACCTCCCGGAACCGGGCCCGCTCGTAGGGGGTGCCGAGGGCGGCCGTCGTGCACATGTCCCAGACGGTCTCGGCCTCGTACCCGCGGACCTCGGCCCAGTCGCTGAGCGCCTGGGCGTAGGCCAGCTGCGCGGCCTCGTCGTCGACCGTCATGATCAGGTGCTCGGCCGCGTCCACGGCGGCCGCGGCCTGCCGGATCCGCGGCGGGGACACGGAGACGAGCAGGTCGCGGACGGTGCGTTCGTCCCGTACGGAGCCGACGAACTGGTGCATGACCCCGATGCCGCCGCTGGAGGTGACGCTCCCGCCGTGGGGCTGCAGCTCGCCCGACAGCAGCCGCAGCAGCGTCGTCTTGCCCGCGCCGTTGGCGCCGACCAGGGCGGCCACGGACCCCTCGCCCACTCTGAACGAGGCGTCGCCGAGCAGCACCCTCCCGTCGGGCAGGTAGTACTCCAGGTGCGAGGCTTCGAGATGTCCCATGGACAGCCATACTCGGCCGCGCCGCCGTGGCGGCTCAACGCATTTTTCAGGACGTACCGCCGGTTCCGGCGGGGTGCCGGGGTGCCGAGCGGTGGGTGCGCCAGGCCTCCAGGGCCTCCTCCCTCGTGCCCGCCGGATGGTCGGCGTGCCAGGCGCGCAGGAAGCGGTTGAACTCGAACTGGGCGCCGATCTCCTGGGGTTCGGCCGCCACGTCACGGGTGGTGTGCCAGTGGGCGACGGCTTCGGCGAGGGTGCGGCCGGGGTTCTCCGCGACGTAGGCCCGCATGTGTGCGTCGAAGTGGAATGCCGGGCCGATCTCCCGCCGGAAGAACTCCCGCAGCACCTGGCTGCACCGCTGGCCGTCGGGGATCACCGTGGCGCCGTCCACCGGGGCGGAGAGCTGCCGGACGGCCGCGGCCCGGCGGGGGGCGGCGGCGGGGAGCGGTTCCCCGTCGAGCGCGGCCCGCAGCCGCTCCGTGAGCGCCTCCTTGCCGCCTCCGCGGGGCACGTCGAGCCGGCGGGCGAGCGCGGTCAGCTCGGCCAGGGTCCAGTACCAGCGGGTGAGTTCGGCCCCGGTGAGATCGGTGGTCAGGGGCGGGCGCTCCCCCGGCACGGCCGGGCCGTAATTCGAAAGCATGTTCCCATCCTAGGGCGCCGGGCCTGGATGCGACGGGTCCCGATGCGGCGCAGAATGGATGAGGGCGTCGCGTCGCACGCGGGCGGGAATCGCCGGTGGACGCCCGGTCCGGAGCTCGGTCCGTCCGCACGGCCCACACCCCACACCGCACCCGACGCACGACGCACGACGCGCTCGCCCACGCGCGACGAAATGGGGCAGTGATGAGGAAATCCCTGGTGGCCACGCTGGCGGCCGCGGTGGTCGCGGTCCTGTCGGCGGGTCCCGCCACCCCCGCCTCCGCTTCCGTGTCCTGCTTCGGCAGCGGCGGGAACGCCTCGATCCTCTTCTACCGAGTCGACAGCGGCTCCGCCGTCACCGGCACCCTCTCCGGTGGCGATTGGGAGTCCAACGGGGAGTTCCACCTGCCGCGCGGCTACACGCACGCCGCGGCGAGCCACGATTCGCTGCTGCTGTACAACAAGATCACCGGTGCTGCGGAGGTCGGCACCTTCTCGTACGGCGAGTACGCCCGCACCCGGACTTACGCCGACTTCCCGAAGGGCTGGACCCAGGTCGAGGCCTCGGGCGACTCGGTGATCTTCTACAACGCCCCGACCGGCCGCGCCGTCACCGGCACCTTGCGCGACGGCAAGTACCAACAGGTGCACACGTACGACAACTTCAACAAGGGCTGGGTGGCGATGGCCGTCTCGTGCGACACCCTCCTCGCGGAGGCCCGGCCGGGGTCGGCCACCTTCTCGTGGGACGGGAGCGAGTACGGAAAGCTGGAGGGCGGCGCCTACTCACACACGAGCAGCCTCTTCCTGGGGGAGGAGAAGCATCTGGGCCAGCTGACCGCCACCAGGGACTCGGTACTGTCCTGGGCGAAGGCGGAAGGGAAACTCGCCCTCCGCGCGGGCGAGGCGGCCAACGGCTGGATCTCCCAGTTCGGCGGTGTCGGCACCGTCCCCCTCTGGGAGAAGGTGGGCCGGACCGCGGACAGCCTGATCTTCTACAACTCCGACGGCACCGCCTCGACCGCGACGCTGGTCGACGGCGACTACAAGAACGTCGGCCCCCTGGACGGCATCTCTCCCGGCTGGACCCTCATCGAGGGCGGGGTGTAGCCAGGGCGTAGCCGCCCGCCGCCAGGGCGGAGTCGGCCTGCCGGGTCGAGTCGCCCCAGTTGACGTTCTCGGGCCCCCTTCCGGCGAGGGCGGCCGGGGACGCCGCCGCCGGAGACGCCACCACAGCCGGATGCGCCTCCGCCGCCGGGGCCGGGAGGTAGGCCGTGGCGGTGAGGGCGGCGGCGAGGGCGAGCGGGACGGCGAGGCGCAGGAACGTGCGGCGCATGGCGGCGGTCTCCTCCGGGAGCGGCGGTCGGGTCGCCCCCGATCCTGGCCGGAAGCGGCCCGCCGGACATCGTGCGCGGGAGGGAGCCGCCCTCCCCCGCACGGGGGAGGACGCCGCCCCGGACGGAGCCGGGCGGCCCGGCCGTCAGGGCTTCACCGGTGCGGTGGCCTTCGCGTAGAGCTGGGCGGCGTAGTCGCCGAGGACGGTGCTGGTGGAGACGTCGTCCGTGTCGCCGCCCGTCAGGATGCCGATGATCTTGCCGTCGCGGCCGAGCCAGGCGCTGCCGCTGGTCCCGCCGGGGAAGTCGGCGCAGTCGAAGCGCTGTTCGCGCTCGCTGGTGCGTACGGCGACCGCCGTGCAGGTGCGGGGGACCTTGCGGTCGGCGGGGTAGCCCGTCACCGTGACCTCCTCGCCGGCGCGGCCGCTGGTGTCGAGGGGGGCGCCGCCGGTGATGTCCTCGATGTTGCGGCCCTTGTCGTCGGGGGCGAGGCGGGCGAAGGCGAGGTCGTAGTCGTCGTCCGTGTCGTCGGCCCAGCGCTTGTCCTCGAAGACCTGCTCTATCTTCCAGACCCCGTACGGGGCGACGCCGTTCGCGTATCCGGGTGCGAAGACGGCTCCCCCGTCGCGGGACTGCTGCCCTTCCAGGAGGCAGTGCCCGGCGGTCACGAGCATGTTCTTGCCGGGGCTGCGGACCACCGTCGCGGTGCAGAAGTGGTCGCCTTCGAGGCTGCCGGTGAACAGGGCGCCGGTGAAGGCGGTGGTCTTGGCCTGGTTGGCCTGGCCGGGCGCGGCGGGGGTCTGCCGGTCCTTGGCGAGCTGCGGCTTCGACGCCTGCGGGCGCGAGGAGGTGCTCGGCGGGCCGGAGGGCGCGGCGGCCGACTTGGCGTGCACGGGGGCGGCCGCCTCGGGGGGCGGGACGAGTTCGGCGACCGCCGCCGAGGCGCCCAGTGCCGCCACGGCGCAGAGCACCGCCGTCACCACGGACCGCTTGTCCACCGCCATGATCCCTCCCGCTTTGCCCTGGCGAAGCATGCCCCGGCGACGGGCCGGGGTGCAAGGTGCGGAGCTCGCGCGCCGCTGGGATGGCGGGATCCCGGCGCCGCCGGACGGCCGGAACGCACGCCCCCAACCCCCTTTACAAACCGCTCCGTTGCCGTAGTCTCCTCCTCGTCAGCAAAACAGTATCTGGGGGAAACAGTAATGTTCGGGATCATCGCCGCCACCGCCGTGACCACCGCCGCCGCGCTCGCCGTCCCCGTCGCCGGCCTCTTCGCCCACCGCGCCGTGCGCCGGTCCGCGAACGCCCGCCTGATGCGCATCGACACCCCGAACGGCATCGACGAGCAGGGCTTCGTCCGCATCGGCGGGATCGACCAGTGGATCTCGGTGCGCGGCGAGGACCGGGCCAACCCGGTGCTGCTGGAGCTGCACGGCGGCCCGGGCGCGGCGAACTCCCCGTACGGGGCCCGCACCCGGGCCTGGGAGGAGCACTTCACCCTGGTCCGCTGGGACATGCGCGGCGCCGGGCTGACCTTCGCCCACGGCGGCCCCTCCGGCCAGGGCGGCGAGCCGTCCTTCGAGCGGCTGTACGCGGACGCGCTGGAGGTCGTCCACCACGTCCGAGCGCGCCTCGGCGTCGACCGCGTGGTGCTGCTGCCGAGCTCCTTCGGCACGGTGTTCGGGCTCCGGCTGGCGCGCAGCCACCCCGAGCTGTTCTCGGCGTACGTCGGCACCGACCAGAACGTCCTGGAGGCCGGGCGGGACACCTCCGCCTACGACGCCACGCTGGAACGGCTGCGGGCGGCCGGTAAGGCCAAGGACGTGGCGAGGCTGGAGGCGATGGGCTCGGACTGGCGCCGCTGGACCCCGGCGCAGCGGACGGCGTACGACAAGCTGTGCGCCGGCAGCGACCGGCTGACGCTGGACACGGTCAAGAAGGTGGTCCTGGGCTCGATGTGGCTGTCCCCGCTGTACTCCCCCGCCCGGATCGTCGCGTACTTCAAGGGGCAGGGCTTCTCCGAGCCCGTCACCGCGGGGACGCACGGCTTCGACGACCGGGCGGAGGGCACCCGGTTCGAGGTGCCGTTCTTCGTCTTCCAGGGCGCCCTGGACGTGATCACCCCGGCGGCCCGCGCCAAGGCGTTCTTCGACGCGGTGGAGGCGCCGGTGAAGGCCTTCGCGCTGATCGAGGGCGCGAGCCACTTCGCGGCGCTGCGCCGTCCGGACCGCTTCCTGGAGCTGCTGCTGACGCACGTCCGGCCCGTGGTGACGGGCGGGACGTGCGGGACGGGCGAAACGGGCGGGACGGGCGGGACGGGTCGGACGGGCGCCACCGCCGTCTGATCGCCGTCCGGTCCGCCGGGGCGGGGGGCGGGGGGCGGGGGCCGCATGCGGGCTCCCGCCCCCCGCGGGGTCTCAGGCTCCCGCCCAGAGCCCCTCCGGGGTGAGCCCGAGCAGGTCGATGGCGTTGCCGCGCACGATGCGGTCGACGACCTCGGGGTCGAGGTGACCCATCTGGGCCTGGCCGACCTCGCGCGACTTGGGCCAGGTGGAGTCCGAGTGCGGGTAGTCGGTCTCGTAGAGGACGTTGCCGACGCCGATGGAGTCGAGGTTCTTCAGGCCGAAGGCGTCGTCGAAGAAGCAGCCGAAGACGTGCTCGGCGAAGAGCTCGGACGGCGGGCGGTGGACCTTGTCGGCGACCCCGCCCCAACCGCGGTTCTCCTCCCAGACGACGTTCGCGCGCTCCAGGATGTACGGAATCCAGCCGATCTGGCCCTCCGCGTACATGATCTTGAGGCGGGGGAAGCGCTCGAACTTGCCGCTCATCAGCCAGTCGACCATCGAGAAGCAGCAGTTGGCAAAGGTGATGGTGGAGCCGACGGCCGGCGGGGCGTCGGCGGAGGTGGACGGCATGCGCGAGGAGGAGCCGATGTGCATGGCGATGACCGTGCCGGTCTCGTCGCAGGCCTGGAGGAAGGGGTCCCACGCGTCGGTGTGGATGGACGGGAGCCCCAGGTGCGGGGGTATCTCGGAGAAGGCGACGGCGCGCACGCCCCGCGCGGCGTTGCGGCGCACCTCCTCGGCGGCGAGCCGGGCGTCCCACAGCGGGACGAGGGTCAGGGGGATGAGTCGGCCCCCGGCCTCGGGCCCGCACCACTCCTCCACCATCCAGTCGTTGTACGCGCGGACGCCGAGGAGGCCGAGTTCGCGGTCCTTGGCCTCGGTGAAGGTCTGGCCGCAGAAGCGCGGGAAGGTCGGGAAGCAGAGGGCGGACTGGACGTGGTTGACGTCCATGTCGGCGAGGCGCTCGGGAACCGAGAAGGAGCCCGGGCGCATCTGCTCGTAGGTGATGACTTCCAGTTTGATCTCGTCACGGTCGTACCCGACGGCGGTGTCGAGGCGGGTGAGCGGCCGGTGCAGGTCCTCGTACACCCACCAGTCCCCGACGGGTCCGTCGTCGCCCTTCGCGCCCATGACGGGGGCGAACTTCCCGCCGAGGAAGGTCATTTCCTTCAGGGGGGCGCGGACGATCCGTGGGCCGGTGTCGCGATACCTGGACGGGAGCCGGTCCCGCCAGACGTGAGGGGGTTCAACCGTGTGGTCGTCCACCGAGATGATCTTGGGGAAGGTCTCCATGGACCTTAAGGTAGCGCTGATCTGACGAACCGTCAGCTCCTTGGGCGCCAGTCGTTCACCGGCCAGGAGCGGATGGCTCCGCCGCGGACTGACGCGTACGTTCAACACAGGGCAGACTTGCCCTTGAACCGACGGAAGGCAGGGGGAGGACAGATGGACGGCGGACCGGCCATCCCGCACCAGCCGCGCGTCTCCGACGGTCCCGGCACGCCCGGAGCGGCCGCGCCGACCGGAGCAGCTGCACCGGCCCGAACGGCCACGTCGGCCGGAACGGCCACCTCGGCCGGAGCCGTCGGCGACAACCGCTTCGCCGTGCTCGGACCCATCCGGGCCTGGCGCGGCGGCCAGGCCCTGCCCTCCGGCAGCCCCCAGCAGCGGGCCCTCCTCGCCGCCCTGCTCCTGCGCGACGGCCGCACCGCCACCGCGCCCGAGCTGATCGACGCCATCTGGGGCGAGGACCCCCCGCAGCAGGCCCTCGCCACCATCCGCACCTACGCCTCCCGGCTCCGCAAGGTCCTCGACCCCGGCCTCCTCGTCAGCGACGCCGGCGGCTACGCCATCCGGCTGCGCCACCAGGAGTCCCTCGACCTCGCCATCGCCCGCGGCCTCGCCTCCGACGCCGAGCGGGCCCGCACCGCCGGGGACCGCGCCCTCGCCCGGACCCTGCTGGCCCGCGCCCTGGACCTGTGGGACGGCGAACCCCTCGCCGGGGTCCCCGGACCGCACGCCGAGACGGAGCGGACCCGGCTCACCGAATGGCGCTTCCAGCTGCTGGAGACCCGCCTCGACCTGGACCTGGAGGTCGGCCAGCACGCCGAGGCCGTGTCCGAGCTCACCGCCCTCACCGCCGCCCACCCGCTGCGCGAGCGGCTGCGCGAGCTGCTGATGCTCGCCCTCTACCGCAGCGGCCGCCAGGCCGAGGCCCTCGCCGTGTACGCCGACACCCGCCGACTCCTCGCCGACGAGCTCGGCGTCGACCCGCGGCCCGAGCTCTCCGTCCTCCAGCAGCGCATCCTCAACGCGGACGCCGAACTGGCCCGCACCGAGGACCCCGCCCCGGCCGCCACCCCAGCGCCCGTACGCCCCGCACAACTGCCCGCCACCGTCCCGGACTTCACCGGCCGCACCCCGTTCGTCAGCGAGCTCGGCGAGATCCTCGCGGGCTCCGACGGCCAGGTCATGGCCGTCTCCGCGCTGGCCGGCATCGGGGGCGTCGGCAAGACCACCCTCGCCGTGCACGTCGCGCACGCCGCCCGCCCCCACTTCCCCGACGGCCAGCTCTACGTGGACCTCCAGGGCACCGAACCCCGCCCCGCCCTCCCCGAAGCCGTCCTCGGCTCCTTCCTGCGGGCCCTGGGCACCCCCGACAGCGCCATCCCCGACTCCGCCGCCGACCGGGCCGCCCTCTACCGCTCCACCCTCGACGGCCGCCGCGTCCTGGTCCTCCTCGACAACGCCCGCGACGCCGCCCAGGTCCGCCCGCTACTGCCGGGCACCGCGGGCTGCGCCGCCCTCGTCACCAGCCGGGTCCGGATGTCGGGCCTCGCCGGCGCCCATCTCGTCGACCTCGACGTGATGAGCCCCGAGGAGGCCCTGCAGCTGTTCACCCGCATCGTCGGCAGCGAACGCGTCGGTGCCGAACGCCAGGCCGCCCTCGACGTCGTCGGCGCCTGCGGGTTCCTGCCGCTGGCCATCCGCATCGCCGCCTCCCGGCTCGCCGCCCGCCGCACCTGGACCGTCTCCGTCCTCGCCGCCAAACTCGCCGACGAACGCCGCCGCCTCGACGAACTCCAGTCCGGCGACCTCGCCGTCAAGGCCACCTTCGAGCTCGGCTACGGCCAGCTGGAACCCGCCCAGCAGCGCGCCTTCCGCCTGCTCGGCCTCGCCGACGGCCCCGACATCTCCCTGCCCGCCGCGGCCGCCGCCCTCGACCTGGCCGAGCACGACACCGAGGACCTCCTCGAAGCCTTAGTCGACTGCTCCCTCCTGGAATCGGCCGCCCCCGGCCGCTACCGCTTCCACGACCTCGTCCGCCTCTACGCGCGTGCCTGCGCCGAACGCGACGAACGGCCCGAAGGCGGACGCGAGGCCGCCCTCGACCGGCTCCTCGACTTCTACCTCGCCACCGCCTCCCGCGTGTACGCCCTGGAGCGGCCCGGCGACCGGCTGCCCGCCCACCTCTCCGAGACCCGCCACCCCGGACTCGTCCTCGGCGAACCCCGCGCCGCCCTGGACTGGCTCTTCGCCGAGGCCGACCCGCTGCTGGCCTGCGTACGCCAGTCCGCCGGCCGGCCCGGGGCCCTGCGCCGGGCCGTGGACCTGCTGTGGGCCGCCAAGGACCTCTCCGAGTCCGGCGCCAACTCCAAGCAGTACGAGCTGGCCGCGCTGACCCTGTGCGAGGCGGCGCGCGCCGCGCGGGACCCGCGCAGCGAGGGCCGGGCCCGGACCACCCTCACCATGGTCCACCTCTTCGTGGGCCGGTTCGCCGAGGCCGACGAACAGGCCCGCCAGGCCATGGAGCTGGCCCGCCTGGCCGGCGACCCGCTGCCCAGCTGCTGGGCGCCCAACGACCGCGGGATCATCGCCCTCTACCAGAAGCGGCACGAGGACGGCGAACGCTTCCTGCTGGAGGCCATCGAGAACTTCCGGGCCGACGGCAACTTCATCGGCGAGGCCAGCGCCCTGTGCAACCTCTCCCGGATCCACGTGGTCCTGGGCCGGATGTCCAGCGCCATCGACCTCGCCCAGCAGGGCATCGCCATATACGACCGGATGGGCCTGACCCTGCGCCTGGCCAACGGCCGCTACGCGCTGGGCATCGCGCTCACCCAGGCCGGACGGCTCGCGGAGGCGCTGGACCAGCTCGGCGAGGCCCTGTCCCTCTTCCACGACAACCGCCAGCCGCTGTGGGAGGGCGTGACCCACTTCCGGCTCGCCGAGGCCCACCTGGCCGCCCAGCGGCCCGCGCTGGCCGCCAAGCACGCCGAGCAGGCCATCGCGCTGCGCGGCATCGGCGGGGAGTGGCGCCGGGCGACGGTGCTGACGGTCCTGGGCAAGGCGCTGCGCCGGCTCGGCCAGCCCGACCGGGCGCGTGCCTGCTGGCGGGACGCGGAGGCGGTGTTCCTGCAACTGGGTTCGGCGGAACTGGCCGAAGTGCAGGCCCTGCTGGCGTCGGAACTGGCCGCCTGAGGCCCTGACCTGGAGCCCTGCTCGATGGACGACCGCGTTCATCGTTCGTTTATCGCCGCGCGGCAGGATGAGTGCATCGGCCCGGGGCGTCGGGGGGCACCCGGGACGGCTGGAGGACGACCCGTTCGGCGGTCCACGGGGGAATCGCCGAACGGGCCCGACAACCAACGGGCACCACAAGAGATCAGGAGAGAGTCGATGGCGACGAACGAGAACATCCTGCCGCTCGACGGCGACATCAGACCGCTCGACAACCACGCCTCGGGCGCCGACATCAACCCGTCGGCCGAACCGCCGGCCGAACCGCCGGTCGTGGCCAAGCCCGGCGAGAAGCCGCTGGACAACCACGCCTCGGACCTCGACATCGTGTCGATGGACAACCACGCGTCCGGCCCCCGCCCGTAACGGGCAGGGGTACACGGCAGGACGGACGTACGGGGGAAACGTACGGGGGACCTTGAGCGGTCGTACGGGGGACGTACGGGGGAACCGCCCGAGGACGTACGGGGGAAAGTACGGGGGAAGCACGGGGGAAGCACGACGGTGGACGCAGCCGGGGGGATGCGCCGCCGGCACGGAGCACGGCGTACGGGGGAACGGGCGGGCTCGCCCACGGGGGATTCGGGGAATCCGGGCGAGCCCGCACGGGGGGACGTACGGGCAGCACCCGGGGGAACGCACGGGGGAGCGGCGGTCGCGGTGGCCGGAGGGGGACCACCGCGGCCGCCGCGTATCCGCGTGTCCGGCCGCCGCCACTACCCTGAACCCGTGTTCACCTCCCAGGGCCCGAGCCTGCGCGAACTGGCCGTCCAGGCCCTCTCCTCCGTCGAGCGGGGCTACGACCTGCTGGCCCCCAAGTTCGACCGCACGCCGTTCCGCACCCCGGACCGGATGCTCGACGCCGTCGAGGAGGCCCTCGCCCAGCGGGAGGGCGGCTTCGGCTCCGGCCTGGACCTGTGCTGCGGCACCGGCGCCGGCCTGGGGATGCTGCGCCGCCTGTGCCGGGACCGGGTCACCGGGGTCGACCTCAGCGCCGGGATGCTGGCGGAGGCCGCCCGGGCCCACCCCGAGGGCGTGGACCTCGTACGGGCCGACGCGCTCGCCCTGCCCGAGCGGCTCTGGAACGCGTACGACTTGGCCGTCAGCTTCGGCGCCTTCGGCCACTTCCTCCCCGCCGAGCGCCCCGCCCTCTTCGGCGGGGTCTACCGCACCCTGCGCCCCGGCGGCGTGTTCGCCTTCCCGGTCGGCGCCCCGATCCCGGTGACCTCGCCCCTGTGGTGGGCGGTGGCCGGCTTCGACTCGGCGATGCGGATCCGCAACGCGGTGTGGCGGCCGCCCTTCGTCATGTACTACCGCACCTTCCCGTTCGGCCCGGTCCGCGACGACCTGAGGGCGGCGGGCTTCACCGTGGAGACCGTACCGCTGCCCCCCTTCGGCCACCGCGAGGACGGCACCCCGCACTGGCGCCTGCTGCTGGCCCGCAAGCCGGAGTGATCACCAGATCCGGTCGAATGGCAGGTGGACGCGTTCCTGGTCGGTGACGTCGTTGCCGTCGCGCAGGCGGGCCATGTCGTTGCGGGACAGGGCGCGGCCGTAGATCCGTACGTCGTCCAGGGCGCCGGCGTAGAAGGCCTTGTAGTCGGGCTGGGTGCCGAGGTGGAGGGTGAAGGGGCCGGTGGGGCGGAGGTCGCCCGCGGGGCCGGTGGGGGTGGGGGCGGTGGCGGGCGGGGCGCCGTCCACGGAGAGTTCGAGGCGGCCGGCGCTGCGCTGGAGGACGACGTGGTGCCAGGTGTCGTCGTCGGTGCGGGAGCGGGAGGTGACGGCGACGGGGCCGGTTCCGGAGTTGACGGTGCCTTCGAGGCGGCCGGTGGCGGGGTCGGCCTCGATGCGGATCTGGGGGGCGGCGGGGCCCTGGCCGTAGGCCCAGAAGAGGGGCTGGCGGGTGCCGCTCTCCTTGTCCTGGCCGCGGGTCTTGTACTTGACCCAGGTGGCGACGGCGAAGTCGTCGGCGCCGACGCGCAGTTCGTCGGGGCAGTCGATCAGGCGCAGGAAGTCGTCCTTGCCGTCGAAGCGCATGGCCTTGCCGCCGCCGGGCCGGTTGCCCAGGCGCGGGGCGCCGTGGACGACGGCGTGGTTGCGGTAGGGGGTGGTGTCGCTGGTGCGGCGGGGGGTGAGGTCCTCGGCGGCGGCGCGCAGTTCGTGGGGGCCGAAGGCGGTGAACTTGATGTAGCCGTGCGGGGTGCCGTTGGCGGTCTCGTAGAGCAGGCCGACGCGGCCGCCGGGCAGGGCCGCCATGTCGGAGTAGCCGGCGCGCTCGCGCAGGACGACGGCGCCGTCCTCGGACCAGGTGCGGCCCTCGTCCCGGGAGGTGCGCACGGCGAGGGTCCAGCGGTCGGAGGACTCGGCGCCGGGGCGGCTGGGGGCCGACAGGAGCAGGGGGCCGCCGGGGAGCTGGAGCACGGATCCGGCGGCGGGCGGGGCGGGGAGGTCGGCGACGGGGACGAAGCCGGGTGCGGGGACCTGGGGCGCGGAGACGTCGTCGACGACTGCGGACATGCGGTGGTCGGCGGTGCCGCAGGTGGCGGTGGAGCGGGCGTTGACGTAGATCCGGCCGTCGGGGAGCTGGGTGAGGGCGGGTTCGTTGGGGGCGGGGCGGCCTTCGGGGGCGCCCCAGCGGGCGCCGGGCCGCCAGCTGAGGCCGCCGTCGTCGCTGTAGAGGAGCTGGGCGCCGGATTCGCCGGATGTGGTGCGGTAGTCGGCGCTGACGACGAGGCGGCCTGGCCGGTCGGGGCGGGTGGGGGTGAGCTGGACGCCGTGGCCGGGGCCGACGGAGACCCAGGACCAGTCGGCGCCCTTGAGCTGGGGCTGCGGCTGGGGGTCGGTGGTCCAGTCGGCGCCGTCGTCGGTGCTGTGGGCCATGCGCAGTTCGCGGGGGCCGCGGACGCGGTTGCCGTCGGGGTCGGCGGTCCAGGTGCTGTAGGCGTAGAGGAGGGAGACGCGGCCGGAGGCGGAGTCGACGACGGGGGCGGGGTTGCCGTAGGCGCCGGGGTCCCCGGCGCCGCGGATGATCTGGAGGGGGCCCCAGGTGCGGCCCTCGTCGGTGGAGCGCTTGAGGACGAGGTCGATGTCGCCGACGTCACCGCAGCCGGCGGTGCGGGCTTCGGCGATGGCCAGGAGGGTGCCGTTCCTGGTGGTGGTGAGGGTGGGGGTGCGGTAGCAGTCGTAGCCCTCGGTGAACGCGTTGAAGGGGGCGGAGACGGCGGCGGTCAGCCCGGGCTTGTGCGCGGGTTCGGGCCCGTCCGCGTCCGCCGTGCCCTCGGGTGCGTCGGGCCGCAGGACGAAGGCCAGCACGAGGGCCACGGAGAGGGTCAGCGCGAAGGCGAGGCCCGCCCGGGCCCCGACCCGGGCGCGGCTGTCCTGGCGGATTCGTTCGAATGTTTGACGCACGCTCACCGGTGCAGGCTAACGCGGTCGTGGCCGGCGGGGATCAGGGGTGCGTCGGGGTCGCCTCGGGGTGGGGGTGGGGGCGATGCCGGATCCTGCGCGGGGGCGGGGCGGACAGGATCGGGGCCATGACCAACGAAGCGCCCGGGCAGGGGAATTCGAGTAGTGCAGGCATCATCCGGCGGGCCGGGGCGGGGCGGGCCGGCGGCCGGCCGTGGGGGCGGCGGCGGAGCGCGGTCGTGCGGGGGGCCTTCGTCGCGGGGCCGCTGTGCGTGCTGGTGTACGGGGTGATCCGGCTGGCCGACCCGGACCACGGCCCGGGTCCCGCCTGGACCGTCGGCCACGTCTTCCTGGCCGCCGGGCTCGTGCTGTTCGGCGCGGTGTTCCTCGGGATGCGGCGGCTGGCGGTTCCGGCCGGGCGGGCGGCGCGGCTGGGGGCCGGGGTGGCGACGGGGCTCGGGGTGGCGGGTGCGGCCGCGGCCGTGGCACAGGCGGGCATCGACCTGGCGGTCGGGTTCCGGTCCGCCGACCGGGCGGGCATGGACATGCTGTTCGAGCAGGTCCAGAGTCGGCCGGGGGTGGAGCCGGTGGTGTACTCGGTGGGGCCGATGCTGTTCTACGTGGGCCTGCTGTGGCTCGTGACGCAGCTCGCCGTGCAGCGCCGGACCGGGGTGTGGCGTCCGGTGGCGGTGCTGCTGGGCACGGCGGTGATGGCCGTGAGCCTGGACCTGATGCCGCTGGGCGCCCTCCTGTTCGCCGCCGCCCTGGCCCCGCTGGGCCGGGACGTGGCGGCCCGCGAGTGCGCCGCCCGCGCCGACCTGGCGTACGGGGGCGGTGCCCCGTACGGCGGCGGCCTGCGGGCGGTCGCGTGAGCGGGGTCAGCGCCGGGCGCGGAGTTCCGTCTTGAGGACCTTGCCGCTCGCGTTGCGCGGGAGGTCGGGGACGAACTCCACCTCGCGCGGGACCTTGTAGTTGGCCATCTCGCGGCGCGACCAGGCGATCAGGTCGTCGGCGGTGAGGGTGGAGCCGGGGCGGCGGACGGCGTAGGCCTTGCCGACCTCGCCGAGCCGGGAGTCGGGGACGCCGACGACGGCCACGTCGGCGATGTCCGGGTGCAGGCCGAGGAGTTGCTCGATCTCGGCGGGGTAGGCGTTGAAGCCGCCGACGATGAACATGTCCTTGATCCGGTCGGTGATGCGCAGGTTGCCGCCCGCGTCGAGGACGCCGACGTCGCCGGTGCGCAGCCAGCCCTCGGGGGTGAGGGTGCGGGCGGTGCCCTCGGGGTCCTCGAAGTAGCCGCGCATCACGTGGTGGCCGCGGACCCAGACCTCGCCGGGGGTGCCGGGGACCTGGGCGGTGCCGTCGGGGGCGGTGATGCGCAGCTCGGTGCCGGGGATGGGGCGGCCGGAGGTGGCGGCGACGACCTCGGCGGGGTCGTCGCGGCGGCACATGGTGACGATGCCGCTCGCCTCGGAGAGCCCGTAGGCGGTGAGGACGGTGGCGATGCGGAGTTCGGCGCGGAGCCGTTCGACGAGCTGGAGGGGGACGACGGCGGCCCCGGTGACGACCAGGCGCAGGGCGGAGAGGTCGTGGTGGTCGCGCTGGGGGTGGTCGAGGAGGGACTGGTGCAGGGTGGGCGGGCCGGGGAGGACGGAGATCCGCTCGGCGGCGATGTTGGCGAGGGCGGTGTCCACGTTGAAGACGGGCTGGGGGACCATCGTGGCCCCGCGCATCAGGCAGGCGATGATCCCGGCCTTGTAGCCGAAGGTGTGGAAGAAGGGGTTCACGATGAGGTAGCGGTCGCCCTCGCGCAGTCCGGCGAGCTCGCTCCAGACGGCGTAGCAGCGCAGGGTCTGGGCGTGGGTGATGACGGCGCCCTTGGGGCTGCCGGTGGTGCCGGAGGTGAAGATGATGTCGGAGGGGGCGTCGGGGGCTATCGCGTCGGCGCGGGCGTGGACGGCGGCGGCCGGAACGTGGTCGCCTCCGGCGAGGAACTCCTTCCAGGTGCGGAACTCGGCGGGGGCGTCGTCGGCGAGGACGACGACCTGTTCGAGGTGGGGCAGCCCGGGCAGCGGGCCGGTGCCGGTGCCTTCGGCGGCGGCGCGGCGCAGGGAGGCCACGTAGGAGGTGCCGAGGAAGGTGCCGGTGACGAAGAGGAGGCGGGCGCGGCTGCGGTCGAGGACGTAGGCGGCCTCGGCGCCCTTGAAGCGGGTGTTGAGGGGGACGAGGACCGCGCCGGCGGTGACGGCGCCGAGGGCGGAGACGATCCAGTCGACGGTGTTGGGGGCCCAGACGGCGACCCGGTCGCCGGGTTCGACGCCGGCGGCGACGCAGGCGGCGGCGGCCCGTTCGACGCGCTCGCCGAGCTGGGCGTAGTCGAGGCGGGTGCGCCCGTCGACGACGGCCTCCCGACGCGCATGCCGCAGCGCGGCGTCCCGCACGAGCCCGGCGACGGTACCCCACCGCAGGTCCCCCCGGGGGTCCTCCGCCTCCGGGGCCGGGCCCCCGGGCTCCGAGCCCACCGGACCCACCGGGACCGCCGGGGCCCCCGGAGCCGCCGGCTTCCCCGGGACCGCCGGGGCGGGGAGCCCGCCGCCCGAAGCCCCCAGGACCGGCGGATCCACCGGGACCGCCGGGGTGGGGAGCCCGGCGGGTGGGGCTGCCGGGGGCCCCGGGGTTTCGGAGTCGGTCGCGCCCGTGTTCTCGTAGCCGCCGCGCATCCGCATCGACCGCCCTCCCCTGGCACCCAGTAGCTGACTAACCGTCAGATTAGCTGTAGCCTTCGCCGCTGTCAGCAGTACCGACGCACCCCGGAGGTGGCGATGGCGGCAACGCTCAAGGACGCTACGGCAATCGTCGGCATCGGCCAGACCCCCTTTGCCAAGCGACTACCCGAGTCGGAGAAGGAGCTGGCCTGCCGGGCGATCCTGGCGGCGCTCGCCGACGCGGGCATAGCCCCCGCGGAGGTCGACGCCTTCGCCTCCTACACGATGGAGGAGACCGACGAGGTCGAGGTCGCCAAGGCCATCGGCGCCGGCGACGTCACCTTCTTCTCCAAGGTCGGCTACGGCGGCGGCGGCTCCTGCGCCACCGTCGGCCACCTCGCCGCCGCCATAGCCACCGGCCAGGCCACCGTCGGCGTCGCCTGGCGCTCCCGCAAGCGCGGCTCCGGCCCGCGCCCCTGGAGGAACACCGCCGTCCAGCTGCCCACCCCCGGCCAGTGGACCCGCCCCTTCGGGCTGCTGCGGCCCGCCGACGAGATCGGCATGCTGGCCCGCCGCTACATGCACGAGTACGGCGCCACCCGCGACCACCTCTTCAACGTCGCGATGGCCTGTCGCAACCGGGCCAACGAGAACCCCGCCGCGATGATGTACGAACGCCCGCTGACCCGCGAGATGTACATGACCTCCCGCATGATCAGCGACCCCCTCTGCCTCTTCGACAACTGCCTGGAGACCGACGGGGCCCTGGCCTGCGTGATCGTCTCCGCCGAACGGGCCCGCGACTGCCGCCAGAAGCCCGTCTACGTGCACTCCGCCGCCCAGGGCCTGCCCGCCCAGCACCACGGGATGGTCAACTACTGGAACGACGACCCGCTGTCCGGCCCCGCCTGGACCGCCGCCCGGCACCTGTGGAAGCAGGCCGACTTCGGCCCCGCCGACGTGGACGTCGCCCAGATCTACGACGCCTTCACCCCCCTGATCCCGCTCTCCCTGGAGGGCTACGGCTTCTGCGGGCGCGGCGAGGGCGCCGCCTTCACCGAGGGCGGGGCGCTGGAGATCGGCGGCCGGCTCCCGATCAACACCGGGGGCGGCGGGCTCAGCGAGGCCTACGTGCACGGCTTCAACCTGATCAACGAGGGCGTCAAACAGCTCCGCGGCACCTCCACCGCCCAGGTCCCGGACGCCGCGACCTGCCTGGTGACGGCCGGCGAGGGCGTCCCCACGTCCGCGATCCTGCTCCGCGCCTGACCTCCCGCCCCCCTGCCTAGGAGCCGCACGATGACCACCGCCCCCGGCACCGACGAACTCCAGCTCCTGCTCCCCGTCCCCGACGAGGACGGCGCCCCCTTCTGGGAGTACGCCGCCCGCGGCGAGCTCCGCGTCCAGTCCTGCGCCGCCTGCGGCAGGCTCCGCTTCCCGCCCCGTCCCTGCTGCCCGCACTGCGGCTCCTTCGACTCCGAGTGGCGCCTGATGAGCGGGCGGGGCCGGATCTGGTCCTACGTCCTGCCGCACCCCCCGCTGCTGCCGGCGTACGCGGCGCAGGCCCCGTACAACGTGATCCTGGTGGAGCTGGCGGACGCCCCGCACATCCGGCTGGCGGGGAACCTGGTCACCGCCGCGGACGCCCCGCTCGACTCGGTGGACCCGTCCCGGCTGCGGATCGGGGCGCAGGTGCAGGTGGTGTTCACCGAGACGGGCGGGATGGCCGTGCCGCGCTGGATCGCGGTGAGGTCATGACGCTGCGGGTCGAACGGGACAAGGCGGCCGGGGTCGCGGTCGTCACCCTGGACCGCGCGCACCGGCACAACGCGATCGACCTCGACACGGCGGCCGAACTGGCGCGGCTGTGGCGGGAGCTGCGCTTCGACGAAGAGGTGCGGGCGGTGGTGGTGACGGGGGCGGGCACGGCCGCGTTCTGCACCGGGATCGACCGCTCGGCGCAGGTGCCGCAGCCGGCCTCTCCGTACTCGGTCGACGACCCCCTGATCGCCATCGGGCCGAAGGCGAACGACCTGTGGAAGCCGGTGGTGGCCGCCGTCAACGGCATGGCCTGCGGCGGGGCCTTCTATCTGCTGGGCGAGGCGGAGTTCATCGTGTCGGCCACCACCGCCACCTACTTCGACCCGCACACCTCCTACGGGATGGTCAGCGCCTACGAGGCCGTCTACATGGCGCAGCGGATGCCCTTCGGCGAGGTCGCCCGGATGTCGCTGATGGGCACGGCGGAACGGCTCTCCGCGCGCCGGGCGTACGAGATCGGCCTGGTGTCGGAGCTGGCCGAGCCCGGGGAACTGCTCGCGACGGCGCTGCGGTCGGCGCGGACCCTGGCCTCGTTCCCGACGGAGGGCGTCCAGGGCACCGTGCGGGCGCTGTGGTCGGCGAAGCAGGCCGCGCTGCAGCAGTCGCTCGCCCAGGCCCCGGCCCTGATCGCCCTGGGGAACATCCCGCCGGAGCGCCAGGCGGAGCTGTTCGCGGGACGCCGGGCGGGGCAGGAGTTCCGGCTGCGCTGATCAGGGCGAGGGGGACGGGGTGGCGGTCGGGGTCGGGGTCGGGGTCGCGGTGGCGGACACCGTGGTGACGTCCGTGATCCGGCAGTCCTTGACGTCACCCGCCCGCTCCGTGGCCCGCAGCGGGACGGTCTCCCTGCGGGTCTCGCGCGGTCCCAGGGTGACCAGGACGGTGGACGTCTCGACGAGGCCCGCGCCGACGCCCTCGCGGCGCAGGCCCACCGAGAAGGTGGCGGTGCGGTCGAGCCGCGAGGTGACCTCGACGGTGCTGGAGGGGCGGGCCGCGCCGGCGTCCACGCAGGACACGACGTAGGCGGTGGCGGGCCCGGTGCTCGCGGTGGGCGAGGCGGTCGTGTCCGGGCCGCTGTCGGTGCGGATCCCGCCGCTCCCGCCCGTCTTCTTCGTCTTGCTCTTGCTCTCGCTGTTGCTCTTGGCCTTGGAGCTGGAGCAGCCGCCCCCGCCGCCGTCGCCCTTGCCGTGGCCCGTGGAGAACCCGGTGAGCGAGAGCACCACCGCCACGAGCACCGCGCCGAATCTGATCCCGCGTACCTGTCCGGACAGCATCGTTCGAGTCCCTCCCCCTGAGACAAAACGCCGTCACGCTACCAGGCGCCCGCGGTTTTACCCGGACGGCGCACGCCCGACGTGTCGGCATTCACCACCGCACACCCGGAAGGCCCCCCTCCGTTCTCTGCGCCACCAGCGAAGACCTCCCCTCCCCCGGCCCCGCCCCGCCCGATCCGTGGTTGCATCCCCCCACCGAACCCGGCGGCAGCCGCACACCCCCGCGTCCCTTCGGTGAGCACCATCACCACGAGGAACACGGCCACATGCGACGCCACATCACCACCGAGATCATCATCGACGCGACCCCGGAAGAGGTCTGGGCGGTCCTGACCGACCTGCCCCGCTACTGCGTCTGGAACCCCTTCATCCGGCAGGCCGGCGGCGAGGTCGCGCCCGGCGAACGGCTGCGGCTGACCAGGTACGCGGACTCCGGGAAGCCCACCACCTTCCACCCGACCGTCCGGATCTGCGTGCCCGCGGCCGAGCTCCGCTGGGTGGGCCGCTTCCTGGTCCGGGGCCTCTTCGACGGCGAGCACTTCTTCCGGCTCTCCGAGGGCCCCGGCCGCACCACCCGGCTGGAGCACGGCGAACGGTTCCGGGGGCTGCTGGTCCCCTTCTTCGGCAGGCTGCTGGAGGGTACGGCCCGCAACTTCACCACGATGAACGAGGCCCTGCGCAGCCGCGTCGAAGCCGCGCGCGCCACCTCCTGAGGCGCCGGCCCCCGGCCCCCGGCCCCCGCCTCCGTACGCCACGGCCGGCGTGCGGCGCCCGGGGGCCCGGGCTAGCGTCGGGCTCATGACCGCTACCCCGGAGGGCCGGGCATGATCCGCAACGCAATCGGCTCGCTCATGGGTCTGGTCGCCGCCGTCGCCGCCGTCTGGAGCCCGTTCCGGGCCTGGTACGACGGCCGGCCCGGCCGCGACTACCGCATCGAGGAGCTGTTCTCCGGCTCCGGCGTCACCAGCGACGTGCCCCACCTGCTGGGCTCGCTGCTGCTGCCGATGCTCTTCGCCGCGCTGGTCACCCTGGTCGCCGTCGTACGGCGCTCGCGGCTGCTCATGGCACTGGCGGGCGTGGTGGTGCTGGGCGTGGCGGTGCTGTGGATGGTCCGCCAGGGCCAGGCGGCCGGGGGCCTGTCGTTCGGCGCCGACGGCCAGGGCCTCGGCCCCGGCCTCGCCTCCGCCTTCGGCGCGGGCGCGCTGCTGCTCCTGGCGGCAGCCGTCATGCGGGGCCGGCGCCGCCGGCCGCGCGGCCGCGACGTGGACCTCGAACCCCTGCCCCGTCCGACCGCCCCGGAGCCCGAGCCGTGGGAGCCGGGCGACCGGCCGTAGCACCGTACGGACCGGAACGGACCGGAAACGGCGGCGGCCCCGCTCCCCGGAAAGGGGGCGGGGCCGACCGGCGTACGGCTGGATCAGGCCTCGACGACGCCGGAAGCGGCGATCTTGATCTCGGCGCGGGTGGCGCCGGAGGGGGAGCCGAGCTTCTCGATGGCGTCGACCACGTCCGTGCCCTCGACGACCTTGCCGAAGACGACGTGCTTGCCGTCGAGCCACGGGGTCAGGACGGTGGTGATGAAGAACTGCGAGCCGTTGGTGTTGCGGCCGGCGTTCGCCATCGACAGCAGGTACTTGCTGTCGTGCTTCAGCTCGAAGTTCTCGTCGGCGAACTTCTCGCCGTAGATGCTCTTGCCACCGGTGCCGTTGTGGTTGGTGAAGTCACCGCCCTGCAGCATGAACTGCGGGATGACGCGGTGGAAGCCGGAGCCCTCGTAGCCGAAGCCGTTCTGGCCGGTGGCGAGCTCGCGGAAGTTCCGGGCGGTGTTCGGGACGACCTTGTCGAACAGCTCGAAGACGATGCGGCCGGCGGGGGCGCCGTCGATGGTGATGTCGAAGAATACGTTGCTCATGGGTCCCATCCTGTCACTCCCGGTGCGGAACGCGACCCGGCGGGGCCCTGGAGCCCTCCGACACACCGCCCATGTGGGGTGTTCCGGGCATGTTCGAGGCCCGTTCGGAGGGGGTCGGGGCGCTGCGCGCCCCGGCCCCCTTCCGGTCAGCCGCCCGTGCGGGTGCCCGTGCCCTTGGCGGCGTCCAGGGCGTAGACGCAGCGGTCCTTGCTGCACGCGTACACCACGCCGGCCTCCGCCACCGGTGCGCCGGTGATCTCGCCGCCCGTGGCCAGCTTCCAGCGCAGCTGCCCGCCCGCCGCGTCCAGGGTGTACAGGCAGTGGTCGGCCGAGCCGAAGTGGACCCGGCCGTCCGCGACCACCGGCGGGCCGGTGATCTCCCCGCCCGCCGCGAACCGCCACTTCGGGGTGCCGGTGACCGCGTCGAGCGTGTACAGGGCGCTGCCCGCGCCCAGGTGCACGTTGCCGCCCGCCACCAGCACCGGGTCCGCCGCCGGGCGCGGCTCGGTGGCGATGCGCCAGCGGTCCTTGCCGGTGGCGGCGTCCAGGGCGTAGACGGTGCCCAGGTAGTCGGCGAGGTAGACCCCGCCGCCCGTGACCGCCGGGCCGGGGGCGAAGGCCGGCGGGGCCAGGAAGACGGCCGGGGCCTCGAAGTGCCAGCGGACCCGGCCCGAGGCCCGGTCGACGGACAGCACCCGGGTGCCGGCGGCCACGTAGACGTTGCCGTCGGGGGCCGGGGTGACGCGGACCGGGACGTTGCCGCAGGAGGCCGCGTCGCCGACGGGGTAGGACCAGGCCTCCAGGCCGGAGCGCGCGTCGAGGGCGCGCAGCCGGGCGTCCTGCCAGACGTAGACCGTGCCGTCGTGCAGGACGGGGGCCGCCTCCGGGGTCTCGAAGTCGGTCTGGGCGCCGCTCAGCTCCCACAGCTTCTGCCCGTTGGAGGCCTCCCAGCCCTGGACCCCGCCGCCGCGCGTGGCGGTGATGACGGTGCCGCGCTCGGCGCGCAGGGCGTACACCCAGGCGTCGGCGTTCAGCCGCCACCGCTCGGAGCCGTCCTTGGCGTCGAGGGCGAACAGGGAGGGCCCGTCGGAGGCGTGGATGCGGCCGTCGGCGACCGCCATGGACCAGGCGACGTCCCGGGTCTTGAACTGGCGCCGGCCGCTGCCGACGTCCAGGGCGTGCACCTCGAAGGAGGTGACGTACAGCAGGTCGCCCGCGACGGTGGGGGTGCCCCAGACCTCGTTCGACATGCGGAAGCGCCACGGCCGCCAGCGCCCGCTGTCCGGGGACGGCCCGGGGGCCGGTACGGACGGGGGCGCCACCGGGGCCGCGGCCTGGGCCGGGACCCCGGCCGGCGGGCGCACCCAGCCGGTCGCCGAGTCCGCGGCGGCGAGCCCGGCCGGGGCGGAGGTCGTCGCGCGCGGGCCGGGCCCGATGGGCACCGGGGAGCCGCCGAGCTGCACGGGCGCGCCGGGCAGCGCCGGGACCGGCGCCATGGGCGGGCGGTCCGGGCGCGGCGGCAGGGTCTGGCCGGTGCGCGGGTCGGTGAACGGGTCGGCGGCGCCGCGCGCGGGCCTGCGGTGCGTGGCGGGCCCGGAGACGGGCGGCGCGGAGGCGGGCCCGGGAGCGGGGGCGAGCGCGGGAGCGTGCCCGGAGGCGGGGGCGGACGCGGGGCCGCCGTGCGGGGCGCGGGAGGGGCCGCCCGGGGACGGGACGCCGGGGGCGGGGACGCCGGGGGCGGGCGTACGGTGTCCCGCGCGCCGGGCCTCGATCATCGCGACGGCCCGCGCCGGCAGCCAGGCCGAGGCGGTGCCGCTGTCGTCGCCGCCGTCGAAGAGGTGCGGGGCGAGCTGCGCCTGGAGGTCGGCGGGGGTGGGGCGCTGGGTGGCGTCCATCTGCATGCAGGAGTCGATCAGCGGCCGCAGCTCGTCCGGGAGCCCGTCGAGGTTGGGGCCCTCGCGCAGCAGCATGAACACCGTCTCGACCGGGTTGGCCCCGTGGTACGGCGGGTGCCCGGTCGCGGCGAAGACGAGGGTGGAGCCGAGCGAGAACACGTCGCTGGCGCCCTTGACGCTGCGCGAGTCCTTCGCCTGCTCCGGCGACATGTAGGCGGGGGTGCCGACGGCCACGTTCGTCATCGTGAGGCGCGTGTTGGACACGCCGCTCGCGATGCCGAAGTCGATCACGCGCGGCCCGTCCTCGACGACCAGCACGTTGGACGGCTTCAGGTCGCGGTGGACCAGGCCCGCCCCGTGGATGGACTGCAGCGCCTCGGCGATCCCGGCCGCGAGCCACCGCACGGCCTGCACGGGCATCGGCCCGCACTCGTTGACGATCTCCTCCAGCGAGGGCGCCGGCACGTACGCGGTCGCCAGCCACGGCACGGCGGCCCGCGGGTCGGCGTCGACCACGGCCGCGGTGTAGAAACCGGACACCGCGCGCGCCGCCTCGACCTCGCGCGTGAACCGCACGCGGAACAGTTGGTCCTCGGCGAGCTCGGTGCGCACCGTCTTGATCGCGACCCGCCGACCGGATGCCGACCGTGCGAGATAGACCAGCCCCATGCCGCCGGCGCCGAGCCGTCCCAGCACCTCGAAGGGGCCGATCCGTCTCGGGTCGTGCTGCGTCAGCTGCTCCACCACTCGCCTCCACACCTCCCCGTACGAGCCCTCTGCCCGGGCCCGCTCGTCCGACTCCGGGCCCGTGGCCGGGAGTCGCGCACACCCGATTCTGTCAGGCCCGTGACCGGTCCCGCCCCGGCTCCCGCCTTCGGTTTCACACTCCGGTCGTCGTGCGCGACTCGGAGAGCAGTCCGAACACGGCCCCCTGGTTGTCGGCGACGACGGCGATCCGGCCGTACGGCGTGTCGAACGGGTCCGCCGTGACGCGCCCGCCGAGGCGCTGGACGGTCGCGACGCTCGCGTCGCAGTCGGGGACGGCGAAGTAGGCGAGGAAGTGCGCGGGCATGATCTCCGGGAAGGCCTCGGTGATCAGCGTGCGGCCCAGGACGGCGGTGTCCGAGCCGGGGGCGCTGCCGGGCGGCGACCAGACGCGGTAGGCGATGCCGCTCTCGGGGTCGTCCTGGTCCTCGGGAACGTAGCCGAAGACCTTGGCGTAGAAGACGTCGACCGCGTCGCGGGCGCGGGTGTAGACCTCGCCCCAGCAGTACGTGTACGGCTCGTCCTGGGCCTCGAAGCCGTGGTGGGTGCCGGGCTGCCAGAGCCCGAAGACGGCGCCGCCCGGGTCGGCGGCCAGGGCGGCGGTGCCGTAGGGGCCGACGGGCTGCGGGTCCATCACCATCTGGCCGCCGGCGGCGCGGATGCGGGCCGCGCAGGCGTAGGCGTCGGAGGTGTGGAGGTAGATGCCCCAGACGGTGGGCATGCGGCCGTCGGGCTTGGGGGCGAGGGCGGCGACGTTGCGGCCGCGGCTGTAGGCCTGGGTGTAGCCGCCGTACTCGGGTCCCGCGCTGCCGCCGAAGGTCCACCCGAAGAGTTCGCCGTAGAAGCGCTTGCCCGCCTCGACGTCGGGCAGCGAGGCGTCGACCCAGCAGGGGGAGCCTTCCGCGAATGCGACCATGGGGAGGTTCCTTCCGGTTGCGCTGGGTCTGTCCCTGATGGACATGGTCCGCCCGAAAGGTTGTCCACACCCTGTTGATAAGACTATTCGGGGGATACGCGACGGTACGGAGGGGGCGGGCCGGTCTCGCAGGGGCCGCTCACCGGCGCCGCAATTCGGCCGAAATCCGTTGGTCCGGGATGTCCCGCAGCCGCTTCTGGGCTGGTCGGCGGGGTGGTAACCCCATTTGCAGGCGGCCGAATAGCGCGCCGGAGCCCCCTCGGTAAGCTGACGGCATGACAGGACAAGTACGCACCGTCGACGGGCGTGTCGCCGGCCGGCGCGGCCAGGCGACGCGGCAGAAGCTGCTCGACTGCCTCAGCGAGATGCTCAGCTCCTCGCCGTACCGCGACGTCAAGGTGATCGACGTCGCGCGCAAGGCCGGTACCAGCCCCGCCACCTTCTACCAGTACTTCCCGGACGTCGAGGGTGCCGTCCTGGAGATCGCCGAGCACATGGCCACGGAGGGCGCCCAGTTGACGGCGCTCGTCGAGGGCCGCAACTGGGTCGGCAAGGCGGGCTGGGCGGCCGCCGAGGAACTGGTCGAGGGATTCCTGGACTTCTGGCGCCGCAACGACGCGATCCTGCGCGTGGTCGACCTCGGCGCGGCCGAGGGCGACAAGCGGTTCTACAAGATCCGCATGAAGATCCTGAACTCCGTCACCAACTCCCTTACGGAGTCGATGAAGGAGCTCCAGGCCAAGGGCAAGGTCGACAAGGAGCTCAGCCCGGCGGCGATGGCCGGCTCACTCGTGGCGATGCTGGCCGCGGTCGCCTCGCACCAGAAGGGCTTCCAGACCTGGGGCGTCAAGCAGGCTGAACTCAAGCCGAACTTGGCGCTGCTCGTGCACCTGGGCATCACCGGCAAGAAGCCGACCAGGTGACGGCGGACCCCGCGCGGGGGTCCGCCGTCGGCGCAGGCTCCCGCGCTCGCAGTACGCCTGCGGTCAGCGCCGCTCCAGGCGGAACAGTCTGATCTCGCGCTCGATGCGCGCCTGGTACGTCGCGTAGGGCGGCCAGAACTTCAACACCGCCCGCCACGCCTCCGCCCGTTCGGCCCCCTCCAGCAGGCGGGCCCGTACCGCGATGTCCCGCCCCTGCCAGTTCACGTCCGCGTCCGGGTTCTTGAGCAGGTTCCCGGTCCAGGCCGGGTGGCCGGGGCGGCCGAAGTTGGACCCGATCAGCAGCCAGCTCGCGCCTCCGTCCTCCGGCATGCACGCGAGCGGGGTGGTACGCGGCTCACCGCTCCTGGCCCCCTTGGCGGTGAGGACCACCCCGGGCAGCATCCGGGCGCTGAGCAGCACCTTTCCGCCGGTCAGGCGGTGCACCGCCTTGTCCATGGCGGGGATGAAGTGCGGTGCGATCCGGGCGAAGAGGAGGGTCGAGGACACCCTCTGCATGATCTTGACGGGGAGGGTCGCGCCGGAAGCCATCAGACGGCCGCCTTCTGTGGGTGCTGTGGGTCCCGTGGGGTCGGGGAGGGGTCGGGTGCGGGGAAGAGGCCGGCCTGCTGCGCGGCGTGGCCGCGGAGCCGGTGGACCGGGCCGAAGAGCAGCTCGTCCGCGGCCGCCCGCTTGAAGTAGAGGTGGGCGTCGTGCTCCCAGGTGAAGCCGATGCCCCCGTGGAGCTGGATGGCCTCCCCCGCCGTGATCCGCAGCGCCTCCAGGGCCTGGGCCAGGGCGAGGGCGCCCTGGCCGGGGTCCCAGGCGGCGTAGTAGGCGGCCGAGCGGGCGGCCTGGACCTGGACGTAGAGGTCGGCGAGGCGGTGCTTGACCGCCTGGAAGGAGCCGACGGGCCGGCCGAACTGCTCGCGCCCGCCCACGTACTCCACGGTGCGGGCCAGCGCCTGGGCCGCCGCGCCGACGGCCTCGGCGGCGAGGACGGAGGCGGCGAGGAGGCCGGTGGCGGCCAGGGCGGGGAGCGGGTCGGGCCCGTGGCCGTGGCCGTCCGCTCCCGCTCGGCCGAGCAACTCGGCTTCCACGTGGCGTAGTTCTACGCGGCCTTGCGGGCGGGTCTCGTCGAGGGTGGCCTGCCGGGACCGGACGAGGCCGGGCGCGTCCCCGCGGACCAGGAACAGCAGGGTCCGGGCCCGGGCGAAGCCGCCGGTGTGCGCGGCGACGAGGAGCAGGCCGGCGCTGTGCCCGTCGAGGACCTGGGCGACCTCCCCGTAGAGCCGCCAGCCGTCACCGTCCGCGCGCGCCTGCACCCCGCCCGCGCGGCCCCCGCCCGCCCAGTCGCCGGGGGCGTTGTCGCCGGTCAGGGCGAGGGCCGTGGCCAGGGCGGGGCCGGGCACGGCGAGGGCGGCGGTGAGCTCCCCGGCCGCGAGTGCGGGCAGCAGGGCGGCGCGCTGGGCGTCGGTGCCGAGGGCCCCGATCAGCGGGGCGGCGAGGGCGGCGGTGGCCAGCAGGGGCGAGGGGAGCAGCACGCGCCCGGTCTCCTCGCAGGCCAATGCCAGGTCGGCGGGGGTGCAGCCGACGCCGCCGTACTCCTCGGCGACGGCGATGCCGGGCAGGCCGAGCTGCCGGGAGAGCCGCTGCCACAGCTCAGGGTCGTGTCCGGCGTCGGTCCGGACGGCGGCCTTGACCTCGTCCGGGCCGCAGCGTTTGCCCAGGATCTCGCGCAGGGTGCGGCGCATCTCGTCCTGCTCCGCGGTGAAGGCGGCATCCATCGTCGGGCTCCTCCCCGTTTCTGACGGGCCGTCATGTTAGAGCGGCGGGGGCGAGATGCACAGGGGAGGGGCGGCCGGGCTTTGGGGGCTGGGGGGCGGGGTGTGGGTGGGGTGGGGTGGGGTGGGGTGGATGGATGGGTGGGTGGGTGGATGGGCGAGCGGGTGGGCGCGGTGGACGGGGCGGGCGGGGTTACATCTGACGTAGCGTCAGATGTACCGTCCTCCCATGCCTGGACCCACGCCCGGACCCCTGTCCGCACCGCCCGTGCCCCCGTCCCTTCCCGCCCCCCGCCGCCGGGTCGCGGTGGTCGGCGTCGCCCTCTCGGACTGCGGCCGGGTGGACGGCCCGACCCCGTACGCCCTGCACGCGCAGGCCGCCCGGCGGGCCCTGGCCGACTCCGGCCTGGACCGCTCCGTCATCGACGGCTTCGCCTCGGCCGGCCTCGGCGTGCTGGCGCCGGTGGAGGTGGCCGAGTACCTCGGCCTGCGGCCCACCTGGGTCGACTCGACGTCCGTCGGCGGATCGACGTGGGAGGTGATGGCCGCCCACGCCGCCGACGCCATCGCCGCCGGCCACGCCAACGCCGTCCTGCTGGGCTACGGCTCGACGGCCCGCGCCGACATCAAGGCCCGGCGGCGCACCTCGAACCTGTCGTTCGGAGCGCGCGGGCCGCTCCAGTTCGAGGTGCCGTACGGGCACACGCTGGTCGCCAAGTACGCCATGGCCGCGCGCCGCCACATGCACGAGTACGGCACGACGCTGGAGCAGCTCGCCTCGGTGGCCGTCCAGGCCCGGGCGAACGCCGCCGCCAACCCGGACGCGATGTTCCGCGACCCGATCACGGTCGAGGACGTCCTGGCCTCGGACCCCATCGCCGACCCCTTCACCAAGCTGCACTGCTGCATCCGCTCCGACGGCGGCTGCGCGGTGCTCCTGGCGGCGGAGGAGTACGTCCCGGACAGCGCGAAGACCCCGGTCTGGGTCCTGGGCACGGGCACGGCCGTCTCCCACACCACGATGTCGGAGTGGGAGGACTTCACGGTCTCCCCCGCCGCCGTCTCGGGCCGACAGGCCTTCGCCCGCGCGGGGCTCACCCCGGCGGACGTGGACTTCGCCGAGATCTACGACGCCTTCACGTACATGACCCTGGTGACGCTGGAGGACCTCGGCTTCTGCGCCAAGGGGGAGGGCGGCGCCTTCGTGGAGAAGGGCCGCCTGCTGCGGGACGGGGAACTCCCGGTCAACACCGACGGCGGCGGCCTCTCGGCCTGCCACCCGGGCATGCGCGGCCTGTTCCTCCTGGTGGAGGCCGTCCGCCAGCTCCGCGGCGAGGCGGGCCCCGACCGCCAGGTCACCAAGCGCGACGGCAGCCTCCCGGACACAGCCCTGGCATCGGGCACGGGGGGCTGGTTCTGCTCCTCGGGCACGCTACTGCTGGGCCGGGGGTGAGGGGGGCGGGGCGGCCCGCCATCTCCCCCTCGAGGGGCAGGGGCCGGGCGGTGTTTGCCCACCCGCCTCCCCGAGTGCGGGCCGGTGGGCGGGTCCGCCCCTGAAGCGGGGCCAAAGGACGGCACGGTCCTACCTTGACCATCCGGCTCCCTCAGCGATGAGCCGGGGACGCCGGGGGCCGGCAGACCGCGCATCCAGGCCGCCGCAAGCCACAAGCGGCGCCCCCTCCGCTCCAGATCGCTACGCGCTTCTCTCTCCTCGGCGTCCGGCGGCCGTCCGGGGCTGGTCATAGGGTCATCCGCTGGGTACGCCGTGCCCGAGGGCGGCCCGCCCGCCCTGTGGCCGGGGCTGGCGCGCAGGTCGCGGACCTCACCATTCCTCGCCTGGCACGGCGGATCGCCGCCGGCGTAGAGGCTCGGACGAGCGGCCTGACCGCATACCTCGAACACGGAGAGCACGTTCGCTGAGCGGGCGTGGCTCGGGTCGGCGGTGGGGGCCGCCGGCCCGGGTGTCGGGTGGCTTCGGCGTCACCTGTTGGTCTTGATCGTGGCCAGGTCCTTGGCCAGGGCCGCTACCTTGGCGTTCAGTTCGCCGAGCTGGCGGGACAGGGCGGCGATGCCGTCCTCGCGGCCCACGCGGCCGTTGCCGTTGACGGGGAAGGTGCGGGCCTTCGGGACGCCGCTGATCTGGATCTCCACCCCCGCCCATGCCGCCAGCACGGCCGCCTGCTCGGGGCTGCCGGCGCCGAAGAGGTCCCCGGCCTTCTGGTAGGTGGTGTCGGCGAAGTCCTGGAAGCCGGTGTCGGCGCTCGACGCCCTGAGGGCGTCGTACCAGATGTGTCCGGCGCCCTCCCACGCGAATCCGCCGATGCCGACCGCCGTCAGGTAGAACGCCTTGTTCGGGATGCCGGAGTTGAGGTGGACCCCGCCGGAGTCCCCTCTCGGGGTGTCGGGCAGGTGGATGAACCTGCTCATGCGGTCGGGCTGGGGGTCCTTGCCGAACTGGGGGTTGTCGTACGCGTGCCCCGGCTCCTTCAGCGACCGCAGCGCGTCACCGGCGATGCCCGGGGTCCATACCTCGGCGCCGATCTTCCAGTCCGCTTCCTCCGCCTTCTGCTTGAGCGACCACTGCTTGACCAGTGAACCGAAGACGTCGGACATCGATTCGTTCAGGGCCCCGGACTGGTTGTGGTACTCCAGGCCGGCGGTGTTCTCGGTGACGCCGTGCGTCAGCTCGTGGCCGATCACGTCGAGGGATCCGGCGAGGTTGCTGAACTCCGTTCCGTCCCCGTCGCCGAAGATCATCTGCTGGCCGTCCCAGAACGCGTTGTTGAACTGCACGTCGAAATGGACGTAACCGTCCAGACGCATTCCCTGGTCGTCGATCGAATCGCGCTGGAATACCTGCCGGTAGAAATCGCGGGTCAGGCCCAGGCCCTCGAAGGCCTTGTCGACCGCCGTGTCCGCGGACTCCGGTCCGTCTTCCGTCCTGACCAGGTTGGCGCGGCTCAGGGTCACTCCCTCGTCGCAGTCGAAGATGGTGCGCCGGCCGTCGCCGGGGGTGGCGGTCGCGCCCGCGATGGAGGCGCGGACCATGCGTTCACCCCGCAGGCGGGCGGTGGTCAGCATGGTGTCCAGGGCGGCCTGGCGCACGTCGCGGTCCGGACTTTCCAGGAGCTTGTCGAGAATGTACGGAGGGATGATGCAGTTGATCGGTCGGGTCCTGCTCATGGGGCACCTCCTGAGCGAGAGGACCAACGGTTAAAAATTCATCATTTGATGATTCATCATTTGGTGTGAGGGTGGTTCTTGGTGGCAGCGGGGGTTTTGCGCTGATATCACCAGTCTCGCGCCGCCGCTACCCGGCGGCAACCGTCCGTACGGCCGTCACAGGGGCCGGGGGCGGGGGCGCTCGCCCGGGGGTGCGCGGCGCCGCGGGGAGGGGGGTCCGGGCGTGTCACGTCATGGCTCCGCGCGTCGCTCCTCATGCATCATTGAGCCGGCTGGTTCTTCATCTGCGACCGAATTCCATCTGCTTCAACACCCTTCCTGGCTGCGGAGGTTCGCGATGGCGGTACGGACACGCGTCCATCTCGTGCTGGTGCACGGCCTGTTCTCCTCCGCGAAGGTGTGGAAGGCGTTCGAACGGCTCCTGGCCGACGACCCCGAGCTCGGCGACTGGCTCAGCGTCCACCCGTTCCAGTACGACTCCCCCCTCGTCCGGCTGCGCCCCGACCGGCGTGTCGCCGAGACCGACGACATCGCCGACCAGTTCGGCACCTTCCTGGAGACCGAACTCGCCGACGCCGAACGGATCGTGATCGTCACCCACAGCCAGGGCGGCCTCGTCGTGCAGCGCTTCCTCGCCCGGAAGCTGTGGAACGGCGAGGGCGGCGACCTGCGCCGCATCCGGCACTTCACGATGTTCGCCTGCCCCAACACCGGTTCCGGCTTCTTCCTCACCGTCCGCAAATGGCTCAAGGTGCTCTGGCACAACCCGCAGGAGCAGCAGCTGCGCCCCTTCGACCGGGCGGTGACCGAGGCCCAGCGCACCGTGCTGAGCGCCGTGGTGCACGCCCGCGCGTACAGCGACCAGGAGTGCCCGATCCCGGTGCGCGCCTACGGCGGTTCGGCCGACGACGTGGTGCCGCCGGTCGTCGCCCGCGGCGTGTTCCCCAAGGGCGGGGTGGTCACCGCCGACCACTTCTCCATCGTCCAGCCCGCCGACCGCACCTGCGCCTCCTACATGGCCGTACGCGGCGCCCTGCTGGAGGCGGCCCGCGAGGACGCGGCCGGCAGCGCACCGGAGCCGGAGGTGCTCACCCCCCGCTCCCCCGGCGACACCGACGGGCGGCCCGTCCTGCCGGCGCCCGCCGCCGGGGAGCCGGACCTGGCACCGTTCCCCCCTCCGCCCTACCCGCAGCGGGAGGACGGCCAGGTGAAGGGGGAGGAGCGGCTCGCGCTGGTCGCGCACCTGCTGTCGGAGCAGGCCCGCCGGCAGGTCCACGTCCTGACCGGGCTCGGCGGCTCCGGCAAGAGCCGCCTCGCGCTGGAGGCGGCGGACCGGGCGCAGCGCGACGGGCGCCGGGTGTGGTGGGTGTCGATGCCGGAGCTGAGCCTGCGGATGCGGATGATCGCCCGCGACCTGGGAGCCCCGTCGATCATGGTCGAGCGGGCCTGGCTGCTGGGCACGGCCATGGACCTGGTGTGGACGCTGCTGAACGACTGCCCCGACCCGTGGCTGCTGGTCTTCGACAACGCGGACCCCGAGCGCCTCGGCCCCCGGGGCGGCCAGGTCTCCGGCGGGACGGGCTGGCTGCGCCGGCCGCAGAACGCCCGCGGCACGGTGCTGGTCACCAGCCGGATCCGCCGGCAGCAGACCTGGGGCGACGGCATCCGGGTCCACCAGGTGCCGCTGCTGAACGAGAAGGACGGCGCGTCGATGCTGCTGGAGCGGACCGGCGGCCACGGCGGGACGAACGAGGACGCGCGCCGGCTCTCGCACGACCTGGGCGGCCTGCCGCTGGCGCTGCGCCACGCCGCCGACGTGATCAAGGCCGTGAACGAGAGCCGGATCTCCCTCGACAGCGACATCCGCGACTTCGAGACCTTCCGCAGGACGGTCGCCGCCCGGATCGACACCACCGCGGGCCAGGACGGGCCGCACCTGAGCGAGCTGCTGGGCCGGGAGATCGTGGAGAAGTCCTGCGGGATCGCCCTGGACCTGCTGGGCCGGCGGGAGCAGGGGCAGCCCGCGGCCCTGCTGAAGGTGTTCGCCTGCCTGAGCATCGCCCCGATCCCCTACCGCTGTCTGCTCGCCGGGCAGGACCTCACCCGCTCCCCCCTCTTCCCCGGCGAGACCCCGGCGCGCACCAGCGCCGCCCTCGCCGGTCTGGAGGAGTTCGGACTGGTGGACGCCTACGAGCGGGAGGGCTTCGCGGAACGCGACCTGGCGCACGTGCTGACCATGCACCCGGTGGTGCACGGGGTGCTGCGTGAGGACGGGGAGGTGCGGGAGCGGTCCGCGGACTACTACGGGCTGGCGGTACGGATGGTGCTGTCGGCCACCCACCTGCGCAATCCCGACCATCCGGCGAACTGGCCGCTGTGGGCCTCGCTCGCCCCGCACGCGATGGAGGTGGCCCGGGCCTGCCTGCTCGGCGACCTGAAGCTGGCGGACCGCACGGTGCTGGCCGAGGCGCTGGAGCTGGCCCGGCTGACCGCCCGCTACCTGATCGCGACGGGGCTGCCGGGTCCCGCGTACGACCTGGTGCTGCCGATGGTGGAGCGGTGCGCCTCCTTCGGGTTCGACGTCGACGACCGGGAGATCCTGGGGCTGCGCCACGAGCAGGGCCGCATCCACCTGGACCGGGAGCAGCTGGCGCAGGCGGAGCGGGTGCTGGAGCAGGTGGTACGGGCGCGGACCCTGATCCTGGGCGAGAACGACGCCGACACGCTGGCCAGCCGGCACAAGCTGGCCCGGGCGATCAACGAGCAGTCCGGGCGGGAGGGGGAGGCGGAGGTGATGCTGCGCTCGATCGTGGAGGCGGAGAACGAGGTGCGCGGCCGGGAGCACTACGACACGTTGGTGATGCGCAACACCCTGGCCCGTACGATGCTGGCGCTCGGTTCGCACGCGGAGGCGGAGGCGGAGGCCCGGCAGATCCTGGACATCAGCCGCCGCAACCACTGGCCGCCGTCGACGCCGGAGATCCTGCGGGCGCGGGAGACGCTGACGCACGCGCTGCTGCGCCAGGACCGGGCGCACGAGGCGGAGCAGGTGATCCGGGCGGCGCTGCGGGACGCCTCGCAGCCGCCGGACTCGAACCTGGTGATGCGGTTCCGGTTCACGTTCGTGCTGGTGCTGCTGGGGATCCGGGGGCGTACGCCCGAAGCGGTGAACCAGTTGAAGGCGCTGGTGCGGGACCTGGACCGGGTCGTGGCCTCGGAGCATCCGCTGTCGGTGCAGGCCAGGGCGCTGCTGGACAAGACGTTGCGCGAGATGCCCACCTGAGGCACGCCGAAACCCCGGCATTCCGCGTCGGTTTGGGCGGAACCCCGGCGGCCGGGGCGGGCTTGCGCGTAGCCTGACGGTGCCTCACTCTGTGTGACGCGTCCCACACCGAAATGCGCGGAGGTCCGCCGATGACTGCTGTCCCGGCCGATACGAACGACGACCAGTCCCTCAGATGGGGGGCGCCGGGGAGCGCTCTGGAGGAGCTCCAGGCGGAGGTCGGCCGCCGGATCGCGATGGAGGCCCTGGAGGCCGGACGGCAGGCGCTCGAACTGGACGCCAAGTCCGCCTTCCGTACGACCAGTGGGACGCATCCCGTGTAAGTGCTGTTGTTCTCTGCTGTCTTTCCGAGCGCCCGGGGGGCCGTCGAATGACGTCAGAACGAGCAGAACGAACCACGCAGGGCGTGTTGGCCGCGCCGGAGCCGGCGCACGATCCGTTCTTCCGCGCCGTCACCGCGCCCGCCTTCACCCATGAACTGCTCGCCGCCCTCGCGGCCGGCCGCTGCGCGGCGGTGCGCGTGCCGGGCTTCCTCTCCGAGGAGCGGTGCGCGGAGGTGCTCGGCGCGCTGGAGGCGCGGCCGTTCGACTCCTACCAGCAGGCCCGTATCGATCCGCCGGTGATGCGGTTCGGGGTGGGGGTCAGCGACCACATGGCGGACGGCGGGGTCGCCGACGGGTACTGGAAGGCGCTGGAGGGCCACCGCGAGGCCTGGTCGGGGCTGGGCCTGTCCTTCGACCCGTTCCGTACGAGCCGGGAGGCGCTCGCCGCGGCCTGGCCGGGCGGCGTGGCGGTGGGCCGGCGGGGCGGTCTGGAGATGGGCGACGGTGTGGCCCGGGAGCCGAACCAGGGCTTCCAGGTGCACTTCGACGACGCGCTGCGCGAGTACGCCGGGGACCTGCTGGACGTGCCGCTGATGGGGCAGTTCGCGTTCAACCTGTACCTGAGCGTGCCGCCCGAGGGCGGTGAGACCGTCATCTGGCGCCACCGCTGGCAGCCGGAGGACGAGGAGCACCGGCTGTCGGCGTACTACGGCTACGACGAGGCGGTGGTGCGGGGCGCGGAGTCCCTGGAGCTCGCCCCGCGGACCGGGGAGGCGCTGCTGCTGGACCCGCGGTTCTTCCACGCGGTCCGGCCGAGCCGGGGGGCGCGGCGGATCGCACTGGGGTTCGCGGTGGGGATCGGCACGAACGGACAGCTGCTGACCTGGGCCTGAGGGCCCGACCTGACACATCAACACCGTTTCGGACCAGGGGTTTTGACGCCCGCGTGAGCGCCCCACTACGTTCGGTGCATGGATCTCTTGCGCTACGTGGCCTTCAGCACCGACCCGCTCGGCGGGAACCCGGCGGGTGTGGTGCTGGACGCCACCGGCATGGACGAGGCGACGATGGCCGCCACCGCGGCGGAAGTCGGCTATTCGGAGACGGCGTTCGCGGTGCCCCGGCAGAACGGGGAGCTCGACATCCGGTACTTCAGCCCGCAGAACGAGGTGCCGTTCTGCGGGCACGCCACGATCGCCACCGCCGTCGCCCACGCCGAGCGGTACGGGGTGGGCGAGCTGCTGCTGCACACCGGGGCGGGCCCGGTGCCGGTGACCACCTCGGCGGGGCCGGACGGGGCGGTGGTGGCCACCCTGGTGAGCGTGGCGCCGCGCACGGCGGAGATCACGGAGGCCGACCTGGCGGAGCTGCTGGCCGCGCTGCGCTGGTCGGCGGCCGACCTGGACCCGGCGCTGCCGCCGCGGGCGGCGTACGCGGGGGCCTGGCATCCGGTGATCGCGGCCGCGAGCCGGGAGCGGCTGTCGGACCTGGACTACGACATGACGGCGCTCGGCGCGCTGATGGCCCGCCGGGACTGGACGACGATCACCCTGGTCCTGCGCGAGTCGCCGACGGTCTTCCACACCCGCAACCCCTTCCCGCCGGGCGGCGTGGTCGAGGACCCGGCGACGGGCGCGGCCAGCGCGGCGCTGGGCGGGTACCTGCGGAGCCTGGGCCTGGTGGAGGTGCCGGCGGTGCTCACCGTCCACCAGGGCGTGGACATGGGCCGGCCGAGCCTGATCACGGTGGGCGTGCCCGCGGATCCGGCGGCGGGCATCGAGGTGACGGGCACGGCGGTCCCGATCGCCTGACCCGCCCGCTCGGGGCGGCGACCGGTCCAGCGCGGCGAGGAGCACCGGATGGTCCGGCTCGGCCGCGAGGGCGGCCCCGGCCCCGGTCCCGGCCGCGCTCCGGAGCCTGGGCCTGGGCCCGGACCCGGACCCGGACCTGGGCCTGGGCCCGGACCCGGACCTGGGCCTGGGCCTGGACCTGGGCCTGGAACGGCCGGCGCTAGCCTTTCGGCATGACCGGCGACGTCGAGTTCCACGAGGTCCTGCACTCCCTGCGCGTCTGGGACACCGCCCTGCCCTCCTTCGACCCGGCTTCGGCGCCCGCCGACCCGGTGGAGCTGTTCCGGGAGTGGTTCGTGCACGCCGCCCGGGCCGGGCAGGCGGAGCCCCACACGATGGGCCTGGCCACGGCGGACGCCGACGGCCGGCCCGATGTGCGGATCGTGATGCTGCACGAGGCGGACGCGCGCGGCTGGCACTTCGCCTCGCACGCCACCAGCGCCAAGGGCCGCCAGCTGGCCGGGCGGCCGGAGGCGGCGCTGGTCTTCTACTGGCCGGCGGTGGGGCGGCAGGTCCGCGTCCGGGGCCGGGTGAGCGCGTGCGGGGAGCGGGAGAGCCGGGCGGACCTGGCGGTCCGCTCGCGCGGTGCGCTGGCGGCGGCGCTGACGGGCCGGCAGAGCGAGGTGCTGGGCTCGGCGGAGGAGCTGGCGCGGGCCTCGGCGGCGGCCTGGGAGCGGGCGGGCGCGGAGCCCGACGCGCCGGCGCCGACGTGGACCCGTTACGTACTGGAGCCGTCCGAGGCGGAGT
The DNA here is from genome assembly GCF_042893675.1 of Streptomyces sp. NPDC001594. NCBI lineage: Bacteria > Bacillati > Actinomycetota > Actinomycetes > Kitasatosporales > Streptomycetaceae > Streptomyces > Streptomyces sp. NPDC001594. Next base: position 79,757 of record NZ_JBIAVB010000017.1, on the reverse strand, counting down.
TCTTCCAGGGCGACGCGGCCCGCCGCCACGTCCGCCTGCGCTACCGCCGCACCGCCCCGGACACCTGGACCCGCGAGCTGCTCTGGCCGTAGACCGCACGCGGGGGCCGGGTGGGGGGTCAGTCCCGGCCCCCCTCAGGGGCGGAACACCGCGATCCACACCCCGTCGGCGGCCTCCCGGAAGGCGACCCGCAGCGGCATCCCGACGCGCAGCTCCCCCGCCGGGCAGTCGACCACCTCCGTCATCATCCGCGGCCCCTCCTCCAGGTCCACGACGGCGGCCGTGTACGGGACGCGCTCGCCGAAGGGCGGCAGGTCGTTGCGGTGGATCACCGACCAGGTGTAGAGGGTCGCCCGGCCGCTCGCCTCCTCCCAGGCCACCCGGTCCTCACCGGCCCAGCAGGAGGGGCAGAACTCGCGCGGGTAGTGGTGGGCGCGCCCGCAGTCGGCGCACCGCCGCAGCAGCAGCCGGCCCTCCGCGGCGGCGTCCCAGTAGGGGCGGGTGAACTCGTCGGCCTCGGGGAGGTCGTACCGTGCGGCGCTCACAGGAACAGTCCGATCGCGGCGTCGAGGGACCAGGTCTGCCAGGACACGGCGAAGAGCGCGACGCCCGAGATCAGCGCCATCATCGCGTTCTGCCCCTGCTCGGCCCAGTCGTGGATCATCAGCACCAGGTAGAGCAGGTTCAGCAGCAGTCCGCCCGCCAGGGCGACCGGGGTCAGGAAGCCGAGGACCAGGCCCAGGCCCAGGGCGAGTTCCGCGTAGACGACGAAGTACGCCATCAGCCGCGGCCGGGGCTGGACGACCGAGGCGAAGCCGCTCTTGACGAACGACCAGCGGTGCTTGCCGGCGACGTCGGCGGCCCAGGCGATGCCGGTGCCGCGCTCGAACCAGCCCTTCTTGTCCTTGTGCCGCCAGCTCTCCAGCCACCACAGGCCGAGGCCTATGCGCAGCACGGCGAGCCATTCGGCCCCGCTGAGCCAGATGGTCTGCATGGACCGCCACCCTCCACTAGATCTGACGGTACGTCAGTTCAGCGGATCGGCGTCGATCCCGCAAGGCCTCAGACGACCTCCGCGAACAGCCGCCCGTACCCCTCGACGCCGTCCGCCCCCACTCCCGCCGCCCGCAGCGCGGACCACAGCAGGACCTGGTTCGCGGTCAGCACCGGGCGCCCCAGGGTGGCCTCCAGGGCGTCGATCACGCCGACCGCGCGCAGCCCGTTCCCCCCGATCACGACCGCCTCGGCCGCATCCCCCACCTCGCCCGCCACCCAGTCGTGCAGCGCCCGCGGGGTGACCTGCGCCTGCCCGCCCGGCAGCCCGCAGGGCGCCGCGTACGGGACCTCGAAGCCGGCCTCCTCGTAGTAGCCGCGGCCCAGCTCGTTCAGCGTCTCGTCGAACCAGGGCGGGTCCACCAGCGCGATCCGCCCCACCCCCAGGGCGCGCAGCGCCTCGACGGCGGCCGCGCAGGTGGCCACCACCGGCAGGCCGTGGGCGCGCTCGCGCAGCCGGGCCAGCAGGTACCCCTCCCCGCGCGCCCCGATCACGTACGAGGAGCTGGTGAAGGCGTACGCGAGCACGGAGACCGGCGCGTCCGCCAGCAACTCGGCCGCCTCGTCCACCCGCGGGGGCTCCGCGAAGGCCCGTACGGGCGCCAGCGGGATCGTCTCCCCCATCGCACCGCCGCGCCCCATCGCACCGAACGGCACCCGCGCGAAGTGCAGCCCGACCCCGGCCGGGGCCATCGCGCGCAGCTCCGACTCGGGGCCGACGTCGGCGTGGGGGGTGAGGACACCGAGCCGGACGTGTACGTCCCACCCGTCGGGCTGCCACATCGCGCACTCCTCTCCATACCGGAACGCCCCACTTTGTCAGGGTCCGCCCGGCTCTGCGGCCGAGCCGCGCCGGGCCCGCCGCGCCCACCGCCCGCCCCCGTGACCGATCCGCAATCGATTCCCTCCTCGACCGAGACCCATCAACCCTGTGTGTCGATACGCTCACTCCTCATGCCCGCGCCCGCACCCGACCTGACCAGCACCCAGCCGCGCCCCGTGTACGTGATCGGCGCGGGCCCCGGCGGCCTCGCCGTCGCCGCCGCGCTGCGCGCCCGCGGGGTGCGGGCGGTGGTCGTCGAGCGGTCGGACACGGTCGCCACCTCCTGGCGGGGCCACTACGAACGGCTGCGGCTGCACACCACCCGCCGGCTGTCGGCCCTGCCGGGCCTGAAGATCCCGCGCCGCTTCGGGCGCTGGGTGGCCCGGGCCGACGTGGTCCGCTACCTGGAGAAGTACGCCGAGCACCACGAGCTGGAACTGGTCACCGGTGTCGCGGTCAGCCGTATCGAGCGCGCCGGCGACGGCGAGGGCTGGACCCTGCACGCCTCCGGCGGCCGGCTCCTCGCGGCCCGGGCGGTGGTCGTGGCCACCGGCTTCAACCACACCCCGCACCTGCCGGACTGGCCCGGCGCGGCCGCCTGGACCGGACGGCTGCTGCACGCCTCCGGCTACCGCGAGCCCTCCCCGTACGCGGGGCGGGACGTGCTGGTCGTCGGGGTCGGCAACACCGGCGCCGAGATAGCCGTCGACCTCGTCGAGGGCGGGGCGGCCCGGGTGCGGCTCGCGGTGCGCACCGCCCCGCACCTCGTGCGCCGCTCCACCCTGGGCTGGCCGGCGCAGCGCACCGGGATCCTCGTCCGGCGGCTGCCGGTGCGGCTCGTGGACCGGCTCGGGGCGCTGGTGGCGAAGGCCTCGATACCCGACCTGTCGGCGCACGGGCTCCCGCGCCCCGCGCCGGACCTGTACAGCAGGGCCCGGCAGGGGGCGATCCCGGTCCAGGACGTGGGCCTGATCGACGCGGTGCGCGCCGGCCGGGTGGAGCCGGTGGCCGCCGTGGCCTCCTTCGACGGGGACCGCGTGCTCCTCGCCGACGGCACGGAGATCACCCCGGACACGGTGATCGCCGCGACCGGCTACCGCCGGGGGCTGGAGCCCCTGGTGGGCCACCTGGACGTGCTGGACGACCGGGGCCGCCCCCGCACCCACGGCCCCCGCACCGCCCCGCACGCCCCGGGCCTGTACTTCACCGGCTACACGAACCCCCTCAGCGGCATGTTCCGCGAGCTGGCCCGGGACGCCCGCCGCATCGCCAAGGCCATCGCCCGCTAGGCCGCGCCTCGGCCGGTTCCGGTCTGGACGGCGCCCGAACACCTCTGCCACCGTTCGGGCACACCACCTCCACCACCTTTCCTGCGCATCCCTGTTCCTGACGTCGCGTCAGTTCAGTAATCTGACAACACGTCAGCTACCGACGACTCCATCGAGGTTCATCGAGCAGGGCGGGCGAAGCGATGCTTGGATCTACTCACGGCACCCTCACCACCGACTTCCGCGCACGGGTCGAGGCCTGCGGGGAGACCCCCAGGACGGCCGTCCACTCCACGACGGCACCGGCCGCCGGGGACACGGCCGAACCGGACGTCAGCGGCCGGCCCCTGCACTCCGACGTCCCCGACCTGGACCGGTTCTTCCGGCCGGAGTCGGTGGCCGTCATCGGCGCCTCCGACACCGAGGGCCGGCCCAACACCGGCATCACCCGGCAGCTGATCGCCTGGGCCGATCGCGTCGGTGCCCGCGTCCACCCCGTGCATCCCACCCGGACGGCCGTCTTCGGGCTGCCCTGCCACGCCTCCGTCGCCGAGCTGCCCGAACAGGTCGACCTCGCCGTCCTCCTCGTCGCCGACCCCCTCCCCGTCATCGAGGAACTCGCCGACACCAAGGTCAAGTTCGCGGTCGCCTTCGCCTCCGGCTTCGCCGAGACCGGCGAGAGCGGCGCCGCCGCCCAGGCCCGTCTGACCGCCGCCGTCCGGCGCTCGGGACTGCGCCTGCTGGGCCCGAACACCAACCTCAACGCCTTCGAGAGGTTCCGCGAGGACCTCGACGGCCCGGCCATCGCCCTGATCACCCAGTCCGGCCACCAGGGCCGCCCCGTCTACACCCTCCAGGAGCTGGGCATCCGCCTCTCCCACTGGGCCCCGACGGGCAACGAGGCCGACCTGGAGACCGCCGACTTCATCTCCTACTTCGCCGAGCGGCCCGAGGTCGGGGCCATCGCCTGCTACGTCGAGGGCCTCAAGGACGGCCGCTCCTTCCTCCTCGCCGCCGACCGGGCCGCCCGCAACGGGGTCCCCGTCGTCGCCGTCAAGGTCGGCCGCACCGAGACCGGCGCCCGCATGGCCGCCTCCCACACCGGCAAGCTGACCGGCGCCGACACCGTCGTGGACGCGGCCATGCGCCAGTTCGGAGTCATCCGCGTCGACGGCCTCGACGAGCTCCAGGACACCGCCGCCCTCCTCGCCCGGGCCCGGCCGCCGCAGGCCGAAGGGGTCGTCGTCTACTCCATATCCGGCGGCACCGGCGCCCACTTCTCCGACCTGGCCACGGAGGCGGGCCTGACCCTCCCGACCCTGTCGGAGGCCAAGCAGGCCGAGCTCCACCAGTGGATCCCGCCCTACCTCAACGTCGCCAACCCGGTCGACAACGGCGGCCACCCGGTGGGCGACTGGCGCGGCCGCAAGATCATCGACGCCCTCCTGGCCGACCCCTCCGTCGGCGTCCTGATCTGCCCGATCACCGGCCCCTTCCCGCCGATGAGCGACAAGCTGGCCCAGGACCTGGTCGACGCGGCCGAAGCCACCGACAAGCTGGTCTGCGTGATCTGGGGGTCCCCCGTCGGCACCGAGGAGGCCTACCGCACGACCCTCCTCGGCTCCTCCCGCGTGGCCACGTTCCGCACCTTCGGCAACTGCATCACCGCCGTCCGCGCCTACCTCGGCCACCACCGCTTCACGGCCTCCTACCGCTCCCCCTTCGACGAGGCCCCCCGCACCCCCTCCCCCTCCTACCGCAAGGCCCAGGCCCTGATGCGGCCCGGCCAGCAGCTCAGCGAACACGCCGCCAAGCAGCTGCTACGCGCCTACGGGATCCGCGTCCCGCGCGAGCAGCTGGTCACCAGCGCGGCGGCCGCCGTCCGCGCGGCCGGGCTGGTCGGCTACCCGGTGGTGATGAAGGCCTCGGGCCCCCAGCTGGCCCACAAGACGGAACTCGGCCTGGTCAAGGTCGGCCTCACCTCGGCGAGCCAGATCCGCGACGCGTACCGCGAGCTGACGGACATCGCCCGCTACGAGAACGTCCCGCTGGACGGGATCCTGGTCTGCCAGATGGTCGAACGCGGCGTCGAGATGGTCGTCGGCGTCACCCAGGACCCCCTCTTCGGCCCCACCGTCACCGTCGGCCTGGGCGGCGTCCTGGTGGAGGTCCTCCACGACGCGGCGGTCCGCGTGCCCCCCTTCGGGGAGGACCAGGCCCGCACGATGCTCCGCGAACTGCGCGGCGCGGCACTGCTGGACGGCGTACGGGGGGCTCCGCCGGCGGACGTGGACGCGCTGGTGGAGGTCGTCCTCCGCGTCCAGCGGATGGCGCTCGAACTGGGCGACGAGCTGTCGGAGCTGGACATCAACCCGCTGATGGTCCTCCCCCGCGGCCAGGGGGCGGTGGCGCTGGACGCGCTGGCCATCTGCCACTGACCTGCGGTGCCGCTGCGCGGGGCCGGTCCCCACCCCACCCACCCCGAACGGAGTTCCATGCCCCCCGAGACCCCCTCGGACGAGATCCGGCACCGCGTGGAGAACGCCGTCTCCTGGATCACCCTCAACCGCCCCGACGCCATGAACGCCCTCACCTGGGACCAGCGCGAGCGCATCATCGCCCTGCTCGCCGACGCCTCCGCCGACCCCGCCACCCGGGCGGTCGTCCTCACCGCCACCGGCAAGGGCTTCTGCGCCGGCGCCGACCTCCGCGGCGGCCCCGCCGCCACCGCCACCGACCGCGTCGCCGGCGACGTGGCCCGCATGATCCGGCTCGGCGCCCAGCGCCTGATCACCGCGGTCCTGGACTGCGAGAAACCCGTCATCGCCGCCGTCAACGGCACCGCCGCCGGCATCGGCGCCCACCTCGCCCTCGCCTGCGACCTCGTCATCGCCGCCGAACCGGCCGGCTTCATCGAGGTGTTCGTCCGCCGCGGCCTCGTCCCCGACGGCGCCGGCGCCTACCTGCTCCCCCGCCTCCTCGGCCCCCGGAAGGCCAAGGAGCTGATGTTCTTCGGCGACGCCGTCCCCGCCGCGGAGGCCGTCCGCCTGGGCCTCGTCAACAAGGTCGTGCCCGCCGACGAGTTGGAGGCGGCCGCCCGGGAGTGGGCCGAGCGCCTCGCGCAGGGTCCCACCCGCGCCCTCGCGCTCACGAAGCAGCTGGTCAACGCTTCCCTGGACGGCGACCGCGCGACGGCGCTCGCCGCCGAAGCCACCGCCCAGGAGCTCAACATGACCACCGCCGACGCCAACGAGGGCGTGGCCAGCTTCGTGGAACGCCGCACCCCGAAATACCTCGGCCGCTAGGACGGGCCCAGGGGACCTACATCCGCGGATCCGGCCTCAGCACCGCGAACACCGCCCCGGCCGGGTCCGCCGCCCAGGCGATCCGCCCCACGTCCGGTACGTTCGCCGCCGGCATCAGCACCGCGCCCCCGGCCCCCTCCACGGCCGCCACCGTCGCGTCCGCGTCCGCCACGTGGAAGTACGGCACCCAGCGCGGCAGGATGTTCGACGCCCCGCCCGCCCCCTCCCCCTGCGGCGCGACCCCGCCGAACGAGGTGTCCTGCTGGTCGCCCTCGGCCAGGCTCAGCACCCGGTACGTCATCCCCGGCGCCTCCATCTCCGCCGACCGCCACCCGAACACCCGCCCGTAGAAGCCGAGCGCCGCCTCCGGGTCCGGCACGTGCAGCTCCACCCAGACCAGGCTGTTCTCGGCGGAGGCCACCTCCAGCCCGCCCGTCTTCCCGGGCTGCCAGGAGGCGAACCTCGCGCCCTGCGGGTCGGTGAACTGGGCCAGCCAGCCCTCCCCCATCACGTCCATCGGGGCCACCCGCACCTGCCCGCCCGCGCGCATCACGGCGTCGGCGGTGGCCCGGACGTCGGAGCTCTGGAAGTACACGGTCCACGCCGAGTCGGCGCCCTCCTCCGTCAGGGGGCCGAGCGCGGCCACGGTCCGGCCGCCCTGCCGGAAGAACCCGTACCCGCCCGCCTCGGGCCCGGCGGAGACGAAGTCCCAGCCGAAGACGGCCCGGTAGAAGGCGGCGGCCTCGCCCGTGTCGGGGCTGCCGAGGTCGAGCCAGTTGGGCGATCCGGTCCGGAAGTCGGTGCCGAGCATCAGGTCCTCCACAGGTAGGCGCCACGCAGTCGCTCGCCACCATGCCCACCCCCCACCCGCGGCACGGCGCACCGGCCGCCACGGCCGCCCGGATTCACCCGTTCGGCGCCGCCCCTTCTCATCTGACGAACCGTCAGGTTCAATCGAGGGGTGATGGGACACGCAGGGATGGCGGCCACCGTCGTCCGATACCTCAGGTCAGCCGGCTCCCCCACCTCCGCGCCCCGGGAGCCCGACTCCGCGCACGTCGACGCCCTCCCGCGCCCCGACCTGCGGGCCGTCGGCGAGGACGAGCGCGCGCCCGTCAGCCCCGCCGAGTTCCGGGCCGTACTGGGCAACTTCGCGAGCGGGGTCACGATCATCACCGCCCCGCCCGCCGAAGGCGAGGAGGGCCCGGCCGGCTTCGCCTGCCAGTCCTTCGCCTCGCTCTCCCTCGACCCGCCCCTGGTCACCTTCATGGTGGCCCGCACGTCGACCACCTGGCCGCGCATCGCCCGCGCCGGGGTGTTCTGCGTCAACATCCTCGGCGCCGAACAGGGCGCGCTCTGCCGCGCGTTCGCCGTCAGCGGCGCCGACAAGTTCGCCGGGGTCGCCCACCGGCCCGCCCCGGCCACCGGCTCCCCGCAGCTCGACGACGTGCCCGCCTGGATCGACTGCCGGATCCACGCCGTCCACACCGGCGGGGACCACCTCATCGTCGTCGGCCGCGTCGAGGCCATGGGCGCGGAGGGGGAGGGCGACCCCCTCCTCTTCCACAAGGGCCGCTTCGGCCGCCTGGCCGACTGACCCCGGCCCGCCCCAACCCGCCCCGGCCCGGATATCCTGCCCGTCTCGGACGGGCGGGGGGGCCATGAAGAGGACGTACGCACCACGACGCACCCGGTGGACGACCACCACCGGATGGCTGATGCTGGCGAGCGCCCTGGGGGCGGTCCTCTGCAGCCTGGCCGGGGTGAGCCCGTACCCGCCCCTGACGGTCGAGCTCGCCCTCGCCGCCGCCTCCGCCGTCTTCGCCGCATGCTGGGCCGCGGCCTCCTACCTGGCCGGCCGCGGCCCGTCGAAGGTCGTGCTCACGAAGGCCCCCGCGGCACGCCGCCCGGACCGCGTGCTGCGCAACCTGCTCGCCTTCGGCGTCCCCTTCGCCACCGCGGCCGCCCTCGTCGTCGCCGTGACCGGCTCCAGCGAGGAGGGCAAGCGCACCGAGCGCCTGGAGCGGGCCGGGTACGACCGCCACCGGGCCGAGATCGTCCGGCTGACCGGCGTGCCGGACCACACCCCGCCGAGCGACGACGACGAGGGCTCCTACGAGACGGACGCGGTCCTGCGCGTCCCCTACGACGACGGGCCCCGCGAGGTCCCCGTCAAGGACGTCCCCACGAAGGACGCCCCCGCGCCGGGCACGGCCGTGGACGTCTGGTTCGCCCCCGCCCATCCCGAGGTCGGCGTCGGCACCCGACTGTCCTCCAGACCCATGACGCCAGTGATCACGATCGGCCTCTTCGTCCTGCTCGGGCCCTGGCCGCTCATGGCGGGCGCCTACATCAGGTCGGAGCTGTCCCCGGAGGCCGTGCGGCGGCTGCGCCGCTTCGAGCCCGCCACCCACCTGCCGGCGCTCGCCGTCCTGCTCCTCGGCGTCCTCGCCCTGCTGCCGGTGGCCCTGGAGATCGAGGTCGCGGGTCTCAGCCGCCTGTGGACCGTCCTCGCCATCCCGGCCCCGGCCCTGGCCCTGACGTGGGTGGCCCGGCGCGCGTGAAGCACGCCGAGCCACCGAGTCCCCCTCAGAAGGTCAGCACCCCCCGCGCCACCCGCCCGTGGTGCGCGTCGTCCGCCGCCTTCGCGAAGTCCTCCACCGGGTAGACCTCCGTCACCAGCTCGTCCAGCAGCAGCTCCCCCCGCCGGTACAGCTCGGCGTAGAGCGCGATGTCACGCTGCGGGCGCGAGGACCCGTACCGGCAGCCCATGATCGTCTTGTCCAGGTACATCGAGGAGACCAGGAAGGACGCCTCCTCCTTGAACCCCGGCACCCCGAGCAGCACCGCCTGCCCGTGCCGGTCGAGGAGGTCGATCGCCTGCCGGATCAGCTGCACGCCGCCCACGCACTCGAAGGCGTGGTCGGCGCCGGTCGGCAGGACCTCGCGGACGGCCGCCGAGGTGTCGGCGAGGGACCCGGCGGCCGACGCGTCCACGAAGTGCGTCGCCCCGAACCGCCGGGCCACCGCCTCCTTCGCCGGGTTCGCGTCCACGGCGACGATCACCGAAGCCCCCGCGATCCGCGCGCCCTGGATGACGTTCAGCCCGATCCCGCCGGTCCCGATGACCACGACGGTCTCCCCGAGCCCCACCTTCGCCCGGTTCAGCACCGCCCCCACCCCGGTGAGCACCCCGCAGCCGATCAGCGCGGCCGAGGTCAGCGGGATGTCCTCGGCGATCTTCACCGCCTGCACGGCCTTCACCAGGGTCCGTTCCGCGAAGGCCGAGTTCGACGCGAACTGGAACAGCGGCTGCCCGCCGCGCGAGAAGGGCCGGTCCGGCATCCCGATCGCCCGGCGGCACATCGTCGGCCGGCCCCGGTCGCAGTCCGCGCAGGCCCCGCAGTTGGCCAGGGTGGACAGGGACACGTGGTCACCCGGCGCCACGTGCGTCACACCCGGCCCCACCGCCTCGACGACCCCGGCCCCCTCGTGCCCGAGCACCACCGGCGGCGGGAAGGGGATCGTCCCGTCGATCACCGACAGGTCGCTGTGGCAGAGCCCGGCCGCTGCGATCGCGACCAGCACCTCCCCCGGCCCCGGATCCCGTATCTCCAGGTCCCCGACCACCTGGGCCTGCTTGCCGTCGAACACGACGCCCCTCATCTGGGCTCCTTAGGCAGGCCGAGCACCCGCTCGGCGATGATGTTCCGCTGGATCTCGTCCGAGCCGCCGTAGATCGTGTCGGCCCGGGTGAACAGGAACAGGCGCTGCTCCTCGTCGAGCCCGAGTTCGTACGGGGCCCCGGGCGCCCAGAGCCCCGGCCCGGCCGTGGCCCGCGCGCCCCGGACGGCCACCGCCAGCTCCCCGAGCCGCCGGTGCCAGCCGCCCCACAGCAGCTTGGCCACGCTGGGCGCCCCGGCGTCCCCGGCCTCCCCGAGGGTCCGCAGGGCGTTCCACCGCATGGTGCGCAGCTCGGCCCACTGCCGTACGAGGCGCTCGCGCAGCACCGGGTCGGGCGCGCCCGAAGCGGCGTACGCCCGGACCACGCGCTCCAGTTCCGCCGCGAAGCCGATCTGCTGGACGAGGGTGGAGACGCCCCGCTCCAGGGCGAGCAGGCCCATGGCCACCGTCCAGCCGTTGCCCTCGCCGCCGACGACCTCCTCGGCGACGGCCCCGTCGAAGAAGACCTCGTTGAACTCGGCCGTCCCCGACATCTGCCGGATCGGCCGGACCTCCACACGTCCCGGCTGGTCCATCCGTACGAGGAGGAAGGACAGGCCGTGGTGGCGGCGCGAGCCGGCCCCGGTGCGGGCGAGGACGAAGCACCAGTCGGCCTCGCGGGCCAGGGAGGTCCAGATCTTCTGCCCGGTGACGCGCAGCCGCCCGTCGGCCGGGTCCCGTACGGCGGCGGTGCGCACCCCGGCGAGGTCGGAGCCGGCGCCGGGTTCGCTGTAGCCCTGGCACCACAGCTCCTCGCCGCGGGCGATCGCGGGTAGGAAGCGGTCCTTCTGCTCGCGGCTGCCGTAGGCGATCAGGGTGGGGGCGAGGAGGTTCTCGCCGATGTGGCCGACCCGGGCGGGGGCGCGCGCCGCCGCGTACTCCTCGGCCCAGACCACCTGTCCGGTGAGGGTCAGCCGCCGGTTGCCGTAGCCCTCCTCCTCCCAGCCGGTGCCGATCCAGCCGCCGCGGCCCAGCTCGCGTTCCCAGGCGCGGCGGGTCTCGACGCCCTCGTGCTCGCTGCCGGGGCCGCCGAGGCCGACGGCGTCGGCGTACGGGCCGACGAGGTGCCCGGTGAGCCACGCGCGGGCGCGGGTACGGAGTTCCTCGTCCTCGGCGCCGAAGCTGAAGTCCACGCCGCTCCCCCCTCTCTCTCGCACCGCCCCCTCAGGCGTTCGGGCGGTCCTTGGCGGCGGCGGCCTTGGCCATGGCCTCCAGCTGGGCCAGCATCGGCATCGGGTCGGTGCCGACGGTGCCGGGGAGGAAGTCGGCGATCTTCTCGGGGGTCCAGGCCCCTTCGGCGTACCCGGCGCGCAGTTCGCGGGGCTGGGCCCAGACGGCGATCTTCGGTCCGGCGATCGTGTAGACCTGCCCGGTGATGCCCTCGGCCTTGGCGCGGTCGCTGAGCAGGTAGGTCACGAGCGCGGCGACGTCCTCGGGCTCGCCGATCTCCTTGAGCTCCATGGGCACGTTGGCGGACATCCGGGTGCGGGCGACGGGGGCGACGGCGTTGGCGGTGACCCCGTATTTGTTGAGCCCGAGGGCGGCGCTGCGGACGAGGGAGATGATCCCGCCCTTGGCTGCGCTGTAGTTGGCCTGGGCGACGGAACCGGTGTGGTTGCCGCTGGTGAAGCCGATGAGTGTGCCGGAGCCCTGGCGGCGCATGACGGCCGCGGCGGCCCGGAAGACGGTGAAGGTCCCCTTCAGGTGCGTGGCGACGACGGGGTCCCATTCCTCCTCGGACATGTTGAAGAGCATCCGCTCGCGCAGGATGCCCGCGACGCACACCACCCCGTCGAGGCGCCCGTACTCGGCGAGGGCGGTGTCGACGATGCGCTGGCCGCCGGCCATGGTGGAGATGTCGTCGGCGACGGCGACGGCCTCGCCGCCGGCCGCGAGGATCTCCTTGACCACGTCCTCGGCCACCTCGCTGGTGGGCGCGTTCCCTTCGATCCCGACGCCGTAGTCGTTGACGACGACCTTGGCGCCCTCGGCGGCGGCGGCGAGTGCCACGGCCCGGCCGATGCCCCGGCCGGCGCCGGTGACGGCCACGACCTTGCCTGCCAAGAAGTTCCCCACGTCCGGCCCCTTCCCGCTTTTTCTGACGGTCCGTTAGATTCTATGACCAGTCAGATCCCTTCCCACAAGCCCCTGTTCGTTCAAGGAGTGGATGGCGGCCATGACCCTGCCCCCCGAGTTCCACGAGATCGCCAAGCGCGTCAACAACTGGGGACGCTGGGGAGCCGACGACGAGATCGGCACCCTGAACCTGATCACCGAGGCGGTCGTCCGGGCCGCGGCCGCCGAGGTCCGCACGGGGCACCGGGTCCCGCTGGCCCTCCCCCTGCGGGAGGACGGCGTCCAGGCGGGCCTGATCCCGGGCCGGATCAACCCCCTCCACACCATGGTCCAGATCAACCAGGAGCTGTTCGGCCCGGGCACGGTGGCGTGCAGCGACGACGCCGTGACGATGGGACTCCAGGCGGGCACCCACTGGGACGCCCTCACGCACGTCTCCCACTCGGGCCGGATCTACAACGGCCGCCCGGCGTCCACGATCACCGCGCACGGCCGGGCCCAGTTCAGCGGCATCGACAAGGCCACCCCGATCGTCTCGCGCGGGGTGCTGCTGGACGTGGCCCGCGCCAAGGGCCTGGACCGGCTCCCGGGCGACCACGCCGTCACCCCGGAGGACCTGGCGGAGGCGGAGGAGTTCGCCGGGGTCACGGTCCGCGCGGGGGACGTCGTCCTCGTCCGCACCGGCCAGATCCAGGTCTACCTGGCGGGCGACAAGCACGGCTACGGCTTCCCGTCACCGGGGCTGTCGGTCCGCACCCCGGAGTGGTTCCACGCCCGCGACGTGGCGGCGGTCGCGAACGACACCCTCACCTTCGAGATCTTCCCGCCGGAGATCGAGAACCTCTGGCTCCCGGTCCACGCGCTCGACCTCGTCGAGATGGGCATGCACCAGGGCCAGAACTGGAACCTCGAAACCTTGTCCACAGCCTGTGCGGAAGAGGCCCGCTACACCTTCCTCCTCTCCGCCATGCCGGAACCCTTCACGGGCGGCACGGGGACACCGGTCGCCCCGGTGGCGGTGCTGTAGCCGTCAGCCCCCGCCGCAGTACCAGGTGGGCTGGTCGTCGTCGACCCAGGCGACGGGCTCACCGTTTCCGGGCTCGTCGACGAAGAACGCGATGGCCGGCATCAGCAGCAGGGGCACCACGGCGAGGCCGGCGATCCCCCAGTCGGTGAGGGCCTCCTGGACGCCCTGCAGGTCCGAATCCATCACGATCCAACCCAGCACCCCCCATATCCCGATACCCACCAACGAACCGACCGACAGCCACCGATCCACCCTGCTCAAATCCCCCACCCCCGTCGCCCACCTGCTCGACGATGTGCCCCCGCCCGGGCGACGGAACACATGCCTCCGTCAACCTCCCCCGGGGACGAGACTGAACCACACCACCTTCACGGAGTCCCCCTGCGCCACCGCCGCCCAGTCATCGGCACAGGCGGCCACCAGCGCCAACCCCCGCCCACAGGTGGCATACGCCCCGAGCCCGCCGCCACCGCCCTGCGGCCACCGCTCGGGGGCGCAGTCGGAGACATAGACGGTCACCCGGTCCCGGGCGAGTGTGACCTCAACGGCGATCTCGGCCGTCTCGGTGTGCCGGTAGGCGTTGGTCACCACCTCGGACGCACAGAGCCGCGCCCGCTCCTCCAGCCCGGCATACCCGGCACTCCGCAACACGGACACCACCCAGTCGCGGGCGATGCGCGGGGTGTCGGCCCGACTCGGCGCGACCATCCGGTAGTTCAGCCCCGCCCCGGGGACGGGTTCATCGACGTGCCGTAAAGCGCTCGTGTTCATCGTGGCCTCTCCCAACGCGGTACGAGTTCGCGCGTGAGCCTGGAAAACCCGTGTCCCTGGCCGACCCGGCACCCCAACAGGCATGTGAGCGGCTGCACTTCGGGCGTTGGCCCAGCTTCCCGACCACCGGAACGTAGGGCACAACGTTGGGACGGCGCAACAGTGGTACGCCCGTAACATCCGATCAAGTGGACCCGAACCCGAAGGAGGCGGCACACTCGTAGCCGGATGAGACGGAGGGGCCATGCCGCCAAGGAGCTATCCCACCGCGCGCCAGCGGAGGTTGGGCGCTGAGCTGCGCAAGCTGCGCGAGAAGGCCGGGATGAACGGCGCGACCGCAGCGGCGTATTTGGGCGGCGAACGCGCCCAGATCAGCCACATCGAATCCGGGCGGTACGGAGTCAGCGACGAACGCGTCCGGCGGCTCGCCACGCACTATTCGGCCACGGACAAGCACCTCGTCGACGCGCTCGCGAGCATGGCAGAAGAGCGCGGCAGGGGCTGGTGGGACGAATACCGAGGCATCCTGTCACCCGGATTCCTCGACGTGGCGGAGCTGGAGTTCCACGCCACCTACATCCGAGTCATCCAGATGCTGCACGTCCCCGGGCAGCTTCAGACCGAGTCCTACGCCCGCAGCCTGATCCGAAGCGGGATGTCCCACCTCCCCGCGAGCGAAGTGAACACGCGCGTCGAGCACCGGATGAAGCGCCGCGCCATCTTCGACCGACCCCGCCCCACTCCCTTCGAGGCGTACATCCATGAGGCCGCGCTGCGCATGCGCTACTGCGATGCCGATGTGATGCGGGAGCAACTCGCCTTCCTGGAGGAGGTGTCCCACTGGCCGTCGATCACCGTCCGCATCGTTCCGTTCGACCGGAAGATCACGGGATCCGTGCACTCGATGCTCTACGCCGGGGGCATCATCCCGGCACTCGACACCGTCCAGATCGACAGCGCTTTCGACAGCGGATTCCTGGACGCAGAGGCTCAACTCGTCAAGTACCGAGGGTTGCTCGAATCCATCGAGTCGATCTCACTCGGGCCGGCGGATTCGAGAGAACACATTCACCGCATCGCTCAGGAAGTGTGAGTCAAGGCGCATGACCGACGGAATCAAGTGGCAGAAGTCCTCGTTCTCAGGACCGGACGACAATCAGAGCTGCGTTGAGCTGGCGCCTGTCGCAGGCGCGATCAAGATGCGAGAGAGCGACGACCCGGACGTGATCGTGACGACGACGGTGGAGAAGCTGCGCGCCTTCATCCTCGGCGTCAAGGCCGGCGAGTTCGATCACCTGATCTGACGAACCTCCGACGCGAGTGCCCCCCATCTCCGCAGATGGAGGGCACTTGGCATATGCCGGTACAACTTTGGGACGGCACACCATTGCGACGGAAGACGCGTAGCGCTACCGTCGCTGTACGTCACCGGAGCAGCGACCCGCCAGGCCGCGCCAGTGCCGTAACTCGCGCCAACTATGCGCCAGTTGGCGCGAGCCCCTCTCGCCTTCCTCCCGCAGCGCGGTTCCACGCCCCCGGAGGGAGCGACTCTCCGCGACGGCAGGAGACCGGTACGTGCTCGCGCGACACCAACCCCCGCATTCCACCGCGAAAGCCGCGCTGGACCACACGGTGGCGATCCGGACCGGCTACTGGTTCGAGGCCCTCTGCTACCCGGACGCCTACGACGCACCGCCCGAACTCCTCGACCGGGCCATGCTGGACACCCCCGAGGAGGCCATCCGCCTGATCCGGCTCCAGATCCGCACCGCCCACCCTTTCGCCCTCTCCCCCACCGAGGTGGGCCGGGCCCTCGCCTGGGCCGACGGCGGCGGCCGCATCCAAGCCCTCGCCGCCCTCCACCGCGGCGAAACCGCCGGCTTCAGCATCGTCCTCCGCGACGGCCTCCGCCCCGAATGGCGCGTCCGCCCGGTCGACTACCTCTCCCTCACCCGAACCCACCCCACGGCCTGCGCCGACTCCACGTGACCGGCAAGGCTCTCGTAAACCAGGCGCACTCGGTCCACCCCTACCGGCAGGCCCTCACCGTCAGCACGGGACCACAGGAGACAGCGGAATGGACACGCCCATCACCTGGCGCAAGTCATCCAAGTCGACAGACGCCGAATGCAACTGCGTGGAGGTCGCCGCACACCACGGCGAGATCCTGATCCGGGAAAGCGACGACCCCTCCCAGATCGTCACCACCACCCCCGCCAAACTGGCCGCCTTCATCGAGGCGGTCAAGGCAGGCGAGTTCGACCACCTCGTTCCCTGACCCGGACAGCAGGACTAGATCGGCAGGCCGATCACCCCCCACCCCCGGCGGTCCGCCTCCCGGACCACCTCGGCCCAGCCCCCCAGCAGCTCGGCGAACTCCTCGAACCCGGCGTCCCACCGCCCCGGCTCCCGCCCCGCCAGCTCCCCGTACGGCACCCGCAGCCCCTCCAGCCCCGGGGCGGCCTCGCACCACCTCCGCCGCAGCCGCGCCACCGTCTCCGGGCCGCGCACGATCAACGGCCCAGGCCGCCACAGCCCCTCCAGCGACGGCAACACCCCGGGGTCGACCTGCTCGGCGTCGACGTCGGCCCGCGGGCCCCACCAGATCAGCCCCTCCAGGAACTCGTCCAGCGCCGCCCGCACCTCACCCCCCACCGCGCCCCGGACCTTCTCCCAGCCGTCCGCCGCCCGGAAGTGCGGCTTGTACGAGCCGAGCGTGCCCCGGAACTCGTACCGCCCCAGCCAGGACCGGTCCGGCGCCCCGGGCCACACCCACCCCTCGACCACGTCACCGTCCCCGTCGGGGTCGTCGTCCGCGTACGCCGACTCCTGGAGCACCCTCAGCCGGTCCTCCGCCGCCACGTCCATCACGTGCGACCAGTCGACGACCAGGACCGTTATGTCCACACCCATGCCGCGATGCTAGCCACGGGCCGGCGCCGCCAGGTACGCGTTCGCCGCGTCCGGCTCCGCCGCGCCGCGCGCCGACAGCTGCCGCAGGCAGTGGTAGGCCAGGTCGGTGGAGTCGTAGACGTGGTGGGCCAGCAGCGCCAACTGCACCAGCTGGCCGTCGGTCATCTCCTCCGGGCGCCCGAAGTCCCGCACGTACACGACGTCCGCCTCCAGCAGCTGGTGGCGGGCCAGCCGGAAGTCGCCGCCGAAGACCACCGGCGCGATCGGCCACCGCTTGACGGCGGCGAAGGCGTGCGGAACGAAGCCCTGGCCGCGCAGTTCCCGGTCCACGTCACCGAAGACCGGCTGGTCCTCGTACAACGGGACGAAGGACACCTCCGTGTGCACGGCCACGGCCTCCGCCAGCTTGCGCCTCCCGCCCTCGAAGACCATCAGCTCCGCACCCTGGATGTCGATCTTCAGCAGGTCGAACGGCTCGACCTCCTCGACCTCGTCCAGCCGCCGCGTCGCCACCGGCACCTCCGCCACCACCCGCCCCCACTCCTCGAACCCGTTGAACAGCCCGAGCCGCCGCGGATCGGGGCGGAAGAGGCTGGTCATCCCGGAGGCCGCGGCGACGAAGAGGGTGTGCGCGGCGCCGTCGCCGAGGGCGTCCGGCAGGTACGTCTCGTACGGGCCCTTGCGGGCCAGCAGCTCCGCCAGTGCCTCCGGCTGGGGCTCGAACCCCGTCACCCGGCACAGGCCGGCCTCCAGCATCGCCCGGTAGGGCGGATCCCCGTCGATCGGGTTCGCGCCGACGTCGAGGACATGGGTCGGCCGGGCGGGGCGGACCAGGTCGCGCAGGGGTGACGCGGCGCGGGCCGGGGTGGTGGCGGCAGCGGCGGCGGTGGCGGCGGTGGCGGTCATGGCGCTCTCGCTCTCCGGGCGGACGGACGGACGCTGGCCCCCCAGCGCAGCATCCTGGCGCACCCGGCGCCGATCCCGGCTCAGACGCCCCGCCCGGGAGCGAGGTCGAGGTCCTCGAACACCCGCTGGAACGGCCGCCGCAGCGCCACGGCCGCCGGGCGCGAATCCGCCCGGGTCCAGCCGGCCAGCTCCTCCCGGGCCGCCGCCACGGAAGGCCGGGGGTCGGTGCCGGCGAGGACGTCCTCGACGGCCCGCGCGGTGAGCGAGGCGAGGCCGGGCAGCCGTTGCGCGGCGCGCCGGACGTCCTCGGCGAGGTCCTCCCGCCCGGTGAAGGCGGCCACCTCCCGGGCCAGGGTGACCAGGTGCGCCGTGAGCCCGTCCACCACGGCCACGCCCCGTGCCCGCACCCCCACGGCTTCCCGGTACCGGCGCCGCAACGGGTTGAACCGCATGGCCCGTTCCGCCTCCCGGGCCCGCGCGGCGCCGGCGTGGACCGCCGCCACGTGGTCCTGCACCAGCAGCAGGTTGTCCCGCGCGGCATCCGGCCCCGCCCCCAGCGCCGCCGCCGTCCCGGTCAGGGCCCGCGTCACCCGCAGCCGGCAGTCCTCACCGACGCCGACCAGCACGCGATGGGGGTCGGGCGGCCACAGCAGCGGCGCGAGCACGACCGTCACCACACCGCCCACCACCGTCTCCCACACCCGGTGGAAGGCGTACGCGTCCGGCGAGTCGTTGGCGAACACCAGCAGGGACGACGCCGCCACCTGGATGTTCAGCCCGCCCCCGGCCCGCAGCAGCATCCCCACGCCCAGCCCCAGGGCCACCACCAGGGCCAGCGCGGCGGTCGACAGCCGCAGCACGTTCACCACGCCGATCCCGATGAGCACCCCGGCCACCACCCCGAGGGCCCGCTGCACCGACGCGCCCAGCGCCGTACCCGGATCACCGCGCAGCGCCACCAGCGGCACCACGGCCGCGTACACCGGCGGCTGATCGGCCCCCAGCCACAGCGCGGCCTGCCACGCGACCGCCACGCTCACCACGATCCGCGCCGCCCCCGGCCACTCGGCCCGCACCACCCCACCCAGCCCGGAGAACCACTCGTGCACGCGCCCACCCTGCGCCGCCCGCCCCGCCTCCCACCCCCATTACGCCGTACGCGGCATGTCCGCGCGTCGATCCCGGCCCGCACCGATGAGTTCCGCCCTCCCCGGCAGTCTCAACCGAAGCACCACCCGCGCACGCCCGCCACCGACCACCAGGAAGGCCCCCATGCCCACCCAACTCCTCCGGGCCGTCAACATCAACATCACCCGCGACGGCATCGGCGCCGGCGAGAACCAGCGGCTGGAGCGCCCCTTCGGCGACGGCCTCGACCCCTCCGTCCTGTTCTCCTGGGCCGGTGCCACGGCGAGCTGGCCGAACCGCACCGACCCGGGCGGCAGCCGCGGCCTGGACGACTACTTCACCCGCGACTGGAACCGCAACATCGGCGCCGAGATCATGGGCCGCAACAAGTTCACGCCCTACCGCGGCCCCTGGGAGGACCACGCCGACTGGCAGGGCTGGTGGGGGGACGAACCCCCTTTCCGCACCCCGGTGTTCGTCATGACCCACCACCCGCGCCCCTCCCTCACCCTCTCCGACACCACGTTCCACTTCGTCGACGCCGACCCGGCCGCGGTCCTGGCCCGGGCGCGCGAGGCGGCGCAGGGCAAGGACGTGCGCCTCGGCGGCGGGGTAACCACGATCCGCGAGTTCCTCGAAGCCGACCTGGTCGACACCCTCCACGTGGCGGTGTCACCGGTGGAGGCCGGCTCCGGCATCCGCCTGTGGAACTCCCCGGAGGACCTCCTCGACCGCTTCCACATGGACGTGGTCCCCAGCCCGAGCGGCGTGACCCACCACCTCTTCTGGCGCCGCTAGTCACCCGGGACACGCCGAATCGAACGCGCGTACAGGGACCCCCGTCGGCCGGCGGTTAGGCTGGCGCAGGCAGATCCATACCTGGGGGCGGGGGCCATGGCCGACCACGTACCGATCAATCCGTGCACGATTCCGTTGTTCACGGGTGACCTGGACGCGTTGGAGAAGAACAAGACGGCGATCGACACGGCGGCGGGGACGTTCCGTGACGCGGGGTCCAACGTGGACTCCGAGTTCCAGGGCCTGTCCGCGTTCTACTCCGCCCCCGAGGCGGAGAAGCTGTTCGCGACGACCAAACCGGTCAAGACCGACAGCGACTTCTTCGCCGACCAGCTGGAATCCGCGGCCAAGGCCCTGGGCGAGTACATCACCGAGGCCCGCCCGATCGTGGCGCGGCTGAAGGAACTCCAGGCGAAGGCCACCACCTTCTCCAGCAAGATCAGCGGCGATGCGCACTGGAAGGACGACGGGGACAAGATCGATGAGAACAACGATCTGATCCACGACGTCAACGCCGCCGTCTCCGCGTTCTGGGCCGCCGAACGCACCTGTGCGAACAAGATCCGTGCCCTGTACTGCGCCGCCCCCCTGGTCGCCGACGACGGCAGCCACGGCGCGAACATGTACGGCTACAAGGGCGAGGACCTCAACAAGGCCCAGGACCTGCCCTGGGGCTCCCAGCTCGAAGAAACCCACCGCGCCTGGGAGATCGGCTACTGGGTCAAGTCGTTCGTGTGGGACGGTCTGATCGTCGACGGGATCTGGGGCACCATCCGGGGCCTGGGCACCCTGATCGGCGTCGACGGCTGGGACAAGGCCGGCCAGGCCTGGACCGGCCTGGCCAAACTCGCCACCGGCCTGACACTCGCCTCCATCCCCGGCGTCGGCACCGCGTTCTGGCTGCTCCCCGACAAAGACCTCCCCTCCTGGATCCGCGACTCGCGCACCGCGGTGAAGGAGACCGGCAAGGCCCTGGTCGCCTGGGACGAGTGGGGCAAGAACCCCGCCCGCGCCGCCGGCGCGGTCACCTTCAACGTGCTGACCACCGTCTTCACCGGCGGCGCCGGCACCGCCGCGAAGGCCGGCACAGTCGCCAAGGTCATCAGCGTCGCCGGGAAAGCCGGCCGCCTCATCGACCCCATGACCTACATCGGCAAAGCCGGATCCCTCGCCAAGGTCAAGATCGGCGACCTCTTCGCGAACCTCGGCAAGGCCGACGGAGCCTTCCCGAAGATCACCGACGTGGTGTGGAAGGACCTGCCCAAGGCCGACATGCCCGGCATCAAGTTCCCCCACCCCGAAGACACCGTCCGCCTCCCCGACGACGCCCTGGGCCGCCCCCAGTTCTACGACAAGACCACCCACCAACTCCTCGACCACCAAGGCCTCCCCAAGCAGGACCTCACCACCGTCCCCAAGGGCCCCGACCACCCCCTCGCCGAACTCCCCAAGAAGCAGGAAGTCACCGTCGGCGGCCCCTCCCACACCGTCGAGGCCACCACCCACACCCCCGGCACCAGCACCCACACCCCCGGCGGCGCGGCCGACCACACCCCCGGCGGCACCGCGGACCACACCCCCCACAACAGCCACACCGAACCCGGCGGCCACAACCCCACCGGCGGCCACGGCGGCACCGACACCACCCCCACGGGCGGCGGCCACGGCGACGGCCCCTCCACCGGCGGCGACCACGGCGGCACCGGCCACGGCGGGGACCACGGCGGCGGCCATGGCGACGCTCCGACCATCCCGCACCAAAGCGGCGGACTTCCCGACAACCCGGGCCACTGGGACGGGCCGTGGCACGACGAGCACAGGACCGCGTCGACGCCGACTGAGGCGATCTCGCCGGAGACCCGCCTCCCGGACGCGGACGGCACGCTCCCGGCCGGCCACGGCGAGAAGCTGCTGGACCTGTTCGACCTGGACGGCCCTCGCGTCACGGTGGTGGACGACATGATCACCCACGTCGACGGCAAGCCGGTCGATCAGTACCTCGACTCCCTCGCGGAGTCCAGGGCGCAGATATACCGGGACGCCAAGGACGCCAAGCAATTCGTCAAGGGCGACGTGGGCGCTTGCGTCGGTGCCGTCATGGACACCAGGACCGGAATCGTCATCGAAGGCATCAACGGCCGGCCGAACAATGTGATTCCGATGGAAAGGGTCCATCCGACTCTTCGCGCCATTTACGAGGAGATGGCTCCGAACAAGCCGCACCCGGATCAACCACTGGGTCACGCTGAGGTGAAGGCCACCAACGAGCTGCTGTGGGCCCGTACGCGACTCGGGCTGCCGGACGACGTGAGCGTGTTCAAGGAAATTCGGGCGTCCGTGGAGTTCCCATTCATGAAGGACAGAGAGACGGGGGTTATCGGCAGAGGCGCCCCCTTCTGCTCCAACTGTTACCATATGCTCCCCGGAGTACCCTCACCGCATGGCCGGTTCACGGGGTATCCGCCCTCTGATGAGAATTGGATTCCGTAATGAATTCGGTGCGGCGCGTCGACACTGACGATCCTGACGTTGACATCGACATGGGACATCGGATGCTCTACCGGGACGAGTTGTTCACGGGGGAGGTGGTCGAGTACCAAGGCGACCAGATCGTCTGCCTGGACGTCTACCTCGACGGAATCAAGAACGGCTTGTCTCAGATGTGGTATCCGGACGGCACCCTGAAACTGCAGGGAACCGTCGTCAACGGTGTCGCCTTGGGCGAATTCCTGGAATGGCATCCCAATGGGGTTCTCAAGTCCCGGCAGTTCTTCGACGATCACATCTACTCCCTCAAGGAGGAGGACGTCTGGGACGAACAGGGCAACCTCGTTCGCGAATGGCGCCGCGAAGAGGGCTGAAGGCAGGAAATGACCGTCTTCGTGCCCGGCCACGCCGAGCCGCAGCCGAGCAGTGCGGCCTGGGTCGAGGGGCTCACCGAGGAGCTGGTCAAAGACCTCGACGCCCTCTCCTCGTCGCCCCGGAAGCTCAGGTCGGCGTGGAAGGACGGCACCTTCAACGTCAACGCCCGGTTCGGGGTCGACCCGCAGGCCGCCGAGCTGGGCACCTGGGAGGCCGTGGTCACGGCGGCGCAGCTGGGAGCCGCACTGTTCCGCACGGCGGGGATGACCGAGGGGACCACCGAGGTGCGCATCCACCACGCGATGCGCACCCTGCCGGCGGCGGGGCCGTCCTGGGACGCGAACGCGGAGGCGTGGATCGAGGCGTTCTGGTTCGCGGTCATCACGCGCGACCAGCCGAAGATGACCGAGCTGTGCGAGCTCCCGATCGACGTCCTGCGCGCCTCCGGCGCCGACCACGACGACTACCTCTACCACTGGGTCGCCACGCTCCAGGCGTACTGGCTCAAGCGTCCCGAACTGGTTCCGGAGCTGACGCTGACGTTCCAGCGGTCCCACCCCGACGTCGGCGTCATCGCCGGGCGTGACTACATCCAGCACGTGGCCTACCCGCCGATCAACCTCTTCTACAAGTTCCTCAAGAAGGACGAAGAGGGTTTCCATGCCACGCTGCTGGAAGCCCTGGAGCTCCACAAGCGGTACTGGACCGCCACTCCCGAACGCGCCGACGACATCGACGGCCTCGTGCCGATCGGCGTCCTCGCCGTGGCCTGCCTCGCCTACGACGGCGGCATCCCCGTCCAGGTCACCTCCCCCTACCTGCCGGAGCACCTGCTCAAGCGCTCCTGGGTGGGCGAGTTCGAGGTCTGATGGCCACCGAGGAACCCACGCCGACGACGCCCCCGGTTCCGCAGTGCCCGCGATCGACGACGAGGGACGACGGGTGAGCCTCACGATCCGGGCGGGCCGCCCGGCCGTCCTGCGCCACCACGCCTCCGCCGCCGCGGACATGGCCGACGCGGTCGGTGAGCTGTACCCCTCCGACACCGAGGACGCCGTCCTCGTCTGGAACGGGGTGCCGGTCAGGCTGTCCTACGCCCACGACCTCGCCGCCCTCCTCGACGACCTGGTGCCCCTCCTGGAGGAGGTCCGGCGCCCCGGCTTCGCGCGGGCCGAGGTCTTCTGGGGGTCCGACACGTTCTCGGCGGAATGGACCGTGACCCGCGAGGACGACTCGCTGAGGATCCGCTCCCGCTGGCACAGCACCCTCGGGAGCCACGAGCCGCTGCTCGCCGATCGGGGCGACGCGGTCGTCCCCCTGCGGGCGTTCGTCGACGAGTGGGCCAAGGTCCTCCGCAGGATCGTGACCGACGTCGAGACGGAACGGATCCACCTGGAGGACGACGACCTCCACCACCGCGCCCGGGCCTTGCTGACCCCTCAGGACCGGGCCGCCCCGCCGCCCCCGGCTCCGAGCCCGACGCCCGCCGCGTACGCGCCCGCCCCCTCCGCCGTCGGGCCGGCCCAGCCCACGTAGCCGTCCGGGCGGATCAGGAACGCCCCGTCGCCGTAGGCCCCGTACGAGGGGATCCGTACCGTCCGCACGCCCGGCGGCTCCGCCGGGGCCGGGGCCTCGCCCACCACCAGCAGGGTCCAGTGCGGACCCCGGTACGCATCGAAGAGGCGGATGCCTCCCCGCACCCCGTCCGGGGCGCGGTCGCCCGCCCGCAGGGCTTCGGCGGGCAGGGCGGTACGGGTCTCCACCGCCAGGGAGGAGGCCCGGTAGCCGAGGCCCAGCTGCCGGGTGGCCTCGCCTCGGCGGGTCTCGCCGCGGTGGATCCGGGTGGACAGGCCGAGCATGGCGGCGGCGACGGGCATCCGCTCCTCCTCGTACGTGCCGAGCAGCCCCTCCGGCGCCGCGCCGCTCAGCACGGCGGCCAGCTTCCAGCCCAGGTTGTACGCGTCCTGCACGCTGGTGTTGAGCCCCTGCCCGCCCGCCGGCGAGTGCACGTGCGCGGCGTCCCCGGCGAGGAAGACCCGCCCCTCCCGGAACCGGTCGGCGAGCGCCGCCCGGGGCCGGAAGTCGGAGGCCCAGCGGACCTCCGTCACATCGGCCGGCTCCAGGTGCGACCGTGCGGCGACGACCGCGCGCAGCCCCGCCAGGGAGAGGTCGATCGCCGGGCCGTCCTCCTCTGCCGCCGCCGGCATCTGGGCGCTGACCTGGAAGTCCTCCGTTCCGGCGAGCGGGCACAGGGAGAGGAGGCCCTCGCCGTCGGCGCCCGGGAAGATGTGCCAGTGGTCGCGGTCGAGTCCGCTGATCCGCACGTCGGCCACCAGCACCGGGTTCGGGTCGACCGTTTCGCCCGTCATCCCGATCCCGAGCAGCCGCCGCACCGTGGACCGCCCGCCGTCGGCGGCGACGAGGTACCGGGCCCGGACGGTGGTCCCGTCGGCGAACCCGGCCGTCACCCCTTCCGCGTCCTGCGCGAGCCCGGTCAGCTCCCGCCCGAAGGCGACCCGCCCGCCGAGCTCGACGAGCCGGGCGAAGAGGACCTCCTGGGTGCGCCACTGCGGCACCATCCAGGGCTCGGGGTACGGCGAGCCCTCCTCCACCTCCGCCGGGTCCCACATCGCGTGCTCGCCGAGCCGCTCGCCGTCGCGCCAGATCATCCCGACCGGGTAGGGGCCGCCCGCCGCCCGGACGGCGTCGCCGACGCCGAGGTCGTCGAAGACCTCCATCGTCCGCGGCTGGATCCCCTTGCCCCGCGAGCCGGGGAACAGCCGCCCGTCCCGCTCCACCACGAGGGCCCGTACGCCCCGCCGCGCGAGGTCCACCCCGAGCGCGAGCCCGGCGGCCCCGGCCCCGACGACCAGTACATCCAGTACGCCCTCAGCCATCCCGATCACCCTTCCCAGTTCCTTAACGGCGTTAAGTTGCTCTTCCACGAGCCTGCCCTTAACGGTGTTAAGCTGTCAAGCGTGTCGCCTCGCAACTCACCGAAGCTCGACAAGAGACAAGCCGTCGAGACCTCCCTCCGGCTCCTCAACGAGGTCGGTCTCGACGGCCTCAGCCTCCGCGCGATCGCCAGGGAACTGGACGTCCAGGCGCCCGCCCTCTACTGGCACTTCAAGAACAAGCAGGAGCTCCTCGACGAGATGGCCACGGAGATGTACCGCCGCATGACGGCGGACTTCCCCCTCTCCCCCGGCCTCTCCTGGCAGGACCGCCTCCTGACCGCCAACCGCGGCCTGCGCACCGCCCTGCTCCGCTACCGCGACGGCGCGAAGGTCTTCAGCGGCTCCCGCTTCACCGGCACCGAGCACGCCGCCGGGATGGAGGACGGCCTCCGCGCCCTCACCGCAGCCGGCTTCACCCTCCCCCAGGCCGTCCGCGCCACCACCACGGCCTACTTCTTCACCCTCGGCTTCGTCACCGAGGAACAGGGCGTCGAACCCTTCCCCGGCGAACGCCGCGACGGCTACGACGTCACCGAACGCGCCGCCCGCCTGGCCGAGTTCCCCCTCGCCGCCGAGGCCGGAGCAGCCCTCTTCCAGGACTACGACGAGGGCTTCGAGGAAGGCCTCGCCCTGGTCGTCGCGGGCATCGCGCACCGGTACGGGCGGTGAACGGAACGGGATACGGCTTCCTCACGGCCGCCGCCCCCGACCCGGACGCCCTGACCAGGGCCCTGGCCGAGGCCTTCGGGATACCGGCGGCACTGGTCGACGTCGCCCCGGACGGGACGGTCGACGGCCGGAACTGGGACACCGCCCTGGTCACCTGCGAGTACGAGCTCCTCCGCACCGGCGACCTGCGCGGCATGCTGAACGTCTACGCCACTCCGGCCGTCACCACGCCCCCCACCCCGGAGGCACTCGCAACCGCCCTGGCCCGGACGCTGGACACCCCGGTGCTGACGGAAGTGGAAAGCGACACGGCTCCGCCCTCCCTCCGAAAGGCGTTCCTCCCGCAGGGCTGGACCACGTACACGGCCGTGGAGGACCTGGACCCGCCCCCGGAGGCGGACCAGCCCTCCTTCCGCGTGTACGCCACCCAGGCCGGCCTCGCCGCCTTCCCCCGGGCCGAGGTGAAGGGCCTGCCCGCCGCCGTCCACGCCCTCCGCCCGCACACCCCCCTCACGGACGCCCTCGGCGCGTCGCGCGCACACCGGAACCTCCTCCACCCCTGGGAGGCCCTGATCTCCCGCATGGCCGCCGGCTGGCCCCCCGCACGCTGGTACGGCGCCGACATGTACCGCGAGGACCTCGAAGCCCGCGACGACCTCGAAGCCGCCCTCCCCACCCTCCCCGCC
The DNA here is from genome assembly GCF_042893675.1 of Streptomyces sp. NPDC001594. Taxonomy (NCBI): domain Bacteria; kingdom Bacillati; phylum Actinomycetota; class Actinomycetes; order Kitasatosporales; family Streptomycetaceae; genus Streptomyces; species Streptomyces sp. NPDC001594. The sequence goes on along the minus strand of NZ_JBIAVB010000017.1, from coordinate 52,792 downwards.
CCCGTGCGCACCGCCCTCGCCACCCTCGACGCCCGCTTCCGCGAGCTGACGGCCGACGACGCCGGCGCGGAACTCGGCGCCGACCCCGCGACCACCCCCTGGTACCGGCACCGCCGCCCGGCCGTCCTCCCCTGGCGCGTGCTCCTGCCCGCGGACCCCGAAGCCGCCGACTGGCTGTGGAAGTGGGTGACGCAGAACGGCCCCGACGGCCTCCCCCGCGGAGTCGACCTCTCCTCCCTCGACCTCAGCGGCGCCGACCTGTCGGGCGCCGACCTCTCCTCCTCCCTCCTCTGCGCCGCCGACCTGAGCCGCACCCGCCTCACCGGCACCGACTTCTACCGCAGCCACCTCCAGGGGGCCGACCTCACCGGCGCCGACGCCACGGGAGCGTGCTTCGTCCGGGCGGACCTCGACGGCGCCGTCCTACGCGGCACGACCCTCGTCGGCGCCGACCTCACCCGAGCCGACCTCTACGGCGCCGACGCCCGCGGCGCCACCCTCCGCGGCGCCCGCCTCCTCGGCGCCACCCTCCTGCACACCGACCTCCGCGGCGCGGACCTCACGGGCGCCCGACTCGGCGAAAACACCTTCGAGGTGACCCTGGACCCCACCACCCGCCTCACAGGCCTGACCGGCACCCTCCGGGGCCCCGTCACCCTCCCCGACACCCCCCACCCCCTGACGGGCCCGGCCCTCGAACACTGGCTCCGCACCCACGGCAGCCCGGCCAAGGTCGTCTCACCACACCGGCACCGGCAGCCGGAGGGACGGTGACAACTCGGCATGCCCCCGAATACGGTCACCGCCCGCCTCTTTCCGGTCGGACTCAGAGCTCCCACCCCCATCGCATTTGTATCCGGAAAACCCTGCAGGTAGACAAGGGTTGCCGCATGTAGATCAACACCGGGGGGCGGGACAGCGATGGCAGATCACGTACCGATCAATCCGTGCTCTATCCCACAGTTCACAGGCGACCTGGAAGCACTGGAGCAGAACCACAAGGCGATCACGGCCGCCGCAGGTACCTTCCGCGACGCCGGCGCGAACGTCGACTCCGAGTTCCAGGGCCTGTCCGCCTTCTACTCCGCTCCGGAAGCGGCACAACTCTTCGCCACCACACACCCCGTGAAGACGGACAGCGACTTCTTCGCCGATCAACTGGAGGCCGCGGCGAAGGCGTTGGGTGAGTTCGCAGTAGAGGCACGTCCGCTCGTGGCCCGCCTGAAGCAGCTCCAGGCAGAGGCGACGACGTTCTCGAACAAAATCACCGGCGACAAGCACTGGAAGGACGACGGGAAGAAGGTCCACGAGAACAACGGCCTGATCGACGAAGTCAACGCGACCGCCGAGGCCTTCTGGGCAGCCGAACGTACGTGCGCGAACAAGATCCGCGCCCTGTACTGCGCGCCCCCGCTCGTCGCCGACGACGGATCGCACGGCGCCAACATGTACGGCTACAAGGCCGAAGACCTCAACAAGGCCCAGGACCTGCCCTGGGGCTCGCACCTGGAGGAAACCCACCGCGCCTGGGAGATCGGCTACTGGGTCAAGTCCTTCGTCTGGGACGGCCTGATCGTCGACGGGATCTGGGGCACCATCCGGGGCCTCGGCACCCTCGTCGGCGTCGACGGGGCAGATGCGGCGGGCGCCGCGTGGACCGGGCTGGCGAAACTGGCCACCGGCCTGGCCATCAGCGCCTTCCCCAGCAACGCGGCGGTGTTCTGGCAACTGGACGACAAGGACCTGCCTCCCTGGCTCCGCGACTCGCGTAACGCCATGAAGGAGACCGGCAAAGCCCTCGTCGCCTGGGACGAGTGGGGCAAGAACCCCGCCCGCGCGGCCGGCGCGGTCACCTTCAACGCCCTGACCACCGTCTTCACCGGCGGCGCCGGCACCGCCGCCAAGACCGGCACCGTCGCCAAGGTCATCTCGGTCGCCACCAAGACCGGCCGACTCATCGACCCCATGACCTACGTCGGCAAAGCCGGCTCGCTCGCCATCAGCAAACTCAAGATCGGGCAGGTCTTCACTCACCTCGGCAAAGCTGCCGGATTCTTCCCCAAAGTCGACGAGGTGGTCTGGAAGGACCTGCCCCACACCGACGCTCCCGACGCGGCGTTCCCGCACCCCTCCGACACGATCCGCCTCCCCGACGACGCCCTGGGCCGGCCCCAGTTCTACGACAAGACCACCCACCAACTCCTCGACCACCAGGGCCTCCCCAAACAGGACCTCACCGCCGTCCCCAAGGGTCCCGACCACCCCCTCGCCGAACTCCCCAAGCACGAGGAAGTCAGGGTCCCTCAGCGCCATGAAGTCACCGTCGGCGGCAGCAACACCCACTCGGTGACGGCCGCGACCGACAACGCGACACACCAGGCCGACCATGCCCCCGGCGGCTCCGCCGACCACACCCCCCACAACAGCCACACCGAACCCGGCAGCGGCTCGGGCGGCCACGGCGGCACCGACACCACCCCCACCACCGGCGGCAGCCACGGCATTCCGCACCAGGGTGGCCACGGCGGTTCACCTGGCCATGGCTCAGGGCCCGGTGGCGGATCCACTCCTCACGGGGGCGCAGCCGCACCTCAGGACCCGGTGGTACGACGCCACGTCGATCTGGCGAACACCGATCCCGAGTGGCGCCGACAGCACTACCGGTCCAATGGCCGCCGCCTCAGCACAGAGGGTAAGGATGAGCTCGGTAACCCGCTGACCCAGCTGAGCGAAACCGGGGATCCCGCACGCCCCTTCACAGCGAAGTCCGTGCAGACCCTGAGCCCAAGCTACTTGGGGCCGAAGGTCCACGGTGACGTGTCTACGGTTCACCCCGACTACCTCGAAAGGCTGCACCAACGAGCGGCCGACCGCCATGTCGCCGTCACATACGACAATGCGGCCGAGAGAGTGAAACTGGCCGCAATAAAGGAGTACGACGAATTCCCGACCATCGAGAACCAGACCGCGGCCACCGAGGCGGTCTACGAATACAAGAGCACGCATCACGCAATGGGCACCGCCGGCGAGCACCTAGGCGAAGACTCTGCCGAATTCCATGCGATCCGCGATATAGACGTAAACGCCATCCGACTCGATGACGGGGTTCGCGGCCCTCACCGCTTCGACCAGATCTGGCAGACGACCGACGGCCGCTACGTCATCATGGAGGCCAAGGCCTCTCCCACCACAGACCTGGGGAGCCGTGCGCTGCCCGGCGGAAAACTTCGAGCCAAGCAAGGAACGCCCGAATATTTTGACGACATAATTATTCAGATGCACGAGCGAGGAGAAAGCGACCTCGCGGAAGCCCTCAGCATCGCCCGCGAAGATGCAAACCTGGACTACATCGAAATCAAGGCCAACCCGACGAACGGCCGCTACAATGGCTACTTCAAGAGATTTTACGATATCGGCACAGGGTGATCGATGTGACTGTTTTTATCTCTCGGCATGAGCTGCCCGCCGACGTGGGAAGCCGCGCCGAGAAGCTCGACAAGAGCGCGGCGCGGAACGTCAACCGGCTGGAGACGTCGCCCGCAGGCTTCCGGCTCGCCTTCGGGACCGCACTGCTCGCCGCGTTCACCCACTGTGGCGAAGACCCCCGTGCGGCGAAGCTGGAGACGTGGGAGGCCTGGGTGACTGCCGCTCAGGTGGGCTCGGCCCTGTTCGCCTCCTCCACCGCGACCACCGGCACGGTGAGGTGTCGCATCACCGACGAGGTCCGGGTGATCCAGGCGACCGGGCCTCAGCACCACAGCAACGCGGCCAACTGGATCGACGCCTTCTGGCTGGCCGTCGTCTGCCGCGAGCCCGAACGGATGACCGCGCTGGCCCAGGTTCCGATCGAGTTGCTGCGGGCTTCGGGCGCCGACTACGACGAGTACGTGTACCCGTGGATCGAGACCCTGCAGACCTGGTGGCTGCGCGGCGGCGAACTGGGACCGTCGCTGGACGCGGCGATCGCCGGTACCGACCCGGAGGGGCTGGAGGGCTCCGACCGAGAGCTCATGCTGAAGGTCCTCTACCCGCCGATGAACCTGTTCCTCAACTACGTCATCGGTGACCACGCCCGCTTCAACGAAGCCCTCGCCCAAGCGCTCCAATGGCACAAGGAGTACTGGACCGGCGTGGAAGGAGGTGCGAACGCCGGCAACAGCAGCAGCATGGTCGCCCTCGCTCCCCTGGCCATGGCCTGCCTCGCGCACGACGCCGGCTTTCCCTTGACCGTCGAGTCCGAGTACCTCCCCAAGCACCTCGTCGCCCGCAGTTGGGTCGGGGAGTTCGACACCCTGAGCGTGTAGGGGGCCCGGTGCGGTGGTGAGGCGCGGGTCAGGGTGGTGAGGAACTGCTCCACGTACTCGAGGACTTCGGCGTGGATCTCCTGACGGTCCGTGAGAGTCCAGCCTCCTGGGGTGCGTGTGAGGTCGTCAGCCCAGCACCACCCGCAGTGTCCGCAGCCCCCGGTGGCGGGGGTTGCGCCACCACAGGGGGCGGGGTGTGGGGGTGGCCGGGCGGAGGGTCGGGTAGCGGGTCAGGAGGGTGGTGAAGGCGATCTCGGCCTGGAGGCGGGCCAGGGGGGCGCCGAGGCAGTGGTGGATGCCGTGGCCGAAGGCCAGGTGGCCCGTCGTGGGGCGGGACGGGTCGAAGCGGTCCGGGGCGGCGAAGACGGCGGGGTCCCGGTTGGCCGACAGCAGGGCGATCTGCACGAAGTCCCCGGCGGGGATCGTCGTGCCGGCCACCGTCACCGGCTCGGTGGCGTAGCGCATCGTCGCGATGGAGAACGGGCTCTCGTGGCGCAGCACTTCCTCGATGAAGGCCCCCGTGCGCGAGGGGTCGGCGCGCAGGGCGGCCAGTTCGCCGGGGTGGGTGAGCAGGGCGTGGACGCCGTTGGAGATGAGGTTGGCGGTGGTCTGGTGGCCCGCCGCCACCAGTAGGAAGCCCATGGAGGTGATCTCCGCCTCGCTGAGCCGGTCCCCGTCGTCGCGGGCGCGGATCAGCGCGGTCAGCAGGTCGTCGCCGGGGTGGGCGCGCTTGTGGGCGATGAGGGCCCGGATGTGTCCCACCAGGGCCTCGGCGGTGGGGACGGAGACCTCGCCGTCGCCCTCCTCGCCGCTCAGGGTGGCGGCCCAGGCCTGCAGGATCTGCCCGGCCCCCTCCCCCTCGGCGGCGCCGAGCAGGTCGAAGACCACGGCGAGGGGCAGGGGTACGGCGAAGTCCCGGACCAGGTCGACGGTGGCGGGGGCGGGTGGCAGGGCGTCCAGGAGGCGGTTCACGTGGCCCTCGATCACCGGCCGCAGCGCGGCCACCCGGCGTGCGGTGAAGGCCTGTTGGACCAGCCTGCGCAGCCGGGTGTGGGCGGGCGGGTCGGAGTTGAGCATGTGCGCGGTCAGCGCCCGGCCCGGGCCCGGCCCCTCGTCGGAGCCGTCGCGGCGGTCGAAGGCCTCGGTCGCGGCGTTCTTGCTCAGCCGGGGGTCGGCCAGGGCCGCCTTGCAGGCGGCGTGCCCGGTGACCACCCAGCCCTCCAGCGGGGCCTCGCCCAGGATCCGCACCCGGTGCGCCCCACCCGCCAGCTCCCGCCAGCGCCGGTAGACGGGGTGGGGGTCGCCGAAGAAGGAGACCGGAACCTCCTCCACCGCCTCCGCCTCCGCCTCCGCCTCCGCCTCCTCAGCGGCCATGCCGGACCCCCGCCGCCCTGACCACCCGTACGTCCTCCACCCCGAGCAGCCCGACCAGCGGCACCTTCGCCCTCCGCTGCGCGGGGTCGACCTCCAGGCCGGCGTCCCGGATCAGGTCCAGCAGCAGTTCGGCGAGCGGCATGACCATGTGCCGCCCCCAGCACCGCTCGGAGGAGTGCCCGAACGGGAGGTAGCCCGGGGCGGTCTCGGGGTCGAGGTGGTCCCACCGGCCGGGCAGGAACGCGTCGGGGTCCTCCCACAGCGCGGGGTCCCGGTGGGAGAGCAGGGGCAGGACGAGGACGTCGTCACCGGCGCCGATGCGCGCGTCCAGGGCCCCGTACTCGGGCGAGGCGTAGCGCAGGATGTTCCAGGACGGGGGCAGCAGCCGGGCGGCCTCGTGGAGGATGTTGCGGTGGGAGGTCTCCCCGGCGAAGGGCGAGCCCAGCCAGAGGGCGTTCGCGACGAGGGTGGAGACGGTGAAGCAGACGGGCGCGGCCGCCCTCCGGTAGATGCCCATCGCGTGGCGCCGGTCGTGGTAGCCGTCCGCTTCCGCGAACAGTCCGGCAATTCCGCTCGATATCGTCCCGGGCCGCCCGGGGCTTTTCCGGCGGGGAACGGCGGCCCCGGCGGCTATGACCGACCAGGTGAGTTTCGGGGTCAGCTCCAGGTTCCGGCTCATGAGAATGCGCAGCCGGCGCGGATCACCTCCGAGAATGAGGTCCCGCAGGAAAAGGTGCCCGGTGAGCGGCCAGGGGCCGGTGAGGTCGGCGTCCTTCGGCAGGGGCCGTTCCAGGGCCTCCCTGACGTCCCGCCCGATGACCCGCATCACCGAGGCGGCCTCGGTGCGGCCGCGACCGGCCGTGCAGCGGTTTGAAGGTGGGCCGCTCCGTCTCGGTGGCCCGGCGGGCGGCGAGGATCCGGTCGGCCAGGGCGTGGCCGGCGACGCCCATCGTGTCGGGCTCCAGGCGGAAGGCGTCCTTGCCGGTGTGCTCGCGCAGCAGGGCGGCCAGCCGGGGCGCGAACACCGTGGTCCGCGTGGCCGCAATGAAGGGTCACGGAACACCGCCGGAGGTGTACTGGCGGCGCCCCGCTTTTCAGAATGCGCCGCCACCGTAGGCAGCAGTCTCCCCGGGAAACAACAAGGCCCCCGTCTTTATGTACGCTCCTACCAATCCGGTCCGCGAATTCCGGCCAGTCGGCGCCGAGTTCCCGCCGTCCCACAGCGGAACGGCGCCCCGGGGCGCACGGGAAGACCTGCGGGTGGCGGCGTGCGGCATGCACGCCCCGAGCGCGGCACGGCAGCCGCCACCCCACGACCCGCACTCGTCAAGGCACAGGACCCTTGGCGTCCCCTCGCGACGAATCGCTCAACACCAGGGTGATCAACAGGTGACGAACCGTCAACACCTCGTTAGAGGTACACGCGCGGTTCCCGCTTCAGCAGGACTTTTTTCAACGCCGCCGGCCGGTCCGGCGGGGGCTCCGTCCCCGCCCGGTCGATCTCGCACCAGATGCGCTTGCCCGCGCCCTCGCGCTGCCAGCCCCACCGGTCCGCGAGCCCGTCCACGAGCTCCAGCCCGCGCCCTCCCGTGTCGTCCCCACCGGCCTGCCGGCGGGCCGGGGCGCGGTCGCTCGCGTCGGCGACCTCCACCCGCACCCCCGGGCCCCCGAGGAGCATCCGCAGGACGGCCGGACAGCCCGTGTGCACGACCGCGTTGGTGACCAGCTCGGAGATCAGCAGGATCAGCGTCTCGGCGAGCGGTTCGTCGTCCCCTATGCCGGACCCCGCCAGCCGGGACCGCGCCCACCGGCGCGCCCGCCCGACCTCGGCGGGGTCGGGTCCTACCTCCAGCTGTACCTGAAGCACCTGCACCGCTCACACCATCCGAACCGGCGGACACTTCGCCTCGCGACAGGACGGGATCACCGAGTGTGATCCCCGTGAAGAGCAGCATGGTTGACGTACAGTCACCACAACAAGCGCTTCGGGCATATTCCAGCGCGAAGAAGTAGGCGTGGTGCATACTGTGCGGCGCTCGCGCCGCTCAACCACTCGCATCGTGGGAGCGTACCGGAGCACACCCCCGCCTCCGGGCCGGATCGGGGCGGGCGAAGGACACAAACCGATATCAACTCTCTGTAATCGGACATGAGTCCCGCATCGTCCCTCCCGTGCCCCTGCATCACAGCCTGCTACCCCGTCGCCAGCCCTTGCGGCGCCGCCTCCGTGCCGAGGCGGGACGCCAGGAGTTCCTCCGCCTCCCGCGCCGAGCACCACTGCTCCGCCCGCACCCACGCCCGTTTCAGGTGCAGGTGCACGTCCGCCTCCCACGTGAAGCCCATCCCGCCGTGGACCTGGAGGCAGTCCCGCGCCCCGCGCACCGCCGCCTCGTCCGCGAGGAGCTTGGCCGTCGCGATCTCGGCCGCGTCACCCGTCACCGCCGCCGCGTACACCGCCGTACGGGCCACCTCGGCGCGGACCAGCATCTCGGCGCACAGGTGCTTGACCGCCTGGAAGCCCCCGATCGGCTGCCCGAACTGCTCGCGCTCCCCGGCGTACCGCACGGCCAGCTCCACCGTCCGCAGCGCGCTGCCCAGCTGGAGCGCCGCCGTCAGCAGCGCCCCCGCCTCCCGGTACTCCGGGTACTCGGCGTACTCCGCGTACTCCGCCGGGAGCGCCCCCGAGGACCGCCACAGCGGGGTCAGCGGGTCCACCGGGCGGACCGGTTCGCCGGCCGGCAGCCCCCGCGCCCCCAGCACCGCGTCCGCCTCCCCCAGGTACGCCACCAGCGGCCCGCCCAGGTCGAAGGCCGTCACGACCGCCGAGCCCGAGGCCGCCCCCGGGACCACCCCGGCCGCCAGGTGCGTCGCCACCAGCGGGCCCGGCAGCAGCGCCCGCCCGGCCTCCTCGAAGACCAGCACCGCCTCCGGCAGGCCCAGTCCCACCCCGCCCTCGGACTCCGGGAGCCGCAGGGAGAAGAACCCCGCCTCGCCCAGCTCCCGCCACAGCCCCCGGTCCACGACCGGCCCGCCGTCCGAGGCCACCGACGCCCGCAGCGCCTCCCGCCCGTACCGCCCCGCGAGCAGTTCGCGGACGCCCGCCCGCAGGTCCCGCTGGTCCTCCGTCAGCCGGAAGTCCACGACCGCTCACCGCCCCTTCGGCAGGCCGAGGATCCGCTCGGCGACGATGTTCCGCTGGATCTGCGAGGTCCCGGCGGCGATCGTGTAGGACAGGGAGGACAGCCGCTCCAGCGTCCACTCCTCCTCCAGGGACAGCGCGCCCGCCCCCAGCACCTCCGCCGCCACGTCGTACAGCTCCTGCCGCGCGTGCGAGTACGCCAGCTTGAACACGCTGCCCCCGATGCCGGGGACCCCGCCCGAGCCCTGCGCCTCGCTGACGTTCCACTGCGTGAGCCGCCACAGCGCGCCGAACTCCCCGTACAGCCGCCCCAGCCTGCGCCGCAGCACGGGGTCGTCCCAGCGGCCGTTCGCCCGCGCGGTCCGCGCCAGGGCGCCCAGGGTGCGCCGACAGGCGACGACCTCCCCCACGAAGGCGGTGCCGCGCTCGAAGGAGAGGGTCACCATCGTGACCCGCCAGCCGTCGTTCTCGGCGCCGACCCGGTTGGCGACCGGCACCCGGACCTCGTCCAGGAACACCTCCGCGAACTCGGCCGACCCCGCGAGGGTGCGCAGCGGCCGGACCGTGATCCCGGGCGCGTCCATCGGCATGGCCAGCCAGGAGATCCCGCGGTGCTTCGGCGCGGCCGGGTCCGTGCGCACCAGCAGCTCGCACCAGTCGGCGACCTCGGCGTGCGAGGTCCAGATCTTGGAGCCGGTGACCACGTACGCGTCCCCGTCCCGGACCGCCTTGGTCCGCAGCGCCGCCAGGTCGGAGCCGGCTCCCGGCTCGCTGAACCCCTGGCACCACACCTCCTCCCCGCGCAGCACCGGCGGAAGCCAGCGGGCCCGCTGCCCAGCGGTGCCCTCGGCGGCGATCGTGGGTCCGGCGTGCAGCAGTCCGACGAAGTTGGCGCCGACGTAGGGGGCGCCGGCGCGCTCGGTCTCCTCCAGGAAGATCAGGTGCTGGGTCGGGGTGGCGCCGCGCCCGCCGGCGTCCACGGGCCAGTGCAGGCCCGCGTACCCGGCGTCGTACAGCCGGCGCTGCCAACCCAGGTCGTACGTGCGCCGGCCGGGCCAGTCGTCGGGCGAGGGCTTGGGGGGCAGCTCGGGCAGCACCTTGGCGAGCCAGGCGCGCAGCCGGGCCCGGAACTCCTGCTCCTCCTCCGTGTGGGAGAGGTCCATGTCAGACCAGGTCCAGGCCGAGCATGCGGATGGCGTTGCCGCGCATCAGCTTGTACACGGTCTCGTCGTCCAGGCCCTTCACGTGGTCGAGGGCGACCTCCTTGGTGTGCGGGAAGGTCGAGTCCACGTGCGGGTAGTCGGTCTCGAAGGTGGCGTTGTCGCGGCCGACGACGTCCAGCGAGGCGATGCCGTGCTTGTCGCGGAAGAAGCAGCAGAAGATCTGCCGGTAGTAGTAGGTGGAGGGCGGCTCGGGGATCAGGCCGCGGACCCCGCCCCAGGCGCGGTGCTCCTGCCAGACGTCGTCCGCGCGCTCCAGGGCGTACGGGATCCAGCCCATCTGGCCCTCGCTGTAGGCGAGTTTCAGCGTCGGGAACTTCACCAGGACCCCGCTGAAGAGGAAGTCCATCATCGAGGCCATCGCGTTGTTGAAGCTGAGCGAGGCCTGGACGGCGGGCGGGGCGTCGGGGGAGGCGGCGGGCATCTGGGACGAGGACCCGATGTGCATGTTCACGACCGTGCCGGTCTCCTGGCAGACGGCGAAGAAGGGGTCCCAGTAACCGGAGTGGATGGAGGGCAGCCCGAGGTGGGTGGGGATCTCGGAGAAGGTCACGGCGCGGACCCCGCGGGCGGCGTTGCGGCGGATCTCGGCGACGGCCAGGTCGATGTCCCACAGCGGGATGATGCACAGCGGGATCAGCCGGCCCCCGCTGTCCCCGCACCACTCCTCGACCATCCAGTCGTTGTAGGCGCGCACGCAGGCGAGGGCGACCTCCTTGTCGTGCGCCTCGGCGAAGGTCTGCCCGCAGAAGCGGGGGAAGGTGGGGAAGCAGAGGGAGGCCTCGACGTGGTTGAGGTCCATGTCGAGGAGCCGCGCCTTGGGGTCCCAGCAGCCGCGGCGCATCTCCTCGCGGGTGATCCCCTCCAGGGTCATGTCGTCGCGGTCGAAGCCGACGGCGGCGATGTTGCGCTTGTACGGGAACTTCAGGTCCTCGTAGATCCACCAGTCGGTCGGGGGCCCGTCGGGATCCATGGTGATCACGTACTTGCCGCCGGTGTACTCCAGCTCGCCGATGCCGGCGGTGAGGGGCTTGGGGCCGCGGTCGCGGTACTTCGCGGGCAGCCACACGTCGAAGAGGTGGGCGGGCTCGATCACGTGGTCGTCGACGCTGATGATCCGAGGCAGTTCCAGTGCCATGCGGGCTCCCCAATCTGATGGATCGTCAGAAACAAGCTAGCCCCGCCACCCCTGGACCGACAAGCTCCGGAGCCCTACGCTCTGCCCTTGATCTGACTGACCGTCAGCTGGCTGCGGCCGGCGCGCCCAGGGAGAGGCCCGCGATGACGACGACGGACAGCGCGAGGACGGCCGACACGCCCACGGATGGCGCGAGGACGGCCGACACGCCCACGGATGGCGCGAGGACGGCCGACACGCCCACGGACGACGCGAGGACGGCCGACACGCCCACGGACGACGCGAGGACGGCCGGCACGACAGGGGCGGCCGACACGACCACGGACGAGGACGCGAGGGCCCTCGCCGTCGGGCTGGGCCGCTCCCGCACCCTCTGGGAGCTGATCTCCCGCCGCGCCGACCTCACCCCCGGCGCCCCGGTCCTCATCGAGGCCGCCGACGACCCCGCCGACGACCGCACCCTCACCTTCGGCGCCCTGCGCGACCGCGCCGAACGCGTCGCCGCCGGCCTCCACGACCGGGGGGTGCGCCCCGGCACCGTCGTCGCCTGGCAGCTGCCGACCCGCATCGAGACGGTCCTGCTGTCGGCCGCCCTCGCCCGCCTCGGCGCCGTCCAGTCCCCCGTGATCCCCTTCTACCGCGACCGCGAGGTGGCCTTCGCGCTGCGCTCCTCACAGGCCGAGTTCTTCGCCGTCCCCGGCACCTGGCGCGGCTTCGACCACACCGCCATGGCCGCCCGGCTCGGCGCGCGGGGGGTCTTCGAGGCATACGCCGACCTGCCCGACGGCGACCCCGCCGTGCTGCCCCCGCCGCCCGCCGACGGCACCTCGGTCCGCTGGATCTACTGGACCTCCGGCACCACCTCCGACCCCAAGGGCGTCCTGCACACCGACCGCTCCCTGATCGCGGGCGGCTCCTGCCTCGCCCACGCCCTGCGCCTGACCCCCTCCGACGTGGGCTCGATGGCCTTCCCGTACGCGCACATCGCCGGGCCCGACTACACGGTGATGCTGCTGCTCTACGGGTTCCCGGCGGTCCTCTTCGAACGGTTCGCGATGCCGGACGCGCTGGACGGATACCGCCGCCACGGGGTCACCATCGCCGGCGGCTCCACCGCCTTCTACTCCATGTTCCTCACCGAGCAGCGCAAGGACCCCGCCACGCCCCTCCTCCCGAGCCTGCGGCTGCTCGCGGGCGGCGGCGCCCCCAAACCGCCGGAGATCTACCACGCGGTGGTGCGCGAGCTGGGCTGCCGGCTCACCCACGGCTACGGCATGACCGAGGTCCCGATGATCACCATGGGCTCCCCGGACGACACCCCCGAGAACCTCGCCACCACCGAGGGCCGCCCCCCGGAGGGCATGTCCATCCGCATCACCACCCCCGACGGCACCCCCCTGCCCGCCGGCACCGACGGCGAGGTCCGGCTGCGCGGCGAGGCGGTCTGCCAGGGCTACCTGAACCAGAAGGACGCCCCCGACGCCTTCGACGCCGACGGCTACCTGATCACCGGCGACCTGGGCCACCTCACCCCCTCCGGCCACCTCGTCCTCACCGGCCGCAGCAAGGACGTGATCATCCGCAAGGGCGAGAACATCTCGGCGAAGGAGATCGAGGACCTCCTCCACCAGCTCCCCGGCATCGGCGACGTGGCCGTCATCGGCCTCCCCGACGAGGAGCGCGGCGAACGCGTCTGCGCCGTCGTCGAGCAGCCGCCCGGCGCGGCCCCGCTGACCCTCCCCCAGGTCACCGCCCACCTCCGCGCCCAGGGGCTGTCCCCGCACAAGCTCCCCGAACAGCTGGAACTCGTCGACGTCCTGCCCCGCAACGACGCCCTGCGCAAGGTCCTCAAGTACCGCCTGCGCGAGCGCTACTCCTGACCCCGCCCGCGCCCCGCCCCCTCCCCATCCCTACAGGCGGCTCAGCGACGCCGCCGCGAACAGCACGTCGCGGATGGCCTCCCGGTCGCCGGTCTGGCCGACCGCGGCCTCCTCCGGGGAGATGTGCCCGGCGGCCAGCTGGCAGAACTCCAGCCCGTCCAGCGCGACCTCCGCCACCGTGTGCTCCCGCGAGGGCCGGGCCGCCGGGGAGTCCAGGGCGATGTCCCAGCCGCCCCCGCCCGCGCCCTCGATCTCCAGGTGCAGGGTCCGCCCCGGCGCCCCCGCCGCGACCAGCCCGCGCGCCGGAGCCGCCAGGCCCGTACGGCGACGGCCGGCCAGGGCCCCGGGCAGCAGCCGCGCCGCGAGGTCGATCATGCCGTGCAGGTGCGGACCGGACGGCGGCTCGTACGGGTAGTCCACCGCCTCCGCGATGTCCCAGGCGTGCACCCAGCACTCGAAGGCCCGCTCCAGGAAGGCGTCCCCCAGCGGCAGCGCGAAGCCCCCGTAGTCCACGGACAGTTCGGCCACGCCCCGGCCCGCGAAGGAGACCGTACGGACCAGGGTGTGCCCCTGCTCCCGCCAGGGCTCGCGGACCTTCCGGGCGGACTGCGGGGACGCCGACCTCCAGTAGTGCTCGGTGCGGCCGGTGGGGCCGCCCGGCGGGGCCTGCGGGCCGAGCGGGTCGTCCAGTCCCAGCGCGGTGGCGACCAGCCCGTCGACCGTCAGCAGGTGCCCGATCACCCCCGCCACGGTGGTGCGGTGGCTGCGCCGGCGCTCCTCCTCGAACCACTTCAGCCGCACCGGGGTGTCCCACTCCGACTCCCCGAAGTCCCGCAGCAGCGCGTCCAGCCGTGCGGTCTCGGTGTCGTACGGGTTCGCCCACGCGGGGACCGGGATCCGGGCCGGGCGCTTGCCCAGGCAGTCCTCCAGCACCCGTGAGCGCAGCAGCGGCTTGAGGTCCAGGCTCTCCTCCGGGTGCAGCAGCCCGACGGCGTCACGCAGCCGCAGCGCCTCCTCGGCGCAGGGCGCGCACTCGGTGAGGTGGTCCTCGACGGCCTGGGTCTCCTCGGCGGAACAGGCGGCCAGCGCCCACGCCCCGAGCAGGGACTTCAGCACGGCGTGCGAGGGCGGCGCGGGCGGCAGGACCACGGGCGCTTCGAGGTCGTCACCGGCCGCGCGCGGACCCGGTATCAGCGCGGGTCCGCCCGCCGGGGGCTCGTACGCGTCGTCGGGGGTGTCATCGGTGGGTCCGGTCATCGGGTGGTTCCGTATCCGCGTGGGCCGTATCCGGGCGGGGCGGTGTCCTCCCTCGGGAGGACGTTGGCGGTCGACAGCAGCTGGAGCCCGAGCCGCAGCCGGCGCCGCGCCTCGTCCTCGCTGATCTGCAGGTCGGCGGCGGCCTGCCGGTAGTCCCGGCGCTTGAAGTACGCGAGTTCCAGGGCGGCCCGCAGGGGTGCGGGCATGGAGGTGACGATGTAGTCGGCGCGGGCGGCGGCGTTGGCGCTGCGCACCTTCTGTTCGAGCTCCTCGCGCGAGCCCCGGCCCAGTTCGGCCTGGCGCAGCCGGGCGACGGCCTGGCCCTGGGTGATCCGGGCGACCCAGGAGCGCATGGAGCCCTGCTTGGGGTCGTAGGCGTCGGGGTTCTCCCAGATGTAGCCGAAGACCTCGCGGGTGATGCGGTCCGCGGCCTTCTCGTCACCGAGCACGCGGTGGGCGAGGCTGTGCACGAGCGAGGCGAAACGGTCGTAGAGCTCCCCGAGCGCGGCGGCCTCACCGCGGGCGAGGCGCTGCTGCATGCGGCGGTCCCAGCGCGGTGGAACGTCCTTCGCCATGGTGCCTCCAGCCGTGTGTCGACCCGTCAAATGTAGTCGCCACCGGCCGGACCGCGCCGGTTTTGGGGGAACGTCCCCCCTGGGTGCGAAGCCCGTGCTAGCCGTACACACGTACGCGCCCCACCGCGCTCCCCGTGCGCGGGTTCGATGCGGCCACCCCGTCGACCGCTCCGCTTAACGCGCAGGCCATCGAGGGCTTACGCTCCTGCCTGTCTTGATCTGCACCTCAAGTGCACCCCAACGCACATGTGAAGGCGGAACGCCGCATATGGACAGCGCAGAATACGAGCGCAAGATCGCCTCTCGATTCGCCACCTTCGACCAGGACGGGTCCGGCTACATCGACCGCGAGGACTTCAGTACGGCCGCCCGCGCGGTACTGGCCGAATTCGGTGTCGCCGCCCGCTCGGACCGGGGCCAGGCCGTCTTCGCCGGGGCGGAGGCCTTCTGGCAGGGCATGGCCGGGATCGCCGACGTGGACGGGGACCAGCGCGTGTCCCGCGAGGAGTTCGTGACCGGGGCGGCGAAGCGGCTGCGGGACAACCCCGAGCGGTTCGCCGAGATCGCCCGCCCGTTCCTGGCGGCGGTGGTCGCGGTGGCGGACGAGGACGGCACGGGCGCCACCCCGGCGACGGCGACCCGGGTGCTGCGCGTCCTGGGCACGGCCCCCGAGCTGGCCGCCCAGGTGGCCGCGGCCCTGGCGGACCGGGACGGCCACATCTCGGAGGACGTCATCCTCCGGGCCTTCGCCTCCTACTGCGGCGTCGACCCGGACGCGTGAGCACCGCCCCGCTCGGGGGCCCGGGGGCGGCGGGCCCCCGGACCCTCCCGCGGGGGCTACGCGAAGACGACCGTGCGGGAGCCGTTCAGCAGCACCCGGTGCTCGCTGTGCCACTTGACGGCCCGCGCCAGCGCCTGGCACTCCACGTCCCGGCCGACCGCGACCAGCTGGTCCGGCGTGACCTCGTGCCCGACCCGCTCGACCTCCTGCTCGATGATCGGCCCCTCGTCGAGGTCGGCCGTCACGTAGTGCGCGGTCGCGCCGATCAGCTTCACACCGCGCGCGTGCGCCTGGTGGTACGGCTTGGCGCCCTTGAAGCTCGGCAGGAAGGAGTGGTGGATGTTGATGATCCGCCCGCTGAGCTCCTTGCACAGGGTGTCCGACAGCACCTGCATGTAGCGGGCCAGCACCACCAGCTCGACCTTCTCCGCCCGCACCAGCTCCAGCAGCTGCGCCTCGGCCGCCGCCTTGGTGTCCTTCGTCACCGGGATGTGCACGAAGGGGATGTCGTAGGAGCCGACCAGCTCGGCGAAGTCGGTGTGGTTGGAGACCACGGCCGCGATCTCCACCGGCAGCGCGCCGATGCTCGCGCGGAAGAGCAGGTCGTTCAGGCAGTGGCCGAACTTCGACACCATCAGCACGATCCGCATGCGCTCGTCGGAGCGGTGGATCTGCCAGTCCATCCGGAAGCTGTCGCCGATGGCGGCGAAGCTGGCGCGCAGCTTCTCCAGCGTGACCTCCGGCTCGGCCTCGAAGTGCACCCGCATGAAGAAGAGGCCGGTCTCCCGGTCTCCGAACTGCTGGCTGTCCACGATGTTGCAGCCGGTCATGAACAGGTAACTGGACACGGCGTGCACGATGCCCTGCTTGTCGGGGCAGGACACGGTCAGGACGTACTGGGGCAGGGGCCGGGCCCCGGGCTGCGGGTCGCTCATGACCCCATAGCCTTTCACACCGCGCACGTCACACCGCGCGCGTGAGCATCCTCAGCACGTCCACGGAGCTCGGCCGCTCGTCCGGGTCCTCCCCGTCCGCGACGGACATCCGCACGTGCGCCTCGCGGGCCGCCCGTACCGCGTCGGGCCAGGCGGCGTCCTCCAGGTAGGCGGTCACGGGCGCGTCCGGGCCGACCTGGTGCAGGATCCGCAGCACGCGCAGCACGGCGAGGTCGACCAGGGCCGCCTCCTGGGCGTCGCGGAAGATCGTGCCGATGTACTTGTCGGCGGACCAGCTGTCGAGCCAGGTGTCCTCGACGAGCCGGTACACGGCGTCGGTGACGTCCCCGTACCCTGCGGCGCCGGCGAGCCAGACCTCCTGGTGGAACACGGGGTCGGAGAGCATGTGCAGCGCCGAGCGCACGTTGCTGCGCCAGCGCCACCACGGCATGTCGTTGAGGGGCATGCCGCCCATGGTGGAGGAGCGGCCGCCGCGGCGGGAAGAGTTCTTCGAACCTTGGGCGAATGTCACGCTTTCGATCGTACGTTCCCCACAAATGCGATCTTGACGCACCTATCCCCACCCCGTCCCCGGCCGTTCACCTGGGCGTCACCCGATGTTGTGTACACCTCAGCACCGAGTTACCCCTGTGGCGGAATGGTCGTGGGACATGACCAAATGCCGACGCGCAACCACCTTGATCCGTCTGCTCCTTGCCGCAGCGACAGGTGCGTGTCTCACCACAGCGTGTGGGGTGCTCCCCGGGAACTCGGGGGGATCCGGGGACACCCTCACGGTCATGACGTTCGCTCCCATGGGAACCAAAGCCACCAACATGCCCGGAATGCCCGGCATGGCCAAGGCGTACGAGCGCTGGATCAACGCCAACGGTGGCATCAAGGGCCGCAAGCTGCGCGTCCTGACCTGCAACGAGAAGAACACCGCGACCGGCGCCGCCGACTGCGCCCGCGAGGCCATCACCAAGAAGGCGGTCGCCGTCGTCGGCTCCTACAGCCAGTACGGGCGCGCCTTCATGGCCCCGCTGGAGGCCGAGGGGATCCCCTTCATCGGGGGCTACGGGGTCACCGCGGAGGAGTTCCAGAGCACCCTGTCCTACCCCGTCAACGGCGGCCAGCCCGCGCTGCTCGCCGGCGCCGGCCACCAGCTCGGCAAGGCCTGCGCCCAGGTCTCCCTGGTCCGGCCCGACACCCTCGCGGGGGACACCATGCCGGTGCTGCTGAACGCGGGGCTGAAGGCCAACAACGCCCCGGAAGCCTCCGACATCCGGGCGGCCGAGGACGCCGCCGACCTGATGCCCCAGGCCCGCGAGGCCCTGGCCGACACCGCCCCGGGCGGCTCGGGCGGCGGCGGCTCCAAGGCGTCGACCACCCCGAGCCCGTCCGGCTCCCCGTCGGCCTCCCCCACCGCCAAGCCCTCGCCCTCGCCCTCGCCCTCGCCCTCGTCCTCGTCCGCGTCCAAGAGCTGTGTCACGGCCGTGCTCGGCGAGCGCACCGAGACCTTCTTCGACGCCTTCCGCCGCGCCGACTCCACGCACCGCAACCCGCAGATCTCCTCCGTCCTCGGCAGCGTCAGCCAGACCCTGGTCGACCGCACCGGCGGCAAGGAGAGCCCCTTCGAGGGCGCGCTCGTCACCAGCTGGTACCCGGTGTCCACCGACCCGCTGTGGGCGCCGATGCGGAAGGTGATCAGCGACGAGGCCTTCGGCGACGACACCGTCGAGGCCGACGACAGCGGGGCCCAGACCACCTGGATCGCGTACACGGTCTTCAACCAGATCGTCCAGAAGTTCAAGGAGGGCGAGGAGGTCACCGCACGCAAGGTGGCCCGGACGCTCAACGAGGCCTCCGGCATCGCCACCGGCAACCTCACCCCGGACCTGAGCTGGCGCTACCAGGACATGCGGGCGGTCGCCGGCTTCCCGCGCCTGGTGAACGGCCGGGTCAGCTTCCAGGTCGTCCAGCAGGGCCGGCTCGTCGCCCAGCCCGGCGAGAAGGACCAGGACATGACCCCGGTCCTGGAGTCCGCCCCGCGCTCGGCCTGACCCAGCTACAGCTGGGTCGTGTCGCGCCGGGTCAGCGCGTACTTGGCGGCGATCGCGTTCCACATGTTCGCCGCCGACTCCTTCGCCTTGGTGGCCTCGGCGCTGGACTTGTTGCCGTCGGCCGCGTCGTCGGTCTGCTTGGCCTTGCCGTCCTTGCAGCCGCCCTTGTCGTGGCCGGCGGCGTCCGCCCAGTCCGCGTAGCTGTTGTCGGCGGCCGCCGAGGCGTTCCAGGCCTTGGTCAGGGCGGCCGAGAGCCGGGCGTGGTTCGGCAGCAGGTCCGTCTTCAGGTCCGAGAGGCGGGTGATCAGCTCCTCGCGCTGACGGGCCGCGTCCCGCAGGTCCTGGGCGGCCTGGCCGAGGTTCTTGCAGTCCTTGATGTCGTCCACGGCCTTGATCACCACGGTCCGGCTGTCGTTGGCGTCCGCGAGCAGCTTGTCCAGCTGGACGGCCTGCGGGCGCGCCGGGTCCACCGGCGCGGAGCCGCCCGGCGCGTCGGCGTCGGCGGCGGCTCCGCCGGAGCCCGGGGAGGTCGCGACGGGGTCGTTGTTCTGCGCCTTGCCGTCGCTCAGCAGCGCCCCCACCCCGAGCCCGGCCACGACCAGCCCGAACACCGCGGCGGCGATCACCGCGGGCGGAACCCGGCGCGCGGGGGCCGACGGGGGCGGGGGCGGGGCCTGGAACTGCTGCGGCGGCTGCGGCTGCGGCTTCGGCCGGCGCCGCTGCGGCGCGGCGGGCGGCGGCGTCCGCCGCGCCACCGGCTCGGCGACGGCCCCTCCCCCACCACCGCCGTCCCGGAACAGCCCCTCGTACCCGTCCCCGCCGGGCTCGGCGGGGACGGGCGGAACGTACGGGGCCGCGGCGTCAGCCGCACCGCCCGCCGGGACGGGAGGGATGTACTGCGTGGCAGCATCCGCCACACCGCCCGCCGGAACCGGCGGAATGTACTGGGTCGCGGCGTCCGCCACACCGCCCGCCGGAACCGGCGGCAGGAACTGCGTGGCGGCATCGCCCGCACCACCCGCCGGGACGGGAGGGATGTACTGGGTAGCGGCGTCGCCCGCACCATCCGTCGGGACCGGCGGAATGTACTGAGTGGCGGCATCAGCCGGGCCGCCCGCCGGAACGGGAGGGATGTACTGGGTGGCGGCATCACCCGCACCACCCGCCGGAACGGGAGGGATGTACTGGGTGGCGGCATCACCCGCACCACCCGCCGGGACGGGAGGGATGTACTGCGTGGCGGCGTCAGCCGGGCCGCCCGCCTGCACGGGCGGAATGTACTGGGTGGCGGCATCCGCCACACCGCCCGCCGCGGCCGGCGGGAGGTACTGCGTCGCAGCCCCGGCACCGCCCGCGTGCGGCAGGTCGAACGGGGGCGGGCCCCCGGCCGGGGTGCCCGGTACCGCCGGGACGGCCTGGGTCTCGGCGCCCGCCAGCATGGCTCCCGGTGCACCCGGGCCCATCGGGGCAGGGGGTGCGGGAGGTGCGGGCGGGGCGTACGGGGCGCGGGGGCCGGCGGCGCCCACCTGGGGCAGGTACTGCGTGGCGGCGTGCGCCACGTGCGCACCCGGGCCCGCCTGCACCGGCGGGACGTACTGCGTCGGGGCGTCCGCCACCGGCGGGTAGCCGTAGCCCGGGGTGCCCGGGGCGTCGGGGCCGGGGGCGTGGCCGGTCTGGGGGTAGCCGTACGCCGGGGCGCCCGGCTCCGGCGGCGGGACGTAGGCGGCCTGGACCGGACCGCCCTGCTGGCCGTGCCCCTGCGGCTGCCCCTGCCCCTGCGGCGGCTGCGGCGTGCCGTACGGGTCCTGCGCGGGCGGGAACCCGTACCCGGGGGCGGCCCACGGCTGCCCGGCCTGTGGCGTCCCGGGCTGGGGGACGCCCCCTTGTCCGTTCTCCGTCACCGGGACTCCTTCTCGCCTTCTCCGACGTCCGCGCTCCGTGGGGGATCCGCGCAGCCGTCGGGTCACGCTACCCGGTCACGGCGTGCCGACGTCAGGCCACCTGAACCTCCAGCCTCGCCCCGAACTCCCGCACCGCCGGTTCCTCCCGGTACGGTTCCAGCCGCGCCCGGAAGTCGTCCAGGTACTCCGCACCCCGCCGCGAGCGCAGCGTCCCCAGCAGTTCGGCGGCCTTCGTCGCCGTCTGGCAGGCCTGCTCGACCTCCCGCTGCTGCACCTGCGCCGCCGCCAGCAGCAGCAGGCCGATCGCCCGCCGGCGGGCCTTCGTCACGGGCAGCCCCCGCAACGCCTCCTCCGCCCGCCGGCCCGCCGCGTCGGCCTGGCCGAGGTCGCGGTGGCAGTGCGCGAGCTCGTCCGCCAGGTAGGCCTGGTCGAAGTGGCGGATCCACACCGGGTCGTCCCCCGACTCCGGCTCGGCCCGCTCCAGCGCCGTCACCGCCCGGCCCGACAGCACCGCCGTGGACCTGGCGTCGCCGAGCAGCGCGTGCCCGCGCGCCTCCGCCGCGTAGAACATGGCCTCCACCCGCGGGGTGACCTGCCCGCGCGTGCCCTCCTGCGCGGCCCGCGCCAGTTGCGCGATCTCTCTCGGGTTGCCCAGCTCGGCCGCGAGGTGGCTCATCGACGCCGCCAGCACGTAGCCCCCGTACGCGCGGTCGCCCGCCGCCTGGGCCAGCCGCAGCGCCTGGATGTAGTAGCGCTGGGCCAGGCCCGGCTGGCCCGTGTCCACCGCCATGTACCCGGCGAGTTCCGTGAGCCGGGCCACCGCCGCGAACAGCGCCCGGCCCACCGGCTCCCGGTAGGAGCCGCCGATCAGCCCGGAGACCACGGAGTTGAGGTAGTGCACGACCACGGGCCGCACGTGCCCGCTGCCGAAGCGGTGGTCGAGGTCGGTCAGCGCCTGCGTGGTGGCCCGGACGGCCTCCACGTCGGACATCCCGACGCGCGAGCCTCCGGTGCGCGCCACCTGGGGGTCGGCCCCGGTGATCAGCCAGTCGCGGCTGGGCTCGACGAGCGCGGAGGCGGCCACGCTCGACCCGGACAGGAAGTCGCGGCGCCCGACGTCGCTGCGCCACAGCTCGCAGACCTGCTCGATGGCGCCGACGACGGTCGGGGAGAACTGCAGGCCGACCCCGGAGGCGAGGTTCTTGCCGTTGGCCATGCCGATCTCGTCGATGGTGACGGTCCGGCCGAGTTTGCGCCCGAGCGCCTCGGCGATGATGCCGGGCGCCCGGCCGCGCGGCTGCTGGCCGCGCAGCCAGCGGGCCACGGAGGTCTTGTCGTAGCGGAGATCGAGGCCGTGCTCGGCCCCGCACATGTTGACGCGCCGGGCGAGCCCGGCATTGGAGCACCCGGCTTCCTGGATGAGCGCCTGCAACCGTTCATTCGGCTGGCGGGCGACGAGAGGCCTGGCTGCCATGAAAACCCCCTGAGACGCGGGTGATCGTTGGAATGATCACTTCCCGCCTGAAGTGCGGAGAATCTTCCTCTCTGCGACGTGTCGTTACCCATCGGCCGCGCCCCGGCCTCCTACGCGCCCCCGCGCGTGCACCCGTGCGCCCCGCGTGCAGGATCGATGCACCGCCGGCCCGCGCGTTTATCCCCGTAACCCCGGGTGACGCCGGGAGTTGTGCTGCACGTGGAAGAGACCATCGGAGTCACGGAGACCGCACCCATCCCCCAGCAGCGCGGCGAGCTGCTGCTCGACCATGCGGTGCGGTACGTGGAAGAGCGGCACTGGGACGTCTTCGCCGGTACCTGGCTGGAGCCCGGCGACGGCCGCGAGGTGTGCTCCTGCGGGGTCGCCGACTGCCCGGCACCCGGCGCGCACCCGGCGGTGAAGGACTGGCGCTCCCTGGCCTCGGGCAGCGCGGTGGGGGTGCGGCGGATCTGGGGCAAGCACCCGGGCGCGTCCATCCTGCTGCCGACGGGCCGCACCTTCGACGCCCTGGACGTGCCGGACTCCGCCGGCTTCCTCGCCCTGGCCCGGCTGGAGCGCATGCAGCGCACCCTCGGCCCGGTCACCCTCACCCCCGACCACCGGATGCTGTTCTTCGTGCTGCCGGGCGCCGGGGCGAAGGTGCCGGACCTGGTGCGCAAGCTGGGCTGGCTGCCGCACGCCCTCGACCTGACCACGCGCGGCGAGGGCGAGTACGTGGCGGCGCCGCCGACCCGCTACGGCGGCAAGGGCCCGGTGCAGTGGGCCCGCAAGCCCACCCCGGCGAACCGCTGGCTGCCCGACACCGAGGAGCTGATCGACGCCCTCGCGTACGCGTGCGGCAGCGAGGCGGCCGCCGCCCGGGGCCGCCGCAAGGCGTAGCCCGGGGCCGCCGCAAGGCGTAGCCCGGGGCCGCCGCAAGGCCCGGGGGACGGCGCCGCCCC
This sequence comes from Streptomyces sp. NPDC001594, assembly GCF_042893675.1. Classification (NCBI taxonomy): domain Bacteria; kingdom Bacillati; phylum Actinomycetota; class Actinomycetes; order Kitasatosporales; family Streptomycetaceae; genus Streptomyces; species Streptomyces sp. NPDC001594. The sequence goes on along the minus strand of NZ_JBIAVB010000017.1, from coordinate 29,789 downwards.
CTGACATACGTGGCCGCCACTTCATGACATTCGTAACTGCTGCGCCCTCTCCCCCTCCTCCTATGGTGGAAAAAGTACGACCACGGGGATGAGAACGAGAGGCAGGCGCATGCCGGACCAGGGTTATGCGGCGGGCGGTAGCGGTACGGGTACGGGCGGGACGGGCGGTTCGGGCGGGACGGACGGCGCGCGCCCCGCGGCGGCCGGGGTCGCCGTGCGGGTGGAAGGACTGTGGAAGCGTTTCGGCGAGCAGGTGGCCGTCGGCGGGATCGACCTGGAGCTGCCGGCCGGCCGTTTCATCGGCCTCGTCGGCCCGAACGGCGCCGGCAAGACCACCACGCTGTCGATGGTGACGGGCCTGCTGCGCCCGGACATGGGCCGGGTCACGGTCGCCGGGCACGACGTGTGGGCCGACCCGGTCGAGGTGAAGAAGCGCATCGGGGTACTGCCCGAGGGCCTGCGCATGTTCGAGCGCCTCTCGGGCCGTGAACTCCTCGGCTACATGGGCCGCATGCGCGGACTGCCGGGCGCGGAGACGGACAAGCGGGCCACCCAGCTGCTGGACGTCCTGGACCTGGCGGGCTCGCAGCACAAGCTCGTCGTCGACTACTCCACGGGCATGCGCAAGAAGATCGGTCTGGCGGCCGCGCTGCTGCACAACCCGGAAGTCCTGTTCCTGGACGAGCCGTTCGAGGGCGTCGACCCGGTGTCGGCGCAGACCATCCGCGGAGTGCTGGAACGTTACACCGCGTCCGGTGCCACCGTCGTCTTCTCCTCCCACGTGATGGAGCTCGTCGAATCGCTCTGCGACTGGGTGGCCGTCATGGCGGCCGGCCAGATCCGCGCCGCCGGCCCGCTGGCCGAGGTACGGGGGTCCGCGCCCTCCCTGCAGAACGCCTTCCTCGAACTCGTCGGCGCCCGCGACCACGCCTCCGGCGACTCCCTCGACTGGCTCGGCGGCGCCCGATGAGCGCCGCCACGGCCGAGGCCTCCCTCACCCCCCTGTTCGTCCGCCTCAAGCTCTCGCTGATGCGCAACGGGCTGAAGGGCTCCTCCAAGCGCAAGGCCGTCTGGATCACCAGCCTGGCGATCTCCCTGGCCTTCTCCGTACTCGCCACCCTGGGCCTGGCGCTGCTGCACGGCCACGCCCACGCCGGCACCGCCGTCGTCCTGATGGGCGCGATCCTCGCGCTGGCCTGGACCGTGATGCCGCTGTTCTTCCCCACCGCCGACGAGACCCTCGACCCGAGCCGGCTGGTGATGCTGCCGCTGCGCCCGCGTCCCCTCGTACGGGCCCTGCTGGCCTCCTCCCTGGTCGGCATCGGCCCGCTGTTCACCCTCTGCCTGGCCGTCGGCGCGGTGGCCGCGGTGGCGCACGGCGCGGCGGGGGTGGTGGCGGCCGTACTCGGCGCGCCGCTCCTGCTGCTCGGCTGCGTGGCCCTGGCCCGGGCCGTGGCCACGGCCAACGTCCGGCTGCTGACCAGCCGCAAGGGCCGCGACCTGGCCCTCCTCAGCGGCCTGCTGATCGCGATCGGCGCACAGCTGGTCAACTTCGCCAGCCAGCGCCTGTTCCAGGCCGGCGGGCTCACGGCGCTGGAGCCGGTCGAGGCGGTCGTCCGCTGGCTGCCGCCGGCGACGGCGGTCGGCATGGTCGACTCCGCGAGCCGCGGCGCCTACGCGCAGGCCGCCGCCCAACTGGCCCTCACCCTGGCCGCCCTCGGCCTCCTCCTGCGGTTCTGGGAGCGCAGCCTGACCCGGCTGATGGTCACCCCGGACGGCTCCACCCTCGCGGCGGCCACGCCGGAGAAGGAACGCGGTTCGGGCGGCGCCTGGACCCTCCTCCCCGACGGCCGCACGGGCGCGGCGATGCAGCGCACCCTGCGCTACGTGGTCCGCGACCCGAAGACGAAGTCGGCGTGGGTGTCGGCGCTGGCCGTCGGCGTGATCATCCCCGTCTTCAACGCCGTCCAGGGCTCCGGCTCCGTCTACCTCGCCTGCTTCGGCGCGGGGATGCTCGGCGTCCAGATGTACAACCAGTTCGGGCAGGACACCTCCGCCTTCTGGATGGTCGCCCAGACCATCTCCTCGCCGCGCGAGGCGTTCGTCGAACTCCGCGCCCGGGCCTACGCCCTGGCCCTGGTCACCGTCCCGTACACCGTCCTCGTCACGGTCGTCACGGCCGCGCTGGTCGGCGACTGGACGCGGTTCCCGGCCGCACTGGGCCTGGGGCTGGGCCTGCTGGGCGCGATGCTGTGCACGGGCGCGCTGGCCTCGGCGCACTTCCCGTACTCCATCCCGACGGAGGGCGCCTTCAAGAACGTCGTCCCGGGCCAGGCGGGCCTGGCCTGGTTGGGCATCTTCGGCGGCATGCTCACCTCGGCGGTGCTCAGCGCCCCCGTGATCGCCCTGGCGGTCTACATCAGCTTCTTCGCCGACGACCCCGCCACCCTGTCCTGGCTCGCCCTTCCGGCAGGCATCGCCTGGGGCACCCTGGCCGCCTGGACGGGCCTGCGCCTGGCCGCCCCAACGGTCTCCCGCAAACTCCCCGAAATCCTGACAGCGGTCAGCAAGGGCTGACCACCCCCACCCAACCCCACCAGGGGGTGCCAGGCCAGCGCCCGGCACCCCCTGTCGCGTGCCCGATGGCCGGTTTCACCCGTTGCCCCGTGGACGGCGTTTTTTCCAGGGCGGCTTCAAGGTGCTGGCCAACTCCGTCCTCGGAGGCAGCCCGTACGCGACCGAGCGGGAGGTCATGGACAAGGACTGGGGCCAGATCCTGGCCACCAACCCGTACACGAACCTCCGGGACGCCGACTACAGCGCGGAATCCACCCTCGAGTCCGCGCGGAACACCGACCAGGCGTGGCAGCAGACCTGGGACGACCTCAACCACAACGTCCACGGGAAGCTCGTCGACCTCAACCACGACCAGGACCAGGCCGACGGCGGTGAACACCGGTGACGGACTGGGGAGCACTGGCCGACAAGGGCCTGGACAAGCTGGAACACACCTGGACCGCCGCGAAGAAGAAGGCCGGCGAGGGCATCGACAAGGCCACCGACGAAATCGGCGGCATCCTCCACAAGGTCGGCCAGGACCGCTGGGCCGACGGCATCGAGGACGCCGGCGACAGCCTCGCCTCCCACCTCGGCGCGTCCGTCGCGGAACAGCAGCTGGGTCAGACCGAGCAGGCCGACGAGCTGGTCCACGGCTCTCCGGCCGACATCCGTGCCTGCGCGGCGCACATGAAGGACTTCCAGGCCGCCTTCGACCGGGTCGGCCAGGGCATGAAGGCACTGGACGCCGGCAGTTGGAAGGGCGCCGCGGCCGACGCGTTCCGCAAGGCCTTCGCCATGCACCCGGCGCAGTGGCTGCACGCGGCCGACGCCTGCCAGAAGGCGGGGGACGCGCTGACCCGGTACGCCGACACGGTCGAGTGGGCGCAGAAGCAGGCCCTGCAGGCGATCGTGCTCCACAAGACGGCGCTCAAGGTCCACCAGGACGCCGCCAACGCGTACGCCAAGGCCGTCGACACCTACAACGCCACCGCCCTCGCCGGAAAGAACCCCGGGCCGGTGCCCACCAAGCCCGACAACGCGGGCGCCGCCGAGGCCAAGCGGGCCCCGGAGCTCCTCACGGAGGCCCGCCGCCAGCGCGACGACGCCGCCGCCGACGCGGGAAAGGCCCTGACGGCGGCGCTGGAACACGCGCCGGCCAGGCCGGCGTCCCACGAGCAGGCCATGGCCCTGGCCCTCGACGCGGCCGCCATCGGCAACACGGAAATGACCCACCTCAGCGGAGGGGTCGTCAAGGGCACCGCCGGGGTGGTCAACTTCCTGCGCGGGATCACGCCGTTCGACACCTACAACCTCACCCACCCCGCGGAGTACCAGCAGAACGCCAGCATGACGCTGGCGGGGCTGGTCGCCGCCCCCGCCCACCCGGACCGCGTCGCCGCCGCCGTCGTCGAACCCTTCCGCGAGGACTTCGCCGAAGGAACCGGCCGCCTCCTGCCCGAACTCCTCGGCACGGAGGGCTTCGGCGGAGCGGCGAGGACGGGCGCACGCGCCGGTGCCCGGGTGGCGGAGGAGTCCGCCGGGAAAGCCGCCTCCAAGGAGGCCCGGGCCGCGCAGCAGGCGGAGCCGGAGGCCGCGGCCCGTTCCCAGGGCGAGAAGGTGTGCCGCGAGGACCCGGTCGACGTGGCGACGGGCCGCATGGTCCTCCCCCAGACCGACCTGGTCCTCCCGGGCGCGCTGCCCCTCGTCTTCACCCGGACCTTCGAGTCCTCGTACCGGGCGGGCCGCTGGTTCGGCCCGACGTGGGCGTCCACGATCGACCAGCGGCTGGAACGCGACGACGAAGGCCTGGTCCTCGTCCGCGAGGACGGCAGCCTGCTCGCCTACCCGCACCCCGAGCCCGGCATCCCGGTACTGCCCGCCCTCGGCCAGCGCTGGCCGCTGACCCTCGACGCGGACGGCGGCTACACCGTCACGGACCCCGAGTCCGGCCAGGCCCGCCACTTCGACGGCGACGGCGCCCTCCTCCAGCTCGAGGACCGCTCCGGCGCCTGGATCACGTTCACCTACGACGAGTCCGGCGCGCCCACCGCCCTCACCCACAGCGGCGGCCACGAGCTGCGCCTGAGCCGCTCCGGGGGCCGGATCACGTCCCTGTCCCTCGGCGACGGCACGGAGGTCCTCCGGTACGGCTACACCGACGGCCACCTCACCTCGGTCACCAACTCCTCCGGCCGCCCCCTGCGTTTCGGCTACGACGACCTCGGCCGGATCACCTCCTGGACCGACACCAACGACCGGCACTTCGCGTACGTCTACGACGAGCAGCACCGCTGCGTCGCCCAGTCGGGCGCCAACGGCCGCCTCGACGTCCGGTTCGCGTACGAGCCGGGCCGCACCACCCTCACCGACTCCCTCGGCCACACCACCCGCTTCCTGGTCGACGACCGGGCCCGGATCACGGCGGAGACCGACCCCGCCGGCGCGACGACGCAGTCCACGTACGACGGCCACAACCGCCTCCTGACCCGCACGGACCCCCTCGGGCACACGACCCGTTTCACCTACGACGAGGACGGCCGGCTGACCGGCGTCGTCCGACCGGACGGTCGCGAGACGCGGGCGGAGTACAACGCCCTGGGCCTGCCGGTGAAGGTGACCCGGCCGGACGGGCTCACCTTCCTCACCACGTACGACGCCGCCGGCAACCGCACCTCGACGACCGCCCCGGACGGCACGGTCACCCGCTTCACCTACGACGCCCGCAACCACCCGTCATCGATCACGGACGCCCTCGGCCACACGACCACCGTCCGCTGCGACGCGGCCGGCCTGCCCCTCTCGGTAACCGACCCCCTGGGCGGCACGACCAGCTACGAGCGCGACGCGTTCGGCCGCCCGGTCCGCGTCACCGACCCCCTGGGCCGCACCACCCGTCTCACCTGGAGCGTCGAGGGCCGCCTCCTGCACCGCGTGCACGCCGACGGCACGCAGGAGTCCTGGACCTACGACGGCGAGGGCAACTGCCTGACCCACACGGACGAGATCGGTGGCGTGACGGTCTCCGAATACGGAGACTTCGACCTGCTCACGGCCCGCACGGGCCCCGACGGCACCCGCCACACCTTCACCCACGACACCCAGCTCCGCCTCACCGGTGTCACCAACCCCCAGGGCCTCACCTGGCACTACACCTACGACCCGGCCGGCCGACTCGCCTCGGAAACGGACTTCGACGCCCTGGCGGCGGCCACCTCACCCGAGTCCACCGCCACCTGGCTCCGCGACGCCACCACGGGCCGCCTCCTGTCGGAGACGGTGAACGGCCGCACCCTCACCTACGGCCACGACACCCTGGGCCGCCGCACCACCCGGACGACCCCCTCCGGCTCTCTGTCCCGCTGGACGTACGACGCGGCGGGCCGCCGCACCTCCCTCACCACGGCGGGCCGCACCCTGACCTTCGAGCGCGACGCGGCGGGCCAGGAACTGACCCGCACACTGGGCCGGTCCCTCTCCCTCACCCACGAGTACGACGTGACGGGCCGCCGCACCGCCCAGTCCGTCGTCGGCGAGGACGGCCGGACCCTCCAGCGGCGCGGCTACAGCTACCGCGCCGACGGCTACCTGACCGGCATCGACGACTCCCTCACCGGCCCCCGCACCTTCACCCTGGACGCGGCGGCCCGCGTCACGGCCGTGGACGCAGCGAACTGGTCGGAGCGCTACGCGTACGACGAGGCCGGCAACCAGACGAACGCCACCTGGCCGACCCGGCACCCCGGCGCGGAAGCGCAGGGCCCGCGCACCTACACCGGCACCCGCATCACCCAAGCCGGCTCGATCCGCTACGAACACGACGCCCTGGGCCGCACCACCCTCCGCCAGAAGACCCGCCTCTCCCGCAAGCCGGACACCTGGCGCTACGAGTGGAACGCGGAGGACCGGCTGACGGCCGTCATCACCCCCGACGGCACCCGCTGGCGCTACACGTACGACCCCCTGGGCCGCCGCACGTCCAAACAACGCCTTGCCGCCTCCGGCGAGGTCGCGGAGGAAACCCTCTTCACCTGGGACGGCACGACCCTCTGCGAGGAGACCACCGGCCAGGTCACCCTGACCTGGACCCACCAGGGCCTGCACCCCGTCACCCAGACGGAACGCATCGACCAGCCGGAGATCGACGACCGCTTCTTCTCGATCGTCACCGACCTGATCGGCACCCCCACCCACCTGGTGGCCGAGGACGGCACCACGGCGTGGCACACCCGCACCACCCTGTGGGGCACCACAACCTGGAACCGCACGGCGACGGCCTACACCCCACTCCGCTTCCCGGGCCAGTACTACGACCCGGAATCCGGCCTCCACCACGACTACTTCCGCACCTACGACCCCGAAACGGCCCGCTACCTCTCCCCAGACCCCTTGGGCCTGGCCCCGGCCCCGAACCCGGCGGCCTACGTAGCCAACCCCCAGACTTGGTCTGACCCCCTGGGCCTCAGTCCGTGCTCGCCCACGGAAAAATCCCGTGCGGGTGTAGAACAAGCTCCTGTCGAACGCACTCTGGAAAACTCACTCGACAAGGACACATACCTGCGCGACGTGGCGAACAAATACGGAATCAATCTGCGTGGGTCAGGGCAGGAAATCCAGGTGATATTCGATCCTGCGATCAACAGCCTCGGAGTGACACGGGAGATCGAGAAGGGCCTGACAATCCGCATCGGGCCAGCGGGAATCACCGACGACGCCACTGCGGCCAATACAATAGCTCATGAACTGAGTCACGCCAGGTATCTCCTCAAAAATCATGGAAGCTTCGAAGGGGAAGTTCACGGAGACGCGGGCTCTATGGCCGACGGCACGCCATACGGATCCGGCAACGCGCTGGAAGACTGGATTGCAGGGAACAGATGATCACCGAAGGTACTTGGCACGAGACCGATGGAGAGCTGCACCCGTCCTGGCGTAAGGCCTTTAACGAGGAACCGGTCGGCGCCGACCTGACATCTCCATGCCCCTCATGCGGACGTCAGACACTTCATCGATGGTTTCGCCTCGACTTCGCAAAGCCGAAAACCATTCTGGGCGTCGACTACTCAGGGCACGGACGGGCGTGGGAATGGTGCAGCCATTGCCGCACTTTCGAACATTACATGGACGGGTTTGTCCCTGTGTGGTGGGACGAACCCTACTCCGTCAGCTCCGACGCACTGACCTACCACCCGGAAGCAATTGAGGAAGCCCGCCGGAAGTCCCTGCCGCCCGTCTGATGCCGCCGCGCGCCCTGCCCACGGCGCTCACGGGCCAGGATGTCAGAGGCGGGGGTTAGCGTCGGGGTATGGCGATCAATGCGGAGTTGCGGGGCTCGGTCGGGCTGGTGGGTGGGGGCGGGCTCGTTGATGGGTTCGGGTTCGAGGGGCGGTGTGGTGGGGCGCGGCGGGCCTTGCTGCGGAACGGGGAGGAGGTGGAGGTCTACGACCTTGACGAGCTGCTGGGCGGGGAGTTGGCGCCGGCCGCCGTCTTTTCGGCGCCTTGGCCGGGGTGGGACCGGGGGGTCGACTCCGTGAGTCCCGACGGGGGGTTCGCCGTGTTCTCCGGGCAGCGGGCCGTGCGGGCCGTCGGGGTGGGCGGGGAGGCGCTCTGGGAGTACCGGCACGGCTGCTGGGGGCCGGAGTCGGGGCATTCCCACAGCGGGGACGAGCAGGAGGTGTGCCGTGGGCTGGAGCACGGGTCCTGCCGGGTCTCGGACGACGGGCGGACCGTCTGGGCGCACGTCGTGCACGAGGAGCTGGAGTACTGGGTCGTCCTGGACTCCGCCGACGGGCAGGAGCTGGCCCGGCTGCCGCTGGACGACAGCGCCGCGGCCGGCTCGCACCACGTGTCCCACCCGGACGGGATCCACATGGGCCTGTCCATCGGCATGGGCCAGGACGGCATCCTGCTGTACTGGGCGCGGTGGGACGGCGAGAAGCTGACCGAGTGGGACCTCAACGAGACCGCGGACCGGATCCTGACCGACGTCCACCCGGGCCACCCCGGCTTCCTCACCGTCGAGCACTACGGCGCCGACCTGCGCCTGCACGCCCTGGACGGCGATGTCCTCGCGGTGGCGGAGCCGGAGGAGGACGAGTTCGAGGACCAGCCGTGCTGGGACTACGGCTGCGGCTTCGTCGACGCCGCCACCGTCATCGCCGGGACGGGCGAGGAGAGCGGCGAGGAGGAGACCTCGCACTGGCTGCTCGACGCCCACACCCTGGGGATACGCGGCCGGGTCGGCTACCCGGACGGCACCGTGCCCGGGTACGTCCGCCCGCTCGGCGACGGCACGTGGCTGACCTACGACGCCGGGGCGCAGACCCTCAACCGGTGGGGTGTGGCCGCCGGGTGACGGCCCCGCCCTATTCGGCGTACGGCTGGTCGGCGCCCTGGGCGCTGTAGGCGAGGCTCCAGATGTAGCCGTCCGGGTCGGCGAAGGTTCCGCCGTACCCGCCCCACGGGAGGGCGCCGGCAGGCTTGAGGATCTTGGCCCCGGCCTGCCGGGCCTCCTCCATGACCTCTTCGACCCGGGCCTCGCTGCGCACGACGTAGGTCAGGACCAGCCCGCTGAAGCCGCTGCCCTCCTGGTCGGTGCCCACCTGGGCGGCCAGGCCCTCACGCCCGTAGAAGCCGACGGGCGAGGCGCCGTCCGACTCGAAGAACACCGAGATGCCGAAGTCGTTCCGGATCTTCCAGCCGAGGCCCTCGGTGTAGAAGCGCTTGGAGGCTTCCATGTCCCGGACGCCGAGGAGGATCGAGCTGACGTGCGCCTTCATGTGCTGCTCCTGGTGGTGTGGTCGGTGGTCGGTGCTCGGGGGGATTTCCCCGTGAGAAGAAGGCTAGGAGCCGCCGACCACACCGTGCTTCTCGAATCCTGACCGGTCTCCGTCCCGTCAGGGGCAGCTGATGCGGGTGTCGCCCGGGTCGGTGGTGCAGGTGTCGGTGTTGAAGCCGCCGTCGGCGCGGTCGTTGCCGGAGACGCCGTCGACGGTGTCGAGGCGGTCGTTGCCGTAGGAGCCGGTCAGGGTGTCGCTGCCCGGGCCGCCGACGAGGAGGTCGTCGCCGTAGCCGCCGTCGACGTTGTCGTTGCCGGGGCCGGCGTAGACGGTGTCGTTGCCGTAGCTCGCCCGGACGGTGTCGTTGCCGCTGAGGGCGCAGATGACGTCGTTGCCGAAGCCGCCGTCGAGGGTGTCGGCGCCGCTGGTGCCGATGATCGTGCAGCCGTGGGCGTTGTTGGCGGTGCTGGTGGCCGTCGCCGTGTTGTTGGCGGTCGCCGGGTCGGGCTGGGTGGCGGAGGCGGTGGCCCGGTCCGAGAGGGTGCCGGTGGCGCGGGGTTCGGCGGTGAACCTGACGGTGGTCTGGGCGCCGGGGGCGAGGGTGCCGAGGGTGCAGTTGGCGGTGGTGGCGGTGAGGGTGCAGGTGCCCTGGGCGGGGGTGGCGGACAGGAGGGAGCCCGGGCCGGTGAGGGTGTCGGCCAGGGTGACGCCCGTGGCCGTCGTGGTGGTGCTCGTGTTGGTGACCGTCACGGTGTACGTGGCCTGGTCGCCGATGCTGACGGTGGCGGGGCCGGTCTTGGTGACGGCGAGGTCGACCCCGGGCGGGGGCGGCGGCGTGGTCGCCTGGTAGCGGACGAGGCCCCGGTCGTCGCCGGTGTTGCCGGAGACGACGATCTTCCCGTCGGACTGCGGGGCCACCGCGTTGGCGGTGTCGTAGTAGCCGAAGGAGACGTCGGTGTGGACCTTGCCGCCGGTGCCGAAGCCGGTGTCGAGGGAGCCGTTGGCGTTGTAGCGGGCCACACCGAAGTCGGCCTCGCTGACGCCTGCGGCGACGATCCTGCCGTCGGGCTGGAGGGCCAGGTCGGTGGCCCGGTCCAGGGTGTTGGCGCCGAAGTCGGTGGTGAGCCTGCCGTCGCCGTCGAAGGAGGTGTCCGGGCTGCCGTTCGGGTTGTAGCGGGCCAGCGCGAAGTCGAAGGTGGCGTAGCCCGCCGTCACGATCTTCCCGTCGGGCTGGACCTTGACCCCGCCCGCCACGTCGGGTCCGCCGAAGCCGGTGGTGACCCGGCCGTCGCCGTCGAAGGTGGTGTCGAGGCTGCCGTTCGGGTTGTACCGGGCCAGGGCGAAGTCGGAGTCCTCGGACGGGTAGTTGTAGCCGGAGCGGCCCGCGACGACGATCTTGTTGTCGGACTGGAGCGTCACGTCGTACGCGCTCGCGGAGCCGCCGGGGAAGCCGGTCGTCACCTTGCCGTCGCCGTCGAAGGTGGTGTCCGGGCTGCCGTCGGCGGCGTTGTAGCGGGCCACGGCGATGTCGGTGCCGCTCTCGCCCGCGGCCACGATGGCGCCGCCGGGCTGGATCGCGATCCCGAAGGCCTCCTGGGGGCCCGTGGTGCCGAAATCGGTGAAGGTGAAGCCGTCGCCGTCGAAGGTGCTGTCGAGACTGCCGTCCGGGTTGAAGCGGACGACCGTGAACGACCCGGCGGCGTCGGGTTCCGAGCTGTAGCCGGCCACGACGAGCTTTCCGTCCGGCTGGACCGCCACCGCGTCGGCCACGTCGTCGCCGCCGCGCAGGTCGGTCTGGATCCTGCCGTCGTTGTCTCCGTCACCGTTGAAGGTGGGGTCCAGGCTGCCGTCGGGGTTGTAGCGGGCCAGCGCCATGTCGGAGTAGCCCCCGGCCGCGGGGACGGTGGTGCCGACGGTGACGATCTTGCCGTCGGCCTGGATCACCATGCCGCGGCTCTCGTCGTAGCCGCCGCCCCCGAAGTCGGTGACGACCTTGCCGTCGCCGTCGAAGCTCGGATCGAGGTCGCCGGGTGCGCCGAGGGCGGTGGCGGGCAGGGCCAGGGCGAGCGCCAGACCGGCGGCGACCGCGGCGGCGGTGCGGCGGCGGGCCCTCCCGCCGCCGGAGGGGGACGGGTGCGGGGAGGTGGAGGTGGAGGTGGAGGTCAGGGGGAACGTGGACATGGAGACCCTTCGTCTGCTCGCCGCCGGCGTGCAGCGCCCAGGCGGCTCCCACGGGACAGGCCACAGCCTGTTGGGGGCGCCGCGGCCGGGCGCGTACGGCGGGCCGCGCTGAGCTCACTGGGGGCCGCGATCCACCCCATCGAGTGAGCGGCGCACCGGCGGAGGGCCGACCAGGGTCCCGTCGGGGGCCGGTTCGGGGGCCGGGCGGGTCAGGTGGAGGCCATGCCCGAGACCCCTTCCAGGAACGGTTCCAGCGCCGCGCGCAGGGCGGCCGGCTGGTCGTAGTGGACGTAGTGGCCGGCGTCCGGGATCTCGGCGTACTGGCCGGCCGGGAGGACGCGGACCATCTCCTGCGCCTCCGCGCGGCCCAGTTCGCCGTCCAGGCCGCGGACGACGAGGGTGGGGCAGCGGACCTGGGCGAGTTCCTCCCAGTGGGCGTCGTGCACCCAGGTCTCGCGGGCCGTCAGCATCTGCCGGCGGGAGAAGAGGGGCCGCCAGCCGTCCGGGGCCTGGTGCATCACCTCGGCGAAGAAGGCTCCGCGGCCGGGGTCGGGGCGCTCCACCCGGGGGTCGTCCTCGCCGAACCAGCGGCGGGCGGCGTCCTGCGTGGGGAAGGGGAGCGGCCAGCGGCGGAACCATTCCTCCCATTCCTGCTGGGAGGCCTCGCCGAGGGCGGAGGCCCGCATGTCGCAGATCACCAGGGCCTGGACGAGGTCGGGGCGGCGGGCGGCGAGCTGCCAGCCGGTGAGGGCGCCCATGGAGTGGCCGATGAGGACGACCGGGCCGAGGCCGAGCTGTTCGACGGCCGCCTCGGCGTCGGCCACGAAGGCCTCACGGCCGAGGGAGGGGGGCGGGGATCCGGGGTGGGGCGGCGGGGCGCCGAAGCCGGTCGGACCGCTCAGGCCCCGCAGTCCGCCGGGGCCGGCCGGGCCGGCCGTCACCGGGTGTCCGCTCTGGCCGTGCCCGCGCTGGTCCAGGGCCACCACGCGCCGGTGCTCGCCCAGCCAGCTCGCGGTGCCGGCCCAGTGGAAGGCCCGGCCCATCAGGCCGTGCAGTAACAGGACCGCCGGTTGCCGGGGCTCGGCGGGCGGGTCGCGGAACTCCCAGGCGGCCAGTCGGACGCCGTCGGCTGCAGTGACATCGATGCGCTGAACCACCGAGGATGCACCCCCTTCGCTCCCGGCCAGACTATCGAACCCGTATTCGAAAACGGGCGTCTCGCCGACAACACCGCTCTTTCGAGTGACCTTGCTCAAGGATTGGCCGCCGCTGCCGAGGGAGATCCTTTCAGCAGGGAGGCGGGCCGCTCGGGGAAGACGGTCCGAAGGGGATGACCTTGAGAGCTCGGGGCTCCAGGTCAGCCAGGGGAGGACGGTCCCGGCGCCGCGAGGCGCCGGGACCACTCGTCTTCCGGGAACTTCAGGGAACTTTCGAGAACTTCCAGGAACTTCCGGGAACCGCCGCGAGCCGGCTCGGGGACGCGCCCCCGCGTCAGCGCTTGGCGACGAACACGTGCGAGGCGATGTCCGAGTCCAGCTCGGCGGCCTCGCCGCCGCTGCCGACCAGCACCCCGCCCGGGGACTCCGTCACGCTCACCACGGAGCCGGGCTGCACGCCCGCGCGCCGCAGCGTGTACATCAGCTGGGCGTCGGTCTGGATCGGCTCGCCGATCCGTCGGACGACCACCGTCTTGCCCTCGCTGCCCGGGTCCAGGTCCGACAGGCTGACCATGCCGTCCTCGATGAACGGATCGGCCTCGGCCTTCTCGCCCAGTTCCTCCAGGCCCGGGATCGGGTTCCCGTAGGGGGACTCCGTCGGGTGGCGCAGCAGCTCCAGGACGCGACGCTCCACCGCCTCGCTCATCACGTGCTCCCAGCGGCAGGCCTCGGCGTGCACCTGCTCCCACTCCAGGCCGATGACGTCGACGAGCAGGCACTCCGCGAGGCGGTGCTTGCGCATCACGCGGGTCGCGAGCTTGCGGCCCTCGTCGGTGAGCTCCAGATGCCGGTCGCTGGCGACCGCCACCAGGCCGTCGCGCTCCATGCGCGCCACCGTCTGGCTCACCGTGGGCCCGCTCTGGTCCAGCCGCTCGGCGATCCGGGCGCGCATGGGGACCACGCCTTCCTCTTCCAGCTCGAGGATGGTGCGGAGATACATCTCCGTGGTATCGATCAGTCCGGACATTCGTGCCCCTCGGATTGCGTGCGCTGGCCCTGTCCCCAATTCTGACGCATCGGGCCGACAACCGTCCCGCGCCTGACGTCAAGGCATGTACGGGACATCTGCCCGGACACCGGGCGGGCGCACGGGACCCCTGGTGCGCGGGGCTTCGGCCCCGGGATTGACGCCCGTATTGACACGTCCTTGGTCCAGACCGCACGGTGAGCGGCGGACCACCGACGACGCATCCACCGCACCCCACCCTGGAAGGGCCTTCGGCGAATGAGCGAGAGCAAGCTGGCCGGGCAGTTCTTCGACGCCGCCATCGGCCTGCTGGAGCGGGTGCGCGACGAGGAGGGCGCGCGGATCGCCGAGGCCGGGACCGCGATCGCCGAGGCCGTGGCCTCGGGTAACCGGCTGTTCGCCTTCGGCGCCGGGCACTCCTCGCTGCCCGCGCAGGACGTGGTGTACCGGGCCGGCGGGCTGGCCCTGATGAACTTCCTCGCGGTGCCGGGCACGGCCGGCGTGGACGTCATGCCGGCCACGCTGGGCAGCGCGCTGGAGCGGGTCGACGGACTCGCCGGGGCGGTCCTGGACAGCAGTCCGGCCTCCGACGGGGATGTGCTGGTCGTCATCTCGCTCTCCGGACGCAATGCACTGCCGGTCGAGATGGCGATGAACGCGCGGGCGCTGGGGCTGACGGTGATCGGCGTGACGTCGGTGGCGTACGCGACGGAGACGAAGTCGCGGCACGTGTCGGGCACCTACCTGAAGGACCACTGCGACATCGTCCTCGACAGCAAGATCGCGGTCGGCGACGCGGAGCTGACGGCGGACGGCATCGAGGCGCCGTTCGCTCCCGCGTCGACGGTGGTGACGAGCGCGATCATGCAGGCGGTGATGGCGGCGGCGGCCGGGGAGCTGGCCGCGCGGGGGCTGGAGCCGCCGCTGCTGCGGTCGGGGAACGTGGACGGCGGGCACGAGTGGAACGGGCGCGTGATGCGCGAGTACGGGGACCGGATCTTCTTCCGGCACTAGCCGGAGCCAGGCCCCCGCGGGGCGGCCGGAGCCGGGCCCCCGCCGGGTCGTGGCGGCGCAGCGGGAGCGGCGTGCGTCACTGACCCAGGAGGTCCAGGTCGGACGCCACGCGGGCCGCGACCTCCTCCGCGTACGACGCGTCCGCGCGGTCGAACGCGGGACGCGAGGGGCCGCGGACGAAGGTCAGGATGCCCAGGGTGCGGCCCCGGCTGCGCAGGACCGTGCTCAGGGCGTGGGCGGCCCCCGGCGGCCACTGGCGGGCCCGGGCCCACCCCTCCGCCGCCTCGCTGCCCGGCGCCCCCGGGGCGCTGGCGCGGACCGGGCCGATCCGGTCCAGCGCCTGGAGCGCCGGGTGGGCGGCCTCGTACCGGACCGGGATCGCGCCCGGGCCGGGGAGGACGAGGGCCAGCCCCGACGGGGACACCGCCGAGCGGACCAGCCGCCGCCCGTCCCCCACGACCACGTCGACCAGCGCGTGCTCCGCGAACCCGGCCAGCGCGAAGTCCAGCCGGACGGCCGCCGCCTCCGCCGGATCCGCGCACTCGGCGGCGGCCCGCCCCGCCCGGTGCAGCTGGTTGGACCGGAACCGCACCTGCCCGCCGTCCAGCTCGGTTTGCCGGGCCTCGGTGACGTCCTGGAACAGCCACCCGACGCCCAGCGGCACCGGCTCCTCCGCGAGCGGCGAGGCCAGCCGCAGGAACCCGCACCGCCAGCAGCGCCGCCGCTCCCCCTCCGGGGTCCGCACGGTCACCCACAGCTCCACCGGCCCCGGCGGCGCCCCCTCGGCCAGCACGTGCGTGAGCGCCCCCTCCAGCTCCTCGACCCCCTGGGTCAGCAGCTCGCCGAGCGGGCGTCCGAGCAGCGTCGTGCGGCCGGACCCGAAGGCGCGGGCGGCGTGCGCGTTGACCACCGCCGGGCGCAGGTCCACGTCGACCAGGACGACCCCCCAGGAGGCGTCCTCCATCAGGGCCTCGCTGAGGGCGATGGAGCGCTCCAGGTCGATCTGGGCGTGGACCTCGCTGAAGGCGCAGTAGACCCCGGCCGGTTTCCCGTCGGCGCCCGGCACCGCGGCGGACTGGGTGCGTACGAGGATCCGCCCGCCCTCCTTGGTCAGCAGGGCGAACTCGTGGACCTGGCGGCCCGGCGCGTCCTGCGCCGACATCAGCCGGTCCTGCACGTCGTCCGCGTCGGCGGCACGCACCGCCCAGCCCGCGAACCCGCGCCGCCCCACCGCCTCGGCTGCGCTCCAGCCGAGGATCCGCTCGGCCTCGCGGTTCCAGTGCGTGATCACGCCGTCGGAATCGAACGCGCACAGGGCGGCGTCCATCCCGTCGAGCAGCGCTGCGAGCAGATCGTCGGTGGTCTCACCACGTCCGGAAGCACTCACCTGGCACCCCCTGCAGGTGTTCGCGTGTGCGGCACGTCAGATCATTGAACTGGAACGTGACCCAGGCCACACGCGGTTCTCGCATTCCTCCCGGAATGTCCGATGGACGTCCGATGGGGGGCGCTCCGCGGGGAAGCCGATAAAAAAGGTTGAGGGCCCCCGGGAGGAGGCCTAGGCTCTGCCGTACACGAGAAGGGAGGTGGTTCCCGAAATGTACGGAAACCGGACGCGTGAGGTGGCTGCGGGCTAAGGGCCCGTCGTCAGCAACGCACCCAGTGCGGTGCCCGGCGGAAGCTAGCCGCCCGGTGCCAATCCCAAGCAGTCACCCGACCCGCGGGCTCGCCGGCACGTCCGGCCGGCTCCTCTCACTGCAGGAGAGGAACCCGAGCCCGCGGGTCGCCTGCTTTTCCGCGGCCCCTCAGGGGCACAGGCGCTCGACGCGCCACTTCTTCCCGTCCAGGACGTACCGCAGCCGGTCGTGCAGCCGGTTCTCGTGCCCCTGCCAGAACTCCAGCGCGTCGGGCACCACCCGCAGCCCGCCCCACTCCGGCGGCACCGGCACCTGTTCGCCCTCCGGGTAGCGCTCCTCCAGCTCCGCGTAACGGCGGTCCAGCTCCGCGCGCGAGCCGATCACCCGGGACTGCTCGCTCGCCCACGCCCCCAGCTGGGAGCCGTGCGGCCGGGAGCGGAAGTAGGCGGCCGTCTCGTCCCGGCCGACCCGGGCCGCCCGGCCCGTCACGATCACCTGGCGGGCGATCGGATGCCAGGGGAAGAGGAGCGAGACGTACGGGTTCTCCTCGATCTCGCGCGCCTTGCGGGAGCCGTAATTGGTGAAGAACACGAAGCCCCGCGAGTCGAACTGCTTCAGCAGGACGGTGCGGGAGCTGGGCCGGCCCCCGGCGGTCGCGGTCGATACGACCATCGCGTTCGGCTCGAAGAGGTCCGAGTCGGCGGCCTGCTGGAACCACCGGGCGAACTGCGCCATCGGGTCCTCGGCGAGACCCGCCTCCTCGACGATCTCGGAACGGTACTGCTGGCGCATGGCGGCGGGGTCAATGTCCTGATCGGTCACGACGCCATCCTGCCGCAGCGACCCGGCGACGGGTGTGCCGTATGTCACGCTTCCCGAAGGCCCGGCGGAACGGCCAAAATCTTGGGGCCGGTCCGAGGGTCCCCGCACGGATGACCATCGGCCGTGCCGGGCATCAACGGTGATGACCGCGCCGGACCGCGAATCACGCCGGGAACCGCGCGTGTTCGCACTATCTGAGGGAGCCGCCGCATGTCCGACTTCGTACCCGGACTCGAAGGGGTCGTCGCGTTCGAGACGGAGATCGCCGAGCCCGACAAGGAAGGCGGATCGCTCCGCTACCGCGGGGTCGACATCGAAGACCTCGTGGGCCACGTCTCCTTCGGGAACGTGTGGGGCCTGCTGGTCGACGGTGCGTTCAACCCCGGCCTGCCGGCCGCCGAACCCTTCCCGATCCCGGTCCACTCCGGTGACATCCGCGTCGACGTGCAGTCCGCGCTCGCCATGCTCGCGCCCGTGTGGGGCCTCAAACCGCTCCTCGACATCGACGTGCGGACCGCCCGCGACGACCTCGCGCGCGCCGCCGTCATGGCCCTCTCCTACGTCGCCCAGTCCGCCCGCGGCCAGGGCCTGCCGATGGTGCCCCAGCGGGAGATCGACAAGGCCGAGTCCGTGGTCGAACGGTTCATGATCCGCTGGCGCGGCGAGCCCGACCCCAAGCACGTCAAGGCCGTCGACGCCTACTGGACCTCGGCCGCCGAACACGGCATGAACGCCTCCACCTTCACCGCCCGCGTCATCGCCTCCACCGGCGCCGACGTCGCCGCCGCACTGTCGGGTGCCGTCGGCGCCATGTCCGGGCCCCTGCACGGCGGCGCGCCCTCGCGCGTCCTCGGCATGATCGAGGAGATCGAGCGCACCGGCGACGCCGAGGCGTACGTGAAGAAGGCCCTCGACAAGGGCGAGCGCCTCATGGGCTTCGGCCACCGCGTCTACCGCGCCGAGGACCCCCGGGCCCGCGTCCTGCGGCGCACCGCCAAGGAGCTGGACGCCCCCCGCTACGAGGTGGCCGCCGCCCTGGAGAAGGCCGCCCTGGCGGAGCTGCACGCGCGCCGCCCCGACCGGGTGCTCGCGACCAACGTGGAGTTCTGGGCCGCGATCATGCTGGACTTCGCGGAGGTGCCGGCGCACATGTTCACCTCCATGTTCAGCTGCGCCCGCACGGCCGGCTGGTCCGCGCACATCCTGGAGCAGAAGCGCACGGGCCGCCTGGTCCGCCCGTCGGCCCGCTACATCGGCCCGGGCCGCCGCGACCCGCGGGACATCGAGGGGTACGCGGACATCGCGTCCACCGCCTGACGGTCCCGGCGCGCCGAGGGCGCCGCACCCCTTCGCCGGGGGGCGGCGCCCTCCCCTCCGGCCTCCCTCAGCCCAGCGCGGCGTCGAGGATCTTCGACCACTGGGCGACGACCCGCTCCCGGCGGGCGGTGTCGTCGGTCAGCACGTTCGCCAGGCCCAGGCCCCGGGCCATGTCGAGGAAGCCCTGCACGGTCTCCCGTACGCCCGGCACCGACTCGTCCGCGCCCAGCAGCTCGACCGCGATGCGGTGGGTCTCCCGGCCGACCCTGGCCTCGAGCTCGGTGACCTGGGGCCGCAGCTGTTCCTCGTTGGACGCGGCCACCCACAGCTGGAGCGCGGCCCGGAACAGGGCCCCCGTGTAGAGGTCGACCAGCGCCTCCAGCACCGCCGGCCGGGGCGCGGGGGCGGCCTGGAACAGCTCCCGCAGGGCGGTGGAGCGTTCCTCGGAGACGTACTCGACGGCGGCGGTGAAGAGGGACTCCCGGGTGGGGAAGTGGTGCTGGGCCGCGCCGCGCGACACCCCGGCCCGCTCGGCGACGACGGCGACGGTGGAACCCGCCCAGCCGTGCTCCGCGAGGCAGGAGACGGCCGCCTCCAGGAGGTGCCGCCGGGTGACCCGGCTGCGGGCCTGCTTGGGGAGGCCGCGGAAGGGGGTGGTGCGGGTGCCGGGGGTGCGGGGCTCGCCCGTTTCGGCGTTGGTCAGCGCACCCATGACGGGTCCCGGCGCTCGAAGCGGGCGGTGATGCCCTCGCGGGCCTCGGCGGAGGCGAAGAGCCGCGCGGAGAGTTCCGTCAGGCGGTCGCCGTCCCGGTCCAGGGCCTCCCGCACCCCGGCGGCCACCATCGCCTTGGTTTCCGCGAGCGCTTGCGGGGAGGCCTTGCGCAGCCCGTCGAGGACGGGAGCCAGGGCGGTGTCGGGGTCCGCGTCCGTGTGGAGGGTGAGCAGCCCTATGCGGGTGGCCTCGGCGGCGTCGAAGGGTTCGGCGGTCAGGAAGTAGCGGGAGGCCGCGCGGGGGTCGAGGCGGGGCAGCAGGGTCATCGAGATCACGGCCGGGGCGAGCCCGAGGTGGGTCTCGGTGAAGGCGTACGAGGACTGCGGCCCGGCGGCGGCGATGTCGCAGGCGCCGAGGAGGCCGAGGCCACCGGCGCGGACGTGTCCGGTGACGCGGGCGACGACCGGCTTGGGGAGCGCGGTGAGCTCGCGCAGCAGGGCGAGGAAGTCCGCGGGGTCGCAGGGGGACTTGAGGTCGGCGCCGGCGCAGAAGGTGTTGCCGGTGTGGGTGAGGAGCACCGCGCGGGTGTCGGCGTCCTTGCCGGCGGCGGCGAGCGCGGTGCGCAGCTCGGCGACGAGCTGTGTGGAGAGCGCGTTGCGGTTGGCCGGGGAGTCGAGGGTGAGGGTGGTGATGCCGGTCGCCTGGGCGGCGTGCACGAGTGGGGCCATGTCTCCTCCGGAGGGCTCGGTTGACGGGGCGAGGGTACGCGGCCCCCTCACCCCCGCCCGCTCCCCCGACCCGCCCCCACCCGCCCGACCGGGCCCGCCCGGACCCGCCGTTCACCCGGTCGTGGCTCCGGCGGGGCGGGTGCGGTCGGCTGGACGGTGACGGGGGGTGCGGGGCGGGGGCGGCCGGGGGCGGGGGCGGGGTCAGTAGGACTTGGGGAGGCCCAGGGTCTGGTGGGAGACGAAGTTCAGGATCATCTCGCGGCTGACCGGCGCGATCCGGGCGACCCGGGCGGCCGTGATCAGGGAGGCCAGCCCGTACTCCCGGGTCAGCCCGTTCCCGCCGAGGGTGTGCACCGCCTGGTCCACCGCCCGCACGCACGCCTCCCCCGCCGCGTACTTCGCCATGTTCGCCGCCTCCCCGGCCCCCATGTCGTCCCCCGCGTCATACAGCCGCGCGGCCTTCTGCATCATCAGCCGGGCCAGTTCCAGCTCGATGTGGGCGACCGCCAGCGGGTGCGCCACCGCCTGGTGGGCGCCGATCGGCTCCTGCCACACCTGGCGGGTGCGGGCGTAGTCCACCGCCCGGCCCAGCGCGTAGCGGCCCATCCCGATGGCGAAGGCCGCCGTCATGATGCGTTCGGGGTTGAGCCCGGCGAAGAGCTGGAGCAGGCCGGCGTCCTCTCCCCCTACGCCTCCGGCGTGGGAGGGACCCCCACCGACCAGCGCCTCGGCGGGGAGCCGGACCTCGTCCAGGACCAGTTCGAACTGCTTCTCCGCCGCCTGGAGTTCCATGTCGATCACCGAGCGGGTGAAGCCGGGGGTGTCGCGGGGCACGATGAACAGGCAGGGCTTCAGCCGGCCGGTGCGGGCGTCCTCGGTGCGGCCGACGATCAGGGTGGCGTCGGCGATGTCCACGCCGGAGATGAAGACCTTGCGGCCCGTGAGGACCCAGCCGTCGCCGTCGCGCCGGGCGGTGGTGGTGATGCGGTGGGAGTTGGAGCCCGCGTCGGGTTCGGTGATGCCGAAGGCCATCGTGCGGCTGCCGTCCGCGAGGCCGGGGAGCCAGGCCCGCTTCTGGGCCTTGGTGCCGAAGCGGGCGATGACGGTGCCGCAGATGGCCGGGGAGACCACCATCATCAGCAGGGGACAGCCGGCCGCGCCCAGTTCCTCCAGGACGATGGAGAGTTCGGCGATCCCGCCGCCCCCGCCCCCGTACTCCTCGGGCAGGTTGACGCCGAGGTAGCCGAGCTTGGCGGCGTCGGCCCACAGTTCGTCGGGGTGGCCGCCCTCACGGGCGAGGCGGGCGAGGTAGTCGCGGCCGTAGCGCTGCCCGAGGGCGGCGACGGCGGCGCGCAGGGCCCGGTGTTCTTCGGTTTCGGTGGCGGCGGGGCTCATGACGGCGTTTCCTCCTGGACTACGGCGAGCAGGGCGCCGAACTCGACCTGGCGGCCGGTGGCGGCGTGGAGCGCGGTGAGCGTGCCGGAGGCGGGGGCGAGGATGCGGTGCTCCATCTTCATGGCCTCCAGCCAGAGCAGTGGCTGCCCGGCGGTGACGGCGGAGCCGGGGGCGAGCCCCTCGGCGACGCGGACGACGGTGCCGGGCATGGGGGCGAGCAGGGAGCCCGGTTCGGTGCGGTCCTGGGGATCGGGGAACCGGGGGACCGGGGTGAGGGTGTGGGAGCCGAGGGTGGAGTCCACGTAGACCGTGTTCGATTTTTGTTTCACGTGGAACATGCGGCGTACGCCGTCGACTTCGAGGGTGACGAGGGTCGGGGTGGCGGCCAGGACGCGCACGCCGGGGTGCTCCACGGGCTGGTACTGGACCTCGTGCTCGGTGCCGGCCACGGTGTAGCGGCGGGTCTGCGGCTGGGAGCGGAGGTTGCGCCAGCCGCCGAGGCGGGAGGCGAGCGGGGCGCCGGGGGCCGGGGCCGCTTCGGCGAGGGCGGCGGCCAGGCAGGCGAGGGCGGGGTCGGGGGCGCCGTCGGTGAGGGTGTCGAGGTGGCGGTCGTAGAACCCGGTGTCGAGGCGGGCGGCGGTGAACTCCGGGTGGCGCAGGGAGCGTACGAGCAGCTCCCGGTTGGTGGCCGGACCGTGGATCCGGGCCCGGGCGAGGGCGTCGGCGAGGACGCGGACGGCTTCGGTGCGGGTGGGGGCGTGGGCGATGACCTTGGCGAGCATCGCGTCGTAATGGACGGAGACGCTGTCGCCGGAGGTGAACCCGGTGTCGACACGGACGTGCTCCGGGAAGGAGAGGGTGTGCAGGACGCCGGTCTGCGGGCGCCAGTCGAGGGCCGGGTCCTCCGCGTACAGACGGGCCTCGACGGCGTGGCCGGAGGGCTCGGGCGGGGTCGGCGCGAGGGGCTCCCCTTCGGCGATGCGCAGCTGGAGGGCGACGAGGTCGAGGCCGAAGACGGCTTCGGTGACGGGGTGTTCCACCTGGAGGCGGGTGTTCATCTCCAGGAACCAGGGGCGGCCGTCGGCGCCGACGAGGAACTCGACCGTGCCCGCGCCCCGGTAGGAGACCGCCCGGGCGGCGGCCACGGCGGCCTCGTGGAGGCGGGTGCGGAGATCGTCGGGGAGCGCGGGGGCCGGGGCCTCTTCGATGACCTTCTGGTGGCGGCGCTGGAGGGAGCAGTCGCGGGTGCCCAGGGCCCAGACGGTGCCGTGGGCGTCGGCGAGGACCTGCACCTCGACGTGGCGCCCGCGCTCCACGTACGGCTCGACGAAGACCTCCCCGTCGCCGAACGCGGACAGGGCCTCGGCGGCGGCCGCGTCGAGGGATTCCTTGAGGGAGTCGAGGTCGCGTACGACGCGCATCCCGCGGCCGCCGCCGCCCGCGGCGGCCTTCAGCAGCAGGGGCAGGTCCGCGGCGGTGGCCGCGGCCGGGTCGACGGGCTCCAGCAGCGGCACCCCGGCGGCCCGCATGAGGTCCTTGGCCCGGGTCTTGGAGGCCATGGCCTCGATGGCCCCGGGCGGCGGCCCGATCCAGACCAGGCCGGCGGCCTCGACCCGGCGGGCGAAGTCGGCGTTCTCGGACAGGAAGCCGTACCCGGGGTGCACGGCGTCCGCGCCGGCCGCGCGGGCGGCCTCGATCAGCAGGTCGGCGCGCAGGTAGGTGTCGGCGGGGGCGGCCCCCGGCAGCCGGACGGCGGTGTCGGCGGAGCGCACGTGCAGGGCGTCGGCGTCGGCGTCGGAGTGGACGGCGACCGTGGCCAGGCCCAGGGCGCGGGCCGTGCGGAAGATCCGTACGGCGATCTCGCCCCGGTTGGCGACGAGGAGGGAGGTGATCGGGTTCGTCATGGGCGGGCTCACATCCGGAAGACGCCGAAGCCGCCACGGGCGCCCTCGACGGGGGCGTTGTGGACGGCCGACAGGCACAGGCCGAGGACGGTACGGGTGTCGCGCGGGTCGATGACTCCGTCGTCGTAGAGCCGCCCGGACAGGAACATGGGCAGGGACTCGGACTCGATCTGCGCCTCGACGAAGGCCCGCATCCCGGCGTCGGCCTCCTCGTCGTAGGGCTGTCCCTTGGCGGCGGCGGACTGCCGGGCGACGATCGAGAGCACTCCGGCGAGCTGCTGGGGGCCCATGACGGCGGATTTGGCACTGGGCCAGGCGAAGAGGAACCGGGGCTCGTAGGCGCGGCCGCACATGCCGTAGTGGCCGGCGCCGTAGCTGGCCCCGATGAGGACGGACAGGTGCGGGACGCGGGAGTTGGAGACCGCGTTGATCATCATCGAGCCGTGTTTGACGATGCCGCCCTGCTCGTACTCCTTGCCGACCATGTAGCCGGTGGTGTTGTGGAGGAACAGGAGCGGGATGTCGCGCTGGTTGGCGAGCTGGATGAACTGGGCGGCCTTCTGCGACTCGGCGCTGAACAGCACGCCCTGCGCGTTGGCGAGGATGCCGACCGGGTAGCCGTGCAGGGTGGCCCAGCCGGTCACGAGGCTGGGGCCGTAGAGGGGCTTGAACTCGTCGAAGTCGGAGGCGTCGACGATGCGGGCGATGACCTCGCGGGGGTCGAAGGGGGTCTTCAGGTCCGGCGGGACGATCCCGAGGAGCTCCTCCGCGTCGTACAGCGGCTCCTCGGCGCGCGGCGGTTCGGCGTGGGGCTTGCGGTGGTTGAGACGGGCCACGATCCGGCGGGCCTGGCGGATGGCGTCGTACTCGTCGAGGGCGTAGTGGTCGGCGAGGCCGGAGACACGGGCATGCATGTCGGCGCCGCCGAGGGACTCGTCGTCGCTCTCCTCACCCGTGGCCATCTTCACGAGGGGAGGGCCGCCCAGGAACACCTTGGAACGGTCCTTGATCATGACGGTGTGGTCGGACATCCCGGGGATGTACGCGCCGCCGGCGGTGGAGTTGCCGAAGACGACGGCGACGGTGGGGATGCCGGCGGCGGACAGACGGGTGAGGTCGCGGAAGATCGCCCCGCCGGGGATGAAGATCTCCTTCTGGGAGGGCAGGTCGGCGCCCCCGGACTCCACGAGGCTGATGCACGGGAGCCGGTTCCGCAGGGCGATCTCGTTGGCCCGCAGGGCCTTCCTCAGGGTCCAGGGGTTGCTGGCACCGCCGCGCACGGTGGGGTCGTTGGCCGTGATCAGGCACTCGACGCCCTCGACGGTGCCGATGCCGGTGACCATCGAGGCGCCCACGGGGTGGTCACTGCCCCAGGCGGCGAGCGGGGACAGCTCCAGGAACGGGGTGTCGGGGTCGAGGAGCAGCTCGACGCGGTCGCGGGGCAGCAGCTTGCCGCGGGCACGGTGCCGCGCGGTGTACTTCTCCCCGCCGCCCGCGAGCGCCTTGGCGTGCTCCGCCTCCAGCGCCCCGAGCCGCTCCAGGGCGGCGGAACGGGCCCGCGCGTACTCGGGGGCCAGGGGGTCGACGGTGGTACCGAGACGGGTCATGGGTGGTTCCCCTCCGGGGTGGGTGGCAGGAGGCGGGTCGGGATGTCGACGTGGCGGGCGCGGAGCCATTCGCCGAGGGCCTTGGCCTGCGGGTCGAACCGGTGGCCGGAGGCGACCCCGTCGCCGAGAATCCCGGCGACGGTGAAGTTCAGCGCCCGCAGCCGGGGCAGCTCGTGGCGGGTGACGGCGAGGGGGGCGGTCTCGGGGAGCAGGCGCCGGAGGAACTCGACGGTGAGGGTGTCGCGCAGCCACTCCCAGGCCGCGTCGCCCTCGACCCAGACCCCGATGTTGGCGTCGCCCCCCTTGTCCCCGGACCGCGCCCCGGCCAGCAGCCCGAGGGGGGCACGGGTGGTGGGGTCGTGTCGCGGAGGCCCTGCGGGGCTACCCCCCACCCCGCCGCCGCCCGCGACCGGCACCGCGGGCTCGACCCCGGGCCCCGGCAGGGGGTCCGCGCCCGAGGCGGTCCCGTGTCCGGCCGGGAGCCGGGGGTCGTGCGGGGCGGCGGTTCCGGGGCCGGCCCCGCCTCCGACCCGCAGGCGGGTGCCGTCCGGGAGGACCGCCGTATGCGGGACGGAGGCCGCCGGGACCAGGGCCGAGGTGAACACCCCGTACGGCTGGGCGGGTCCCGGCGGGGCCGTGACGTGGAAGCCCGGGTAGCTCGCCAGGGCCAGTTCGACCGCCGCGCCCGTCAGCTCCCGCCCCACCCGGTCCGGTGACGGGTCGCGCACCACCAGGCGCAGCAGGGCGCTCGCCGTCTCCTGCGTGTCCGCGTCCGCGTGGTCGGTGCGGGCCAGGGTCCACGACACGCCCGCCGCTCCGGCCAGCGCGTCCGCCAACTGCTCGCGCACCAGCTCCGCCTTCGCCTCCACGTCCAGGCCCGTCAGGACGAAGACCACCTCGTTGCGCCAGCCCCCCACCCGGGTGACCCCGACCTTCAGGGTGTCCGGCGGCGGCTCCCCCACCGTCCCGCTGATCCGGACCCGGTCCTCGCCGTCCGGGGTCAGGCGCACCGTGTCCAGCCGGGCCGTGACGTCCGGGCCCAGGTACCGGGCGCCCTGGGTCTCGTACAGCAGCTGCGCGGTGACCGTGCCGGGGGAGACGACCCCGCCCGTGCCGGGGTGCTTGGTGACGACCGCCGAGCCGTCCTCCCACACCTCCGCGAGCGGGAAGCCGGGGCGGCGCACGTCGTGGGCGGTGAAGAAGGCGTAGTTGCCGCCGGTGGCCTGCGTGCCGCACTCCAGGACGTGCCCGGCGACCACCGCGCCCGCCAGCCGGTCGTACTCCTCGGGCCCCCAGCCGAACCACCACGCGGCCGGCCCGCTCACCAGCGCCGCGTCCGTGACCCGGCCGGTGACCACCACGTCCGCGCCCGCCCGCAGGCAGGCCGTGATCCCGGCGCCGCCGAGGTAGGCATTGGCGGTCAACGCCCCCGCCCACGCCCCCGCCAACGCCTCCCCCGACGCCCCCGCCGGCAGCCCCTCCCCCGGACCCTCCGGCACCTCCGGCACCTCCGCGGCGCCGAGCCGCATCAGGTCGTCGCCCTCGACGTGCGCGACGCGTACGGGCACCCCGACCTTGTCCGCCAGCGCGCGCACCGCGTCCGCCAGCCCGGCCGGGTTCAGCCCGCCCGCGTTCGCGACGATCCGCACGCCCCGCTCGTGCGCGAGCCCGAGCCCCTCCTCCAGCTGCCGCAGGAAGGTCTTGGCGTACCCGAGGTCCGGGTTCCTCAGCCGGTCACGGCCGAGGATCAGCATGGTCAGCTCGGCCAGGTAGTCGCCGGTCAGGACGTCCAACGGGCCGCCGGTCAGCATCTCGCGCACCGCACCGAACCGGTCGCCGTAGAAACCCGAGGCGTTGCCGATGCGCAGCGGGCGCCGGGCGGTCACCGCGTCCCCCGGGGCTCACGGCCCGGACCCGCCGGGCCGGCGAAGGCCTGGGCGATGTCCAGCCAGCGGTCGGCGTCGGGGCCGGTGGCGGTGAGGGCCAGGTCGGCGCGGTGGGCGCGCTGGGTGACCAGCAGGCAGAAGTCCAGCGCCGGGCCCGTGACCCGCTGCCCGGCGTCCTCGGGCCCGAACGCCCACACCCCGGCCCCGCCCGGAGGGGTCAGCTCCACCCGGAACTCCCCCTCCGGCACCGCCAGTCCGCGCACGGCGTACGCGTAGTCCCGCGCCCTCACCCCGATCCGCGCGACGTGCCGCAGCCGGGCGGTCGGGGCCCGGCGCACGCCGAGCGCGTCGGCGATGTCCTGGCCGTGCGCCCAGGTCTCCATCAGCCGGGCGCTCGCCATGGAGGCGGCCTTCATCGGGGGGCCGTACCAGGGGAAACGGGCGTCGGGGGAGGCGGCGGCCAGGGCCCGGTCCAGCGCCTCCCGCCCGGCCCGCCACCGGGCCAGCAGCTCGGCGGGGGCCAGCCGGGCGCCCTCCTCGGCCCCCTCGTCCACGAAGGAGTCCGGCGCCTTCAGGGCCACCTCCACCTCCCGCGCGAACCCCTCGGCGTCGGTGAGCGCGAGCAGCGCGGCCCGGTCGGTCCAGTGCAGGTGCGCGATCTGATGGGCGACGCCCCACCCCGCGGCGGGCGTCGGCCGCGCCCACTCGGACTCTGCCAACCCCCCTACGAGGGAGTCGAGTTCACGGCCCTCCTCGCGGAGATCGGTGAAGACGGCGACGACGGACGGCTCGGGCACGACGTGCTCCCCTCTCGGCGTGAGGGGAAGCCTGGCAGCAGCCCGAGAAACAATCAAGCACGCTTGCATGATTTTCGTCCGCACCCGTCCGGTTCCCGCCACGCCCCAACCAGGCCACGAAGCACGGCACTTGAACCCACCAGCCCCATCCCCGAGGCACGCGCGCCCGGCCCCGCCCACCCACACGCCCGAATCCGGCCGTACGCCCGCACGCCCCCGAGCACGCCCCGCGCACCACGCCGATACTGGGTGCTCCCGCTCACACCGCCGGAGCAGGAGCAGCGCACCGCCCCCCACGTCCGAACACGTCCCTGCCACGCGACGACGAGACGACGAGGATGATCCGCCGTGCCCCCAGCCGCCCCCGCTCCCTCTCCCGCCCCCTCTCCCGCCCCCTCCCTCTACCCCGACCTGGACGCCACCGCCCTGACCGCCTTCGCCGCCGCCCTCGAAAGCGGCGAGTGCACCGGCCTGCCCCCCGCGCGCGCCGCCGAGGTCGAGGCCGTACGGGCCGTCGCCGTCTTCAGCCGGGGCAAGGTCACCGGCGCCGACGGAGACCTCCTGGAGGCCGCCCTCTGGCGGCACACCGGACCCGGACCCCGCCCGGCGGTCGTCATGCCCGCGCCCTGGAGCGACCTCGGCTGGCCCGCCTACACCGTCCAGGCCTCCCGGTTCGCGGTGGGCGGCTACGACGTCCTCGCCTACAGCCCGCGCGGGTTGGCCGCCTCCGAAGGCCACGCCGACTTCGCCGGACCGCTCGACGTCGCCGACGGCCGCCACGCCCTGGACCACCTCCTGGAGCGCGCCCCCGGACCCGTCACCCGGATCGGCTTCCTCGGCGTCTCCTACGGCGCCGGCATCGCCCAGCTCGTCGCCGCGCACGACGCCCGGGTGGACGCGGTGGCGGCGCTCAGCGGCTGGGGCGACCTCGGGGAGGTGCTCCGGGAGAACTCCACCCGCCGCACCGCCGCCGCCCACGCCCTGCTCACGGCCGCCCCCCGGGCGAGGCTGAGCCGGCCGACCGAGCGCGCCCTGGCGAACGTCCTCGCGGGCGGGGACCTGCACGAGACCCTGGCGTGGGCGGAGCAGCGCTCACCGTTCACGCACGTCAAGGAGCTGGGGCGGCGGCAGGTGGCGGTCTTCTGCGCCCACGCCTGGCACGAGACCCTCTTCCCGGCCGGGCAGGTGCTGCGGACGTTCCAGGAGCTCGGCGGGCCGAAGCGGATCGACCTGTCCATCGGCGACCACTGCGGCCCCGAACTGACCGGGCTGCCCGGACTGCCGAACCGGATCTGGACGGACGCCCGGCGCTGGTTCGACCACCACCTCGCCGGGGAGCCCAACGGCATCGACGCGGAGGGCGAGGTCCTCTCCGAGGTGATGTGGAGCCGGGCCCTCGAACCCTCCCCCACCTGGCCCGTCCCCACCCGCCACACCCGCCGCCTGCACCTCACCGGCACCGGCGAACTGGCCGACCGCCCCGACCCCGGCTGGGCGGCGGGCGTGCTGTGCGGGGTCGGGACCCCGGTGGCCGTCGCCGAGGCCGTCGCCCGCGCCGGGCACGCCGAACTGGCGGGGCGGCCGAGCCCCTACCCGGCCGCCGCCACCATGGACCGCACGGCGGCCGCCGTCTGGACCGCCGCCCCGGCCCCGGACACCACCCGCCTGCGCGGCACCCCGCGCCTGCGCGTCACCTACCGGGCCGCGAACTCCGGCTCCACCTTCGTCGCGTACCTCCTCGACCTGGCGCCCGACGGCTCGGCCCGCCTGATCAGCCACGCCCCGTTCAGCGACCTCGACGCCCCGCCGGACAGCCTGGTCAGCGCGGACATCGACCTCCAGCCCACCGCGTACGACCTCCCGCCGGGCCACCGCGCCATGCTGGCCCTGACCCCCCACGACCCCCTCTACGCGGACGCCAACCTCCCCCGCGCCACCCTGTCCTTCACTTCCCCGGAGCCGACGCCGTCGTATGTGGAGCTACCGATGGGGTGAGGATTTCCTTTTACGTCGGCACGGGGGGCGGGGTCTCCGCCCCCGCGAGGGGCCGGGGGCGGGCCGGTGGCTGCCCACCCGCCCGGGCGGGGCGATGGCGGGGCGGTGGCGGCACAGTGCGGCGGCCCCTACGCCGGTACCCCCCGACGGCGGGAACCGGAAGGCTCGGCGGGGTGGGGGAGGGTCGGGACCCCGGCGGGCGGTCTCAGAGAGGGGTTGGGGCTTTCCCGCCAGTCCCACTGTCCTTCCGGTTCGGGCCGGCCTGTCAAGGGCGC
>NZ_JBIAVB010000016.1:0-203666 GCF_042893675.1 Streptomyces sp. NPDC001594 | reverse complement strand
GGGGGCCCGGGGGGTGGGGGGGGCGGGGCGGGGGGGGGGCCCCCGCCGGGGGGGGGGGGCCGGGGGGGGGGCGGGGGGGGGGCGGGCCCCGGGGCCCCCCCCCCCGGGGGGGGCCCCCCCCCCCCGGGGGGGCCGCCCCTCCGTGTTTCCTCGGAGCCCCAGGGCCTCAGAGCCGCTGTGCGAGCGCGATCCCCAGCGCCACCAGCAGGGTGACCACCACGAACACGATCAGCCGCTGCCGCATCAGCCTGGGGTCCGGCCGCGAAGGCCGCCGCCCGGTGCCGGTCGTGCGGGGCCCCGTGCGCGGGCCCGTACGGTCCCCCGTGCGGCCCGCCGTCGACCCGGAAGGGCGTGAGCCCGACGGGCGCGGGCGCGACCCGCTGTGCGGCCCCTGCGGCCGCGGGGCGGGGGTGGTGCCCGACGGGCGCTCCCCGTGCCGCTCCCCGGCCCGCTCGGCCGGGCCCCGGCCGCCGCCCCCGGTACGCCGCTCGGTGTCCTGCCCCGCGTACCCGGCGGCCCGCTCGGGCAGCCGGCCGGTGGACCGCTCGACGCGGGCCCGCTGCGCCGGCGGGCGGCCGTCGCCCAGCCCCTGCGCCTCGCGGGCGGCGATCTCCTTGAGCCGCATCGACAGCTGGAGCGTGCTCGGCCGCTCCTCGGGGTCCTTGGCCAGGCAGGCCCGCACCAGCGGGGCCAGCGCGTCCGGGACGCCGACCAGGTGCGGCTCCTCGTGCACCACCCGGTACAGCATGACCTCGGAACTGCCGTGCCCGAAGGGGGAGTCGCCCATCGCGGCGTAGGCGAGGGTGGCGCCGAGGGAGAACACGTCCGTGGCCGGGGTGACGGCGGCGCCGCGCACCTGCTCGGGCGCGAGGAAGCCGGGGGAGCCGACGGCGGTGCCGACGTGGGTCAGGGTGCTGGCCCCCGTGGCCCAGGCGATACCGAAGTCGATGATCCGCGGCCCCTTGGGCGACAGCAGGATGTTCGAGGGCTTCAGGTCGCGGTGGACGACCCCGGCCTCGTGGACGGCGACCAGTCCCTCGGACAGCGCGGCGCCGACGGCGGCGATCTGCGCGGCCGTCAGGGGGCCTTCCTCGGCCACCTTGTCGTGCAGCGAGGGGCCCGGCACGTACTGCGTGGCGAACCAGGGCCGCTCGGCCTCCAGGTCCGCGGCCACCAGCCGGGCCGTGCACCCGCCGCGGATCCGCCGGGCGGCGGACACCTCGCGGGCGAACCGGGAGCGGAACTCCTGGTCCTCGGCCAGGTCGGGCCGGATCACCTTGAGGGCGACGCGCTGGCCGCGCCGGTCGGAGCCCAGGTAGACGACGCCCATGCCGCCGGCGCCGAGCCGCCGGTGCAGTCTGAAGGAGCCGACGACACGCGGGTCCTCGCGCCGGAGCCGCATCATCGCCATGTCCACCCCGCTGACGGTCGCCTTGCTGACCTGGCACAGCTTACGGACCATCCGGCACCAGCGCTCAGAGGCCGCGCCCTCCGCGGAGCATTCGATCCTCTGTGCGGCGCAGGCCACTTGAGGGTGTGCCAGACGAGACGACCTCCGTTCGGGCGATGTGGCCCCGTACCCCCAAGGCCCCTTCGGACCAAGGGGATTGGCCTCCCGGCGCCTCCTTCGGCAGGCCGGGACCGGGGGAGCGGGGCCGTGGGGCGCGACCGGGGCCGTCAACACCCCGTACGAGGACACGCGTGCGCGGAGAGTGACGCAAGTGAGCGAAGTCACTACCCTCCGGACAACCCCTCCGGGAAGACCCCCACCGAGGGGGAAGGATCTCCACCCAGGGGAGTAGTCCGGGGGCGGCCGCCTCATCCTCCTGGAGGCCCGGCAATGGGTACGAGGGCATGAGGCCAGGAGCCTTCCGGCCGCCTAGTGTTGAAGACAAGCGGCGGGTGGCGCACTCGTCCCCCGAGGTCACGAGCCCGCCGCTGCCAGACGACAGGGAGAGGACCATGGCGGACACCGCACGGCAGGGACGCAAGCTCTTCGCGTTCGACGGCCATGAGTCCGGTACGCGCCACCCGCTGGTGGCCGCGGCCATGGTCCTCCCCCTGGCCGCCCTCCTGCTCTTCCTCTTCGGGGGATTCGATCAGGTGGCGGCACAGGCGTCGTCCGTGGGCGTGATGCTGGGGCGCTGAGCGGCGCCCCAGGCCCGGGAGAGCGGCCCGGGCCGGGACATCGGCCCGTCGAACCCCGTGGGGACGGGGGGACGGCGGACGGCAGTTGAAGGGTGTTGCCCGTACGGCTGGGGAGCCGGACGGGCAACACCCTTTTCCACTCCGCTCACCGGGCCCCTTTTCGCTCCGCTCACCGGACGCACACGCGCGAAAGCCCCGGCCGTCGAGACGGCCGGGGCTTCCGGTGCTGTGCGCGATACTGGGATTGAACCAGTGACCTCTTCCGTGTCAGGGAAGCGCTCTCCCGCTGAGCTAATCGCGCGGGCTACGGTAAAGAACCGCAGGTCAAACAGGGTGCTGATGGTACTGCGTGCGCGATACTGGGATTGAACCAGTGACCTCTTCCGTGTCAGGGAAGCGCTCTCCCGCTGAGCTAATCGCGCTGGGGTTCCCCCTACCGTAGGTAAGGGGCGGATCCTTGCGGACCAGGCCCTTTCGGACCAGTGGACGATACTGGGATTGAACCAGTGACCTCTTCCGTGTCAGGGAAGCGCTCTCCCGCTGAGCTAATCGTCCTTGGAGGTGGAGACGGGATTTGAACCCGTGTAGACGGCTTTGCAGGCCGTTGCCTCGCCTCTCGGCCACTCCACCTCGGAGTGTGCGGGGTCTCGGGAAGATCCCCCACTCAGAGCGGACGACGAGACTCGAACTCGCGACATCCACCTTGGCAAGGTGGTGCTCTACCAACTGAGCTACGTCCGCAGTGTCACCGTGTTCGCTCCGGGGTTTTTCCCCGGCGCTCCCTGGCGACGTGTTGAACTCTAGCGGATTCCCGGGCCAGCTCAAAAACGCGTTTCCGCAGCGTGCTGCCGACGTGCTGCCGACCCGATCACCGGAGGTCACCCGCCGGTCACCTCACCGGCGGCATCGCGCCACCGGTCATAGACTCGCAGCCGTGCACGACCTGCCTCCCCTGGCCCGCTTCGGCGGCCTCCTCGCGACCGACCTCCGAGACGTGACCAACGATCCCTCGGCCCTCGACTCCACCGGGTTCTGGGTGGTGAGCGCGGACTTCGAAGGCCGGCTGGTCTGCGCGCGCTTCGGCGACATACGCCCCGACCCCGTCCCCGCGCCCGTACCCGGCGCCTGGCGCGGTCCCGCCGCCGACCGCTGGTCCTCCTCCCTGGACCGCTCCGCGTACGTCGCGGGCGTCCGCCGGATCCGCGAGTACATCGCGGCGGGGGAGGTCTACCAGGCCAACCTGTGCCGCGTGGTCTCCGCCCCGCTGCCCGATCCGGCCGCCGCCGACGTGGACGCCCTCACCGCCCTCCTCGCGCGCGGCAACCCGGCCCCCTACGCAGGAACGATTCGGCTCCGCGCGCACGGCGTGGAG
Organism: Streptomyces sp. NPDC001594; assembly: GCF_042893675.1. Taxonomy (NCBI): domain Bacteria; kingdom Bacillati; phylum Actinomycetota; class Actinomycetes; order Kitasatosporales; family Streptomycetaceae; genus Streptomyces; species Streptomyces sp. NPDC001594. The sequence goes on along the minus strand of NZ_JBIAVB010000016.1, from coordinate 200,146 downwards.
ATCGCCACCGCCTCCCCGGAGCTGTACCTGCGCCGGGCCGGCCGCCGCGTGGAGTCCGGGCCGATCAAGGGGACCGGCCGCACCGCCGCCGACCTGCTGCCCAAGGACCACGCCGAGAACGTGATGATCGTGGACCTCGTCCGCAACGACCTGGGCCGCGTCTGCGCCACCGGCTCGGTCACCGTGCCCCAGCTGTGCGCCCTCGAGGAGCACCCCGGCCTGGTCCACCTGGTCTCCACCGTCGGCGGCGAGCTGGCCGAGGGCGCGGGCTGGCCCGAGCTGCTGGCCGCCACCTTCCCGCCCGGATCCGTCACCGGCGCTCCCAAGTCCTCCGCCCTGCGGATCATCGAGGAGCTGGAGACCGCCCCGCGCGGCCCCTACTGTGGGGGCATCGGCTGGGTCGACGCCGACCGGGGCACCGCCGCCCTCGCCGTCGGCATCCGCACCTTCTGGATCGACCGCGAGGCCCCCGGCGGCCCCCGCCTGAGCTTCGGCACCGGCGCCGGGATCACCTGGGGCTCCGACCCCGAGCGGGAGTGGGCCGAGACCGAGCTGAAGGCGGCCCGGCTGCTCGCCCTGGCCTCGGACGGGCCCGCGCCGGGCGCGCCCGAGACGACGCACGACCTGAGTGGAGGAACCGTACGGTGAGGATCTGGCTCGACGGAACGCTGCGGGACGCCGAGGAGGCGAAGGTGTCCGTCCTCGACCACGGGCTGACCGTGGGCGACGGGGTCTTCGAGACCCTCAAGGCGCAGGACGGCACCCTCTTCGCCCTCACCCGGCACCTGGAGCGGCTCACCCGCTCCGCCCGCGGCCTGGGCCTGCCCGACCCCGACCTCGACGAGGTCCGCCGCGCCTGCGCCGCCGTCCTGGAGGCCAACCCGATGCCGCTCGGCCGGCTGCGGATCACCTACACGGGCGGCCTCTCCCCGCTGGGCTCCGACCGCGGCGAGACCGGGCCCACCCTGGTCGTCGCCATGGGCGAGACCGCCCGCCGCCCCGACACCACGGCCGTGATCACCGTCCCCTGGGTGCGTAACGAGCGCTCCCCGCTGGCGGGCCTGAAGACCACCTCGTACGCGGAGAACGTGGTCGCCCTCGCGCGGGCCCACCGGGACGGGGCCTCCGAGGCCCTCTTCGGCAACACCCTCGGGCAGCTCTGCGAGGGCACGGGCTCCAACGTCTTCGTCGTCCTCGACGGGGAGCTGCACACCCCGCCCGTGGCCTCGGGCTGCCTCGCCGGCATCACCCGGGCCCTGGCCGTCGAATGGACCGGCGCCCGCGAGAGCGACCTGCCCCTCGACGTCCTGGAGCGGGCCGAGGAGGTCTTCCTGACCTCCACCCTGCGCGACGTCCAGGCCGTCCACCGGGTCGACGGCCGGACCCTGGCCGCGGCCCCCGGTCCGGTCACCGCCAAGGCCATGCGGGTCTTCGAGGAGCGCGCCGCGTCCGACATCGACCCCTGAGGCCCCCCACCGTGGTGACGGCGCCGCGCGGCGGGTAGAACTCGACGGATGACCACCACCCTGCGGCCCAGCGGGCCGCTTCAGCAGAGCGGGGGCGGCGGGCGCTCGCGCCCGTACGAGGTCCGCGTCAACAGCAGGCGCGTCGGGACGCTCCTGATCGCCGCCGACACGCCCTCGGGGCCGACGGTGGGGGAGATCCGCGACCTGGCCGTCGACGAGCCGGACCGCCGCCGCGGCCGGGCCACGGTCGCCGCGCTGGCCGCCGAGGAGGTGCTGCGCGGCTGGGGCTGCCGCCGGGTGCGGATCTCCGTCCCCGCGGACTCCCCGGGCGGCCTGCGGCTCGCCGCGGCCCTCGGGTACGCGGAAACGGGCCGGAACATGGCCAAGGAGCTCCCGCAGGACCCGCCGGCCCTCTCCGAGGGGGTGCGGGGCCGGCCGATGACCGGGGCCGAGTACGCGGCGTGGGACGTCCGGGCCCGCGAGCTGTACGCGGCGAGCTGGACGGCCCGGGGCCTGCGGCCCGAGGAGGCGCGGGCCAAGGCGGAGGCCGACCACGACGCGCAGCTCCCGCGGGGCCTGGAGACCCCGGGCGTCACCTTGGCCGTCCTGGAGGCGGCCGGGACCCCGGTCGGGCACGTGTGGCTCGCGCCGGCCGGGGAGGAGGGCGCGGGGGCGTACGTGTACGACGTCGAGGTCGCCGAGGAGCACCGGGGGCGCGGCCACGGCCGGGACCTGATGCTGCTCGCGGAGCGCGCGGCGATCGCGCGGGGCCACCGCCGGCTGGCGCTGCACGTGTTCGCCGACAACACCCCGGCCCTGCGGCTGTACGAGTCCCTCGGCTACCGGACCACGCACGTGAACTACGCCAAGGAACTGCTCTGAGCCCTCCGGCTCAGCCGTCGGCGAGCAGCCGGTCGGCGATCTCCTCGAGCCGGGCGCGCAGGCCCTCCTGGCTCTTGCCGCCGTCGAGGCGCTCGCCGCCGATCACGTAGGTCGGGGTGCCGGTCACGCCGATGGCCTTGCCCTCGGCCTGGTCGGCGTCGACGATCAGGATGTGCCGGCCGTCGATCAGGGCGGTGTCGAACTCCTCGGCGTCCAGGCCCAGTTCACGGGCCACATCGAGCAGTACGGCCTCGCCGCGCTCGCCCAGCTCGGCCGTCCTGGCCAGTACCGCCTCCGCGTACGGCCAGCCCTGCCCCTGCTCCAGGGCCTCCTCGGCGGCCTGCGCGGCGGCGAAGGCGTGCTTGTGCTTCTCCAGCGGGAAGTGGCGCAGCCGGATGTCCAGCCGGTCGCCGTAGCGGGCCCGCAGGGCGCGCACGTCGTCCAGAGCGCTGTGGCAGTCCGGGCACTGGAGTTCGCACCAGACGTCGAGGATCACGGAATCGGTCATGCGGACAGTCTCCCAGACCACCCGGGCGGCACCGGGGGAGGAGATGCCACCCCGAGATGTCCCGGAGATCGGGCCGGGCGGGCCCGCGGGCATGGCCGTGGCGGAGGCGGCCGGTGCAGGATGGAAGGGACAGAACGCCCACCGCAGGCCGCCGGAGGACCGCATGCTCGCCGAGACCATTTGTTCCGCGGTGTCCGCTGCGGGCCTGGGCATCGCCGCCGTGACCGCGTACCGCAGACGGTTCGTGCGGGCCTTGCGGATCACCGCGTACGCGCTGGTGCCGGTCGGCCTGGTGCTGACCGGGGTGGTGCAGTGGCTGACGGGGATCGTCTTCAAGCCGACCGTGTGGATCGGCTTCGGGCTGCTGGCCCTGGCCTGGGTGCTGTTCCTGGCCACCCGGGCGCTGGAGCGGCGCGCCGCGGGCGGGGTCGCGAAGTCCCGGGAGGCCGTCGCCCCGGCCGCCTCCGCCCTGGGAGGCGGGGCCGCCGGCCCGTCCCCGAAGCCGCAGAGCGCCCCGGCGGAGGACTTCTCCGACATCGAGGCCATCCTGAAGAAACACGGCATCTAGGCCGCGAAGGACGGCATACCGCATACCGCCGCCTGGGCGCGGAAGAAGCCGGGGGAAACCACCCGAACCGGGGAGAGACGGCCAACTACCGTGTGACGGTTGGCGTGTTGGGGGCGCCGGGGGGTCGTGCTGCGCGATCATCGCCCCGACATGCTCGACACATCCCAGGGTGAGCCGCCGGCTCCCGTCCACGTGCCCGAGGCCCCCGTCGGCCATGGCCCCGCGCCCGTCGGGCCCCCCGAACCGCGCGGGTGCCTCTTCGCCCTGTCCCAGCCCCCGCTGATGATCTTCCTGGCGGTGATCGGGCTACTGCTGCTGCTCGCCGCCGTGCACGACCTCTACCTGCTCTGACGCCTGCTCCGGCGGGCCGTCGGCCCCCTTGCGGCGCGCCCGGTAGGCGGCCACGTGCAGCCGGTTCCCGCAGGTGCGGCTGTCGCAGTAGCGGCGCGAGCGGTTGCGCGAGAGGTCCACGAAGGCGCGTCCGCAGTCCGGGGCCTCGCAGCGGCGCAGCCGCTCCTGCTCGCCGGAGACCACGATGAAGGCCAGTGCCATGCCGCCGTCCGCCGCCAGGTGGTCGCCCACCGAGGCGCCCGGCGCGAAGTAGTGCACGTGCCAGTCGTAGCCGTCGTGGTCGGTCAGCTGGGGGGTGGTGCCGGCGGTGGCCACGAGTTCGTTGATGAGCACGGACGCCGCGCGGGGGTTCGGCGCGGCGAAGGCCTGTGCGAACTTGCCCCGTACCGTCCGGACCCCGGCGAGGTCGCGGGCGGTGAGCTCGCCGACGTCGCTGATCGCGTGCTCCTTGACGAAGCCGCGCAGGGCGGCGACGTCCGCGAGCCCGTCGGGCCGGCCGGGCTCGGCCGCGGTGTTGACCAGCGCGACGACGACGTCGAGCGCGCGACGGGTGTCGTGGGGGATCTGCACGGGGTCGCTCCCTGGAGGCGGGCCTGGCGGCGACGGGCCGCTGCCGCCGCTGGGGGCCGACTCTAGCGGTTGGCGTCAACAGGGGGCCCGGACAGCGCAGCGGCGCTGTCCTCGCGGGTGGCTCCCGCGGGGACAGCGCCGTCACTGCCGTATGGGGTTGTCCGTGCGGCACCGTCGCCCCGAGTCGGACGGTGCCGGGCGGCTGGGGGCCTGGCTCAGCTTTCGGCCAGGATGTGGGAGAGCTCCTTGTCGAGGTCGAAGTGCCGGTGCTCGGTCCCGGGCGGGACCGCGGCATCCGTGCGCTTCAGGAACGACTCGAGGGCTCGGGCGGGTGCTTCCAGCAGCGCTTCTCCCTCCGGTGAGCTCAGGGCGATGCAGACGACGCCCTGACCGTGGCTGCGGGACGGCCAGACGCGGACGTCGCCGGTACCGGTAGGCCGGTGGAGGCCCTCAGCGAGGAGGTCGCGGGCGAACACCCATTCGACCGTCTCCTCGGCGCCGGTGTGGAAGGTGGCGTGCACGGCGTAGGGATCGGCCGTGTCATACCGCAGGCCCGCGGGAACAGGCAGTGAGGACTCGCTCGACACAACGAGGCGCAGGTGCAGCTCGCAGCTGACCGTGGTGTTCATAAGCGCCAGGGCCTTTCGCTCAGTGTGCGCTCGGGGATTCGCACGTCGGCGAAATCGACATGCCACCTACGGTGCCGTTGTAAACCCCTCTGACCGTTTTGCGGACCTCTGGGTCCCTCGGACGGCGGATCCAAAGCGGCATTCACGTGTGCTTCCGGCTCCGGTAGATTCGGCGTCATGGATACGGGGAGTGACCGCGGAATCAACGAATCCGCTACGGGCGAGACGGCCGCCGAGGAAGCGCCGCACGTCTCGAAGGCGCCCGCCTTCATCAAGGCGAACCGCAGCCTGCACCTGAGCTGGCAGGTCGGCGTCTTCGTCGTCGGCCTGGTCGTCATCGGCGCGGGCATCGCGATGCTCGTCCTGCCGGGACCGGGCTGGGTCGCGATCTTCGCCGGCCTGGCGATCTGGGCCACCGAGTTCGCGTGGGCCCACCTCGTCCTGCGCTGGACCAAGCGCAAGGTCACCGAGGCCGCGCAGAAGGCCCTCGACCCCAAGGTCCGGCGCCGCAACATCATCCTCACCAGCGCGGGCCTGGTCATCGCGGGCGCGCTGGTGGGCTTCTACCTGTGGAAGTACGGGCTCACGCTGCCGTGGCACCTCAAGGACCAGTGATCGTTCGGACCTGGTCATGGAGCACCGCTGACATGCGGTAATGTTTGCGGTGTGCCCGGGCGATTAGCTCAGCGGGAGAGCACTTCGTTCACACCGAAGGGGTCACTGGTTCGATCCCAGTATCGCCCACCCGGAGCAGAGGCCCCGGAGACTCGAAAGAGTCTCCGGGGCCTCTGCCGTTCCCGGCCCCTCAGCGCAGCCGGCCGAAGGCCTCGCGGAGCCTGCGGGCCTCCCGCAGCCGCCGCTCGTACGTCGCCCCCACCGCCAGCAGCAGCACCCCCGCGAGCGCCGGCGGCACCCAGCGCGGCAGCAGACCGGCCACCTGCACCACGTACGGGGCCAGCTCGTGCACCGCCACCCCCGCCAGGGCGGTCCCGCCCAGCAGCAACGGCGCCTGGAGCCGCCGGTGCGCACCCGCCAGCGTCACCGCGAGCGCCCCCAGCCCCAGCAGCAGCGGGCGCGGCCAGTACGGGTCCCCCCAGACGGCCACCAGGCTCGGCAGCAGCGCCGCCCCCAGCCCCGGCCCGTACGCCGCCCAGGACGAGGCCCCCCGGTCCCGGCGGCGGCGCAGCAGCCCCACCGCCAGGGCCGCCGCCGACGCCGGCAGCGCGTACGCCTCCGGCACCGCCACCCCCGACGCCGCCAGCCGCACCCACACGGCCGCCACGCCCAGCGCCCCCGCCGCCCGGCCCAGCCACCGCCGGTCGCTCCGCAGGGCCCCCGCCCCGCAGAGCGCCCCGCCCAGCGCGAGCACCAGCGCCAGCACGGGCGGGTCCCCGGCCGCCAGGACCGCGCCGAGCGCCCCCGCCCCGGCCGCCGCGGCCTCCGCCGGCACGCGCACCGGCCCCAGCGCCGGCCCGAGGGCGGCCACCACCGCCGGAAGGGCGAGCAGCGCGACCCCCTGCCAGGGCGCCGGGACGCCGCCCAGCGCGCCCAGCGCCACCACCAGCGCCGCCGCGTATCCGACCGCCGCCACCGCGCAGACGCCCCGCGCGGCCGTCCGGGCGCCCCCGTACGCCGCTCCCAGCGCGGCCCCGTCCCCCAGCAGCCCGAACACCGCGAAGGTGGCCACGCGGCCGTCCAGAGCCGCCAGGGACACCCCGAGGGCCCCCGCCCCCGCACACCCGCCGGCCGCCCGCGCGACGGCCGGCTCCACGGCCCGCAGGGCCGCCACCCCGGCCGCCAGGGCCACCGCCAGCTCCGCCCCGAGCCCCACCGCCCCCGGCAGCCCCGCCCCCGCGGCCACCGCGAACAGCCCGGCCCACACGCACACCACCGCCCCGGCCCGGGCACCCCGCCCGGCCGGCCCCGAGGCCGTCCGGAGCCGGGAGAGGAGGTACAGGGTGCCCGCTGCCGACAGCAGCGTCAGCGCGAGCCCCACCCCCGGCCCCTGCGGGCGGTCCGCCGCCCCGGACCAGACCTCGGCCGGCACCGCCAGCCGCGAGGACAGCGGCCACGCCACCACCGCCAGCCCCGCCGACGCGCCCAAGGCGGCCACCACCGCCCCCGCCAGGGCCAGCCCGCGCCGCACCGCCGCCGCGAGCGCGTCCCCCCGTACCGCGGCCACCAGTGCGAGCCCCGCCGCCACCCGCACCGCCACCGCCCACCACACGCCGTCCCACCCGGCCGGAACCAGCGCCCCCACCGCCGACACCGCCGCCAGACCCCCCGCCACCGCGGCCGCCACGGCCCGCGGCTCCCGCCAGGCCACCGCCACGCCCAGCAGCGCCCCCGCCCCCAGCAGCAGGGCCGGACCGGCCGCCCCCGGCTCCGCCAGGGACCCCGCCAGCCCCGCCGCCAGCGCCGCCCCGCCCAGCACCCCCGAGCCCGCCCACGCGGGCACCCGCACCGCCCGCCGGCCCACCGCCACCGCGAGCACCGCGTCCAGCCCGGCCGTCGCCAGCAGCGCCCAGCCCGCACCCGTCAGGTCCGCCCCCGCGGCGGCCGCCGCCAGCGGCAACGGCAGCTGCGCCGCCCCCACCGCGGCGAGCGGCGCCGACCGCGGCCCGCGCAGCACCGCCCCGTACCCCGCCCACAGCCCCGCCAGCACCGCGGCCGCCCAGGCCGCGTAGGCCGGCCCGGCACTGCCGGGCAGACCCACCGCGTGCAGCGCGTACGCGTCCAGCACGGTCAGCGCCAAGGCCACCGCAGCCACAGCCTCGGCCGTCGACCGCAGCCCCCGCCGCAGCAGCACGACGGGCGCCGCCAGCGCCGCCGCCGTCACCGCGGCCAGCGCCGCCGAGCGGCCTCCGATGCCCAGGGAACCCCAGCTGACCAGCGTGAACGCCAGTGCGGCCACGGCCAGCAGCACCGCGCCCAGCACCAGCAGCACGTTCTGGGCGCCCGGCTTCGACCCGTCCGGCCCGGGCGCCGGCGCAGGGCCGGCCGGGGCGAACGGCGCCCCCGCGGGCCCGAAGGCCCCCGGCCGCGCCCCGTCCGACTGCCACAGCAGCCGCAGCAGCCAGTCCCGGCGGGCCAGCAACTGCAGCCGCCGGGCGTCCAGTCGGGCCAGTTCGGCGTCGATGAGCGCCAGCTCGTGGGCCGGCGGCAGAGGCGTGTCCATGCCCGGAGTGTGGCGCCCGTCACCCCGTCAGGACATGGGCGGGGCTACTCAGATCGCCCCTGAGTACCCCGGCGCCGCCGCCTCCGTATCCCCCCTGTGCCTGGCCCGGGCCCCACCCGTCCCCTGTCTCCGGGGCCTTCACGGAAACCGCCCCGCCGCGGCCGCGCGGAGGTCCAGACTGGACACATGCCCCGCTGGACGCGCTACCGCTTCCGCAGCGTGTGGGACCTCGACGCCCCGCCCGCCCTCGTCTACTCCCTGCTGGAGGACCCCCGGCGCTACCCGGGCTGGTGGCCGCAGGTCCGCCGGGTCGCGCAGAGCGGCACGGACTCCGGGACCGCCGTGATCCGCTCCGTCCTCCCGTACGAGATCCACGTCACCCTCCGCGGTCTGCTCCGCGCCCCCGCCCGGGGCGTCCTCGAAGTGGCGCTCGGCGGGGACCTCGACGGCTGGGCGCGGTGGACCGTACGCCCGCGCGGCGGGCCCGCGGCCCGCCGCACCCGGGCCGTCTACGAGCAGGAGGTCGAGGTACGGGATCCGCTGCTGCGGCGGTTGGCACTCGCCGGACGGCCCGCGCTGCGGCTCAACCACGCGCTGATGATGCGGGCCGGACGGCGCGGTCTCGCCGCCCGGCTGACCGCTCCGCCTGAAGCGGTTTGAACAGACCCCGAGGCTCTTGTATTGTTCAGTGCGTTCCCGGGCGATTAGCTCAGCGGGAGAGCACTTCGTTCACACCGAAGGGGTCACTGGTTCGATCCCAGTATCGCCCACCGGGACAGGCCGGTCCGTCTGATGACGGACCGGCCTTCCGCATTCCACGGCGTCCCGGGCGTCCCACGTCCGCTCAGGCCGCCGCCGGCACCTCCGGGCGCAGCGGCCAGTGCGGATCCACCGCCTCCGGAGTGCCCTGCCGCGCGAACCACGCCTGGAGGCCGCGCGCCTGCGCCGCGTGCCACACCGCCTGGAGCTCGTGCAGCTCCGCCGGGGTCAGCCGCTCCAGCCGCGCCGCGAACCGCCGCCCCACCGCCCGTACCAGCTCCAGCGAGGCCATCGCGTCCGCCGAGGCGTCGTGCGCCCCCTCCAGCTCTATCCCGTAGTGCGCGCACAGGTCCGTCAGCGTCCGGCGGCCCTTGCGGTAGCGGTCGAGGTGCTTGTCCAGCACCCGCGGATCCAGCACCGTCAGCGGCCGGTCGTCCAGGTACCGGGCGAGCGACGACGCCCGGTGCCGGCGCAACTCCCGGTCCAGCAGCGTCAGATCGAACGGCGCGTTCATCACCACCACCGGCCGCCCCGCCACCTGCTGCTCGCTCAGCGCGCGGGCTATCTCCTCCACCACCGGCGCCGGCCAACGGCCGTTGCGCTGGAGGTGCTCGTCGGTCAGACCGTGCACTTCCGTGGCACCCCGGGGCACCGGGATGCCGGGATTGACCAGCCAGCGCGTGGTGCGCACCCGGCCGCCCGCGCACTCCTGCACGACGAGCGCGGCGGACACGATCCGGTCCTGCTCGACGTCCACCCCGGTGGTCTCCGTGTCGAAGGCGGCCAGCGGCCCCTCGTACCAGCGTGTCATGGCGAACTCCTCGTCCCCGATCGGCAGACGGGGCGTGCCGGGCGCCACCGCCCCGGGACCCGCCGCCCCCGCCGATTCCGTGATACCCGGGCTGTTTGCCCCGTACGCCGTTTGCGCGGAGCCGGGTGCGGAGACAACTTCCCTGGGGGGTCGTACACGTGACCGGCCGTCACCCACACCACGCACCACCACCACACCACCCGCACGGCAGAGCCCGGAAGGCATGGGGAGCCGGCCATGGCGCTCGCGCAGCCCGAACCGGGCGGGGTGCTGGACGCGGACACCGGAGCGAGGCCCGGTCCGCTGCGCGGCACGCTCGCCACCACCGCCTGCATGGAGACCCTCCAGGTGGCATACCTGCACGCCGTCGCGGCAGCCGCCGGCTGCTCGCTGTCCCAGCCGTTCCCGGACAACGGGATCGACTGGCACGTCAGCCACGGCGCGCCCGAGCACGTCGTCGACGACGAGGTCACCATCAAGGTGCAGTTGAAGGCGACCTACCAGGTCCCGCCGCGCCCGGCCGGACCCACCTTCGGCTTCACCCTCGACAACGAGCACCTGGTCAAGCTGGCCCGCACCCCCGTCGCCGTGCACAAGATCCTCGTCGTGATGCTCGTGCCGCGGGAGCGGGAGCAGTGGCTGAGCGCCGGGCACGACCGGCTCGACCTGAGGCACTGCTGCTACTGGACCAACCTCGCCGGGCATCCGGTGACCGGCCGGCGCCGGACCACCGTACGGATCCCGACCGCGCGGATCTTCGACGACCGGGCGCTGTGCGAGATCATGACCCGGGTCGGGTCGGGAGGGACACCCTGATGGACCGTCACGCACCGCGCCCGCAAACGCGCCTGGCGCCGCTGCCGCCCCCGCTGCCGTCCACCCGGCCGGCCCTGCCCGGCACCCCCGATCCCGCGGAGGTCGATCCCCGGGTCCTCGGCGCGCTGCTGCACCGGCACGGCTGGCTGCGGCGCGGCGGCGCGGCCGGGCGGTACGGGCGCTGGACCCCGCCCGGACACGGCGGCACCAGCCTGCTCGTCCCCGAGACCCGGACCTTCCCCGACTGCGCCGACCTGCTGGAGGAGGCGCTGACCGCGCTGTCGCGCAGCGGGCTGCCGTCGGCGCGGGAGGTGCTGTTCGGGCTGAGCGTGCCCAGCGACGAGGTCCGGTGGGAGCGGGAGACCCCCGAGGCGCCGTACGGGTTCCAGGGCGAGGCCGGCTGGACCGCCCAGGAGCGGCTGCGCTCGGCGGCGCGCCGGCTGCTGCTGGCCGGGGCCCTGGCCGAGCGGGCCCGCGCCGGATACCACGGGGCCCGCCACCGCGCCCAGGCCGAACGGGCCCTGGAGGGGGTGCTGGTGGGACCCGGCCCGGACGGGCGGCGGCTCGCCGCGTACGTCCCCGTGGACGGCGGGCGGGGGCTGGTGACCCGGCTGCACCACGCGCTGCACGCCGCCCGGGAGGCGGTGGACTACCAGCGGGCCACCGGCGGCATGGAGGCGTTCGACGCGGCCGTCGCGGCCGGGGTCAGCCGGGAGCTCGCCGACGCGCTGATCGCCCTGGTCCAGGGCTCGGAGGGGGCGCGGATCGTGCTGGCCTGGGCCCCGGCGGCCGGGGTCCCGGCCGGCTGCGCGGCGCGGCCCGAGCCGGTGGAGTTCTCCCCCGGCGACCTGCCCGTGCTCCGCGAGGCCTCGGCCCGCTACACCCGCTCCGAGCCGTCCGTCGCCGTGCGGCTGGCGGGGGCCGTGGTGCGGATGCGGCGGGCGGCGGCCGGCGGCGGGGGGACGGTCCGGCTGCGGGTCCTGGCCGGGGCGGAGGTCCCGTACGTACGGGCCGCGCTGGGGGAGGAGGCGTACCGGATCGCCGTCCACGCCCACCTGGCGGGCCTCCCGGTCCGCCTCAGCGGCCGCCTCTCGCGGCGCGGCGGCTTCCGCAGGCTGACGGACGCCGCCGACGTGACGCCCGTCCCGCTGGACGAGGTGGAGCGCGACCGGCTGATGAAGTCCCTGGACGCGGCCTTCGACCCCGAGGACGTCCTGCCGTCCGACGACTGAGCGCGCCCGACGCCGACGGGAAGACCCCTCAGGGCGTCCGCGTGAACGAGGCCATGCGCAGGCCGGGGACGGGGGTGAAGTCTGGGCCCCGGACGAAGCCCAGGCGTTCGTACAGGGTCACCGCCGGGGTGTTGTCCGCGCCCGTGGAGACCTCGACCGTGCGGCCCGGGAAGAGTTCCCCCAGCGCGTGCCGCAGGAGCAGGGAGGCGACGCCCCGGCGGAACCGGGCCGGGTCCACGCACAGCCGGTCGAGGCTCACGGGGCCGCCGGGCCGCGGGGCCTCCCAGGCCAGGAAGCCGGCGATCGCCCCGTCCGGGCCGACCGCCCCCAGCCAGTGCAGCGCCCGCCCCCGCATGTCCTCCAGGCTCTCGCCCAGTGCGGGGATCCCGTCGAAGCCGATCAGCTCCGCCTCCACGGCGTACGCGGCCCGCCCGATCCGGTGCACGGCGGCGGCGGTCGCCCCGTCGGTGAGGTCCAGCGGGCGGACGGACGGGTTCGGCATGGAGCGGGTCCCTTCGGGGCGCGGCGGACACGGCCCGGCCACGCTACCCGCGCCCCCGGCGGCGCACGGCGGGTTTTCCCCGCCGCCGGGAGCCGCCCGGGCCGGAGCGGGAGGGCGGGCGCCGCCGGGGCACCCGGCACAACCGTTTAGCGGCGCGGCCGCTCCGCTCGGTACGATTCACACGCGCCGGGACCACCGGCGCGTTCCCCGCCCGGCTGCCGCCGGGGAGGGCCCCCAGACTTCAGGAGAAACCGGTGTCAGACGTCCGTGTGATCATCCAACGCGATTCCGAGCGGGACGAGCGCGTGGTGACCACGGGCACTACGGCGGCCGAGCTGTTCGCCGCCGAGCGCACCGTCATCGCCGCCCGCGTCGCGGGCGAGCTGAAGGACCTCTCCTACGAGGTGCGGGACGGCGAGACCGTCGAGCCGGTGGAGATCTCCTCCGAGGACGGCCTGAACATCCTGCGCCACTCGACCGCGCACGTCATGGCGCAGGCCGTGCAGGAGCTGTTCCCCGAGGCCAAGCTGGGCATCGGCCCGCCGGTCCGTGACGGCTTCTACTACGACTTCGACGTGGCCCGCCCCTTCACCCCCGATGACCTCAAGGCCATCGAGAAGAAGATGCAGGAGATCCAGAAGCGCGGGCAGAGGTTCGCCCGCCGCGTGGTCTCCGACGAGGCGGCCCGCGAGGAGCTCGCGGACGAGCCGTACAAGCTGGAGCTCATCGGCATCAAGGGCTCCGCGTCCACCGACGACGGCGCGAACGTCGAGGTGGGCGGCGGCGAGCTGACCATCTACGACAACCTCGACGCCAAGACCGGCGAGCTGTGCTGGAAGGACCTCTGCCGCGGTCCCCACCTGCCCACCACCCGCAACATCCCGGCGTTCAAGCTGATGCGCAACGCGGCCGCCTACTGGCGCGGCAGCGAGAAGAACCCGATGCTCCAGCGCATCTACGGCACCGCGTGGCCGTCGAAGGACGAGCTGAAGGCGCACCTCGACTTCCTCGCCGAGGCCGAGAAGCGCGACCACCGCAAGCTCGGCAACGAGCTCGACCTCTTCTCCATCCCGGACGAGATCGGCTCCGGCCTCGCCGTCTTCCACCCGCGCGGCGGCATCATCCGCCGGACCATGGAGGACTACTCGCGCCGCCGGCACGAGGAGGAGGGCTACGAGTTCGTCTACTCCCCGCACGCCACCAAGGGCGCCCTCTTCGAGAAGAGCGGCCACCTGGACTGGTACGCGGAGGGCATGTACCCCCCCATGCAGCTCGACGGTGGTACCGACTACTACCTCAAGCCCATGAACTGCCCGATGCACAACCTGATCTTCGACGCGCGCGGGCGCTCCTACCGTGAGCTGCCGCTGCGCCTGTTCGAGTTCGGCACCGTGTACCGGTACGAGAAGTCCGGCGTGGTCCACGGTCTGACCCGGGCCCGCGGCTTCACCCAGGACGACGCGCACATCTACTGCACCCGTGAGCAGATGGCCGAGGAGCTCGACCGCACCCTCACCTTCGTGCTGAACCTGCTGCGCGACTACGGTCTGACCGACTTCTACCTGGAGCTGTCCACCAAGGACCCGGAGAAGTTCGTCGGCTCGGACGAGGTCTGGGAGGAGGCGACCGCCGTCCTCGCGCAGGTCGCCGAGAAGCAGGGCCTGCCGCTGACCCCCGACCCGGGCGGCGCCGCGTTCTACGGCCCGAAGATCTCCGTGCAGGCGCGCGACGCCATCGGCCGCACCTGGCAGATGTCGACCATCCAGCTGGACTTCAACCTGCCGGAGCGGTTCAACCTGGAGTACACCGCCCCCGACGGGTCCCGCCAGCGCCCGGTCATGATCCACCGCGCGCTGTTCGGCTCGATCGAGCGGTTCTTCGCGGTGCTGCTGGAGCACTACGCGGGCGCCATGCCGCCGTGGCTGGCCCCGGTCCAGGCCGTCGGCATCCCGATCGGCGACGGGCACGTGGAGTACCTGCAGGAGTTCGCCGCAGAGGCGAAGAAGCAGGGCCTGCGGGTCGAGGTGGACGCCTCCTCGGACCGCATGCAGAAGAAGATCCGCAACCACCAGAAGCTCAAGGTGCCGTTCATGATCATCGTCGGTGACGAGGACATGGCCGCGGGCACCGTCTCCTTCCGCTACCGCGACGGTTCGCAGGAGAACGGCATCCCGAAGGACGAGGCGCTGGCCAAGCTGGCCAAGGTCGTCGCGGACCGCGTCCAGGTCTGACCCGGCCCGAAGGCCCCCGGAGCGATCACCAGGTGATCACTTTCCGGGGGCCTTCCTCGTTCCTCCGGGCAAGGTCATATGCTGCGTCCTATGACGATTGAGCCGGAGCAGCAGATCGGTGTGGGCACGCAGGACGCGTTCCAGCGTCTGTGGACGCCCCACCGGATGGCCTACATCCAGGGCGAGAACAAGCCGACCGGCCCGGAGGCCGGGGACGGCTGCCCCTTCTGCGGGATTCCGGAGATGTCCGACCAGGACGGCCTGGTCGTGGCGCGCGGCAGGCACGTCTACGCCGTGCTCAACCTCTACCCGTACAACGGCGGCCACCTGATGGTCGTCCCGTACCGGCACGTCGCCGACTACACCGAGCTCGACGGCCCCGAGACGGCGGAGCTGGCCGACCTGACCAAGCGGGCCATGGTCGCGCTGCGCAAGGCCTCCGGGGCGCACGGTTTCAACATCGGCATGAACCAGGGCGCCGCCGCCGGCGCCGGCATCGCCGCGCACCTGCACCAGCACATCGTGCCCCGCTGGGGCGGGGACACGAACTTCATGCCGGTGGTCGGACACACCAAGGTGCTCCCGCAACTCCTCGCGGACACCCGCCAGATGCTCGCCGACGCCTGGCCGAACGACTAGGGCCTGTCCGGCGGATCATGGCCGGGGCCGTCCGCGGCCTAGGCGTCCCCGGGGCCGTAGCGCGCTCTGTTCCATGCCACCTGCTCGGCGGTCATCGACGACGAGATGCTGTTCACGTCGCCGACGAGCTGGTTGCCGCGCCGCGGCGGCCGGCCCCACTCGCGTTGCCTGAAGGCCACGACGGAGACCTGCGAAGCGGGCTGCCAGTGCAGGGTGCAGGCCGGCGCGTTGACGTCCGGGACGTCCTCCAGGCCCACGCCGCGGTTGGCCAGCAGCCGCCGCGGTTTGTCGAAGCGCAGGTGGCGGTCGAAGCGGCCGTAGCGGTTACGGATCGCCCTGTTGACGATGGCGTCGCCGCCCCAGTACGCGAGGCGGTGCACCCCCGAGCACCGTTCCGGAGGTGACGACGTCCACGTAGAACGCCAGCGAATGCGGGGTCAGCTGCCTGCTCCTCGATCGGGTCCCCGCTCGGGGGGACGGGACGCCCGCCGCTCCGCCAGCACCGCTTCCACGTCGAGCTCGGTGAGGTTCAGCGGGGGGCCCGGCGGGGGCCGGCGCAGGGCGGTGCGGATCTTGTCGTTGACCTCTGCGAGGACCGCCCGGGCCCGGGCCTCGGTCGGGGCGGCCAGGGCCGCCGCGCGGGCGTCCTCGGCCTCCTTGCGCAGGGCCAGGGCGGGCGGCAGCGGGGAGAAACCCTCGCGGTGCAGCTTCCCCTTGATCCACCACAGCTCGTCGTACGGGGCGTCCAGGGAGGCCAGCGGCTTGCCGAGGCCCGGCAGCCGGGCGAAGTCGCCCCGGTCGGCGGCCTCCCTGATCTGCCGGTCCACGAAGGACTCGAAGCTGACCCCGGGCGGCTTGCGCTCGGTCACGGCGGCACCTCCCCGGGGCGCATCGGACCCCTCCAGCCTACCTGGGACAGGCCCTACGCGTCGTAGACGTCCGCCTTGCGCGGGGCCGGCTCCTGGATCAGGCCGTTCATGATCGAGGAGCGGTTGGTGAACGCCGAGGTGTCCACGCCGTTCTCGTCCAGCACCTTGAAGGCCGCCGCGTGCACCGCGCGCAGGACCGGGGCCACGGTGCGCAGGGCGTCGTCCGCCATGAAGCGGTGGCGCCACATCGAGCCCGCCCAGACGTGCCGCAGGCCGAAGGGCTCGGGCAGGACCAGCTTGCCGCCGAGGTAGTCGAGGATCGGCGGGTACCAGGTCAGCGGGGCGCGAACGGCGAGGCGTACGACCTCCGCCGCGTCGACCAGCGGCAGCTTGCGCTCGACCGTCTCCCAGAAGCGCACGGACTTGGGGACCTCGACGGTCTTGGGGGCCGACTTGGTGGTGAACAGGCCGTGAACCGGCCCGAGGGCGTGGGCGGTGACGTCCACGCGCAGGGTCTTGTACAGCACGGTGACCGTGACCAGCATCGTGATGACGAGCTGGCCGTCCCACAGCGGCCACTGGATGCCCAGGTAGTGCCGGTTGCCGGCGCTGAACTGCTGCTCGTTGCAGATCCGGGTGATCTCGTGCGGTTTGACGAGGAAGGTGTCCACGTCCTCGCCGGACGGGCGGGCGACCTCGGTGGCGCCTTCGCCGATCGGCGTGACGATCCAGTGCTGGATCGAGGCGAGGGGGAAGCCGCCGGTGTGCAGGGGGCCGCGCTCCAGTTTGCGCAGCTGGGTGTCGATGGCCCGTATGACGTCCCAGCTGCGGAAGGGGTGGATCTCGTGGCCCTCGGTCTTGGGGGTCAGCTCCTCGGCCATCTGCCAGCTGCCCCAGCGGGTGCCCATGCCGAGGATGCCCTTGGGGCCGGCGTAGAAGACGGAGTTGCTGCGGTCCTCGGCGGTGAGCCTCGCCAGCTGGCGGCGCAGGTCCTCGCGGGCCTTCTCGTCGGGGTTGCCGGGGACCGCTTCCGGGATCTTTGCGGCGACGCCGCCGCCGCCGAGCAGGCCGTCCCAGCGGGCACGCATGTCCTCGTTGGTGGCCTCGCAGAGCCGGCGGGCCAGGAACCAGCCCAGCACGGGAGCGATGATCATGCCGCGCAGGTAGAGGCCGAGGAAGCCGGTGAAGGGCAGCCGGAACATCAGGACGGCCACGACGAGGCCGATGCCGACGAGGAGCACGGTGCCGAGCCAGGAGGTCTTGGCGCCCTTGCCCAGGGTCTTGCGGAGCTGGAAGAGGCCCAGCCACAGCAGGAGACCGGGCAGGAACAGCACTCCGCAGACGAGGGTGATCAGCCGCAGCTTGTGGTCGCGCTCCTTGCGCAGGCGGCTGGCCGCGAGGCAGTGCTCCACGACGGTCTGCGGGTCGGCGCCGAAGGACTGGATGAGCGGTTTGCGGCCCGCGCCGAGGGTGCGGGCCTCGACGGCCCGGCAGAAGGCCTCGCCGAGGTTGGGTTCGAAGAGGGAGATCTTCGGGGGCTTGACCTTCGTCTCGTAGTGGTCGTTGTTGGCCTTGAGTATCTCGTCCGGCTTGCCGTCGCGGTACGCGGCGGAGGCGAGTGCGTTGGTCGCCGCGGTCTGGCCGCCGCCCCCCTGCAGGGGAATCTGTGCCCCGGGCCTGAAGTCGAAACCGTCGTCCGCCACCGCTGCCCCCATCGCCGTGCCACTGTGCTCTTTGCCTGTCGTGCCGTCGTGCCGTGTTGCGCTCTGTGGTGCTCCGTTGTGCTCCGCGTCGCGCCGAAGAGCCTAACGGCGTGGCCGTCCCCATGGTCATGGGACAGGGAAATACCGCCCACCGCAAGCTGGTTGGGTGGGCGGTGGCCGGAGCGCCGGGTGTGCGTCCCGACTCCTATGTCAACGGACTTCCCTTCTCCGCCTGTTCGCGAACCTTGTCCGCCAGGTGCGGGGGCATCGCCTCGTGCCGGGCGTAGCCCCGGCCGAAGCGTCCGGTGCCGTGGGAGACCGAGCGCAGGTCGACGGCGTAGCGGCCGATCTCGATCTCGGGGACTTCGGCGCGGACACGGGTCCGCCCGGGCTCGGCCTGCTCGGTGCCGACGACGCGGCCGCGGCGGCCGGCCAGGTCGCTCATGACCGGGCCCACGTACTCGTCGGGGACCACGACGTCGAGTTCGGCCACGGGCTCCAGCAGGTGGACGGCGGTCTGCGCGGCGGCCTCGCGCAGGGCGAGGGCGCCCGCCGTCTGGAAGGCGGCGTCGGAGGAGTCCACCGAGTGCGCCTTGCCGTCGAGCAGCGTGATCCGTACGTCGACCAGCGGGTATCCGGCCGCGACGCCGCGGGCGGCCTGGGCCCGTACGCCCTTCTCCACGGACGGGATGAACGAGCGGGGCACCGCGCCGCCGACCACCTTGTCGACGAACTCGATGCCGCTGCCGGGCGGGAGGGGCTCCACCTCGATCTCGCAGATGGCGAACTGGCCGTGTCCGCCGGACTGCTTGACGTGACGGCCGCGCCCGGCGGCCTTGGCGCCGAAGGTCTCGCGCAGGCTGACCTTGTGGGGGACGGGGTCGACCTGGACCCCGTAGCGGGTGCGCAGCCGTTCCAGGGCGAGGTCCTGGTGGGCCTCGCCGAGGGACCACAGGACCAGCTGGTGGGTGTGCGGGTTCTGCTCCAGCCGCATCGTGGGGTCCTCGGCGACGAGGCGGGCCAGGCCCTGGGAGAGCTTGTCCTCGTCGGCCTTGCTGTGGGCCTCGATGGCGAGGGGGAGCAGCGGCTCGGGCATCGCCCAGGGCTCCATCAGCAGCGGGGCGTCCTTGGCGGAGAGGGTGTCGCCGGTTTCGGCGCGGGTGAGTTTGGCCACGCAGGCGAGGTCGCCGGCGATGCAGGCGCCGAGGGTGCGCTGCTGCTTGCCGAAGGGGGAGGTGAGGGCGCCGATGCGCTCGTCGACATCGTGGTCCTCGTGCCCCCGGTCCTCCGTGCCGTGCCCGGAGACGTGGACGGTCTCCTCGGGGCGCAGGGTGCCGGAGAAGACGCGGACGAGGGAGACGCGGCCGACGTAGGGGTCGGAGGAGGTCTTGACGACCTCGGCGAGCAGCGGCCCGGCAGGGTCGCAGACGACGTCGGGGCGGGGGCTGCCGTCGGGGGCGGTGACGGTGAGGGGGGCGCGTTCGGCGGGGGTGGGGAAGCCGCCGGTGATCAGTTCGAGGAGTTCCACCGTGCCCAGGCCCTGGCGGGCGCCGTCGGCGGCGGGGGCCGCCATCAGGACGGGGTGGAAGGTGCCGCGGGCGACGGCCCGCTCCAGGTCGTCGATCAGGGTCTTGAGGTCGATGTCCTCGCCGCCGAGGTAGCGGTCCATGAGGGTCTCGTCCTCGCTCTCGGCGATGATCCCCTCGATGAGGCGGGAGCGGGCCTCGTCGATGAGGGCGAGCTCGCCGGGGTCCGGGTCGCGTTCGACGCGCCGGCCGGAGGTGTAGTCGTGGACGCGCCGGGAGAGCAGGCCGAGCAGGCCGTGGACGGGGCGGTGGCCGTCGGGGCCGGGGGAGCCGAGCAGGGGGAGGTAGAGGGGGATGACGGCGTCGGGGTCGTCGGCGCCGAAGATCTCGCCGCACACGGAGGCCATCTGCGAGTAATCGGAGCGGGCTGCCTCCAAATGGGTGACGACGATGGCGCGCGGCATGCCGACGGCCTCGCACTCGTCCCACACCATCCGGGTCGCCCCGTCGATCCCGTCGGCGGCGGAGACCACGAAGAGGGCCGCGTCCGCGGCCCGCAGACCGGCCCGCAGCTCCCCGACGAAGTCGGCGTATCCGGGGGTGTCCAGGAGATTGATCTTGATTCCGGCCCATTCGACGGGGACCAGCGAGAGCTGGACGGACCGCTGGCGGCGCTGCTCGATCTCGTCGTAGTCCGAGACCGTGCCCCCGTCCTCGACCCGTCCGGCGCGGTTCACGGCCCCCGCGGTCAGGGCCAGGGCCTCGACCAGGGTGGTCTTGCCGGCGCCGCTGTGGCCGACCAGCACGACGTTCCGTACGGAGTCGGGGCGGTCGGCCGTCAGTGCCCTGCCGGCGGCTCCGGCTTGGTGTGATGTGGGTCCCATGATGCTCGTGCCTCCCGGTGTCGCGGTGAAGGAGGGTGATCGGGGTCCTTCGAGCTTTGCACTGGCGTCACACTGCGTCCATACGTCGTACCGGTCGCGGACGGGCGCGTGAAGGGGCACCCGGACGGGGATGGCCGAAGGATCGCGCCGGGCGAACCGGAGGGTGCGGGGCGCCCCGCACCCGGGGTGCTGGCTACGATGGGCCAGCCGGTGGCCGTGGTGGCCGCGCGGCCCAGCGACCCTCTGGGAAGGCCATGCTGAACAAGTACGCGCGTGCGTTCTTCACGCGTGTTCTCACGCCGTTCGCCGCATTTCTCCTCCGGCGGGGGGTGAGCCCCGACGCGGTCACGCTGATCGGCACCGCCGGCGTGGTGGCCGGGGCGCTGGTCTTCTTCCCCCGGGGCGAGTTCTTCTGGGGCACGATCACCATCACCCTCTTCGTCTTCTCCGACCTGGTGGACGGGAACATGGCCCGCCAGGCCGGGGTCTCCAGCCGCTGGGGCGCGTTCCTCGACTCCACCCTCGACCGGGTGGCCGACGCGGCGATCTTCGGCGGCCTCGCGCTCTGGTACGCGGGCTCCGGGAACGACAACGCGCTGTGCGCGGTGGCGATCTTCTGCCTGGCCAGCGGCCAGGTGGTCTCGTACACCAAGGCCCGCGGCGAGGCGATCGGCCTGCCGGTGGCCGTCAACGGCCTCGTGGAACGCGCCGAGCGCCTGGTGATCTCGCTGGTCGCGGCCGGTGTCTCCGGGCTGCAGATCTTCGGGGTCCCCTCGTGGATCGGGCTCCTGCTGCCCATCGCCCTGTGGGTGGTGGCGGCCGGCTCGCTCGTCACGCTGGTCCAGCGGGTGGTCACGGTACGCCGTGAGGCCGCCGAGGCCGACGCGGCGGCCCCCGCCGAGGGCGGGGCGCACTGATGCCCGGAGCCAAGGACAAGCTGGTCGACGGGTTGTACGGGCTGGGCTGGGCGGGCGTCAAGAAGCTGCCCGAGCCGGCCGCGGCGGCCCTCGGCCGCAAGATCGCCGACGTGGCCTGGAAGCGCCGCGGCAAGAGCGTGCTGCGCCTGGAGTCCAACCTGGCCCGGGTGGTGCCCGACGCCGGGCCCGAGCGGCTGCGCGCCCTCTCGCAGGCCGGCATGCGCTCGTACATGCGCTACTGGATGGAGTCCTTCCGGCTGCCGGCCATGGACCCCGGCCGGTTCGGCACGGACGTCTCCATAAAGGACGAGCACATCCTGCGCGAGGCCCTCGCCTCCGGCCGCGGCGTGGTCGTGGCCCTGCCGCACCTGGCCAACTGGGACCTGGCCGGGGCCTGGGTCACCGGGCACGTCGGCGTCCCCTTCACCACGGTCGCCGAGCGGCTCAAGCCCGAGTCCCTCTACGACCGTTTCGTGGCCTACCGGGAGAGCCTGGGCATGGAGGTCCTGCCGCACAGCGGCGGGGCCGCCTTCGGCACCCTCGCGCGCCGGCTGCGCGCGGGCGGGCTGATCTGCCTGGTCGCGGACCGGGACCTGTCCTCCTCCGGGGTCGAGGTCGACTTCTTCGGCGCCACCGCCCGGATGCCCGCCGGGCCCGCGCTGCTGGCCCAGCAGACCGGGGCCGCCCTGCTGCCGGTCACCCTGCACTACGGGGAGGCCCCGAAGATGTACGGGCGGATCCACCCCGCGGTGGACGTGCCCCCGGCGGGGACCCGCGCCGAGAAGACCGCCGTCATGACCCAGGCGGTGGCCGACGCCTTCGCCTCGGGGATCGCCGAGCACCCGGAGGACTGGCACATGCTCCAGCGGCTGTGGCTCGACGACCTGGAGGAGCGCCCGAAGTGAAGATCGGCATCGTCTGCCCGTACTCCTGGGACGTACCGGGCGGCGTCCAGTTCCACATCCGCGACCTCGCCGAACACCTGATCAGGCTGGGCCACGAGGTGTCGGTCCTCGCCCCCGCGGACGACGAGACCCCCCTGCCGCCCTACGTGGTCTCGGCGGGCCGGGCCGTGCCGGTGCCCTACAACGGGTCCGTCGCCCGGCTGAACTTCGGCTTCCTGTCGGCCGCCCGCGTACGGCGCTGGCTGCACGAGGGCGTCTTCGACGTCATCCACATCCACGAGCCGGCCTCCCCCTCCCTCGGGCTGCTGTCCTGCTGGGCGGCGCAGGGGCCCATCGTGGCCACGTTCCACACCTCCAACCCCCGCTCCCGGGCGATGATCGCGGCCTACCCGATCCTCCAGCCGGCGCTGGAGAAGATCAGCGCCCGGATCGCGGTCAGCGAGTACGCCCGGCGCACCCTCGTCGAACACCTCGGCGGGGACGCCGTGGTCATCCCCAACGGCGTCGACGTCGACTTCTTCGCGAAGGCCGACCCCCACCCGGAGTGGGGCGGGCAGACCCTCGGCTTCATCGGCCGCATCGACGAGCCCCGCAAGGGCCTGCCGGTGCTCATGGCGGCCTTCCCGCGCATCGTGGAGGCGTGCCCGGACGTACGGCTCCTCGTGGCCGGCCGCGGCGACGAGGAGGAGGCCGTCGCCTCCCTGCCGGCCGAGCTGCGCTCCCGGGTGGAGTTCCTCGGCATGGTCTCCGACGAGGACAAGGCCCGGCTGCTGCGCAGCGTCGACGTGTACGTGGCCCCCAACACCGGCGGCGAGAGCTTCGGGATCATCCTGGTCGAGGCCCTGTCCGCCGGGGCGGCCGTCCTCGCCTCCGACCTGGACGCCTTCGCCCAGGTCCTGGACCAGGGCGCGGCCGGGGAACTCTTCGCCAACGAGGACGCCGGCTCGCTCGCGGACGCGGCGATCGCCCTGCTGCGCGACCCGGCCCGGCGGGCCGAGCTCAGCGCCCGCGGCTCGGCCCACGTGCGCCGCTTCGACTGGTCGACGGTCGGCGCGGACATCCTGGCCGTCTACGAGACCGTCACCGCCGGCGCGGCCGCGGTCGGCGCCGACGAACGCGTCCCGCTCCGCACCCGCCTCGGCTTCTCGCGGGACACCCACTAGCCCGTCTCTTCCGGATCTTCCCTGACCCGCGCCGCCCGGCACCGCACCTCGCCGCCTTGGCAGGGCACCAAGTACGTCCAGTACGGCGGCGCCCCGCCAAGGCGCCGATGCACGGCACCTGGGGGCACCTCCCAGCGGTAGCTGGGGGAACGACGCGGGCTTGACCGGCAAGATCCGAAAGAGACGGCCTAGCCCGGGCGCCGCCTCCGGTAGTGTCGCCGCCCGTGATCGAAAACCTTGTCTGGATCGCGGTGGCGCTCGGCGTCGTCGGGGTCTACCTCAGCTGGACCGCCGGGCGGCTGGACCGGCTGCACACCCGGATGGACGCCGCCCGTGCCGCCCTGGACGCGCAGCTCGTGCGGCGCGCCTCCGTCGTCCTGGAGGTGGCCACCTCCGGGGCGCTCGACCCCGCCTCCTCCCTCGTGCTGTACGAGGCCGCGCACGCCGCCCGGCAGGCCGAGGAGGAGCACCGGGAGGTCGCCGAGAGCGAGCTCAGCCAGGCGCTGCGCGCGGTGTTCGCCGACGCCGACCAGGTGGAGGTGCTCAAGGCCGCGCCCGGGGGCGTGGAGGCCGCCGAGGAGCTGGCCGCCGCCGTGCGCCGGGTGCCGATGGCCCGGCGCTTCCTCAACGACGCCGTACGGGCCGCCCGCGCCCTGCGCAGGCACCGCAAGGTCCGCTGGTTCCGGCTGGCCGGGCACGCGCCGTTCCCCCTGGCCTTCGAGATGGACGACGAGCCGCCGGCCGACCTCGCGGACCGCCCGGCCTAGGCCGGCGGGAAGGGGCGCGGCGGGACACGGAATGGGCCGAACGGGGTCCACCAGGGCCGCCGGGGACAAATCAAAGAGCCACCGGCTCCATATTGGCCCTTGTAGTGGACTGGTCGGTGGGGTTTTCTCTGCCGAGTAGTACCCGTCTCCCTTTCGAGTTCGTTTCGAGTGAGGTCAACCCGTGAGCACGCTTCCCACCTCCCCCCAGTCCGCTGAGTCGGCCATCGGCACCTCCCGCGTCAAGCGCGGCATGGCCGAGCAGCTCAAGGGCGGTGTGATCATGGACGTGGTCAACGCCGAGCAGGCGAAGATCGCCGAGGACGCCGGCGCCGTGGCCGTCATGGCCCTGGAGCGGGTTCCGGCCGACATCCGCAAGGACGGCGGCGTGGCCCGCATGTCGGACCCGAACATGATCGAGGAGATCATCGGGGCCGTCTCCATCCCCGTCATGGCCAAGTCCCGCATCGGCCACTTCGTCGAGGCCCAGGTGCTCCAGTCCCTCGGCGTCGACTACATCGACGAGTCCGAGGTCCTGACCCCGGCCGACGAGGTCAACCACTCCGACAAGTGGGCCTTCACCACCCCCTTCGTCTGTGGCGCCACCAACCTGGGCGAGGCCCTGCGCCGCATCGCCGAGGGCGCGGCCATGATCCGCTCCAAGGGCGAGGCCGGCACCGGCAACGTCGTCGAGGCCGTCCGCCACCTGCGCCAGATCAAGAACGAGATCGCCAAGCTGCGCGGCTTCGACAACAACGAGCTGTACGCCGCCGCCAAGGAGCTGCGCGCCCCGTACGAGCTCGTCAAGGAGGTCGCCGAGCTCGGCAAGCTCCCCGTCGTGCTGTTCTCCGCCGGTGGCGTCGCCACCCCGGCCGACGCCGCGCTGATGCGCCAGCTCGGCGCCGAGGGCGTCTTCGTCGGCTCCGGCATCTTCAAGTCCGGCGACCCGGCCAAGCGCGCCGCCGCCATCGTGAAGGCCACCACCTTCTTCGACGACCCGAAGATCATCGCGGACGCGTCCCGCAACCTGGGCGAGGCCATGGTCGGCATCAACTGCGACACCCTCCCCGAGGCCGAGCGCTACGCCAACCGCGGCTGGTAAGGCACCCCACGATGAACAACCCCCCCGTGATCGGTGTCCTGGCCCTCCAGGGCGACGTACGGGAGCACCTGATCGCCCTGGCCGCGGCGGACGCCGTGGCCAGGCCGGTCCGGCGTCCCGAGGAGCTCGCCGAGGTCGACGCCCTGGTGATCCCCGGCGGCGAGTCCACGACCATGTCGAAGCTCGCGGTCCTGTTCGGCATGCTGGAGCCGCTGCGCGAGCGCGTGCGCGCCGGCATGCCCGTCTACGGCACCTGCGCCGGCATGATCATGCTGGCGGACAAGCTGCTCGACGGCCGTGACGACCAGGAGACGCTCGGCGGCATCGACATGATCGTCCGCCGCAACGCCTTCGGCCGCCAGAACGAGTCCTTCGAGGCGAAGATCGACTTCGCGGGCATAGCGGGCGGCCCCGTCGAGGGCGTCTTCATCCGCGCCCCCTGGGTCGAGTCCGTCGGTGCCTCCGCCGAGGTCCTCGCCACGTACGAGGGCCACACGGTGGCCGTGCGCCAGGGCAATGTCCTCGCCACCTCCTTCCACCCCGAGCTGACCGGCGACGACCGCGTCCACGCGTACTTCGTCGACATGGTGCGCGCGGCGCCGTAATCGGGTCCCGGTAGGATCTGAGGTGAACACTGTTGGTTACGCGAAGGAGACAGGCGGATGTCCGGCCACTCTAAATGGGCTACGACGAAGCACAAGAAGGCCGTGATCGATGCCAAGCGCGGCAAGCTCTTCGCGAAGCTGATCAAGAACATCGAGGTCGCGGCGCGTATGGGCGGCGCCGACATCGACGGCAACCCGACGCTGTACGACGCCGTTCAGAAGGCCAAGAAGAACTCGGTCCCGAACAAGAACATCGACTCCGCGGTCAAGCGCGGCGGCGGCCTCGAGGCCGGCGGCGCCGACTACGAGACGATCATGTACGAAGGCTACGGCCCGAACGGTGTCGCGGTGCTCATCGAGTGCCTCACCGACAACCGCAACCGTGCCGCCTCCGACGTCCGCGTCGCCATGACCCGCAACGGCGGCTCGATGGCCGACCCGGGCTCGGTCTCGTACCTGTTCAACCGCAAGGGCGTCATCCTGCTGCCCAAGGCCGAGCTCTCCGAGGACGACGTCCTCGGCGCGGTCCTGGACGCCGGCGCCGAAGAGGTCAACGACAACGGCGACACCTGGGAGATCATCAGCGAGGCCACCGACCTGGTCGCGGTCCGCACCGCGCTCCAGGAGGCCGGCATCGACTACGACTCCGCCGACTCCAGCTTCGTCCCGACCATGCAGGTCGAGCTCGACGAAGAGGGCGCGCGCAAGATCTTCAAGCTGATCGACGCGCTGGAGGACAGCGACGACGTGCAGAACGTCTTCGCCAACTTCGACGTCTCGGACGAGGTCATGGAGAAGGTCGACGCCTAGTCGGGCCGACCCGTACCGCTCGTGACGGCGGGCCGACAGGACACACCCTGTCGGCCCGCCGTCGCATTGTCAGTGCGGGCGGATAGCCTGCACCGACAGCTGTCGAACGAGGGGGCGGAGTGCGCGTACTGGGTGTGGACCCGGGGCTGACGCGGTGCGGTGTCGGCGTGGTCGAGGGCGTCGCCGGACGGCCCCTGACCATGATCGGCGTGGGGGTCGTACGGACCCCCGCGGATGCCGAGCTCGGGCACCGGCTCGTCGCCATCGAGCGCGGCATCGAGGAGTGGCTCGATGAGCACCGGCCGGAATTCGTCGCCGTGGAGCGGGTGTTCAGCCAGCACAACGTCCGCACGGTGATGGGCACCGCCCAGGCGAGCGCCGTCGCCATGCTGTGCGCGGCGCGCCGCGGGATACCCGTCGCCCTGCACACCCCCAGCGAGGTCAAGGCCGCCGTCACCGGCAGCGGCCGGGCCGACAAGGCGCAGGTCGGGGCCATGGTGACCCGGCTGCTCCGGCTCGCCGCGCCGCCCAAGCCGGCCGACGCCGCCGACGCGCTGGCCCTCGCCATCTGCCACATCTGGCGGGCCCCCGCCCAGAACCGCCTCCAGCAGGCGGCCGCCCAGCACGCCTCCGCCTTGAAAGGCCGTACGAGATGATCGCCTTCGTCAGCGGCCCGGTCGCCGCGCTCACCGCCACCCTGGCCGTCGTCGAGGTCGGGGGAGTGGGGATGGCCGTGCAGTGCACCCCGAACACCACCGCGGGCCTGCGCGTCGGCGAACCGGCCCGGCTGGCCACCTCCCTGGTGGTCCGTGAGGACTCCCTGACCCTCTACGGCTTCGCGGACGACGACGAACGCCAGGTGTTCGAGCTCCTCCAGACCGCGAGCGGTGTCGGTCCCCGGCTGGCCCAGGCGATGCTCGGGGTGCACAGCCCGGACGCGCTGCGACTGGCCGTCGAGACGGGGGACGAGAAGGCGCTGACGGCGGTGCCGGGGATCGGGAAGAAGGGGGCGCAGAAGCTGCTGCTGGAGCTGAAGGGGAAGCTGGGGGCGGCTTCCGCCGTGGTCGGGGCGCAGCGGGTCCCCGTGGCGTCGGGGCCCGCGCCCTGGACGGAGCAGCTCACCGCCGCGCTGATCGGGCTGGGCTATGCCTCCCGCGAGGCGGAGGACGCGGTCGACGCCGTAGCCCCCCAGGCGGAGGCGGCCATCGCCGCAGGGGGCTCGGCCCCCGTCCCCCAGCTCCTCCGCGCCGCCCTCCAGTCCCTGAACCGCACCCGCTGACGGGCGGGCCCGCGGCGGGACACGGGCAGACCACCGGTAACGAACGAGAAGGCAGACTGGCAGCGTGAACTGGGACGACGAAACCGACACCCCCGAGCCGGACCGGCTGGTCGCCGCCGCGGCCGACGGCGAGGACACCGCCGTCGAGGCGGCCCTGCGCCCCAAGGACCTCGGCGAGTTCGTCGGCCAGGAGAAGGTCCGCCAGCAGCTGGACCTCGTCCTCAAGGCGGCCCGGCAGCGCGGCGCCACCGCCGACCACGTCCTGCTCTCCGGCGCGCCCGGCCTCGGCAAGACCACCCTCTCCATGATCATCGCCGCGGAGATGGGCGCGCCCATCCGCATCACCTCCGGCCCCGCCATCCAGCACGCCGGCGACCTCGCCGCGATCCTCTCCTCCCTCCAGGAGGGCGAGGTCCTCTTCCTCGACGAGATCCACCGCATGTCCCGGCCCGCCGAGGAGATGCTGTACATGGCCATGGAGGACTTCCGCGTCGACGTGATCGTCGGCAAGGGCCCCGGAGCGACCGCGATCCCGCTGGAGCTGCCCCCGTTCACCCTCGTCGGGGCGACGACCCGGGCCGGCCTGCTGCCCCCGCCCCTGCGGGACCGCTTCGGCTTCACCGGGCACATGGAGTTCTACGCCCCCGAGGAGCTGGAACGCGTCGTCCACCGCTCCGCCCGCCTCCTCGACGTGGAGATCGACACCGCCGGCGCCGCCGAGATCGCCGGCCGCTCCCGGGGCACCCCCCGCATCGCCAACCGCCTGCTGCGCCGCGTCCGCGACTACGCCCAGGTAAGGGCCGACGGGGTGGTCAACCGCGAGGTGGCCGCCACGGCCCTCCAGGTGTACGAGGTGGACGCGCGCGGCCTCGACCGGCTGGACCGGGCCGTGCTGGAGGCCCTGCTCAAGCTGTTCGGCGGCGGTCCCGTCGGGCTGTCCACCCTCGCCGTCGCCGTCGGGGAGGAGCGGGAGACCGTCGAGGAGGTCGCCGAGCCCTTCCTGGTGCGCGAGGGCCTCCTCGCCCGCACCCCCCGGGGCCGGGTCGCGACCCCCGCCGCATGGGCCCACCTGGGACTTGTTCCCCCACAGCACCCGGGTGGCGGATCAAGCGGACAACAGGGCCTGTTCGGGGTCTGACGGCGCGGAGGTTCGACCGGTCAGGAACTGCGGTGCCATGCTGGGCGTTGTTCCATCGGCGCTGACTCGCCTAGACTCCGCCGATGCCGACCCTTCGGGTCGGTGTGCCCACCCCCGTAGAAAAAGGCCGTCTTCCGGGCGGTCGTGCGAAGGATCTCCGTCCCGTGAATCTCGTGACACTCCTCCCGTTCATCGTGCTCATCGGGGCGATGTTCCTGATGACCCGCTCCGCGAAGAAGAAGCAGCAGCAGGCCGCGCAGATGCGCGACCACATGGCGCCCGGTACCGGCGTCCGCACCATCGGCGGCATGTACGCCACGGTCAAGGAGATCGGTGACGACACCGTCACCCTCGAAGTGGCCCCCGGCGTCCACGCGATCTACGCGAAGAACGCCATCGGCGCCGTGCTGGAGGACGCGGAGTACAACCGCATCGTCCACGGCATCACCGAGACCCCGGAGGAGACTCCGGTCGTCCCCGACGACGCCTCCTCGCTGACCGAGGGCGACGCCCCCAAGCTCGACCTGGGCAAGAAGGACGAGCCCAAGGGCGACGACGAGCCGAAGGACGGCAAGACCGACGGCGAGCCCGGCGCCAAGTAGCGCCGGGCAGGGACCGCGGTGGTGCCCGACCGGCATCCGCCGCGGTTCCCGCAGTGAACTTCTGCGGGGGGCAGGGGTCCCCACCACACATTTCGTGGCCGTCCGCACGCTGACCCGGCGCGCGACGGTTGGACAGGGAGATACGACAAGGTGGCAGCACCGAAGAAGGGCCGACGGCCCACGGGGGCTCAGGGGAGGCCGGGGCGCGCCCTGGCCTTCATCCTGATCGCGATGGTGGCGCTCACCGCGGGGATGTTCCTCTCTCATCAGACCACCCCCCGTCTGGGCATCGACCTCGCGGGCGGTACGAGCATCACGCTCAAGGCGAAGAGTGAGCCCGGCAAGCCGGACGCGGTCAACGAGACCAACATGAACACCGCGGTCGGCATCATCGACCGCCGTGTCAACGGTCTCGGCGTCTCGGAGGCCGAGGTCCAGACCCAGGGCCGCGACCACATCATCGTGAACATCCCCAAGGGGGTGAACGAGCAGCAGGCCCGCGAGCAGGTCGGTACCACCGCCCAGCTGTACTTCCGCCCCGTGCTCGCCCTCGCGGACGGCGCCCCCGCCGCCCCCGAGCCCAAGCCGAGCGGCTCCCCGAGCCCCTCCGCGAGCGGTTCCGGCGCCCCCAAGGCCGAGGGCAGCTCCAAGCCCTCCGCTCCGGCCACCCCGTCGTCCAGCGCCACTTCCCAGGGCCGTGTGCTCAGCGAGGCCCTCAAGGCCCCGGGCACCCCCACTCCCTCGCCCTCGGCGAGCGAGTCGAAGAAGGCAGACGACGCCAAGGCCACGCCCTCCGCCTCCGCCTCGGCCCCGGCCCCCGTCGCGACCCCGCCGGTCGACCCCGCCGTCGCGGACCTGCAGGCGAAGTTCGCCGCGCTGGACTGCACCAAGGAGGACCAGCGCGCCGCCGCCGGCAAGGGCGCCAAGCCCGAGGAGCCGACGATCGCCTGTGGCCAGCGCGGCACCGCCTGGGGCAAGTGGATCCTCGGCCCGGCCCAGGTCGCGGGCACCGACGTGAAGGACGCCAAGGGCGTCGTCGACCAGCAGCGCGGTCAGTGGATCGTGCAGATGCAGTTCACCGACAAGGGCGCGGACAAGTTCGCCAAGATCACCGGTGAGCTGGCCACCAAGCAGGCCCCGCAGAACCAGTTCGCGATCGTCCTCGACGGCAAGGTCATCTCCGACCCGTCCGTCAGCCAGGCGCTGACCGGCGGCAACGCCGAGATCTCCGGCGGCTTCAACCAGCAGTCCGCGCAGGACCTGGGCAACATGCTCTCGTACGGCGCCCTGCCGCTGTCCTTCCAGGAGGACAGCGTCACCACCGTCACCGCCGCGCTCGGCGGCGAGCAGCTGAAGGCCGGTCTGATCGCCGGCGCCATCGGTCTCGCCCTGGTCGTGATCTACCTGCTGGTCTACTACCGGGGTCTGGCCTTCATCGCCATCGTCAGCCTCATGGTGTCCGCGGTCCTCACCTACACGATCATGGCGCTCCTGGGCAAGGGCATCGGCTTCGCCCTGAACCTGCCCGCCGTCTGTGGCGCCATCGTCGCCATCGGCATCACGGCGGACTCGTTCATCGTGTACTTCGAGCGCATCCGCGACGAGATCCGCGAGGGCCGCACGCTGCGCCCGGCCGTCGAGCGCGCCTGGCCGCGTGCCCGCCGCACCATCCTGGTGTCCGACTTCGTGTCCTTCCTCGCCGCCGCGGTGCTCTTCATCGTCACCGTCGGCAAGGTCCAGGGCTTCGCCTTCACGCTGGGTCTGACCACCCTGCTCGACGTGGTCGTGGTGTTCCTGTTCACCAAGCCCGTCATGACGCTGCTGGCGCGGACGAAGTTCTTCTCCAGCGGCCACCCGTGGTCCGGGCTCGACCCCAAGCGGCTCGGCGTCAAGCCGCCGCTGCGCCGGTCCCGCCGCACCGGTCCCGTCCCCGCCCCCGTCGACGCAAAGGAGGCGTGAGATGTCGAAGCTGGGAGATCTCGGCGCCAAGCTGTACCGCGGTGAGGTCGGCTACGACTTCGTCGGCAAGCGCTTCGTCTGGTACGGCGTCTCCGTTCTGATCACCATCACGGCGGCCGTCGCCCTGGTGGTCCAGGGCCTCAACATGGGCATCGAGTTCAAGGGCGGTGCCGTCTTCACCACCCCGAAGACGAGCGTGTCCGTCGCCCGGGCCACCGAGGCCGCGGACAAGGCCTCGGGCCACCACGCGATCGTCCAGGAGCTCGGCACCGGCGGCCTGCGCATCCAGATCTCCGGTCTGGACACCAACGCGGCCGCCTCCGTGAAGAAGCAGCTCGCCACCGACCTCAAGGTCGACGCGGGCCAGATCAACGCGGACCTGGTCGGCCCGAGCTGGGGCGAGCAGATCGCGAACAAGGCCTGGACGGGCCTCGCGATCTTCATGGTCCTCGTGGTGGTCTACCTCGCCATCGCCTTCGAGTGGCGGATGGCCGTCGCGGCCCTGATCGCGCTGGTCCACGACCTCACCATCACCGTCGGCGTGTACGCGCTCGTCGGCTTCGAGGTCACGCCGGGCACCGTGATCGGTCTGCTGACCATCCTCGGTTACTCCCTCTACGACACCGTCGTCGTCTTCGACGGTCTCAAGGAGGGCGCGAAGGACATCACCAAGCAGACCCGCTGGACCTTCAGCGACGTCGCCAACCGCAGCATCAACGGCACGCTGGTCCGCTCGATCAACACCACCGTCGTCGCGCTGCTGCCGGTCGCGGCCCTGCTGTTCATCGGCGGCGGCTTCCTCGGCGCGGGCATGCTCAACGACATCTCGCTGTCGCTGTTCGTCGGCCTCGCGGCCGGTGCGTACTCCTCGATCTTCATCGCGACCCCGCTGGTCGTGGACCTGAAGGAGCGCGAGCCGGCGATGAAGGCGCTGAAGAAGCGGGTGCTCGCCAAGCGGGCGGCCGCCGCGGCCAAGGGTGAGGACCTGGACGACGGCACCGACGCGGACGATTCCCCGCAGGTCGTGGCCCAGGGCGGCCAGGGGAGGCGGCGCCGGTGACCACCGAGAGCTGCACCCCCGAGGTCCGCGAGCTGCTGCTCAGCCGGATCACGGACGTCCAGGACTACCCGAAGCCGGGCGTGGTCTTCAAGGACATCACGCCGCTGCTCGCCGACCCGAAGGCGTTCGGCGCGCTGACCGACACCCTGGTCGAGCTGGCCGCCCGGTACGGCGCGACGAAGATCGTCGGGCTGGAGGCGCGCGGGTTCATCCTCGCCGCCCCGGTCGCCGTGAAGGCGGGCATCGGCTTCGTCCCCGTGCGCAAGGCGGGCAAGCTGCCCGGTGCGACGCTCGCGCAGGCGTACGAGCTGGAGTACGGGACGGCGGAGATCGAGGTCCACGCGGAGGACCTGTCGGCCGGTGACCGGGTCATGGTCATCGACGACGTCCTCGCCACCGGTGGCACCGCCGAGGCCTCGCTGGAGCTGATCCGGCGGGCCGGGGCCGAGGTCGCCGGTGTGGCGGTCCTGATGGAGCTGTCGTTCCTCCCGGGCCGCGCGAAGCTGGGCGCTGCGCTGGGCGGGGCCCCGCTGGATGCGCTGATCGTGGTCTGACCCTGTTCTGCCGAAGCGGCGGGTTCCCGGGACACCCCGGGGGCCCGCCGTTTCCCTTTGTCCGCGCCGCCGCTGCCGGGGGCCGGCCCCCGGACCCTCCCCCAGCTACCGCTGGGAGGTGCCCCCAGCGCCTCAAACGCCGGCGGGGCTGGGGTGTGCCGGCGGGGCTGGATCGTGCCCGGAGGGCACTTCCAGCCCCGCCGGCGATTCGGCCTTGAGCGGCGGCAACCGAGGGGCTGGGGTGGGACTGGAACGGCGGCGGGGTGGCATCTCGTGGAGCGGCCGGGGAGAACAGGGTGGCGGAACCCTCGCTACCATGGGTTCTCCGGACCTGACCGGGGGCCCGGAACCTCCCCCAGACTCCGTCCGGGGGGACCCCCAGAGGAGCGCTCTTGCCAGACGAGGTCCAGCCGCCACTCTCTGCCGCGCAGCCTGACCCCAAGGCCGACCCGGCCGCGGCGGCCGCAGCCACGCCCCCGCCGGCCCCGCCGGTGAAGCCCCTGCCGGCCAAGCCGGCCGGGTCGTCCAACCGGGTGCGCGCCCGGCTGGCCCGCCTCGGCGTGCAGCGTTCCAACCCGTACAACCCGGTACTGGAACCCCTGCTCCGTATAGTCCGCAGCAACGACCCGAAGATCGAGACGGCGACGCTGCGCCAGATCGAGCAGGCCTACCAGGTCGCCGAACGCTGGCACCGCGGCCAGAAGCGCAAGAGCGGCGACCCGTACATCACCCACCCGCTCGCGGTCACCACCATCCTCGCCGAGCTGGGCATGGACCCCGCCACCCTGATGGCCGGGCTGCTGCACGACACGGTCGAGGACACCGAGTACGGGCTGGAGCAGCTCCGCCGCGACTTCGGCGACGCCGTGGCCCTCCTCGTCGACGGCGTGACCAAGCTCGACCGGGTCAAGTTCGGCGAGGCCGCCCAGGCCGAGACCGTGCGCAAGATGGTCGTCGCCATGGCCAAGGACCCCCGGGTCCTCGTCATCAAGCTCGCCGACCGCCTGCACAACATGCGCACGATGCGCTACCTCAAGCGGGAGAAGCAG
Organism: Streptomyces sp. NPDC001594; assembly: GCF_042893675.1. Taxonomy (NCBI): domain Bacteria; kingdom Bacillati; phylum Actinomycetota; class Actinomycetes; order Kitasatosporales; family Streptomycetaceae; genus Streptomyces; species Streptomyces sp. NPDC001594. The sequence goes on along the minus strand of NZ_JBIAVB010000016.1, from coordinate 166,115 downwards.
GAGAAGAAGGCCCGCGAGACCCTCGAGATCTACGCGCCGCTGGCCCACCGCCTCGGCATGAACACGATCAAGTGGGAGCTGGAGGACCTCGCCTTCGCGATCCTCTACCCGAAGATGTACGACGAGATCGTGCGGCTCGTCGCCGAGCGGGCCCCCAAGCGGGACGAGTACCTGGCCATCGTCACCGACGAGGTGATGGTCGACCTGCGCGCGGCCCGGATCAAGGCCACCGTCACCGGCAGACCCAAGCACTACTACAGCGTCTACCAGAAGATGATCGTCCGCGGCCGTGACTTCGCGGAGATCTACGACCTGGTGGGCATCCGCGTCCTCGTGGACACCGTCCGGGACTGCTACGCGGCCCTCGGTACCGTGCACGCGCGCTGGAACCCGGTCCCCGGCCGGTTCAAGGACTACATCGCGATGCCCAAGTTCAACATGTACCAGTCGCTCCACACCACGGTCATCGGACCCAACGGCAAGCCGGTCGAACTCCAGATCCGCACCTTCGACATGCACCGCCGCGCCGAGTACGGCATCGCCGCGCACTGGAAGTACAAGCAGCAGACCGTCGCCGGCGCCTCGAAGGTCCGCACGGACGTCCCGCAGGCCGCCAAGGGCAGCGCCGGCCAGGACACCGTCAACGACATGGCCTGGCTGCGCCAGCTCCTCGACTGGCAGAAGGAGACGGAGGACCCGGGCGAGTTCCTCGACTCGCTGCGCTTCGACCTCTCCCGCAACGAGGTGTTCGTCTTCACCCCCAAGGGCGACGTCATCGCGCTGCCCGCCGGGGCGACCTCCGTGGACTTCGCGTACGCGGTCCACACGGAGGTCGGCCACCGCACCATAGGCGCGCGGGTCAACGGGCGGCTCGTGCCGCTCGAATCCACCCTCGACAACGGCGACCTGGTCGAGGTGTTCACCTCCAAGGCCGAGGGCGCCGGCCCCTCCCGGGACTGGCTGGGCTTCGTCAAGTCGCCGAGGGCCCGCAACAAGATCCGTGCCTGGTTCTCCAAGGAGCGCCGCGACGAGGCCATCGAGCACGGCAAGGACGCCATCGCGCGGGCCATGCGCAAGCAGAACCTGCCGATCCAGCGGATCCTCACCGGCGACTCGCTCGTCACCCTCGCGCACGAGATGCGCTACCCCGACATCTCCTCCCTCTACGCGGCGATCGGCGAGGGCCACGTGGCCGCGCAGGGCGTCGTGCAGAAGCTGGTGCAGGCCCTCGGCGGCGAGGAGGCGGCCAACGAGGACATCGAGGAGAGCGTCCCGCCGTCCCGCGCGCGCACCAAGCGGCGCGGCAACGCCGACCCGGGCGTGGTCGTCAAGGGCGTCGACGACGTGTGGGTGAAGCTGGCCCGCTGCTGCACCCCGGTGCCGGGCGACCCGATCATCGGCTTCGTCACCCGCGGCAGTGGCGTATCGGTTCACCGCGCCGACTGCGTCAACGTCGACTCCCTCTCCCAGCAGCCCGAGCGGATGCTGGAGGTGGAGTGGGCCCCGACCCAGTCCTCCGTCTTCCTGGTCGCCATCCAGGTCGAGGCGCTGGACCGGTCCCGGCTGCTGTCGGACGTCACGCGGGTCCTGTCGGACCAGCACGTCAACATCCTCTCCGCCGCCGTGCAGACCTCGCGCGACCGGGTGGCCACCTCGCGGTTCACCTTCGAGATGGGCGACCCGAAGCACCTGGGCCACGTCCTGAAGGCCGTACGCGGAGTCGAGGGCGTCTACGACGTCTACCGCGTGACCTCGGCCCGCCGGCCCTAGGCGGACACCCCCTAGGCCGTCACCCGGGCCCGGTCCGGCATACGACGGTGGGCGCCACCCCCGAGGGGTGGCGCCCACCGTCGTGTCCGGCGCGGCGGCCCGGTCAGGGGCAGCCCCACCAGACGAAGTTCAGGTTGCCGCCGAAGAGAGCGGACACGGCCGTGGCCGAGCCGAGGATCCACACCACCGTGCTCCGCCGGGCCCTCGCCAGGGCGAGGGCGAACGGGAACAGCAGCGGGAACGCGGGCATGATGAAGCGCATCTTCGAGAAGTAGAAGCCGGCCCCGCCCAGCGCCATCAGCATGATCATGGCCGCGAAGATCCACACCACCATGGGGGGCCGGCGCCGGCGCGTCATCAGCACGAACAGCACCACCGCCGTGACCACCGTCAGCGACACCACCACGTGGTTGAGGGTGGTGTGCACCTCCGTGAAGGTCTTCTTCAGCTCGCTGAGGGTGTCGAAACCGCCGTCGTACACCGAACCCCAGCGCCGCTGGAGCTCGAAGTAGCCGTCCCAGCGCCCGAAGTGCCAGCCGACGTACCCCACGTACCCGAACCAGCCCAGCGGCGCGATCAGCGAGGCGGCCACGATCCGCCCCACCGGGGGCCGCTGCGCCCGGCGCTTGCGGAGCCACTGCACGTACTCCCAGACCCCCGCCAGCACCACGGCCGCGACGATCGCCGAACCCGAGGGCCGGGTGGCCCCCGCGAAGAAGGCCAGCACCCCGGCCGTCAGCCAGGACTTCGTCATCACCGCGTACATCGCCCACACCGACAGGGCGAGGAACAGCGGCTCGGTGTACGCCATCGACTGGACGAGCGCCGCCGGAACGATCGCGAACAGGGCGCAGGTGAACAGCGCGACCCGGCGGCCGTAGATCTTGTCGGTGACGGCGAAGATGCCCCACGCGGCGATCACGGAGGCCAACAGCGCCAGCCCCATCGCCACCCAGTTCATGGGCAGGTGCGTCACCAGCGAGGTGTAGCGCACCAGCATCGGGTACACGGGGAAGAACGCCATCTGGCAGCTCGGCCCCGCGAACGCGCACGGCGAAGGGGTCGCCAGCGGGGTCGTCAGACCGTTCTCGGCGATGTGCAGGTAGTACACCGAGTCCCAGCGGCCGCCCAGGATCTCCAGCGGCCGGACGTCCTTGCGCTCGGCCCAGATCGCCATGACGGCCAGACCGGTGGCGCGCAGGGCGATGTGGACCAGCAGCGCCTTCCGGGCCCGCTTCAGGTTGGCGAGTACGCGCCGTCCGACACCACGGAGTCCGGAGTCCTTCTTGCCCGACAGCGGTTCGGCGACGAGAAGTGAGTCGGGGACATCAGCGCGTATCTGGGTATGCGTCACATTCGATCCTGGTCGTCGCCCGGCAGAAGGCCGCCGAGGCGGCACCGTACAACGTTACACAGGAGGAGGGTGCGACCCGCGCGCACCCTGCGTCGAAACCGCGTAACGAATCGGGCACCACCGGACGCAACCGGTGGTGCCCGTCGGGGTGCCCGTCCGAGGACGGCGGCCGGACGTCAGCCGCCGAACTCCTCCAGGCCCTTCAGCGCCTGGTCCAGCAGGGCCTGGCGGCCCTCCAGCTCCCGGGACAGCTTGTCGGCCTTGGCGTTGTTGCCGCCCGCGCGCGCCGCGTCGATCTCACCGCGCAGCTTGTCGACGGCCGCCTGCAGCTGGCCCGTGAGACCGGCCGCACGGGCCCGGGCCTCCGGGTTCGTCCGCCGCCACTCGCCCTCCTCGGCCTCCTGGATGGCCCGCTCCACGGCGTGCATCCGGCCCTCGACCTTGGGACGGGCGTCGCGCGGCACGTGGCCGATGGCCTCCCAGCGCTCGTTGACGGAGCGGAACGCGGCCCGGGCCGCCTTCAGGTCCGTCACCGGGAGGAGCTTCTCGGCCTCCTCGGCCAGCTCCTCCTTCAGCTTCAGGTTCTCCACCTGCTCGGCGTCCCGCTCCGCGAACACCTCGCCGCGCGCCGCGAAGAACACGTCCTGCGCACCGCGGAAACGGTTCCACAGGTCGTCCTCGGCCTCGCGCTGCGCCCGGCCCGCCGCCTTCCAGCTGTCCATCAGCTCGCGGTAGCGGGCGGCCGTCGGACCCCAGTCCGTCGACTTCGACAGCGACTCGGCCTCCGCGACCAGCTTCTCCTTGGCCTTGCGGGCCTCCTCGCGCTGGGCGTCCAGCGCGGCGAAGTGCGCCTTGCGGCGCTTGGAGAAGGCCGAGCGGGCGTGCGAGAAGCGGTGCCACAGCTCGTCGTCGGACTTGCGGTCGAGCCGGGGCAGGCCCTTCCAGATGTCCACCAGCGCGCGCAGCCGCTCGCCGGCACTGCGCCACTGGTCGCTCTGCGCCAGCTGCTCGGCCTCGGTCACCAGGGCGTCCTTGGCCGAGCGGGCCTCGTCCGTCTGCTTGGCCTTCTGGACCTTGCGCTCCTCGCGCCGCGAGTCCACCGTCGCCACCAGCTTGTCCAGCCGGACGCGCAGGGCGTCGAGGTCGCCGACGGCGTGGTGCTCGTCCACCTGGGTCCGCAGGTGGTCGATGGCCGTCTGGGCGTCCTTGGCGGACAGATCGGTGGTCCGCACCCGCCGTTCGAGGAGGCCGATCTCGACCACCAGGCCCTCGTACTTGCGCTCGAAGTAGGCCAGGGCCTCCTCGGGGGTGCCCGCCTGCCACGAGCCGACGACCTGCTCGCCCTCGGAAGTACGCACGTACACGGTGCCGGTCTCGTCGACTCGGCCCCACGGGTCGCTGCTCACAGCGCCTCCTCCACCTGATGCCGCACGGGGTCGTGTCCCCCTGGCATCGTCCACAGTTTCCTGGGGCGGGCAGCGCCCGCCCTGCACAACGCCAACATAGGCGACCGCCGGGCCGGCTGTCCGCATCCCGCACGACGGAATATCGCCGCACGGGCCGCGGGCGGGCCGGGCCGGGGCCGCCGGCCCCGTCAGTTCTTGGTGACGGTGGCCTTCTCGATGGTCACGGGGGTCTTCGGGGCGCCGTCCGGGGCCCCGTCGGCGGTCCCCGCCTTGGCGACCTCCTCCAGCACCTTGAGCCCGGCCGCGTCGATCTTCCCGAACGGGGTGTACGAGGGGGCGAGCGGGCTGTCCTTGTAGACCAGGAAGAACTGGCTGCCGCCGGTGCCGGGCTGCCCGGTGTTGGCCATCGCCACCGTGCCGGCCGGGTAGACGACCTGGCCCTGCTCGTTCGGCTTGCCCAGGGAGTCCAGGTTCTCGTCCGGGATGGTGTAGCCCGGGCCGCCGCGGCCGGTGCCCTCGGGGTCCCCGCACTGGAGCACGTAGATCCCGGAGGTCACCAGGCGGTGGCACTTGGTCTTGTCGAAGAAGTTCTTGTCGGCGAGCGACTTGAAGGAGTTGACCGTCTGCGGGGTCTTCGAGGCGTCCATCTCGAACGTGATCTGGCCCGCGCTGGTCTTCAGGTCGAAGGTGTACTTCGCCTTGTCGTCGATCGCCATCGCCGGGGACGGCGACTTCTTCGGCTCCGGCAGCGAGGGGGAGGCCGACGGCTCGGCCGCGGCGTCCTTCTTGTCCTTCGAGTCGAAGACACCGCCCGCGATCAGGCCGATCAGGGCCACGACCACGGCGGCGCAGGCCGCGCCGATGATCGCCAGCCGCTGCCGCGACCTGCGGCGGGCCTCCGCGCGGCGCTTCTGCTGGCGCTCGTACTTCTCCCTGGCGAGCTGTCGCCGACGCTGATCGCTCGTGACCACCGGGTCGTCTCCTTGTGCGTCTCTGGTACCGCTGTCCGGGCTCGGTTAGGCCGTACCGTATATGGGTTCGCTGTGTGATGAGGGGCGCCGGTAGGCTCTGAGCAGCAGATTCCGAACTGCTGCCGCCCGACGGACGACGATTGAGGACGAACGTGCTGATTGCCGGGTTCCCGGCCGGGGCCTGGGGGACCAACTGCTACCTGGTCGCCCCCGCCGCGGGTGAGGAGTGCGTCATCATCGACCCGGGCCACCAGGCCGCCCAGGGAGTCGAGGAGACGCTGAGGAAGCACCGTCTCAAGCCCGTCGCGGTCGTCCTGACCCACGGCCACATCGACCATGTGGCCTCGGTGGTCCCGGTGTGCGGAGCGCACGACGTTCCCGCCTGGATCCACCCCGAGGACCGCTACATGATGAGCGACCCGGAGAAGGCCCTCGGCCGCTCCATCGGCATGCCGCTCATGGGCGAGCTGACCGTCGGCGAGCCGGACGACGTCCGCGAGCTGTCCGACGGCGCCGCCCTGAAGCTCGCCGGGATGGAGTTCTCGGTGGCGCACGCGCCCGGCCATACCAAGGGGTCGGTGACCTTCCGGATGCCCGAGCAGGCCGACGTTCCGCCGGTCTTCTTCTCGGGCGACCTGCTCTTCGCCGGCTCCATCGGACGCACCGACCTGCCCGGCGGCTCCCACGCCGAGATGCTCCAGTCGCTGGCCCGCGTGTGCCTGCCGCTGGAGGACTCGACGGTGGTGCTGTCCGGCCACGGTCCCCAGACCACCATCGGGCGAGAGCGCGCGACCAACCCGTACCTGCGGGAAGTGGCGGCCGGCCCGGGGGGCGGCACCGCCGCCCCACGACGAGGAATGTGACGAGTTTCGTGAGCACCTTCAAGGCCCCCAAGGGCACGTACGACCTGCTGCCGCCCCGCTCCGCCAGCTTCCTGGCGGTGCGCGAGGCGATCGCCGCGCCCCTGAAGAACTCGGGCTACGGATACGTCGAGACCCCCGGCTTCGAGGACGTCAAGCTGTTCTCCCGCGGCGTCGGCGAGTCCACCGACATCGTCTCCAAGGAGATGTACACCCTCACCACGAAGGGCGGCGACGAGCTCGCCCTGCGCCCCGAGGGCACCGCCTCCGTCCTGCGCGCGGCCCTCCAGGGCAACCTGCACAAGCTCGGCAGCCTGCCCGTCAAGCTCTGGTACTCCGGCTCGTACTACCGCTACGAGCGCGCCCAGGCCGGCCGCTACCGCCACTTCTCCCAGGTCGGCGCCGAGGCCATCGGCGCCGAGGACCCGGCGCTGGACGCCGAGCTGATCATCCTCGCCGACCAGGCGTACCGCTCGCTGGGCCTGCGCAACTTCCGCATCCTGCTGAACTCGCTCGGCGACAAGGAGTGCCGCCCGGTGTACCGCGAGGCCCTCCAGGGCTTCCTGCGCGGTCTCGACCTGGACGAGGAGACCGTCCGCCGGGCCGAGATCAACCCGCTGCGCGTCCTCGACGACAAGCGGCCCGACGTGCAGAAGCAGCTGGTCGGCGCCCCCGTGCTGCGCGACTACCTGTGCGACGCCTGCAAGGCGTACCACGAGGAGGTCCGGGCGCTGGTCACCGCCGCCGGGGTCGCCTTCGAGGACGACGAGAAGCTGGTCCGCGGCCTCGACTACTACACCCGCACCACCTTCGAGTTCGTCCACGACGGCCTGGGCTCGCAGTCCGCGGTCGGCGGCGGCGGCCGCTACGACGGCCTGTCCGAGATGATCGGCGGGCCGGCCCTGCCGTCCGTCGGCTGGGCGCTGGGCGTCGACCGGACCGTGCTGGCCCTGGAGGCCGAAGGCGTGGAGCTGGACATCCCGGCGGCCACGTCGGTCTTCGCCGTCGCGCTGGGCGAGGCCAAGCCGGCCGTGTTCGGCCTGGTGACCGAGCTGCGCAAGGCGGGCGTCGCGGCCGACATGTCGTACGGGGGCAAGGGCCTCAAGGGCGCGATGAAGGACGCCAACCGCAGCGGGGCGCGCTTCGCGGTCGTCGCGGGGGACCGCGACCTCGCCGAGGGCGTCGTCCAGCTCAAGGACATGGAGTCCGGCGAGCAGAGCGCCGTCGCGGTCGCCGACCTGGTCGCCGAGGTCCGGTCCCGCCTGGCCTGACGCGGAACGCCGCCGGGGGCGGGACGGGGGAGCGCCCCCGTCCCGCCCCCGGCGGCGTTCCCGCGCCCCGTTCTCGACCGGCCTTATATCGAACGAACGGAACGCGGCCCCTCAGGTACGGCACAATGGCCCGTGCTTGATGACCTTGCCGATGTGTGATGTGGAGCGGGCGGGATGACGACGACGGGCGCTGGCGCGGACACCTCTCCGCGGACCTACGGCGGCAGCCGGGCCCTGGCCCTGCTGCTCGTCATCACCGGAGCGGCGGCCCTGCTCGCCGCCTGGGTGATCACCATCGACAAGTTCAAGCTGCTGGAGGACCCGAACTTCACGCCGGGCTGCAGCCTGAACCCGGTCGTCTCCTGCGGCAACATCATGAAGAGCGAGCAGGCGTCGGCCTTCGGGTTCCCGAACCCGATGCTCGGGCTCGTCGCCTACGGGATCGTGGTCTGCGTCGGCATGAGCCTGCTCGCCGGGGCCCGCTTCGGCCGCTGGTACTGGCTGACCCTGAACGCCGGCATGCTCTTCGGAGTCGGGTTCTGCACCTGGCTGATGTACCAGTCGCTGTACAACATCAACTCGCTGTGCCTGTGGTGCTGCCTGGCCTGGGTCTGCACGATCCTGATGTTCTGGTACGTCACCTCGCACAACGTCCGCCAGGGCATGCTGCCCGCCCCCGGGTGGCTGCGCGGCTTCCTCGACGAGTTCACATGGGTGCTGCCCGTCCTGCACATCGGGATCATCGGGATGCTGATCCTGACCCGCTGGTGGGACTTCTGGACCTCCTGAGCCGTCCGGGCCGGGCTGTCGGTGGGCTGGCATAGGCTCGGTGTGTGGAACCAGACCTCTTCACCGCCGCCGCCGAGGAACGCCAGGAGAAGGACCCGGCCAGCTCGCCCCTGGCCGTCCGGATGCGCCCGCGCACCCTGGACGAGGTGGTCGGCCAGCAGCATCTGCTGAAGCCCGGCTCACCGCTGCGCCGACTGGTGGGGGAGGGTGCCGGAGGGCCGGCCGGATCCTCCTCGGTGATCCTCTGGGGCCCGCCGGGCATCGGCAAGACCACCCTCGCGTACGTGGTCAGCCAGGCCACGCAGAAGCGGTTCGTCGAGCTGTCGGCGATCACGGCGGGGGTCAAGGAGGTCCGGGCCGTCATCGAGGGCGCCAAGCGCGCCGCCGGCGGCTACGGCAAGGAGACCGTCCTCTTCCTCGACGAGATCCACCGCTTCAGCAAGGCGCAGCAGGACTCCCTGCTGCCCGCCGTGGAGAACCGCTGGGTCACCCTGATCGCGGCGACCACGGAGAACCCGTACTTCTCGATCATCTCCCCGCTGCTCTCGCGCTCCCTGCTCCTCACCCTGGAGCCGCTCACCGACGCCGACCTGAGCGGGCTGCTGCGGCGCGCCCTGGAGGAGGAGCGGGGCCTGGGCGGGGCGGTGTCCCTCCCCGCCGACGCCGAGGCCCACCTGCTGCGGATCGCCGGCGGCGACGCCCGGCGGGCGCTGACCGCCCTGGAGGCGGGCGCCGGCTCGGCCATCGCCAAGGGCGAGCAGGAGATCACCCTCCAGACGCTGGAGGAGGCCGTCGACCGGGCGGCGGTCCGCTACGACAAGGACGGCGACCAGCACTACGACGTGGCCAGTGCCCTGATCAAGTCGATCCGCGGCTCCGACGTGGACGCCGCGCTGCACTACCTGGCCCGGATGATCGAGGCGGGGGAGGACCCCCGGTTCATCGCCCGGCGGCTGATGATCTCCGCGAGCGAGGACATCGGCCTGGCGGACCCCACCGCCCTGCCGCTGGCCGTGGCGGCGGCCCAGGCGGTGGCGATGATCGGCTTCCCGGAGGCCGCGCTGACCCTGTCGCACGCCACGATCGCGCTGGCGCTGGCCCCGAAGTCCAACACCGCCACGACGGCGATCGGCGCGGCGCTGGCCGACGTCCGGGCCGGGCTCGCGGGCTCCGTGCCGGCGCACCTGCGGGACGGGCACTACAAGGGGGCGGCCAAGCTGGGGCACGCCGTCGGGTACGTATACCCGCACGACGTGCCGGGGGCGATCGCCGCGCAGCAGTACGCGCCGGACGAGGTCCACGGCAAGCGGTACTACGAGCCGACGCGGTACGGAGCGGAGGCCCGCTACGCGGACGTGGTGGAAAAGGTCCGCGAACGCCTGCGCGGCGCGGGCTGACCGGGGAGGACGGCGCTGGAGGAGCTGCTCGGCACCTGCCCTCAGTGAGCGGCGGCCGTGAACAGGGAGCGCATGGCCCGGCGCAGGCCGCAGAGGTCCGCGACCGGCTCGGGGAAGTCGAAGCGGGCGTCGAAGGCCGCCAGGCCGGGCCCGCGGGTGAAGCGGACGCGCAGGCCGAGGCGGTCCAGGGCCAGCGGGACGGGGACCAGCCCGGCCGCCTCCCGGGAGCCCAGCAGCCCGCACAGGCGGGCGAGGCGTTCGGGGTGGACGGAGGCCAGGTGCTGGAGGAGCTCCGCCTCGTGCGCCGTCATCGGGTCCGGCTCGGCCGCCGCCAGCTCCTCCGGGTCCACCCGCTCGGCGCCCCACAGGTCGTCCACGGAGATCTCCCCGACCTCCAGGCGCAGCAGCGTCCAGGCCGCACGGCCCGGGTACGGGGCGTCGAGGGACTCCGACATCCCCAGCAGCTCGCCCACCGGATGCCGCTCGGCCATGAGCGCGGCGCGGGCGGCGCGGTCGTCCCCGCGGACCGGGGTCAGCCACCCGGAGAGCCAGGCGCGGCCCCGTATACGATGGGGCACGGACACCGGCGCCACGTCCGTGATCTCGATCACGGCGGGGAGGTCGTCGTCCTGGGCGTGAGCGGCGGCCCTGGCCGCCGCGGATTCCCCTGACACCAGGAGAATCACGTCCCCGTCCGGGGCGACGGTCCGAGCGGCCGGCGCCCCTGTCCCGCACTCCTGCTGGTCACGGGTCCAGACCTGGTCACGAGCACCCGGCAGAGTGAGGGATACTGAGGCGTTGGACTCTACGAGGGTTCGTACGCGTTCGGCTCCGGTGAGCTGCCGAACGCCTTCCCTGGGACGCGGCTGACCTTGTTCATCGTCGTCGAAAGCGGATTCCGTTTCGTTGGAACCCGAACTGCGATGCGCTCTGGGCAGGGGGATCCCATGTGGTCGAGACATTACGTCCTCCTCGCTAAGGTAAGCCTCACCTAACTTACATGGAGGTAGGTTCCCCGTGAACCAGAAGCGACCCAAGGTCAAGAAGTCTCGCGCCCTCGGCATCGCGCTGACGCCGAAGGCCGTCAAGTACTTCGAGGCCCGCCCCTACCCGCCGGGCGAGCACGGCCGTGGCCGCAAGCAGAACTCGGACTACAAGGTCCGTCTGCTCGAGAAGCAGCGTCTGCGCGCCCAGTACGACATCTCCGAGCGCCAGATGGCCCGCGCGTACGACCGCGCGAAGAAGGCCGAGGGCAAGACGGGCGAGGCGCTGGTCGTCGAGCTCGAGCGTCGTCTGGACGCCCTGGTCCTGCGTGCCGGCATCGCCCGCACCATCTACCAGGCCCGCCAGATGGTCGTCCACGGCCACATCGAGGTCAACGGTGGCAAGGTCGACAAGCCGTCGTTCCGCGTGCGTCCCGACGACGTCATCACGGTCCGCGAGCGCAGCCGCGAGAAGCACCCCTTCCAGGTCGCCCGCGAGGGTGGCTACGCCGGTGAGGGTGAGACCCCGCGTTACCTGCAGGTCAACCTGAAGGCCCTGGCCTTCCGCCTCGACCGCGACCCGAACCGCAAGGAAATCCCGGTCATCTGCGACGAGCAGCTCGTCGTCGAGTACTACGCCCGCTGATCCAGCGGCCGTAGCCACTCACAGGCTGGTCCGGCCCGCCGTCCCCTCCGGGGGGCGGCGGGCTTTGCCGTATCCCTCGGAGCCGCACCGGAATCCGGTACTGCGGCGGATCTCCGGCGCGATAGGGTCGGAGCAGACTCAACCAGCAGACTTAACCCGTCGGGTTTCCAGATTTCAGGAAGCGGTGCAACGTGTCCGGTGGAGAGGTGGCCGGGATCATCGTGGCCGTCTTCTGGGCCATCCTGGTCTCTTTCCTCGCGGTGGCGCTGGCCAGGCTCGCCCAGGTGCTCAGGGCCACCACCAAGCTCGTGGCCGAGGTCACCGAGCAGGCCGTCCCGCTGCTCGCGGACGCCTCGACGACCGTCCGCTCCGCGCGCACCCAGCTCGACCGGGTCGACGCCATCGCGAGCGACGTCCAGGAGGTCACCTCCAACGCCTCCGCGCTGTCCTCCACCGTCGCCTCCACCTTCGGCGGCCCCCTCGTCAAGGTCGCGGCCTTCGGCTACGGGGTCCGCAAGGCCATGGGCAGGACCGACCCCGGAACCGAGCGCACCCCCCGGCGCACCGTGATCGTCGGCCGTTCCGTGCCGGCTCCGCGGCGCCGCAAGCAGAAGGGCTGAGACCTCCGATGTTCCGCCGAGCCTTCTGGTTCACCGCCGGCGCCGCCGCCGGCGTCTGGGCCACCACCAAGGTCAACCGCCAGCTGAAGAAGCTGACGCCGGAGAGCCTCGCGGCCCAGGCGGCCGACAAGGCCGTCGAGGCGGGCCACCGCCTCAAGGACTTCGCCCTCGACGTCAAGGCGGGAATGACGCAGCGCGAGGACGAGCTGAACGACGCACTGGGCCTGACCCAGGACCCAGCCCGGCCCGACAACGTCACCGCCCTCCCCGGGCCGCGGCGGCTGCGGGCCATCGGCAACGACACGACCATCCACCGCCCGAACCACTCGGCGGTTACGTACAACCGGAATGAGGACCACTGATGGAGTCGGCTGAAATCCGCCGCCGCTGGCTGAGCTTCTTCGAGGAGCGCGGTCACACCGTTGTCCCTTCGGCGTCGCTCATCGCGGACGACCCGACTCTGCTGCTGGTCAACGCGGGCATGGTCCCGTTCAAGCCGTACTTCCTCGGTGAGACCAAGCCCCCCGCCCCCCGGGCCACCAGCGTGCAGAAGTGCGTCCGCACCCCGGACATCGAAGAGGTCGGCAAGACCACCCGCCACGGCACGTTCTTCCAGATGTGCGGCAACTTCTCCTTCGGGGACTACTTCAAGGAAGGCGCCATCAAGTACGCCTGGGAGCTGCTCACCAGCTCCGTGGCGGACGGCGGCTACGGCCTGGAGCCCGAGAAGCTCTGGATCACCGTCTACCTCGACGACGACGAGGCCGAGACGATCTGGCGTGAGAAGATCGGCGTCCCCGCCGAGCGCATCCAGCGCCTGGGCAAGAAGGACAACTTCTGGTCCATGGGCGTCCCGGGCCCCTGCGGTCCCTGCTCCGAGATCAACTACGACCGCGGCCCCGAGTTCGGCGTCGAGGGCGGCCCGGCCGTCAACGACGAGCGGTACGTGGAGATCTGGAACCTGGTCTTCATGCAGTACGAGCGCGGCGCCGGCGAGGGCAAGGAGGACTTCCCGATCCTCGGCGACCTGCCCTCCAAGAACATCGACACCGGCCTCGGCCTCGAACGCCTGGCGATGATCCTCCAGGGCGTACAGAACATGTACGAGACCGACACCCTGCGCGTGGTCATGGACAAGGCCACCGAGCTGACGGGCGTGCGCTACGGCGCCGCCAAGGACAGCGACGTGTCGATGCGCGTGGTGGCCGACCACATCCGCACCTCCGTCATGCTCATCGGCGACGGCGTCACCCCCGGCAACGAGGGCCGCGGCTACGTGCTGCGCCGCATCATGCGCCGCGCCATCCGCAACATGCGCCTCATGGGTGCCACGGGCCCCGTCGTCCAGGACCTGGTCGACGTGGTGATCAACACGATGGGCCAGCAGTACCCGGAGCTCGTCACCGACCGCAAGCGCATCGAGACCGTCGCGCTCGCCGAAGAGGCCGCCTTCCTCAAGGCCCTCAAGGGCGGCACCAACATCCTCGACACCGCCGTGACCGAGACCAAGGCCGCCGGCGGCACGGTCCTCTCCGGCGACAAGGCGTTCCTGCTCCACGACACCTGGGGCTTCCCGATCGACCTCACCCTGGAGATGGCCGCCGAACAGGGCCTCTCCGTGGACGAGACCGGCTTCCGCCGCCTGATGCAGGAGCAGCGCGACCGCGCCAAGGCCGACGCCAAGGCCAAGAAGACCGGCCACGCCGACGTCTCCGCCTACCGCGAGATCGCCGACGGCTCCGGCGCCACCGAGTTCACCGGCTACGCCACCAACCAGGGCGAGGCCACCATCGTCGGCCTCCTGGTCAACGGCGTCTCCGCGCCCGCCGCCTCCGAGGGCGACGAGGTCGAGGTCGTCCTCGACCGCACGCCCTTCTACGCCGAGGGCGGCGGCCAGCTCGCCGACCAGGGGCGGATCAAGCTCGACACCGGCGCCGTCATCGAGGTCCGCGACGTCCAGCAGCCCGTCCCGGGCGTCTCCGTCCACAAGGGCTCCGTCCAGGTCGGCGAGGTCACGGTCGGCGCCTCCGCGTACGCCGCGATCGACATCAAGCGCCGCCGGGCCATCGCCCGCGCCCACTCGGCCACCCACCTGACCCACCAGGCGCTGCGCGACGCCCTCGGCCCGACGGCCGCCCAGGCCGGCTCCGAGAACAGCCCCGGCCGCTTCCGCTTCGACTTCGGCTCCCCGAACGCCGTCCCCGGCACGGTGCTCACCGACGTCGAGCAGAAGATCAACGACGTGCTCTCCCGCGAGCTCGACGTCACCGCCGAGATCATGAGCATCGACGAGGCGAAGAAGCAGGGCGCCATCGCCGAGTTCGGCGAGAAGTACGGCGAGCGCGTGCGCGTCGTGACCATCGGCGACTTCTCCAAGGAGCTCTGCGGCGGCACGCACGTCGGCAACACCGCCCAGCTGGGCCTGGTGAAGCTGCTCGGCGAGTCCTCCATCGGCTCCGGCGTGCGCCGTGTCGAGGCCCTCGTCGGCGTGGACGCGTACAACTTCCTCGCCAAGGAGCACACGGTCGTCGCCCAGCTCCAGGAGCTGGTCAAGGGCCGTCCGGAGGAGCTCCCGGAGAAGATCGCCTCCATGCTCGGCAAGCTGAAGGACGCCGAGAAGGAGATCGAGAAGTTCCGCGCGGAGAAGGTCCTCCAGGCCGCCGCCGGCCTCGCCGCCGGCGCCCAGGACATCCGCGGCGTCGCCCTCGTCGTCGGCCAGGTGCCGGACGGCACGGGCGCCGACGACCTGCGCAAGCTGGTCCTCGACGTCCGCGGCCGCATCCCCGGCGACCGCCCGGCCGTCGTCGCGCTGTTCACCGTGGCGAACGACCGCCCGCTGACCGTCATCGCCACCAACGAGGCGGCCCGCGAGCGCGGCCTCAAGGCCGGTGACCTCGTCCGCACCGCCGCCAAGACCCTCGGCGGCGGCGGTGGCGGCAAGCCGGACGTGGCCCAGGGCGGCGGCCAGAACCCGGGCGCCGTGCCCGAGGCCATCGCCGCCGTCGAACGCCTCGTCGTCGAGACGGCCTGACGATGAGCCTGCGCCGCGGCCGCCGACTGGCCATCGACGTCGGAGACGCCCGGATCGGGGTCGCCTCGTGCGACCCCGACGGGGTGCTGGCGACACCGGTCGAGACCGTCCCGGGCCGGGACGTCCCGGCCGCCCACCGGCGGCTGCGGCAGCTCGTCGCGGAGTACGAGCCCCTCGAAGTCGTCGTCGGCCTCCCCCGCTCGCTCAGCGGGCGGGAGGGGCCGGCCGCGGCCAAGGTGCGTGCCTTCGCGAACGAACTGGCCAAGGGCATCAAGCCGGTGACGGTCCGCCTGGTGGACGAGCGGATGACCACGGTCACCGCCGCCCAGGGCCTGCGCGCCTCCGGGAAGAACGCGAAGAAGGGCAGGTCGGTCATCGACCAGGCCGCCGCTGTGGTCATCCTCCAGAACGCTCTTGAGACCGAACGGGTATCAGGTAATCCGCCTGGTGAGTGCGTCGAAGTGGTTGTCTGATCGCGGTACGGTAACGTTCCGCGCGATGAGACGGCATTCGAACAGCCGTCGCCCACCACTCAAGAGGCGGAACCGGGTACCGCGGCCGAGATGAGCCACGGACCACGTCTCGCGGCTCTAGGGGACCGATGACTGACTATGGCCGGGGCCACGGCTCCGAACCGTGGAACCCCCAGGACCCCCTCTACGGGGACCAGGGGTGGACCGCGCACCAGACGCAGCAGGGGCAGGTTCCCTACGGCGGTGACCCGCAGCAGTACCAGCACCCCCTGGACCCGCAGCACCAGGACCTGCAGTACCAGCAGCAGGCCCAGTTCCAGCAGGAGTACGCACAGCAGTACCAGCAGCAGCCGCAGTACGCCGATCAGCAGCAGCAGGCGTACGCCATGCAGCACGCCCAGGGCCAGCAGCTCCAGCAGCAGCCGTCGTACGACGGCCAGGGCCAGGCCCAGGGCTGGGACGGCGTCCACGAACAGCAGTACGTGGCCGCCGTCCAGACCGACCCCTACGCGGGCGCCGACCCGTACGCCCAGCAGTCCGCGACGGTCTACCCCGGCGAGGCCCCGGACCTCTACGCGACCCCCGAGGCCTTCCCGCCCCCGACGCCCCCCGGCCGCCGCCACCTGGAGCCGGATCCGGCCGAGGCGGAGGAGGAGCCGGAGGAGTCCCCGCTGCCCGTGGGCGGCGGCGCGGACGGCGACGAGCCGGTGCCCGGCGGCCGCCGGGCGGGCCGCGGCAAGGGCGGCAAGAAGAAGCAGAAGAAGCGCAGCGGCACGGCCTGCCTGGTCGCGGCCGTCGTGATCGCAGCCGTCGTCGGCGGTGGCGGCTACTACGGCTACGGCTACCTGAAGGACCGGTTCGGCGCGACCGAGGACTTCGCGGGCGAGGGCACGGACGAGACCGTCGACGTCGAGATCCCCAAGAACGCGGGCCTCGGCCAGATGGGCCGCATCCTCAAGGAAGCCGGTGTGGTCGCCAGCGCCCAGGCCTTCGTGGACGCCGCGAACGCCAACCCCAAGGGCAAGTCGATCCAGCCGGGCATCTACCCGCTGAAGAAGAAGATGTCGGGCACGGCCGCCGTCGCGCTGATGGTCGACCCGAGCAAGCTCGCGGTCATCACCATTCCCGAGGGCGCCCGCAACGCCGACGTCTACAAGATGATCGACAAGAAGCTCGGCAAACCGGACGGCACCACCCGCGAGATCGCCGCGCGCGAGTCCAAGAACCTCGGCCTGCCGGCCTGGGCCGCGAGCAACCCGAAGGTCATGGACCCGCTCGAGGGCTTCCTGTACCCGATGCGGTACGACCTCAAGAAGGACAGCACGCCCGAGTCCCTGCTCAAGCAGATGGTCAAGAACGCCTCCGACAAGTACGCGGAGCTGGGCGTCGAGGGCAAGGCCAAGGAGCTCAACCTGGAGAACCCGCTCCAGGTGATCACGGTCGCGAGCCTCGTCAACGCCGAGGGCAAGAACCACGACGACTTCCGCAAGATGGCCGAGGTGGTCTACAACCGCCTCAAGAAGACCAACGACGTCACGAACCAGAAGCTCCAGTTCGACTCGACGTACAACTACATCAAGGGCCAGAGCGAGATCAACTTCAACCTGAAGGAAGCCCAGGCCTTCGACCACCCGTACAACACCCACTTCGTCAAGGGCCTCCCGCCCGGCCCGATCGACAACCCGGGCCTGGACGCGCTGACCGCTACGCTCAACCCCGATCACGGCGGCTGGATGTTCTTCGTGTCGGTCGACGGCAACAAGACGACCTTCACGAAGACCTACGACGAGCACCTGAAGCTCGTCGCGGAGTTCCAGGAGCGTCAGGCGCAGAAGAAGAACGGCGGGTAGCAGGACATGTCACGGACACGGGCCGCGGTGCTGGGGTCTCCCATCGAGCACTCCCTCTCACCGGTACTCCACCGGGCGGCCTACCGGGAGCTCGGCCTGGACGACTGGTCCTACGACCGGTTCGAGATCGACGAGGCCGCGCTCCCGGGGTTCGTGGCCGGCCTCGGCCCCGAGTGGGCCGGGTTCTCCCTGACGATGCCGCTGAAGCGGGCGGTCATCCCGCTGCTGGACGAGATCAGCGACACCGCCGCCTCGGTGGAGGCGGTCAACACCCTCGTCGTCACGGCCGACGGCCGCCGCTTCGGCGACAACACCGACATCCCCGGCATAGTCGCGGCCCTGCGCGAGCGCGGGGTCGAGAAGGTCCCCGCCGCGGCGATCCTCGGCGCGGGCGCCACCGCCTCCTCGGCGCTGGCCGCCCTCGCCCGGGTCTGCACCGGCGAGATCACCGCGTACGTCCGCTCCGCCGCCCGCGCCGACGAGATGCGCGGCTGGGGCGAGCGGCTCGGCGTGGACGTCCGCACCGCCGACTGGTCGGCGGCCGCGCAGGCCCTGACGGCCCCGCTGGTCATCGCCACCACCCCGGCCGGCGCCACCGACGCACTGGCCGCCGCCGTCCCCGAGGCCCCGGGCGCCCTGTTCGACGTCCTCTACGACCCCTGGCCCACCGCCCTCGCCGCCGCCTGGACCGCCCGCGGCGGCACCCTGCTCGGCGGCCTCGACCTCCTCGTGCACCAGGCCGTGCTCCAGGTCGAGCTGATGACCGGCCGCACCCCGGGCCCGCTGGCGGCCATGCGGGCGGCGGGAGAGCGGGCGCTCGCGGCCCGTTAGGCTTCCCACCGGGAAGTCCGGGGTGAGGGGGGCGCGCGTGGACGCGGTCGGGACGGGCCAGGTACTGGCGTCCAAGGGGGACGCCGCCCACGGCGTCGTGATGTTCCTGAAGGTGATGGTCGGCAGTCTGCCCGCCTGGATGAAGTGGGTCATCGGCTCGCTGCTGGCCGTGGCCGCCCTCTGCGAGGGCTACCGGTGGTGGCGCGGACGTGAGACGGCCGTCCGATAGCTGGACCGGATCACGGAGGAACCCCCGGGACGTGGGAGGATTCGGGTACCGGCGGTACCGGGCCCGCGCACCCGGCCCGTCGTGGCAGTGCCCGGCGCGAGCATGAGGAGCATCGTTGAGCAGGTTGCGTTGGCTGACCGCAGGAGAGTCGCACGGACCGGCCCTGGTCGCGACGCTGGAGGGCCTTCCCGCCGGCGTACCGGTCACCACCGAGCTGGTGGCCGACCACCTGGCCCGCCGCCGCCTCGGTTATGGACGCGGTGCCCGGATGAAGTTCGAGCAGGACGAGATCACCTTCCTCGGCGG
This sequence comes from Streptomyces sp. NPDC001594, assembly GCF_042893675.1. Lineage (NCBI taxonomy): Bacteria > Bacillati > Actinomycetota > Actinomycetes > Kitasatosporales > Streptomycetaceae > Streptomyces > Streptomyces sp. NPDC001594. The sequence goes on along the minus strand of NZ_JBIAVB010000016.1, from coordinate 147,328 downwards.
CGTCCGCCACGGCCTCTCCCAGGGCTCCCCGGTCGCCATCATGGTCGGCAACACCGAGTGGCCCAAGTGGGAGACGGTCATGTCGGCCGACCCCGTCGACCCCTCACTGCTCAAGGACACCGGCCGCAACGCGCCGCTGACCCGTCCGCGCCCCGGCCACGCCGACCTCGCGGGCATGCAGAAGTACGGCTTCGACGAGGCCCGGCCGATCCTGGAGCGCGCCAGCGCCCGTGAGACCGCCGCCCGCGTCGCCCTCGGCGCCGTCGCCCGCTCCTTCATCAAGGAGGTCGCCGGCATCGAGATCGTCTCGCACGTGGTGGAACTCGCCTCGGCCAAGGCCCCCTACGGCGTCTACCCGACCCCCGCCGACGTCGAGAAGCTCGACGCCGACCTGGTGCGCTGCCTCGACGCCGACGCGTCGAAGGCGATGGTCGCCGAGATCGACCAGGCCCACAAGGACGGCGACACCCTCGGCGGCGTCGTCGAGGTCCTCGCCTACGGCGTGCCCGTCGGCCTCGGCTCCCACGTCCACTGGGACCGCCGGCTCGACGCCCGCCTCGCCGCCGCGCTCATGGGCATCCAGGCCATCAAGGGCGTCGAGGTCGGCGACGGCTTCGAACTGGCCCGCGTGCCCGGCTCGCAGGCCCACGACGAGATCGTCTCCACCCCCGAGGGCCTCAAGCGCACCACCGGCCGCTCCGGCGGCACCGAGGGCGGCCTGACCACCGGTGAGCTGCTGCGCGTCCGCGCCGCGATGAAGCCCATCGCGACCGTGCCGCGCGCCCTCGCCACCGTCGACGTGGCCACGGGCGAGGCGACGGTGGCGCACCACCAGCGCTCCGACGTCTGCGCCGTGCCCGCCGCGGGCATCGTCGCCGAGGCCATGGTCGCCCTCGTGCTGGCCGACGCGGTCGTCGAGAAGTTCGGCGGCGACTCCGTCGCCGAGACCCGCCGCAACGTGCGGTCCTACCTCGACAACCTGCAGATCCGGTGACGGGCGGACCGCTCGTCGTCCTCGTCGGGCCCATGGGGTCCGGCAAGTCCACGGTGGGGGCGCTGCTCGCCGAGCGGCTCGGCGTCCCCTACCGGGACACGGACGCGGACATCGTCGCCGCCCAGGGCCGCGAGATCTCCGACATCTTCGTCGACGAGGGGGAGCCGTACTTCCGTGAGCTGGAGCGGGATGCGGTCGCCGCCGCCGTCGCCGGGCACACGGGCGTCCTCGCCCTCGGCGGCGGCGCCGTCCTCGACGCCGGTACCCGCGCCCTGCTGGCCGGCCTGCCCGTCGCCTACCTGTCGATGGACGTCGAGGAGGCCGTGCGCCGCGTCGGCCTCGGCGCGGCCCGCCCCCTGCTGGCCGTCAACCCGCGCCGGCAGTGGCGCGAGCTGATGGACGCCCGGCGCCCCCTGTACACCGAAGTCGCGCGCGTCGTGGTGGCCACGGACGAACGCACCCCCGAAGAGGTCGCCCAGGCGGTCCTCGACGCTCTGGAGTTGAAGGACGTATGACAGACCAGGTGACGCGGATCCACGTCGGAGCCACCGCCGGAACCGACGCGTACGACGTGCTGGTCGGCCGGCAGCTGCTCGGCGAGCTCGGCGGCCTCATCGGGACGAAGGCCCAGCGGGTCGCCGTGATCCACCCCGAGGCGCTCGCCGAGACCGGCGAGGCCCTGCGCGCGGACCTCGCCGACCAGGGCTACGAGGCCGTCGCCATCCAGGTGCCCAACGCCGAGGAGGCCAAGACCGTCGAGGTGGCGGCCTACTGCTGGAAGGCGCTCGGCCAGTCCAACTTCACCCGCACCGACGTGATCGTCGGCGTGGGCGGCGGCGCCACCACCGACCTGGCGGGCTTCGTCGCGGCCTCCTGGCTGCGCGGGGTGCGCTGGATCGCGGTCCCGACCACCGTCCTGGGGATGGTGGACGCGGCCGTCGGCGGCAAGACCGGCATCAACACCGCCGAGGGCAAGAACCTCGTCGGCGCCTTCCACCCGCCGGCGGGCGTGCTCTGCGACCTGGCGGCGCTGGAGTCGCTGCCGGTCAACGACTACGTCAGCGGCCTCGCCGAGATCATCAAGGCCGGTTTCATCTCCGACCCGGTGATCCTCGACCTGATCGAGGAGGACCCGGCGGCGGCCCGGACGCCCGCCGGCCCCCACACGGCCGAGCTGATCGTCCGCTCCATCCAGGTCAAGGCCGACGTGGTCTCCAGCGACCTCAAGGAGTCGGGCCTGCGGGAGATCCTCAACTACGGCCACACCCTCGCGCACGCCATCGAGAAGAACGAGCGCTACAAGTGGCGCCACGGCGCGGCCGTCTCCGTCGGCATGGTCTTCGCCGCCGAACTCGGCCGCCTCGCCGGACGCCTGGACGACGCCACGGCCGACCGCCACCGCTCCGTCCTCGCCTCCGTCGGGCTGCCGCTGACCTACCGCGGCGACCAGTGGCCCAAGCTCCTCCAGACCATGCAGGTCGACAAGAAGTCCCGCGGCAACCTGCTGCGCTTCATCGTCCTCGACGGACTGGGCAAGCCGACCGTGCTGGAGGGCCCCGACCCGGCCCACCTGATCGCCGCGTACGGCGAGGTGTCGGCGTGAGCCGCCCCGTCCTGGTGCTGAACGGCCCGAACCTGGGCCGGCTCGGCTCCCGCGAGCCCGACGTGTACGGGGCCACCTCGTACGCCGGGCTCGTCGAGAGCTGCCGCACCCTGGGCGCCGAGCTCGGCTTCGACGTCGAGGTCCGCGAGACCAACGACGAGGGCGAGCTCGTGCGCTGGCTGCACGAGGCGGCGGACGGCAAGATCCCGGTCGTGATCAACCCGGGCGCCTTCACGCACTACTCGTACGCCATGCGGGACGCGGCCGCGCAGCGCACCGCCCCGCTGATCGAGGTGCACATCTCCAACCCCTACGCCCGGGAGGAGTTCCGGCACACCTCGGTCATCGCGGCCGTGGCGACCGGCACCGTCGCGGGCTTCGGCCTGGGCTCCTACCGGCTGGCGCTGCGCGCGCTGGCCGAAGAGGTCACGGGCTGAGATAACGTTCTCGCATCAGTCGCCTGAACGAGACGGAGTGGCGCGGATGCAGCACGGAGTGGGGGGCTGGGGCCCGCCGGGACAGCACCCGGCACCGCCCCCGCCACCCCCGATACCCCCCGCGCAGGGCTGGCCGGCGCCCCCGGTGCCCGAGGCGACCGGGCACATCCCGCTGCCCCCCGCCGCACCCGCGCCGGCCGCTCCCCCCACCGGGGGGACGGGCGGCGCCACGCTCGCCGTGCTGCTCATCGGCCCGGCGGGCGCCGGCAAGACCACCGTGGCCCGGCACTGGGCGGCGACCCGCCCGGTGCCGACCGCCCACATCAGCCTGGACGACGTCCGCGAATGGGTCCGCTCGGGCTTCGCGGACCCGCAGGCCGGTTGGAACGACCACTCCGAGGCCCAGTACCGCCTCGCCCGCCGCACCTGCGGCTTCGCCGCCCGCAACTTCCTGGCCAACGGCATCTCCTGCATCCTGGACGACGCCGTCTTCCCGGACCGGCCCGTGGTCGGGCTCGGCGGCTGGAAGCGCCACGTCGGGCCGGCCCTGCTGCCCGTCGTCCTGCTCCCGGGCCTGGAGATCGTCCTGGAGCGCAACGCGGCCCGTTCCGGCAACCGGCGGCTGTCCGACGAGGAAGTCGCCCGCATCCACGGCCGGATGGCCGGCTGGTACGGCTCCGGGCTGCCGATCATCGACAACTCCCACCTCGACGTGGAAGCCACCGCCCGCGCCCTGGACGAGGCCCTCGCGCGGGCCCTGGCGAGCCCTCCCCGCTGGTAGGGGCGGCGGGGCGGCCCGGAGGCGGCCCGTCCGGACGCGCTCGCCGGGCCGGATGCGCGGGGCGCTCGTAGGCTCGAAGACATGTCAGACGTGTACGCGGCCCGCAGGGGCCTGCTCCGCGAGCGCTGCGCCGCCGCGGGCAACTCCGCCGCCCTGATCACGCGTCCGGCGAACGTCCGCTACCTCGCCGGGGCGTCCCCGCTGGGCGCCGTCCTGCTGGTCGGGCCCGCCGACGACGAACTGTTCTGCGCCGCCGCCCCCACCGGCGAGGCCGACGAGGGGCGCCTGGACGAGCGGCTGACGCTCAGCCTGCTGGGCGGCCCCGGGGCCGATCCGGCGGTGGCCGCGGCCGACCGTGCCGCCGCCGTACGGGCGGACACCCTCGCCGTCGAGGAGCACCACCTCACCGTCGCCCGGCACCGCGCCGTCGGCTCCGTCGCGCCCCGGCTGCGGCTGACCGACCTGGGCACCGCCGTCGAACAGCAGCGGCTGGTCAAGGACGAGGAGGAGATCGCCTGCCTGCGCATCGCCGCCGAGATCGCGGACCAGGCCCTCGGGGAGCTGCTGGAGTCGATCCTGGTCGGCCGCACCGAACGCCACCTGGCCCTGGAGCTGGAACGCCGCCTCGTCGACCACGGGGCCGACGGCCCGGCCTTCCCCACCTCCGTCGGCACCGGCCCGCACTCCGGCCGCTCCCGGCACCGGCCCTCGGACCGGCGGGTGGAGGAGGGCGACTTCCTCTCCGTCTGCCTCGGCGCGAACTACCGGGGCTACCGCTGCGAGATCGGCCGCACCTTCGTGATCGGCACCACGCCGGCCGACTGGCAGATCGAGCTGTACGACCTCGTGTTCGCCGCGCAGCGGGCCGGCCGGGAGGCGCTGCTGCCCGGCGCCGCCTACCGCGAAGTGGACCATGCGGCCCGGTCCGTGCTGGACTCGGCGGGGCACGGCGAAGCGCTCGCGGGGTGCATGGGACACGGGGTCGGCCTCGAAATCGACGAGGACCCGCAGCTTGCACCTACGGCAATGGGTAAACTGGACGCTTGCGTGCCGGTCACCGTCGAACCGGGGGTTCACCTCCCCGGCCGGGGAGGTGTCCGGATCGATGACACGCTCGTCGTACGCCCCGAGGCGGACGGCGGTCCCGAGCTACTCACCATTACGACCAAGGAGCTGCTCGCACTGTAGTCCGCTGTGCGGACCGTGTGCGCCTCCCCGGTCTTCCAGTGCAGGAGATTCCGCAACCGTGGCTTCCACGAACGACCTCAAGAACGGCATGGTGCTCAAGCTCGACGGTGACCAGCTCTGGTCCGTCGTCGAGTTCCAGCACGTCAAGCCCGGCAAGGGCCCGGCCTTCGTGCGCACCAAGCTCAAGCACGTGCTCTCCGGCAAGGTCGTCGACAAGACCTTCAACGCCGGCACGAAGGTCGACACCGCCACGATCGACCGCCGTGACATGCAGTTCTCGTACATGGACGGCGAGTACTTCGTCTTCATGGACATGCAGACCTACGACCAGCTGATGGTCGACCGCAAGGCCGTCGGCGACGCCGCCAACTTCCTCATCGAGGGCTTCACCGCCTCCGTGGCCCAGCACGAGGGCGAGGTGCTCTACGTCGAGCTCCCGGCCGCCGTCGAGCTGACCATCGAGCACACCGACCCGGGTGTCCAGGGCGACCGCTCCACCGGCGGCACCAAGCCCGCCAAGCTGGAGACCGGCCACGAGATCCAGGTCCCGCTCTTCGTCACCACCGGCGAGAAGATCAAGGTCGACACCCGCACCAGCGCCTACCTCGGCCGGGTGAACAGCTAACCGTGGCTGCCCGGAGCAATGCGCGCAAGCGCGCCTTCCAGATCCTCTTCGAGGCCGACCAGCGCGACGTCCCCGTGCGCGAGGTCCTCGGGGACTGGATCCGGCACGCGAACGCGGACGACCGGCAGCCGCCGGTCAACGCCTTCACGATGGACCTCGTAGAGGGCTACGCCGAGAAGGTGAACCGCATCGACGACCTGATCGTCACCTACGCCGTGGACTGGGAGCTCGACCGCATGCCGGTCGCCGACCGGAACATCCTGCGGCTGGGCGCCTACGAGCTGATCTGGGTCGACGAGACCCCGGACGCCGTGGCGATCGACGAGGCGGTGCAGCTGGCGAAGGAGTTCTCCACGGACGACTCGCCGGCGTTCGTCAACGGCCTGCTGGCCCGCTTCAAGGACCTCAAGCCCAGCCTGCGCCGCGGCGAGGGCTGACGCGCACCGCGCACCACGGAAGGGCCCGCGACGTCCGCGTCGCGGGCCCTTCCGTATCCGCCCCCGCCCGCCCGGGCGGCAGGTGCGGGTGAACGAGAAACCGGCGGGTGCCGGGACCCGTGGGGGCCCCGGCACCCGCCGGTACGTTTCTGCTGGTGGCCGACCGGCCGGGGACTAGATGTCCTCGTGGGCCACGGCGCGGCGCGCGTCGGCGTCCAGGACGCCCCAGCTGATCAGCTGCTCGGTCAGGACCGAGGGGGACTGGTCGTAGATGACGGCCAGGGTGCGCAGGTCGTCCTGGCGGATCGACAGCACCTTGCCGTTGTAGTCGCCGCGCTGGCTCTGGATGGTCGCGGCGTAACGCTGGAGCGGGCCGGCCTTCTCGGCGGGCACGCCCGCCAGGCGCTCCAGGTCGAGGCGCAGCTTCGGCGGCGGCTCGGCGGCTCCGCCGGGGGTCGTGCCCGGGAGCAGCTCCTGGACCGGAACCCCGTAGAAGTCCGCCAGCTCGGCGAGGCGCTGGACGGTCACGGCGCGGTCCCCGCGCTCGTACGAACCGACCACCACGGCCTTCCAACGGCCCTGGGACTTCTCCTCGACACCGTGGAGGGAGAGGCCCTGCTGGGTGCGGATGGCGCGGAGCTTGGCCCCGAGCTGTTTGGCGTATTCGCTGGACATAACGCTCCCGGACGCTGTGACGTGCGGCTCCGCCGCGCGGCTGGTAACTCACTGTGAGGTTACGCAGCGTTACGTGGATGCGTCAAGCCGAATGGTCACCGACGCCTTCGTACGAGGGGGAGCGCCCGGTCCCCGTGCGCGGTCGGCCGCCCGGTCCTGGTACCGTGGACGGCGTACATCAGACGTCCTTTAAGGTCCGTCCCGTGAGGCGGAGAAGGAGGTCCTTTTCATGGACAGCCAGGTTTCCCAGGTCTCTCCCGATGAAGCGATGCGCCCCGTGCTGGAGGCACAGGACATCGCCCGGGTCCTGACCCGTATCGCCCACGAGATCGTCGAACGCGCCAAGGGCGCCGACGACGTGGTGCTCCTCGGCATCCCCACCCGCGGTGTGTTCCTCGCCCGCCGGCTGGCCGCCAAGCTCGACGAGATCACGGGGACGAAGACCCCGGTCGGCTCCCTCGACATCACCATGTACCGCGACGACCTGCGGATGAAGCCCGCCCGCGCCATCGGCCGCACCGAGATCCCCGGTGACGACATCGACGGCCGTCTCGTGGTCCTCGTCGACGACGTCCTCTTCTCCGGCCGCACCATCCGTGCCGCCCTCGACGCGCTCGGCGACCTCGGCCGCCCCCGCGCCGTCCAGCTCGCGGTCCTCGTCGACCGCGGCCACCGTGAACTTCCGATCCGCGCCGACTACGTGGGCAAGAACCTGCCCACGTCGCTGCGGGAGACCGTCAAGGTCCAGCTCCAGGAGGAGGACGGCCGCGACGCCGTGCTGCTCGGCCAGCGGACCGTCCAGGCAGCAGCGCAGTAGCCCACCGCGGGTACGGGACCTCCTGGCGGGGTCCGTGCCCGGGCCTGCCCTGCCCGCACCACCGTCAGCCCCGTCTGCCTGCCCTCCTCCCGACTCACGGAGCACCCAGATGAAGCGCCACCTCATCTCGGCCGCCGACCTCACGCGCGACGACGCCGTCCTGATCCTCGACACCGCCGAGGAGATGGCCCGCGTCGCCGACCGGCCGATAAAGAAGCTGCCCACCCTGCGCGGCCGCACGATCTGCAACCTGTTCTTCGAGGACTCGACCCGTACCCGGATCTCCTTCGAAGCCGCCGAGAAGCGCCTCTCCGCCGACGTCATCAACTTCGCCGCGAAGGGCTCCAGCGTCTCCAAGGGCGAGTCCCTCAAGGACACCGCCCAGACCCTGGAGGCCATGGGCGTCGACGCGGTCGTCATCCGCCACCACGCCTCCGGCGCCCCCTACCGGCTCGCCAACTCCGGCTGGATCGACGCCCCGGTGATCAACGCCGGCGACGGCACCCACCAGCACCCCACCCAGGCCCTGCTCGACGCCTTCACCATGCGCCGCCGCCTGGTCGGCCGCGACGCCGGTCTCGGCAAGGGCCTCGACGGCCGCCGGATCACCCTCGTCGGCGACGTCCTGCACAGCCGCGTGGCCCGCTCCAACGTGGACCTGCTGCACACCCTCGGCGCCGAGGTCACCCTGGTGGCCCCGCCCACCCTGGTGCCGGTCGGAGTCGAGAACTGGCCCTGCGAGGTCTCGTACGGCCTGGACGAGGTGCTGCCGAAGTCCGACGCGGTGATGATGCTGCGTGTGCAGCGCGAGCGGATGAACGCCGCCTTCTTCCCGACCGAGCGCGAGTACTCGCGCCGCTACGGCCTGGACGCCGCGCGCATGGCCAAGATGCCCGAGCACGCCATCGTGATGCACCCCGGGCCCATGGTCCGCGGCATGGAGATCACCGCCGAGGTCGCCGACTCCGACCGCTGCACGGTCGTCGAGCAGGTCGCCAACGGCGTCTCGATCCGCATGGCCGTCCTGTACCTGCTGCTCGGAGGCTCCGAGCCCGCCGTCACCACCAGCACCGCCGCCCGTACCGAGGAGACCAAGTAACCATGAGCAAGACCCTTATCCGCGGTGCGCAGGTCCTCGGCGGCGAGGCCCAGGACGTCCTGATCGACGGCGAGACCATCGCGGAGGTCGGCACCGGCCTGTCCGCCGACGGCGTCGACACCGTCATCGAGGCCGCCGGCCAGGTCCTCCTCCCGGGCCTCGTCGACCTCCACACCCACCTGCGCGAGCCCGGCCGCGAGGACTCCGAGACCGTCCTGACCGGCACCCGCGCCGCCGCCTCCGGCGGCTACACCGCCGTCTTCGCGATGGCCAACACCTTCCCGGTCGCCGACACCGCCGGCGTGGTCGAGCAGGTCTGGCGCCTGGGCAAGGAGTCCGGCTACTGCGACGTGCAGCCCATCGGCGCCGTCACCGTCGGCCTGGAGGGCAAGAAGCTCTCCGAGCTGGGCGCCATGCACGAGTCCGCGGCCCGCGTCACCGTCTTCTCCGACGACGGCAAGTGCGTGGACGACGCCGTGATCATGCGCCGCGCCCTGGAGTACGTGAAGGCCTTCGGCGGCGTCGTCGCCCAGCACGCCCAGGAGCCCCGCCTCACCGAGGGCGCCCAGATGAACGAGGGCACCGTCTCCGCGGAGCTGGGCCTGGGCGGCTGGCCGGCCGTCGCCGAGGAGTCGATCATCGCCCGCGACGTCCTCCTCGCCGAGCACGTCGGCTCCCGCGTGCACATCTGCCACCTCTCCACCGCCGGCTCCGTCGAGATCGTCCGCTGGGCCAAGTCCCGCGGCATCGACGTCACCGCCGAGGTCACCCCGCACCACCTGCTCCTCACCGACGAGCTGGTGCGCTCGTACAACCCGGTCTACAAGGTCAACCCGCCGCTGCGCACCGAGCGCGACGTGATGGCCCTGCGCGAGGCGCTCGCCGACGGCACGATCGACATCGTCGCCACCGACCACGCCCCGCACCCGCACGAGGACAAGGACTGCGAGTGGGCCGCCGCCGCCATGGGCATGGTGGGCCTGGAGACCGCGCTCTCCGTCGTCCAGCAGACGATGGTGGAGACCGGGATGCTGGACTGGGCCGGCGTCGCCGAGCGCATGTCCTTCGCCCCCGCCCGCATCGGCGGCCTGTCCCACCAGCACGGCCGGCCCGTCTCGGCAGGTGAACCCGCGAACCTGACCTTGGTCGATACCTCGTACCGTGGTCCCGTGGACCCCGCACACTTCGCCTCCCGCAGCCGCAACACGCCCTACGAGGGCCGCGAGCTGCCGGGGCGCGTCACCCACACCTTCCTGCGGGGCCGCGCAACGGTCGTGGACGGGAAACTCGCGTGACACCTGCAGTGATCCAACTGGCCGCCGAGGTCGCCGAGCGACAGTCGGCGGAGGTGACGGACTGGGGCGCCCGCATCGCATGGGTGGTCGGTCTGCTCGTCTTCATCGCCTTCGTCTACTGGCTGATGCGGCAGGGCTGGAAATGGCGCGGCGCCCTGCAGAACGACCTGCCGGAGCTGCCCGCCGCCCCCGGCGGCCTCCCCGAGCACCGGCTGGCCCTGACCGGCCGGTACCACGGGTCCACCACCGCCGGGCAGTGGCTCGACCGGATCGTCGCCCACGGCCTGGGAGTGCGCAGCCGCGTGGAGCTCACCCTCACCGACGTGGGGCTCGACGTGGTCCGTCCGGGTGCCACCGACTTCTTCGTACCGGCCTCGCAGCTGCGCGGCGCCCGCCTCGACAAGGGAATCGCGGGCAAGGTACTCACCGAGGGCGGTCTGCTCGTCGTCACCTGGGCGCACGGGGACAAGCTGATCGACTCCGGATTCCGCTCCGACCGCGCGGCCGAGCACGCCGCCTGGGTCGAGGCGATCAACTCCATGAACACGAACACATCCATCACGACGGAAGGCGCCGAACGATGACGACCTCCACCAGGGGAGCAGCCAAAGCTCCCGCCGTACTCGTCCTGGAGGACGGCCGTATCTTCCGCGGCCGCGCCTACGGCGCAGTGGGGGAGACCTTCGGCGAGGCCGTGTTCTCCACCGGCATGACCGGCTACCAGGAGACCCTCACCGACCCGTCGTACCACCGGCAGGTCGTCGTGATGACCGCCCCCCACGTGGGCAACACCGGCGTCAACGACGAGGACCCCGAGTCCTCCCGCATCTGGGTCTCCGGCTACGTCGTGCGCGACCCCGCGCGCGTCCCGTCCAACTGGCGCTCGCAGCGCTCGCTGGACGAGGAGCTCGTCAAGCAGGGCGTCGTCGGCATCAGCGGCATCGACACCCGGGCGCTCACCCGCCACCTGCGCGAGAGCGGCGCCATGCGCGTCGGCATCTTCTCCGGCGAGGCCATCGCCGATGACGCGGCCCTGCTGGCGAAGGTCCAGGCACAGCCGCAGATGAAGGGCGCGAACCTCTCCGCCGAGGTCGCCACCAAGGAGGCGTACGTCGTCCCCGCGATCGGCGAGAAGCGCTTCACCGTCGCCGCCGTCGACCTCGGCATCAAGGGCATGACCCCGCACCGGATGGCCGAGCGCGGCATCGAGGTCCACGTGCTGCCCGCCACCGCCACCGTCGAGGACGTGTACGCGGTCGACCCGGACGGCGTGTTCTTCTCCAACGGCCCGGGCGACCCGGCCACCGCCGACGGCCCCGTCGCCGTCATGCGGGGCGTCCTGGAGCGCAAGACCCCGCTCTTCGGCATCTGCTTCGGCAACCAGATCCTGGGCCGCGCGCTCGGCTTCGGCACCTACAAGCTGAAGTACGGCCACCGCGGCATCAACCAGCCCGTCCAGGACCGCACCACCGGCAAGGTCGAGGTCACCGCGCACAACCACGGCTTCGCCGTCGACGCGCCCCTCGACCAGGTGTCCGAGACCCCCTTCGGCCGCGCCGAGGTCTCCCACGTCTGCCTGAACGACAACGTCGTCGAAGGCCTCCAGCTGCTCGACCAGCCGGCCTTCAGCGTCCAGTACCACCCCGAAGCGGCCGCCGGCCCGCACGATGCCGCGTACCTCTTCGACCGCTTCGTCAGCCTTATGGAGGCCGAGCGTGCCTAAGCGCACCGATATCCAGTCCGTCCTGGTCATCGGCTCCGGCCCGATCGTCATCGGCCAGGCCGCCGAGTTCGACTACTCCGGCACCCAGGCCTGCCGCATCCTCAAGGCCGAGGGCCTGCGGGTCATCCTGGTGAACTCCAACCCCGCGACGATCATGACCGACCCGGAGATCGCCGACGCCACGTACGTCGAGCCGATCACCCCCGAGTTCGTCGAGAAGATCATCGCCAAGGAGCGCCCCGACGCGCTCCTGCCCACCCTCGGCGGCCAGACGGCCCTCAACACCGCCATCTCCATGCACGAGCAGGGCGTGCTGGAGAAGTACGGCGTCGAGCTCATCGGCGCCAACGTCGAGGCCATCAACAAGGGCGAGGACCGCGACCTCTTCAAGGGCGTCGTCGAGGCCGTCAAGGCCAAGATCGGCCACGGCGAGTCCGCCCGCTCGGTCATCTGCCACTCGATGGACGACGTCATCAAGGGCGTCGACACCCTCGGCGGCTACCCCGTCGTCGTGCGCCCCTCCTTCACCATGGGCGGCGCCGGCTCCGGCTTCGCCCACGACGAGGACGAGCTGCGCCGCATCGCCGGCCAGGGCCTCACGCTCTCCCCGACCACCGAGGTGCTCCTGGAGGAGTCCATCCTCGGCTGGAAGGAGTACGAGCTGGAGCTGATGCGCGACACCAAGGACAACGTGGTCGTCGTCTGCTCCATCGAGAACTTCGACCCGATGGGCGTCCACACGGGCGACTCCATCACCGTCGCCCCGGCGATGACCCTCACCGACCGCGAGTACCAGCGGCTGCGCGACATCGGCATCGCGATCATCCGCGAGGTCGGCGTCGACACCGGCGGCTGCAACATCCAGTTCGCGATCAACCCGGACGACGGCCGCGTCATCGTCATCGAGATGAACCCGCGCGTCTCCCGCTCCTCGGCGCTCGCCTCGAAGGCCACCGGCTTCCCGATCGCCAAGATCGCCGCCAAGCTGGCCATCGGCTACACGCTGGACGAGGTCCCCAACGACATCACCGAGAAGACCCCGGCCTCCTTCGAGCCGACCCTCGACTACGTCGTCGTCAAGGCCCCGCGCTTCGCCTTCGAGAAGTTCCCGGCCGCCGACGCCACCCTCACCACCACCATGAAGTCGGTGGGCGAGGCCATGGCCATCGGCCGCAACTTCACCGAGGCCCTCCAGAAGGCCCTGCGCTCCCTGGAGAAGAAGGGCTCGCAGTTCACCTTCGTCGGCGAGCCCGGTGACAAGGACGAGCTGCTGCGCGTCGCGGTCCGCCCGACCGACGGCCGCATCAACACCGTCATGCAGGCCATCCGCGCCGGCGCCACCCAGGAGGAGGTGTTCGAGTCCACGAAGATCGACCCGTGGTTCGTCGACCAGCTCTTCCTGATCAAGGAGATCGCCGACGAGCTCGCCTCCGTCGAGAAGCTGGAGCCCGAGCTCCTCGCCGAGGCCAAGCGCCACGGCTTCTCCGACGCCCAGATCGCCGAGATCCGCGGCCTGCGCGAGGACGTCGTCCGCGAGGTCCGCCACGCCCTGGGCGTGCGCCCGGTCTACAAGACGGTCGACACCTGCGCCGCCGAGTTCGCCGCGAAGACCCCGTACTTCTACTCGTCCTACGACGAGGAGTCCGAGGTCGCCCCGCGCACCAAGCCCGCGGTGATCATCCTGGGCTCCGGCCCGAACCGCATCGGCCAGGGCATCGAGTTCGACTACTCCTGCGTCCACGCCTCCTTCGCGCTCAGCGAGGCCGGCTACGAGACCGTGATGGTCAACTGCAACCCCGAGACCGTCTCGACGGACTACGACACCTCCGACCGCCTGTACTTCGAGCCGCTGACGCTCGAAGACGTGCTGGAGATCGTCCACGCCGAGTCGCTGGCCGGCCCCATCGCCGGCGTCGTCGTCCAGCTCGGCGGCCAGACCCCCCTGGGTCTCGCCCAGGCGCTCAAGGACAACGGCGTCCCGGTCGTCGGCACCTCGCCCGAGGCCATCCACGCCGCCGAGGACCGCGGCGCCTTCGGCCGGGTCCTGGCCGAGGCCGGCCTGCCCGCCCCCAAGCACGGCACCGCCACCACCTTCGCGGGCGCGAAGGCGATCGCCGACGAGATCGGCTACCCGGTCCTCGTCCGCCCGTCCTACGTGCTCGGCGGCCGCGGCATGGAGATCGTCTACGACGAGACCCGCCTGGAGTCGTACATCGCGGAGTCGACCGAGATCTCCCCGACCCGCCCCGTGCTGGTCGACCGGTTCCTCGACGACGCCATCGAGATCGACGTGGACGCCCTCTACGACGGCGAGGAGCTCTACCTCGGCGGCGTCATGGAGCACATCGAGGAAGCCGGCATCCACTCCGGCGACTCGGCCTGCGCCCTGCCCCCGATCACCCTCGGCGGCTACGACATCAAGCGCCTGCGCGCCTCCACCGAGGCCATCGCCAAGGGCGTCGGCGTCCGCGGCCTGATCAACATCCAGTTCGCGATGGCGGGCGACATCCTCTACGTCCTGGAGGCCAACCCGCGCGCCTCCCGGACCGTGCCCTTCACCTCGAAGGCCACCGCCGTCCCGCTCGCGAAGGCCGCCGCCCGCATCTCGCTCGGCGCCACCATCGCCGAGCTGCGCGCCGAGGGCATGCTCCCCAAGGAGGGCGACGGCGGCACCCTGCCCCTGGACGCGCCGATCTCCGTCAAGGAGGCCGTCATGCCGTGGTCGCGCTTCCGCGACATCCACGGCCGCGGCGTCGACACCGTCCTCGGCCCGGAGATGCGCTCCACCGGCGAGGTCATGGGCATCGACTCGGTCTTCGGCACGGCGTACGCCAAGTCGCAGGCCGGCGCCTACGGCCCGCTGCCCACCAAGGGCCGCGCCTTCATCTCCGTCGCCAACCGCGACAAGCGCTCGATGATCTTCCCGGCGCGCGAGCTGGTCGCCCACGGCTTCGAGCTGATGGCCACCTCCGGCACCGCCGAGGTGCTGCGCCGCAACGGCATCAACGCCACCATCGTGCGCAAGCTCAGCGAGGGCGAGGGCCCGAACGGCGAGAAGACGATCGTCCAGCTCATCCACGACGGCCAGGTCGACCTGATCGTCAACACCCCGTACGGCACCGGCGGCCGCCTCGACGGCTACGAGATCCGTACGGCGGCCGTGGCGCGCGGCGTCCCGTGCCTGACGACGGTCCAGGCGCTCGCCGCCGCCGTCCAGGGCATCGACGCGCTCGGCCGCGGCGAGGTCGGCGTCCGCTCCCTCCAGGAGCACGCGGAGCACCTGAACGCCTCCCGCGACTAGCAGCCCGTGAGCGAGAGGGGGACACCGGACGCGCGATCCGCGCCGGGTGTCCCCCTCTTCGTGAGCGCAGAAGGGACTTTTCGGACGATGTACAAGCTGTTCTTCAACCTGGTCTTCAAGCAGATGGACCCCGAGCGGGCCCACTACACGGCCTTCCGGTGGATCCGCCTCGCCGCCCGCACCCCGGTCCTGCGCACCTTCGTGGCGGCGGCCCTGGCCCCCCGCTACGAGGAGCTGCGCACCGAGGCCCTGGGCCTGCGCATGCACGGCCCCTTCGGGCTCGCGGCCGGCTTCGACAAGAACGCCGTCGCCATCGACGGCATGGCCATGCTCGGCTTCGACCACGTCGAGATCGGCACGGTCACCGGCCAGGCGCAGCCCGGCAACCCCAAGAAGCGGCTCTTCCGCCTGGTCCCCGACCGCGCGCTGATCAACCGCATGGGCTTCAACAACGAGGGCTCCGAGGCCGTCGCGGCCCGCCTGGCGGCCCGCAACCCGGTCTTCAGGACCGTGGTCGGCGTCAACATCGGCAAGACCAAGGTGGTCCCGGAGGCCGAGGCCGCCGCCGACTACGTGGTCTCCACCGAGCGCCTCGCCCGCCACGCCGACTACCTCGTCGTCAACGTCTCCTCGCCCAACACCCCGGGCCTGCGCAACCTCCAGGCAACGGAATCCCTGCGCCCGCTGCTCACCGCCGTGCGCGAGGCCGCCGACCGCTCGGTCGCCGGCCGCCGCGTCCCGCTGCTGGTCAAGATCGCCCCGGACCTGGCCGACGAGGACGTGGACGCCGTCGCCGACCTGGCCCTGGAGCTGGGCCTGGACGGCATCATCGCCACCAACACCACCATCGCCCGCGAGGGCCTGGGCCTGAAGTCCGACCCGGCCCTGGTCAAGGAGACCGGCGGACTGTCCGGCGCCCCCGTCAAGGAGCGCTCCCTGGAGGTCCTGCGCCGCCTGTACGCCCGCGTGGGCGACCGGATCACCCTGGTCGGCGTCGGGGGCATCGAGAACGCCGAGGACGCCTGGCAGCGGATCCTGGCGGGCGCCACCCTGATCCAGGGCTACAGCGCCTTCATCTACGAGGGCCCGTTCTACGCCCGCGCCATCCACAAGGGCCTCGCCGCACGCCTGGCCGCCAGCCCGTACGCGACCCTGGCCGAGGCCGTGGGCGCCGAGACCCGAAAGGCCGCCCAGTGACCTCCCAGACCCCTGTGACCCCCTTCGGCGCCCGTCTGCGCGCCGCCATGGACGCGCGCGGCCCCCTGTGCGTCGGCATCGACCCGCACGCCGCCCTGCTGGACTCCTGGGGCCTGGCGGACGACATCGCGGGCCTGGAGCGGTTCTCCCGCACCGTCGTGGAGGCCCTCGCCGACTCGGTGGCGGTCTTCAAGCCGCAGGCCGCCTTCTTCGAGCGGTTCGGCTCGCGGGGCGTGGCGGTGCTGGAGCGGACCGTGGCCGACGCCCGCGCGGCCGGGACCCTGGTGGTCATGGACGCCAAGCGCGGCGACATCGGCTCCACGATGGCCGCGTACGCCTCCGCCTTCCTCGACCCTTCCTCCCCGCTGTTCTCGGACGCGCTGACCGTCTCCCCGTACCTGGGCTACGGCTCGCTGAAGCCGGCCGTGGACCTGGCGCGCGAGTCCGGCGCCGGTCTGTTCGTGCTGGCGCTGACCTCCAACCCGGAGGGCGCCGAGGTCCAGCGGGCGGTGCGCGAGGACGGCCGTTCCATCGGGGCGACCATGCTGGCGCACCTGGCGGCGGAGAACTCCGGGGCGGAGCCGATGGGCTCCTTCGGTGCGGTGGTCGGCGCCACCCTGGGCGACCTGTCCTCCTTCGACCTGGACATCAACGGCCCCCTGCTGGCCCCCGGCATCGGCGCCCAGGGCGCGACCGCGGCCGACCTCCCGGCGGTCTTCGGCGCGGCCGTGGGCAACGTGGTCCCGAACGTCTCTCGAGGCGTCCTCAAGCACGGGCCGGACACCGCCGCCCTGCGGGCCTCCGCGAAGCGGTTCGCGGACGAGATCCGCGAGGCCGTGGCGGTCTGAGCGGAGGGGTCGCGGACCGGCGCGGAGCGCCCACCGGGCACGGGCTGACGAAAATCGAACGTCTTTCCCCGGACAAAACCGGGGTGTTTTGCCCGTGATGTACGGTTCAGTGGAGGCTGACCAGGACTTTTCGTCCGTTCTCGCTGACTGGAGCGGCCTTGGCCGCTAGTCTCCGACCAGAGTGAACGCGCAGCGAACGAGTTCCACCGCTGTTCGGGAGCTCGCCCGGCGTGGTGCCCGAGGGCTCCCCGCCGGTCCGTATCCGACAGTTCGACATCCGAGGTGACGTAGGCGTGGCTCTTCCGCCCCTTACCCCTGAACAGCGCGCAGCAGCGCTCGAAAAGGCCGCCGCGGCTCGCCGGGAGCGGGCCGAGGTGAAGAATCGACTCAAGCACTCCGGCGCCTCCCTCCACGACGTCATCAAGACGGGCCAGGAGAACGACGTCATCGGCAAGATGAAGGTCTCCGCCCTTCTCGAGTCGCTGCCCGGCGTCGGCAAGGTCCGCGCCAAGCAGATCATGGAGCGCCTCGGCATCTCCGAGTCCCGGCGTGTCCGAGGTCTCGGCTCCAACCAGATCGCCTCTCTGGAGCGTGAGTTCGGCGGTAGCGGCGCCTGAGGCGCCGCCCGGAGTTCTCCCGGCGTTCTCAGGCAGTCCCGAGAACCTGGATAATCGCTCTATGGCAGCAGAGGTTCGTCCGCGGCTGACCGTGCTCTCCGGCCCCTCGGGGGTCGGCAAGAGCACGGTCGTCGCGCATATGCGCAAGGTCCACCCCGAGGTGTGGCTCTCGGTGTCGGCCACCACCCGCAAGCCGCGGCCCGGTGAGCGACACGGAGTCCACTACTTCTTCGTCAACGACGACGAGTTCGACAAGCTGATCGCCAATGGCGAGCTGCTGGAGTGGGCCGAGTTCGCGGGCAACCGCTACGGCACACCGCGCGGCGCGGTACTGGAACGCCTCGACAACGGCGAACCGGTCCTGCTGGAGATCGACCTCCAGGGCGCCCGGCTCGTCCGCGAGTCGATGCCGGAGGCCCAGCTGGTCTTCCTGGCCCCGCCGAGCTGGGAGGAGCTGGTCCGCCGGCTCACCGGCCGGGGCACCGAGTCGCCCGAGGTCATCGAGCGGCGCCTCGGCGCCGCCAAGGTCGAACTCGCCGCCGAGGCGGAGTTCGACACCACCCTGGTCAACACCTCCGTCGAGGACGTGGCACGTGAGCTGCTAGCCTTGATGGAAGTCGTCTGACTTTTCTATACATCTTCGGAAGGTAGAGCGTGTCCTCTTCCATCACCGCGCCCGAGGGCATCATCAACCCGCCGATCGACGAGCTGCTCGAGGCCACTGACTCGAAGTACAGCCTCGTGATCTACGCGGCCAAGCGTGCGCGTCAGATCAACGCGTACTACTCGCAGCTCGGTGAAGGCCTGCTGGAGTACGTCGGCCCGCTCGTGGACACCCACGTCCACGAGAAGCCGCTCTCGATCGCCCTGCGCGAGATCAACGCGGGTCTGCTGACCTCCGAGGCCATCGAGGCCCCGGCCCAGTAAGGCCGCGACATCGCACACCACAGGCCCGGCAGCACGGCTGCCGGGCCTGTGGTGTGTCATAGGTACGACGCAACCGATCACGGGAGAAGCAGTGGACAAGCCGAAGGTCGTGCTGGGAGTCAGCGGCGGCATCGCCGCCTACAAGGCGTGCGAGCTGCTGCGCCGGCTGACCGAGTCCGGGCACGAGGTGCGGGTGGTGCCCACGGCCGCCTCCCTGCACTTCGTCGGCGAGGCCACCTGGGCCGCGCTCTCCGGGAACCCGGCCTCCACCGAGGTGTGGGAGAGCGTGAACGAGGTGCCGCACGTGCGGATCGGCCAGAGCGCCGACCTCGTGGTCGTCGCCCCGGCCACCGCCGACATGCTGGCCAAGGCCGCCCACGGGCTGGCCGACGACCTCCTCACCAACACCCTGCTCACCGCCCGCTGCCCGGTGGTCTTCGCCCCGGCCATGCACACCGAGATGTGGGAGCACCCCGCCACCCAGGAGAACGTCGCCGCCCTGCGCCGCCGCGGCGCGGTGGTCATCGAGCCCGCCGTCGGGCGGCTGACCGGCAAGGACACCGGCAAGGGCCGGCTGCCCGACCCGGAGGAGATCTTCGAGGTCTGCCGGGCCGTCCTCGCCCGCGGCGGCGCCGCCCCCGACCTGGCCGGACGGCACGTGGTGATCAGCGCCGGCGGCACCCGCGAGCCGCTGGACCCCGTTCGCTTCCTCGGCAACCGCTCCTCCGGCAAGCAGGGCTACGCGCTGGCCCGCACCGCCGTTGCGCGCGGCGCCCGGGTCACCCTGGTGTCCGCCAACACCGCGCTGGCCGACCCCGCGGGGGCCGACGTCGTCCGGGTGGGCACGGCCCTCCAGCTGCGCGAGGCGGTGCTGGAGGCGGCGGCCGACGCCGACGCCGTGGTGATGGCCGCGGCCGTGGCCGACTTCCGGCCCGCCGTGTACGCCGACGGCAAGATCAAGAAGCAGGAGGGCCGCGACCCCGAACCGGTGGCGCTCGTGCGCAACCCCGACGTGCTCGCCGAGATCTCCGCCGAGCGGGCCCTGAAGGGTCAGGTCGTGGTCGGATTCGCCGCCGAGACGGACGACGTGCTCGACAACGGCCGCGCCAAGCTCCGCCGCAAGGGCTGCGACCTCCTCGTCGTCAATGAGGTCGGCGAGAGCAAGACCTTTGGATCCGAGGAGAACGAAGCCGTCATCCTGGCCTCCGATGGCGGAGAGGTACAGGTCCCCTATGGTCCGAAGGAAGTTCTGGCGGACGTCATTTGGGACCAGGTCGCGCCGCGCCTCGCGCCTCCGAGCGAGCTCCGACGCGCCTGAGCGATTCCCTTCTCGCCGGGAAATCCGTGGGTCAGAATGGAGTGCCGCAGGTCACACGGCTCCCATAAGGCGAGACGGGTGGTCCGGTGAACGGTGGCGACCGATAAACTGCATCTGGAACGTGATCGGGCGCAGCCCCCGGTATCGTTCCGCCAAATGATCAGCCAGCAGCCGCTGCAACCCCAGGGAGCATTGTGTCCCGTCGTCTGTTCACCTCGGAGTCCGTGACCGAGGGTCACCCCGACAAGATCGCTGACCAGATCAGCGACACGATCCTCGACGCCCTCCTCACCGAGGACCCGACCTCGCGCGTGGCCGTGGAGACCCTCATCACCACCGGCCTGGTGCACATCGCGGGCGAGGTGACGACGAAGGCGTACGCCCCGATCGCCCAGCTCGTCCGCGACAAGATCCTCGAGATCGGCTACGACTCCTCGAAGAAGGGCTTCGACGGCGCCTCCTGCGGCGTGTCGGTGTCCATCGGCGCCCAGTCCCCGGACATCGCCCAGGGTGTCGACACCGCCTACGAGACCCGCGTCGAGGGCGACGAGGACGAGCTCGACCGCCAGGGCGCCGGCGACCAGGGCCTGATGTTCGGCTACGCCTGCGACGAGACCCCCGAGCTGATGCCGCTGCCGATCCACCTCGCGCACCGGCTCTCGCGCCGCCTGTCCGAGGTCCGCAAGAACGGGACCATCCCGTACCTGCGCCCCGACGGCAAGACCCAGGTCACCATCGAGTACGACGGTGACAAGGCCGTGCGCCTGGACACGGTCGTCGTCTCCACGCAGCACGCGGCGGACATCGACCTGGACTCGCTGCTCGCTCCCGACATCCGCGAGTTCGTCGTCGAGCACGTGCTCGCGCAGCTCGTCGAGGACGGCATCAAGCTGGACACCGACGGCTACCGGCTGCTGGTCAACCCGACCGGCCGCTTCGAGATCGGCGGCCCGATGGGCGACGCCGGCCTGACCGGCCGCAAGATCATCATCGACACCTACGGCGGCATGGCCCGCCACGGCGGCGGCGCCTTCTCCGGCAAGGACCCGTCGAAGGTGGACCGCTCGGCCGCGTACGCGATGCGCTGGGTCGCCAAGAACGTCGTCGCCGCCGGCCTCGCGGCCCGCTGCGAGGTCCAGGTCGCGTACGCGATCGGCAAGGCCGAGCCCGTCGGCCTGTTCGTCGAGACCTTCGGCACCGCCAAGGTCGACGTCCAGAAGATCGAGGACGCGATCGGCGAGGTCTTCGACCTGCGTCCGGCCGCGATCATCCGCGACCTCGACCTGCTGCGCCCGATCTACGCCCAGACCGCCGCGTACGGCCACTTCGGCCGCGAGCTCCCCGACTTCACCTGGGAGCGCACCGACCGCGTCGACGCCCTGCGCGCCGCCGCCGGTCTGTAACCGGCACCCCGCTCCACACCTGATACCGCCCCGGACCCGCAGGTCCGGGGCGGTATCGCGTTGCGGCCCCCGGCCGACTGTCGGTTCCCCCTGGTAAGAATGCTGCTGTGAGCAGCGAGAACACACCCGACGCAGACGGCCCCGGCGGCCCGCCGCAGCAGCTC
This sequence comes from Streptomyces sp. NPDC001594, assembly GCF_042893675.1. NCBI lineage: Bacteria > Bacillati > Actinomycetota > Actinomycetes > Kitasatosporales > Streptomycetaceae > Streptomyces > Streptomyces sp. NPDC001594. The sequence continues at coordinate 125,879 of NZ_JBIAVB010000016.1, read as the reverse complement.
GCGCTCATCCGGGAGATGGTCGCCGAAGCGAAGGCCAAAGCCCCCAAGGCCAAGCCGCGCACCTGGCGCGGAGCCGCCCTCGCCGAGGAGCTGCCGGTGGCCCGCGTCCTCGTCAACAAGGGCGTCCTCCACCTCGACCGGCTCTTCGACTACGCCGTCCCCGCCGAACTCTCCGAAGCCGCCCGCCCCGGCGTCCGCGTCCGGGTCCGCTTCGGCGCGGGCGCCCACCGGGTGCACGGGGGCCGCCGCGAGGGTGGCGGCCTCATCGACGGCTTCATCGTCGAGCGGCGCGCCGAGTCCGACTACGAGGGGGCGCTGGCCGCCCTCGCCCAGGTCGTCTCGCCCGAGGTGGTCCTCGGCCCCCGCATGCTGGCCCTCACCCGCGCCGTCGCCGACCGGTACGCGGGCAGCCTGGCCGACGTCCTCCAGCTGGCCCTCCCCAAGCGCAACGCCCGCGCCGAGGCCAAACCCTCCCCGGCCCCGCTGCCCCCGCCCGCCGCGCCCGAGCCCGGCGGCTGGAGCCGCTACGGCGCCGGGCCCGCGTTCCTGCGCGCCCTGGCCGGCGGCGGTAGCCCCCGCGCGGTGTGGACCGCCCTGCCCGGCCCCGGCTGGGCCGACGAGCTGGCCCGGGCCATGGCCGCCACCCTCGCCTCCGGCCGCGGCGCCCTGGCCGTGGTCCCCGACGGGCGCACGGCAGCCCGGGTCGACGCCGCCCTCAAGGCCCTGCTGGGCGAGGGGCGGCACGCGCTGCTGACCGCCGACTCCGGGCCGGAGAAGCGCTACCGGGAGTGGCTCGCGGTCAACCGGGGCTCGGTGCGGGCCGTGGTCGGCACCCGGGCGGCGATGTTCGCTCCCGTCCGGGACCTCGGGCTGGTCGCGGTCTGGGACGACGGCGACTCCAGCCACGGCGACGACCACGCCCCCTTCCCGCACGTCCGCGAGGTCCTGGAGCTGCGCGCGGTCACCGACGGCTGCGCCTTCCTCGCCGGGGGCACCAGCTGCACCGTCGAGGCCGCCCAGCTGGTCGAGTCCGGCTGGGCCCGGCCGCTGACCGCCGACCGGGAGACGGTGCGCGCCGCCGCCCCCAGGATCCGTACCGTCGGCGACGAGCTGCTGGCCCGAGACGGGGCCGCCCGCGCGGCCCGGCTGCCGAGCCTGGCCTGGGAGACCGTCCGGGAGGGGCTGAAGAGCGGGCCCGTGCTGGTCCAGGTGCCGCGGCGGGGGTACGTGCCCCGGCTGGCGTGCGAGCGCTGCCGTACCCCGGCCCGCTGCAAGGTCTGCGCCGGGCCGCTGGAGGCGCCCGACGAGCGGGACCTGCACTGCGGCTGGTGCGGGCGGGGCGAGCCGGCCTGGCACTGCGAGGAGTGCGGGTCGTTCCGGCTGCGGGCCCAGGTGGTGGGCGCGCGGCGGACCGCGGAGGAGCTGGGCCGGGCCTTTCCGGCGGTGCCGGTGCGGACCTCGGGGCGCGACCACGTGCTGGACGAGGTGCCGGACCGGCCGGCGCTGGTGGTCTCCACCCCCGGCGCCGAACCGGTCGCGGCGGGCGCCGGGTACGCGGCCGCGCTGCTGCTGGACGGCTGGGCGATGCTGACCCGGCCCGACCTGCGGGCCGGGGAGGACGCGCTGCGGCGCTGGATCGCCGCCGCCTCGCTGGTCCGGGCGGACGGGCAGGTCGTGGTGGTGGCCGAGCCGACGCTGCGGCCGGTGCAGGCCCTGGTGCGGTGGGATCCCGTGGGGCACGCGGTGCGGGAGCTCGCGGAGCGGGCGCAGCTCGGGTTCCCGCCGGTGTCGCGGATGGCGGCGGTGGCGGGGCGGGGGGAGGCGGTGGAGGCTTTCCTGGAGGCCGCCGCGCTGCCGCCGGACGCCGAGGTGCTGGGGCCCGTCCCGCTGCCCGGGCGGCGGGGGGAGGCCTCGCCGGGGGAGCGGGCGCTGATCCGGGTGCCGCCGGGGAGCGGTGCGGCGTTGGCCGCGGCGCTGAAGTCCGCCCAGGCGGCGCGGATGGCGCGGGGCGTGCCGGTCGCCGACGCGGTCCGGGTACGGATCGACCCGCCGGACATCGGCTGAGGCCGTCCGGCGGTGCGGGTGCGTGCCGCTGCGCGGCGCTTGCTCCCCGCGCCCCTGGGGACAGCCCCGCGGGGCCGCCCGGCAGGGGGCGGCTCCGCGGGGCCGAGGCCGTCGGGGGTCGGCGTCCCGGCGGCGGGGGCCGGGGTCAGCCGTTGCGGGGGCCGGGGAAGGCCGACTGGCGGACGGCCGGGGCCGCGGCCGCCTGGGCGTCCTCGCGGACCGGCTGCGGCGGGACGGACCGGGCCGCCGGAATCGTCGGCAGCGGCCCCAGCGTCCGGGTGGTGCCGGCCTCGGCCACCGGCTCCGCGGCCTCGGCGGCCTGCGCCCGCCGCGCCCCGTACCGGCGGTGCACGGCCTGCTTGGTGACGCCGAGCGCCGATCCGACCGCGTCCCAGGAGAAGCCCAGGGAACGGTCGAAGTCCACCGCCGCGGTGACGAGCGTCTCGACGCTGTCCCGCAGCTCCTGCGCGAGGCGGACGGTGGGCGCGGGGGCCCTGCCGTAGACGACGAAGCCCGTGGAGGGCCCGGAGCGGCGCGGGCGGTACACGTTGCCGAGCTGGGCGGTGAGCGTACGCAGTGCGTCCACCTGCCGGCGAACCCGCTCGATGTCCCGCACCAGGAGGTGCAGGCTGGCCCGTGCTTGGGCGTCATGGGTGGCGTGGTCGGCCATGGAGAAGCCTCTCGAACCGGTGCTAAGAGCGGATCGGGCCGCAGACACCGTTCAGAATCGCGGCCCGTTTCGGTCAATCTCTCTTGACCAACGCGTCGACACGCCCCCAGGTCACGCCCTGGGGGCGTGTCGGCATATGCGAGAGGCGCGCGTGTGTGCGTACGCCCCCGATCCCGCAGGTGGGCCCGGGGGACCACGCCCCCTAGACTGGACCGCTGCTGACGCCGAGATAGCGAGGTAGGACCCCAGTGAAGCTCGTCTTCGCAGGCACCCCCGAGGTCGCCGTGCCCGCCCTGGACGCCCTGATCGCCTCCGGGCGGCACGAGGTCGCGGCCGTCGTCACCCGGCCCGACGCACCGGCCGGCCGCGGCCGGCGGCTGGTCGCCAGCCCGGTGGCCGAGCGTGCCGAGGAAGCGGGCATCGAGGTCCTCAAGCCGGTCCGCCCGCGCGACCCGGAGTTCCAGGAGCGGCTGCGCGAGATCGCCCCGGACTGCTGCCCCGTCGTCGCCTACGGCGCCCTGATCCCCAAGAGCGCCCTGGACATCCCCGTCCACGGCTGGGTCAACCTGCACTTCTCGCTGCTGCCCGCCTGGCGCGGCGCGGCGCCCGTCCAGCAGTCGATCATGGCCGGTGACCAGGTCACCGGCGCCTCCACCTTCCGCATCGAGGAGGGGCTCGACACCGGCCCGGTCTTCGGGGTCCTCACCGAGGACATCCGTCCCACCGACACCAGCGGCGACCTGCTGACCCGGCTCGCCTTCGCGGGCGCCGGGCTGCTGACCGCGACGATGGACGGCATCGAGGACGGCACCCTGCGCGCCGTCGAGCAGCCCGCCGACGGGGTCTCCCTCGCGCCGAAGATCACCGTAGAGGACGCGCGCGTCGACTGGAACGCCCCCGCGCTGCGCGCCGACCGGGTCGTGCGCGGCTGCACCCCGGCGCCGGGCGCCTGGACCGTCTTCCGCGGCGAGCGCCTCAAGCTGATCTCCGTCGGCCTGGTCCCCGACCGCACCGACCTCGCCCCGGGCGTCCTGGCCCCGGCCAAGAACAACGTGTACGTCGGCACCGGCTCGCACGCCGTCGAGCTGCTCTGGGTGCAGCCGCAGGGCAAGAAGCCGATGAAGGGCGCCGACTGGGCCCGCGGGGTGCGCATCGCTCCCGGCGAGCGCCTGGGCGGGACCGACGTAGGCTGATTCCATCCGCGCCCCGCCCGGCCCGGGCGCCCTCGTACGGGCCCGGCCACCACGGCGGGCCCCGCGGAACCCGCGGGACCCCTGCCGACCGGCAGGACCCGCGACCCCGTACATCCCGCAGCACCCTGGCACCTCGTACCTCCGGAGCACCTTCCACGTGAGCGAAAAGTCCCCGCAGTCCCGACGCAGCCCCGCCTCCGGCGGCCGGTCGGCCAAGCCCTACCGCCGGCCCCAGAAGGACCCCGTCCGGATGCTGGCCTTCGAGGCGCTGCGGGCGGTGGACGAGCGCGACGCGTACGCCAACCTCGTCCTGCCCCCGCTGCTCAAGAAGGCCCGCCAGGACGAGTCCTTCCAGGCCCGCGACGCGGCCCTGGCCACCGAGCTGGTCTACGGGACCCTGCGCCGCCAGGGCACGTACGACGCGATCATCTCCGCCTGCGTCGACCGGCCGCTGCGCGAGGTGGACCCGCCGGTCCTGGACGTGCTGTCCCTCGGCGCGCACCAGCTGCTGGGCACCCGCATCCCCACGCACGCGGCCGTCTCCGCGAGCGTGGAGCTGGCCCGGGTGGTGCTCGGCGACGGCCGGGCGAAGTTCGTCAACGCCGTCCTGCGCAAGATCGCCGCGCACGACCTCGACGGCTGGCTGGAGCGGGTCGCGCCGCCGTACGACGAGGACGCCGAGGAGCACCTCGCGGTCTACCACTCCCACCCCCGCTGGGTGGTCAGCGCCCTGTGGGACGCCCTGGGCGGCGGCCGCGCCGGGATCGAGGACCTGCTGGAGGCCGACAACGAGCGGCCCGAGGTCACCCTCGTCGCGCGGCCGGGCCGGTCCACGACCGAGGAGCTGGTGGAAGCGCTCGGCGAGGAGTCGGCGCTGCCGGGCCGCTGGTCCCCGTACGCCGTGCGGATGGCCGAGGGCGGCGAGCCGGGCGCGCTGGAGGCGGTCCGCGAGGGCCGCGCCGGTGTGCAGGACGAGGGCAGCCAGCTGGTGGCCATGGCCCTGGCGGCCGCTCCGGTCGAGGGCCGCGACGAGCGCTGGCTGGACGGCTGCGCGGGCCCGGGCGGCAAGGCGGCGCTGCTGGGCGCGCTGGCCGCGCAGCGGGGTGCCTTCCTGCTGGCCTCCGAGAAGCAGCCGCACCGGGCGCGCCTCGTGGAGCGGGCGCTGGCCGGCAACCCGGGCCCGTACCAGGTCATCGCCGCCGACGGCACCCGGCCGCCATGGCGCCCGGGCTCCTTCGACCGGGTGCTGATGGACGTGCCCTGCTCCGGTCTGGGCGCGCTCCGGCGCCGCCCCGAGGCCCGCTGGCGGCGCCGCCCGCAGGACCTGGAGGGCTTCGCCCCGCTCCAGCGCGCCCTGCTGCGCGAGGCCCTGTCCGCGGTGCGGGTCGGCGGCGTCGTGGGCTACGCCACCTGCTCCCCGCACCTGGCCGAGACCCGGGTCGTGGTGGAGGACGTCCTCAAGGGCCGCGGCGCGGGCAACTCCCCGGTGGCGGCCGAACTGATCGACGCCCGTCCGTACATGGAGGGCGTACCGGCCCTCGGGGACGGCCCGGACGTCCAGCTGTGGCCGCACCTCCACGGCACGGACGCGATGTACCTGGCCCTCCTGCGCCGCACCGCGTAGCGGCGCCCAGCCGACGGCGACGTGCTCGGCGCCCACGCACCAGACGCGCAGGGAGTCGACCAGGGCCGGGGGCCAGGCGGCCATGTCGAGGGCGGTGGCCCGCGCACCGCCCGCCGCGCACGGCGGACACCGGCGCCGGGCGGGCAGGTGTGTCCGTGGTCTTCCGTGGCCCCTTCCGACCGCGAAGGAGGGGTGGGTGCCGACGCCGGAATCACTTAAGCAGCGCTACGGAAACCGCGAGTTCCGGGGCCGTGGCCGGAAGTGGCCGAGGGCATGGCAGGCTTGGGGCATGGCCGTTCAGATCAATCCCAGCATCCTGTCCGCCGACTTCGCCCGTCTCGCCGAGGAGGCCAGGGCCGTCGAGGGGGCCGACTGGCTGCACGTCGACGTCATGGACAACCACTTCGTCCCGAACCTCACCCTCGGCGTGCCGATCGTGGAGTCCCTGAGCCGTGCCACGGACATCCCGCTCGACCTGCACCTGATGATCGAGGACCCCGACCGCTGGGCGCCGCAGTACGTGGAGGCGGGCGCCGGCTCGGTCACCTTCCACGCCGAGGCCGCGGCGGCCCCGGTGCGCCTCGCGCGCGAGATCCGCGCCCTGGGCGCCCGGGCGGCGATGGCGCTCAAGCCCGGCACCCCCATCGAGCAGTACGAGGACATCCTCCCCGAACTCGACATGGTGCTGATCATGACCGTCGAGCCGGGCTTCGGCGGCCAGTCCTTCCTCGACATCATGCTGCCCAAGGTCCGCCGGACCCGTGAGCTGATCGCCAAGCACGGACTGGACCTGTGGCTCCAGGTCGACGGCGGGGTGTCCGCCACCACCATCGAGCGGGTCGCCGAAGCCGGCGCCGACGTGTTCGTGGCCGGAAGCGCGGTCTACGGGGCGGTGGATCCGGCCGCCGCGGTGCGGACTCTGCGTGACCAGGCGGGTGCGGCGATCGCCGCGGCGCCGTGGGCCTGCGACCACTGAGCGAAGCGTTGGTGAACGGCTCGGTGAACGGATGTCGTCCAGGCTGATCAATGGCCGCCGGATCTGACAGGATGAACGGCGAGTCGAGAGTGTGAACACGACAGTGTGAACAGCAGTGAGGAGAGCGCGGTGTCTGCAATGTCGGCGGGACGGTCAGCCCTGCGGATGGGACCCGCGGAGCTGGTGCAGGCGGCGGCCATGGCGCGCCGCTTCTACCAGGAGGGCAAGTCCAAGATCCAGATCGCCGAGGAGTTCGGCGTGAGCCGCTTCAAGGTGGCCCGGGTCCTGGAGACCGCCCTCGAACGCGACCTCGTCCGCATCGAGATCCGGGTGCCGGCGGAACTGGACGCGGAGCGCTCCGACGCGCTCCGCGCCCGGTACGGGCTGCGGCACGCCGTCGTGGTCGAGTCCCCGGCCGACGCGAGCGAGGACGCGCCCGATCCGGAGAACCTCGGGGCGGTCGCGGCCGACCTGCTGGGCGAACTGGTCAACGAGGGCGACGTCCTCGGGCTGGCCTGGGGGCGGTCCACCATCCACATGGCCGCCTCCCTGCACCGGCTGCCCCCGTGCACGGTCGTCCAGCTGACCGGCGTGTACGACGCGGGGACGGCCGAGCGCGGCTCCGTGGAGGCCGTGCGCCGCGCCGCGCAGGTCTCCGGCGGGGACGCGCACCCCATCTACGCCCCGATGCTGCTGCCCGACCCGGCGACGGCGGCGGCGCTGCGCAACCAGACGGGGATCGCCCGGGCCTTCGAGTACTTCGACAAGGTCACCGTGGCGGCCGTGTCCATCGGCTCCTGGGAGCCGGGGATCTCGACCGTGCACGACATGCTCACGGACGAGGAGCGGGCGCACTACGCCTCCCTGGGCGTGGCGGCCGAGATGTCGGCCCACCTCTTCGACGCGGAGGGCCGCCGGGTCGGCCGGGACCTCGGCGAGCGGTGCATCACGGTCGAGGCCGACCGGCTGCGCCGGATCCCGGAGGTCGTGGCGATCGCGGGCGGGCTGCGCAAGGCCGCCGCGATCGGGGCGGTGCTCCGCTCCGGCCTCGTGACCAGCCTGGTGACGGACACGGCGGTGGCGGACTACCTGCTGACCGAGTCCGCCCCGGGGCTGCGGCCGGCGCTGGAGCGGGCCGACCCCGACGAGCTCTGACGGGCTCCGCCGCGCTGGAGGACCGGCCGGCTCCCGCACGGCGACTCGCCAAGAAAACGGATATTTGGCACGATCGGCGCATGATCTTTCGGAGCGTGCCCCGGTCGTTGCTGCGCACGCTGGGGGCCCTGTTCCTGTGCGTCGCGCTGGCGGCGGGCGCCACGGCCTGCGGCGGCGGGTCCGGGCCGACCGCGCCCGCCGGTACGGGCGCCAGTGCCGCCGCGGCGCCCTCCTGGGCGAAGGGGATGGCCACCGTACGGGCCGACGCGCTGCCCCCGCAGGCGCGCGAGGTGCTCGCGCTGATCGACAAGGGCGGACCCTACCCGTACCGGCAGGACGGGACCGTCTTCGGGAACTTCGAGAAGGCCCTGCCCCAGCGGAAGCGCGGCTACTACCACGAGTACACGGTCAGGACCCCCGGGGAGCGCGACCGCGGGGCCCGCCGGATCGTCACGGGCGGGGGCGGGGAGTTCTACTACACGGACGACCACTACGAGACCTTCAAGGCGGTGCTCCGATGACCCTCGACCCGCAGCCGCTCGCCCCCGCCCTGGCCGCCGCCGAGGAGGCCGGCTGGACGACCGTACGGCTGGACCTGGACGGGGTGCGGAGCAAGGCGGCCCTGATGCGGCGCTGCGCGGCGGCGCTGCGGGTGCCGGAGTGGTTCGGCGGCAACTGGGACGCGCTGGCCGACGCGCTGGTCGACCTGTCCTGGCTGCCGGAGGCCCCCGGGCGGCTGCTGGCGGTGACCTCCTGGCGCGGGTACGCCGCCGAGCGGGCCGAGGACTGGGAGACGCTCGGGGAGGTCCTGGAGGAGGCCGTGGACTTCTGGCGGGGGCAGCGGGGAGCGCCGCCGCTCACGGTGGTCCTGGCCGGCTAGGGCCTGTCCGGCGGATCAGGGTCGGACAGGCCGCGGTGTCCGGCGCGGTGCATCGCAAGGCGCCGGAGCGTCTCGATAGCGGAGCTATTGGGGCGTTTCGGCAACGCCGCGAGGCGCCGTGCCGGGCGCCGAGGCCCCGGCCATGATCCGCCGGACAGGCCCTAGGCCGGCCGCGCGGCGTGCGGCAGGCCCCGCGGCCTTCCGGGCCGCGGGGCTGCTCGTTCACTCGTCCTTCGCCTTCGGGATCCACGGCGGGGTCTGGCCCCAGGACCAGACCGGGACCTTGGCCGCGTCCACCGGCGGCGGGTTGGGGCCGGAGTAGATCAGGGCCATCCGGGTGCCCCACTCGATGTAGTAGACGAACACCGCCCGGAACTCGGGGTCCGTCGGGAGGCCGACCTCGTCGGCCGTGTCCAGCAGCAGGTCCACCCAGCGGCGGCGCTGCCGCTCGGTGATGCCGCGCCCCAGGTGCTTGGTGGCCATGTGCATGTGGCCGCCGTGGTGTGCCGAGTAGCCGGCCGGGCCGCCGAAGACCTCCGACAGCCAGACCGCGACGTGCCGCGGGTGCTCCGCGTCCATGCCCGCGAAGACCGGGGCCAGGATCTCGTCCCGCAGGGCGTGGCCGTAGAAGACGTCGGTGAGGCGGTTCATGGCCTCCGCGCCGCCCATCCACTCGTAGATCGTGGGCGTGGTGCTCATGACTGGCCGGCGGCCTTCCCCGGGCCGACCACGTCGGTGACGGTGTAGTGCTGCATCTCCTCGATGTTCGTCACGTAGGGGCGGATCGCCTGGAAGAACGCCGGGAAGTGCTCGCCCTTGCGGAAACCGTTGAGGTGGGCGTCGACCGAGGTCCAGCGGATCCGCAGGATGTAGCGCTCGGTGTCCTCGGTGTTGTGCGCCAGCTCGTAGTCGATGCACTCGGGCGAGGCCGCCAGGGCCTCGGCCGCGCGCGCGTACGCCTCCTCGAAGGCCTGCTGGTCCTGCGAGGCGATCCGGTAGCGGATGTACTCGACGGTGGTGGTCATGGTGTGCGTGCCTCTCCCTGGGATCAGGTCGTCCCGGATACTTTCCGGGATCATCAGTGCCCGGTGGGGATTTCCGTCACTCCGGCTGAGACTTCTGGATGTCGGGGCCCTGCGCGCGCACCTGGCGGACCTTGTCGAGGGACTCGCGGAGCTCCCGCAGCCACTCGTCGGTGTTCTCCCCGACCAGGCGCACGCACCAGGCCAGGGCGTCCGCCCGGCTGCGCGCCACCCCGCCGGCGACCAGCGTGTCGAGGACCTGGCGCTCGGACTGGCGCAGCCGGGTCATGACGGGGACCGCGAGGTGGGTGAAGAGCACGGTCTCCTCACCCGACTTCACGCCCCAGGCGACCTTGCGGCGGTAGAGCTCCTCGGCCTCGCGGGCCACCTCCATGCGCTGCTCGCGGGTGCGCTCGCGGAACTCCTTGACCGACTCGGACGCCGGGACGGCGCCGACGACGGTGATCTCCTCCCGGTCGACGGTGACCGAGACGAGGGACTCGTAGACGTCCACCGGCAGGCGCTCGGCGAACCACGCTCGGAGCTTCTCGCTCTGTTCGGCTGTAATCATGTAATCAACGTTGCGTCGGCTCTCCTCTTGATCGCAAGGGCCCGGGCGTTCGCCCTCGGCTCACTCAGCCCATCGAGCGGTAGCGGTGGATCAGCGAGACGGCCATCGCCCCCTCGCCCACGCCCGAGGCGACCCGCTTGACCGAGTGGGCCCGTACGTCGCCCGCCGCGAAGACCCCGGGGACGCTGGTCTCCAGCGGGTAGGGGGCGCGCTCCAGGCTCCACTCCGCCGGCAGCTCCCCGCCGTTGGCGATCAGGTCGGAGCCGGTGAGGACGAAGCCGTACTCGTCGCGCTCCACCACCCCCGACAGCCAGTCCGTGTGCGGGCGGGCCCCGATGAACGTGAACATGAACCGGGCCGGGACCTCCCGGTCCTCGCCGGTGTCCGCGTCGTGCAGGGTGATCCGCTCCAGGTGCTCCCCACCGTCCAGGGCGGTGACGGTCGTGCGGACCTTCACCTCGATGTTCGGGGTGCGCTCGACCTCGTCGATCAGGTAGCGGGACATGCTCGCGTCCAGGGAGGCCGCGCGGACCAGGATGGTCACCCGGGCCGCGTACTTGGCGAAGTGCACCGCCGCCTGCCCGGCCGAGTTGGCGCCGCCCACGATGAACACGTGCTGGGAGATGCACGCCGAGCTCTCCGTGGTCGCCGCTCCGTAGTACAGGCCCGCGCCCTCGAAGCGGTCCGCGCCGGGGGCCTCCAGGCGGTTGTACGAGACCCCGGTCGCCAGCAGCACCGTCTCCGCGCTGATCTCCGTGCCGTCCGCCAGGGTCAGGATCTTCGCCGGGTCGTCCCGGGTGAGGGAGACCACCTCCACCGGGTGCAGGATCTCGGCGCCGAAGCGGGAGGCCTGGATGGTGGCCCGGCGGGTCAGGTCCCCGCCGGAGAGGCCCGAGGGGAAGCCGAGGTAGTTCTCGATCAGGCTGGAGGTGCCGGCCTGCCCGCCCGGGGCGCGGGAGTCCAGCATCAGCGTGGACAGCCCCTCCGAGGCCGCGTACACCCCGGCCGCCAGGCCCGCCGGGCCGGCGCCGACGATCACGCACTCGTAGTGCGGGCGGGAGGCCGTCGTGGACAGGCCGAGCCGCCGGGCGAGTTCCGCGTCGGTCGGGGCCGAGAGCACCGAGCCGTCCGGGAAGCGCACCAGCGGCAGCGCCGCTCCCGCCTGGGCGTCGGCGATCACCGTCAGCGCCTCGGGGTCCCGTTCCACGTTCAGGAAGCGGAACGGCTGCCCGTTGCGGGTGAAGAAGTCGCGCACGGCGTGGGTGCCGGGGGAGACCAGGTGGCCCGCGACGATGATCCCGTCGTAGGCGGGGCGGTAGGTGGCCAGCCAGTCCGAGAGCAGGTCGTCCAGGACCGGGAAGAGCCGCTCGTGCGGCGGGTCCCAGGGCTTGAGCAGGTAGTAGTCCAGCCGGACCCGGTTGATGGCGGTGATGGCCGCGTCCGTCTCCGCGTAAGCCGTCAGCAGCACCCTGCGGGCGTCGGGGAACCGGCTGACCGCCTCCAGCAGGAACTCCACCCCGGTGACGTCGGGCATCCGCTGGTCGACGAGGAACAGCGCGGGGTCGTGGCCCCGCTCGTCGAGGGAGTCGAGGATCTTCAGGGCGTCGGCGGCGGAGGAGGCGCCCAGCACCCGGTAGCGGTCGCCGTACGCGCTGCGCAGGTCCCGGCGGACGGCCCGCAGCACCTGCGGGTCGTCGTCCACGGCCAGGATCACGGGCTTGCGGCTCTCGGCCCGTTCCGCGGGGGCGGCCGCCGTGCTCGCGGCCGGGGTCGCGGGGGAGGCGGGGCTCCCCTGGGCGGCGTTCACGCCGGCTCCAGCATCAGCTGGTCGGCGTAGCACCAGGCCCAGTCCTCACCGGGCTCGTGCGAGGCCGCGATCGGGTGGGCCGTCGCCCTGAAGTGGCGGGTGGCGTGCTTGTTCTTCGAGGAGTCGCAGCATCCGACGTGCCCGCAGCTCAGGCACATGCGCAGGTGCACCCAGACGTCCCCCAGGCGCAGGCACTCCTCACAGCCGTCCGCGGATGGCTTCACCGGACGTATCTGGTCGACGTGTGTGCACAACAGGTCCTTCGTCATCGTCCCCGTCCCTCTCCTCACGCACTCCTGACCCGGCGCGCCCGACCCTCACGGCGCGTCCAGACCATAAAACGGGGATCTTGAAATGGTTCAGCGATCCGGCCGAGGTCAGGAAGTCCGGCGCGTACTTCCTGACCTCCCCGGACTACTAGGTGAGGTGCCGCCACGACCTTGCCCGCTACCTCACGAAGTCGCAATCCGGCCCTTTGACGGGGGCTCCCGGCGCACGCAGTGTGGGGAACGCAAACGACAACAGGCCGCGCCTGGAGGAATCCGTGAGCAGAAAGATTCTGGTCATCGTCTCCGAACACGGTTACTGGTCCGAGGAACTGATCGGTCCCGTTTCGAAGTTCGACGAGCAGGGCTACGAGATCACATTCGCCACGCCGACCGGAAAGCGTGCGCACGCGCTTCCGCCGAGCCTCGACCCGCACTTCGTCGACCCTCCGCTCGGCCGCTCGGTCACCTCGGAGGAGAACGCCCGGCTGGGCCGGGAGTTCGAGCAGTCGAGCCGCCTCGACTCGCCCCTCGACATCGAGGCGTGGGTGCCGGAGCGCCCGTACACGAGCGACGGCGAGTACCTGCGCAAGCTGGAGCAGTACCACCGGGACCTGGAGAAGCTCGAAGCCGACATCGCCGGCTACGACGCGATCCTGATCGTCGGCGGCAGCGGGCCCATCGTCGACCTCGCCAACAACGAGCGGGTCCACGCCCTGATCCTGGCCTTCAAGAACGCCGGGAAGGTCGTCGCCGCCGAGTGCTACGGCGTCGCCTGCCTGGCCTTCGCCCGCGACTGGGGCGACCGCAAGAGCATCATCTGGGGCAAGCACGTCACCGGCCACTGCAAGGAGTACGACTACAAGGACGGCACCGGATTCCTCGGCACCGACTTCAACATGGGTCCGCCGCCGTACCCGCTGGAGTACATCCTGCGCGACGCGACCGGCCCGCGCGGCGCCTATCACGGGAATTTCGGCCACCCGCTGTCGGTGATAGTCGACTACCCCTTCGTCACCGGCCGTTCCACCCCCGACTCGTACCTCACGGGGCAGAAGATCGTGGAAGTCCTGGAGAACGGTCTCACCCGTTACGGGTGGTAGGGGAATGAGGGGGAGTCCGATGAATTCCGAAGCCACTCCCGGACGGGAAAGGCTGATCGAGCAGTTCAAGGCCGACGGCCTGACGGTGATGTTCGGAAATCCGGGAACGGTGGAACAGGGATTCCTCGACGCGGTCGACGCGGCGGCGGACTTCCGGTACGTCCTGGCCCTCCAGGAAACCGTGGCCGCCGGCATCGCCGACGGCTACGCCCGGGCCACCGGGGGTGCGGCGCTGCTCCAGCTGCACTCCGGGGTGGGGCTGGGCAACGGCATCGGCATGCTCTACCAGTCGCTGCGCGGCCACACCCCGCTGGTCGTGGTCGCCGGCGACGCCGGGGTGCGCTACGACGCCATGGACGCCCAGATGGCCTGCGACCTGGTGGCCATGGCCAAGCCCGTCACCAAGTACGCGACCCGGGTCACCGACCCCCGGTCCGTGCTGCGCACGATCCGGCGGGCCGTGAAGATCGCCCTCACCCCGCCGCGCGGCCCGGTGTTCGTGGCCCTGCCCATGGACGTGCTGGACGAGCTCAACTCCGAGCCCGTCCTGCCCGCCACCGTGCCGCTGACCGACGTGGCGCCCTCGCCGGCCTCGGTGGGCCGGGCGGCCGAGCTGCTCGCCTCCGCCGAACACCCGGTGGTCCTCGTCGGGGACGGGGTCGCGCTCTCCGGAGCCCAGGCCGAACTCGCCGCCGTCGCCGAGCTGCTGGGCGCCGACGTGTACGAGGTCGACTCCTCCGAGGTGAACATCGCGGCCTCGCACCCGCTGCGCCGCGGCCAGACCGGCCACATGTTCGGCCCGCACAGCAAGGAGCTGGTCGGCGGGGCCGACGGGGTGCTGATCGTCGGCACCTACGTCTTCCCCGAGGTGTTCCCCGAACTGGAGAACCCGTTCCGGCCCGGCGCCAAGGTCGTGCACATCGACCTGAACGCCTACGAGATCGCCAAGAACCACCCCGTCGACCTCGGGCTGGCCGCCGACCCGCGCCAGGCGCTGCGCGCGCTGGCCGGCGTCCTGGAACGGCGGCTGACCCCGGCGCGCCGGGCGGCGGCGGCCGCGCGGATCGACGTACGGACCCGGGAGCGGGCCCGCAGCGCCGGGCAGGCGTCACCTGACGACGACACGCCGATGGCCGTCTTCCTGCGGACCCTGGCCGAACGCACCCGCGGGGACCTGATCGTCTTCGACGAGGCGCTCACCACCTCCCCGCTGGTCACCCGGTACCTGCCGCCCGAACGCCCGGGCGACTACCACCTCACCCGGGGCGGCTCGCTGGGCGTGGGCTTCCCCGGAGCGGTCGGCGCCAAGCTGGCCCGCCCCGACCGGCTCGTCGTCGGCTTCGCGGGCGACGGCGGGTCCATGTACACCTACCAGGCGCTGTGGACGGCGGTCCGGCACGGGATCGACGCCAAGTTCGTGGTCTGCAACAACCGCAAGTACCGGCTGCTCGACGACAACATCGCCCAGTACTGGCGCGAACGGGACATCGCCGAGCACCCCTTCCCGGGCTCCTTCGACCTCTCCCGCCCCGAGATCGACTTCGCGGGGCTGGCCCGGGCGCTGGGCGCCGACGGGACCCGGGTGGAGAAGCCGGACGAGGCGGCGGCCGCCGTGGACCGGATGCTGGCCCACCCCGGCCCGTTCCTCGTCGACGTCCAGATCTGAACCGACCGGACCACACCGAACAGGAGGAGACCGCATGCCCGCCGAGCGGCTGACCGAGGACGCGATCCGCACCTTCGCCGAGAACTGGTACGTGGCCCTGGACCGCCACCTCCCGCTGGAGCAGGTCCTGGACCTCATCACCGAGGACCTGGAGTTCAAGGTCCCCGAGGACACCTTCCTCGGCCACCAGGGCTTCGGCCGCTGGTACGACGCCGTCACCCACCGCTTCTTCGACGAGGTGCACACGGTCACCAAGGTGGAGCCGGTCATCGAGGGGGACCGGGCGATCGTCCGCGTCCTCGTCAACTGGCAGGCCAAGATCTGGGACCCGCCGGCCGCCCGCAGCCAGTGGCTCGGCTTCGACGCCGACCAGACCTGGACCGTCGTGGCCGGCGCGGACGGCCCGCTGATCAAGCAGTACACCGTCAACGAACTGGCGCCGATGCCCGGTTCGGGCTCGCTCTGAGAGGGCCGCGGCGATGACCGAAGTGACCCGCGAGCGGGTCGAGGCCGCCTACCGCGCCCTCGGCTCCGGAGACCGCGCGCGCATCCTCGAGTACTACTCCGAGGACCTGCGCTGGCTGGTGCCCGGCAACCACCCGCTGGCCGGCTGGTACGAGAGCCTGGACGCCTTCCTGGAGCTGATGGGCCAGACCCACAAGCTCACCGGCGGCACCTTCCGCATGGAGCTGGAGGCCGTCCTCACCGGGGAGGACTGCAGCGCCGACGTCTGCCGCAACACCGCTCTGCGCGACGGCGCGGACCCGGCGGGCGGCTCCCCGTACGAGCGGATGGACTACCCGGTCTTCCACTTCATGAAGTGGCGCGACGGGCGGATCGTCGAGGGCCGCGACGGCCTCTTCGGGGACACGGCCAGTGCCTTCAGCCAGTTCTGGGCGCCCTTCGCGCCCGACGGCACCCGCAGGGACCGATAGGGGGGATGAACGACCGATGGACGCCCGAGAGATCCTCACCAAGTACTACGAGTACGCCAACGCCGGCGACTGGGACCGCTGGTGCGACCTGTTCGCCGAGGACCAGGTCATGGACGAGCAGCTCGCCGGACACATCGAGGGCCTGGAGACCCTGCGCTCGATGATGAAGGGCATGGGGGCCATGTACCGGGTCTTCCGCAACGAGCCCGTGCACTTCCTGGTCGACGGGGAGAAGGCGGCGGCCGTCTCCCACATCACCGCGGTCAGCCCCTCCGGGCAGACCATCGAGGCCGAGGTGATGAACTTCTTCCGCATCGTGGACGGCCGGATCGCCTACATGGCGAACTTCCACGACACCGTTCCCTTCCAGGCGCTGAGCCAGGACTGAGGGGACCGGACCCGTGGCCACAGAGCAGTACGACTACGTGATCGTCGGCTCCGGCACCGCCGGCAGCGTCCTCGCCCACCGCCTCTCCGCCGACCCGGACGTCTCCGTCCTGGTCCTGGAGGCCGGCGGCAACCGCATCCCGCCCGAGGTGGACGACCCGTCCTCCTGGTACAAGCTGCTCGGCGGCCCCGTCGACTGGGGCTACACCAGCGTCCCGCAGCCCGGCCTGGGCGGCCGGCGGACCTACGAGCCGCGCGGCAAGGCCCCCGGCGGCAGCAGCAACCTCTACATCATGATGCACATCCGGGGCCACGCCTCGGACTTCGACAACTGGGCCTACCAGGGCGCGGCCGGCTGGGCCTACGAGGACGTGCTCCCCTACTTCGCGCTCCTGGAGGACCAGGAGGACGCCACCGCCCCCACCACCGGCACCGGCGGCCCCCAGCGGGTCACCAACGCCGGCCGGCACGGCCCCAACCCGGTCTCCCGCGCCTTCATCGACGCCGCCGTCGAGCTCGGCCACCAGGAGATCGCCGACTTCAACACCGACGGCCCCCGCCGCGGCCTCTTCGGCACCGGCTGGCACCACATCGACGTGGCCGACGGCCGCCGCCAGGGCACCCTGGCCTCCTACCTGGAGCCGGCCCTCACCCGCCCCAACCTGACCCTGCGCACCCACGCGCAGACCACCCGGCTGCTGCTGGACGGGGACACCTGCACGGGCGTCGAGTACGTCCAGCTGCGGCCCCCGGCCGAGATCCCCGGCCGGACGGTACGCGACGGCCACAGCACCGCCGCGGCCCCCGGGCCGCACACCGTACGGGCCCGCCGCGAGGTGATCGTGGCCGCCGGGGCGATCGAGTCCCCGAAGCTGCTGCTGCTCTCCGGCATCGGCCACCCCGAGCAGCTGCGCGAGCACGGCATCGAGGTCACCGCCGCCCTGCCCGGGGTCGGCGAGAACTTCCACAACCACGTCCTGACCGGGCTGATGGCCGAGGTCACCCAGGAACTCCCGGCGCCGGCGCAGAACCTCTCGGAGAGCGCGCTGTTCCTGTCCTCCCGGCCCGGACTGCCCGCCCCGGACCTGCAGATCGCCTTCGTCCACGTCCCCTTCGACGTGATCGTCGGCCGGAACCACCCCAACACGGTGTCCATCCTCCCCGGCGTCGTCCGCCCGGTCTCGCGCGGCTCGATCCGCCTGGCGAGCGCGGACCCGCTCGCCCACCCGCTGATCGACCCGAACTACCTGGGTGACCGCTGGGACCTGGAGCGCATGGTCCAGGGCGTCAAGGTCGCCCGGGAGATCTTCGCCACCTCCGCCTTCTCGCCCTGGTACAAGCAGGAGCTCCAGCCGGGGCCCGGCGCCGTCACCGACGAGGAGCTGCGGACCTTCGTCCGGCAGAAGGCGGAGAGCTACCACCACCAGGCCGGCTCCTGCCGCATGGGCGTCGACGACCTCGCCGTGGTCGACCCCGAGCTGCGGGTGCACGGAGTACGGAACCTGCGCGTCGTCGACGCCAGCGTCATGCCCGCCGTCCCGTCGGGCAACTGCCACACCGCCATCGCGATGATCGCCGAGCGCGCGGCGGACTTCCTGAGGGGGGTGTCCCGTGCCTGACGCCGTACTGCGCGAGGGCGCGCTGAGCGGGACCCGGATCGCGGTCCTGGTCGAGAGCGACTTCTACGAGCCGGAGATCTTCTACTACCAGCGCCGGTTCGCGGAGGAGGGCGCCGAGGTCGACTTCCTGACCCGGCTGTGGGGCAACGGCTCCATCACCTTCTCCGGGCACGAGTACCGGGCGCCGTTCACCGCCGACAAGTCCCTGGAGGGGCTGGGCGACGAGGAACTGCGCCGCTACGCCGCCGTCATCGTGCCCTCCGGCATGGTGGCCGACCGGCTGCGCTACACCGAGGACGTGGACGTGCTGGCGCCCGCGACCGAGTTCCTGCGCCGGGCCTTCGAGGAGCCGACCGTCCTCAAGGGGATCATCTGCCACGGCATGTGGCTGGCCTCCTCCATCCCGGACAAGGTCCGCGGCCGCAAGGTGGTCTGCCACAACAACCTCATCGGCGACGTCCGCAACATGGGCGCCGAGTACGTCGACGAGGACGTGGTGGTCGACGGCGACCTGGTCACCGGCCGCACCGGCGCCCACCACCACCTCTTCGCCCGCCGGATCATCGAGCTGATCGCCGCGGGCCGGGGGAACCGGTGACGGGGCGGATGGTCTGGTCGCACGTGGGACTCAACTGCGCCGACCAGAAGAGCACCGAGGAGTTCTACACCCGGTACTTCGGCTTCAGCCGGGCCCGGGTGGTCGACCTCGGGGAGGCCCGGATCGTGTTCCTGCGCAAGGGGGACGCGTACCTGGAACTCTTCGAGTCGCCGGTGGGCCCGGCCGGCCCGGCCCACGACGACGGACCGCCGGCCCCCGGCCGGATCCGGCACCTGGCCTTCCAGACGGACGACGTCGACGCGTTCCTCGCCGAACTGGGCGACGCGGCCGACGTGACCCTGGGGCCGCTGGACTTCGACGACTTCATCTGCGGCTGGCGGACCGTGTGGGTCCGCGATCCCGACGGGGTGATCGTCGAGGTCAGTCAGGGATTCGAGGACGACCGCTCACACGACAAGGACGGTGCATGACATGGCGGGCACGCCCGGTTTCTCCTTCTCCGACACGATCGCGGGCTACGTCGTCCGCTTCGACTCCGCGACGCGGACACTGCGCCTGCGGACCGCCGACGACCGGGAGTTCGACGTCTCGCTCGCCTCGGGTCCCAGCGCCGAACTGGTGCGCAACCTGGACGAGCCGTACGTCGACGCCTCCGGGCACGTCGACGAGATGCTCTCGGCCGGCCGGTTCCTCTTCGCCTACGGGGTCCACTACCCCGAGCAGGGCGGGCGCTTCGACGCCAAGCGGCTGGTGTTCCTGGGCCGCAGCGCCGAGGACTTCCGCTTCGAGGAGGCCGGCTGGTGGGTGAAGCAGATCGAGTCCCTCGCCGACTTCTACAAGCGCGCCCAGTTCGGTGACGGGCCGGTGGACTTCGACCAGTACCGCACCGAGATCCGGCTCGGCGGCGACAAGACCGCCAGCCACGTCCAGGAGACCGACACCATCTCCCGCCTGGTCTACGGCATGGCCTCGGCCTACCTGCTGACCGGCAAGGACGAGTACCTGGAGATCGCCGAGCGCGGCACCGAGTACCTGCGCAAGCACATGCGGGTCGTCGACAGCGAGGAAGACGTCGTCTACTGGTACCACGGCATCAGCGTCGACGGGGACAGCGAACGCAAGCTGTTCACCTCGGAGTTCTCCGACGACTACGACGCGATCCCGATGTACGAGCAGATCTACGCCCTGGCCGGCCCGATCCAGACCTACCGGGTCACCGGCGACGTCCGGATCAAGAACGACGCCGACGCCACCATCCGGCTGTTCGACAAGTTCTTCCACGACCCGGAGCAGGGCGGATACTTCTCGCACATCGACCCGATCCTCTTCAGCCCCGACCACGAGTCCCTCGGCGAGAACGCCGAACGCAAGAACTGGAACTCGGTCGGCGACCACGCGCCCGCGTACCTGATCAACCTGTACCTGGCGACCGGCGACCAGAAGTACGCCGACTTCCTCGAGTACACCTTCGACACCATCGCGGACAAGTTCCCGGACTACAAGAACAGCCCGTTCGTCCAGGAACGCTTCTTCCGCGACTGGTCCCACGACACCGCGCACAGCTGGCAGCAGAACCGTGCGGTCGTCGGGCACAACCTGAAGATCGCCTGGAACCTGATGCGGATGAACTCGCTGAAGGCCAAGCCCGCCTACCAGGAGCTCGCCCGCAAGATCGGCGAGATCATGCCGGCCGTCGGCAGCGACCGGCAGCGCGGCGGCTGGTACGACGTCGTGGAGCGCGTGAAGGACGGGGACCAGGAGACGTACCGTTTCGCCTGGCACGACCGCAAGGCCTGGTGGCAGCAGGAGCAGGCGATCCTCGCCTACCTCATCCTGCACGGCACCGTCGGCGGCGAGGCGAACCTGCGCGAGGCCCGCCAGGCGCAGGCCTTCTACAACACCTTCTTCCTCGACCACGACGAGGGAGCCGTGTACTTCAACGTGCTCGCCAGCGGCACGCCGTACCTGCTCGGCACCGAGCGGCTCAAGGGCAGCCACTCGATGTCCATGTACCACTCGGCGGAGCTGTGCTACCTCGCCGCCGTCTACAACAACCTGCTCATCAACGGCCGGGAGATGGACTTCCACTTCCAGCCCGACCCGGCCGACCTGCCGGGCCGGACCCTGCGCGTCTCGCCCGACCTGCTGCCCGCGGGCTCGGTGCGGATCGCGTCCGTGGAGATCGACGAGAAGCCGTACGAGGAGTTCGACGCGGACGAGCTGACCGTCCACCTCCCCGACGTCCAGGGGCGGGTCAAGGTCAAGGTCCGGCTCCGGCCGGTGGCCCAGAAGTAATGCCCAACGGGGGGCGCCCCAACCAGAGGGGAAGCACGACATGAGCCTGAACCTGAAGGAACGCCGGAACAAGACGGGCACCGTGCTCGTCGCCACCGGCGAGATCAACAGCGAGACCTCCGGCACCCTGCTGGAGACCCTGCTGCCGCTCGTCCGCGAGGACCGGCCGCTGCGCATCGACCTGACCGCCGTCACCTACGTCTCCAGCGCCGGCCTGCGCACCCTGCTGGTCGTCTACCGCGAGGCCCAGCACGCCGGCGTCGCCGTCACCCTGTACGGGGTGAGCGAGGAAGTCCGGTTCGTCATGTCGGCCACCGGATTCCTCGACTTCTTCTCCACCGGCGAGGCCGCGGCCGCCGCCGGCCGGGCCAAGGCCGTGCGATGAGCGAGGCCCGCTCCGAACGAGTGCTGCGCGTGGACGCGTACCCGACCCACGAGGTGGGCGGGTACCGCGTCCGCGCGGGCAAGCCGTTCCCCTTCGGGGCCAACGTGGTCCCCGGCGGGGTCAGCTTCTCCGTCTTCTCCGACCAGGCCACCTCCATGACCCTGGTCCTCTACAAGCGCGGAGAGCCCGAGCCGATGGCCGAGCTGGAATTCCCCGAGGAGTTCCGCACCGGCAGCGTCTTCTCCATGACGGTCTTCGGCCTCGACCACGAGAACATCGAGTACGGCTACCGGGCCGACGGCCCCTACGACCCGGTCACCGGACACCGCTTCGACGCCCGCCAGGTCCTCTCCGACCCCTACGCCCGGCTGATCGCCGGCCGCGACGTGTGGGGCGTGGAGCCGGACCGCAGCCGCGGCTACCAGTACCGCTCGCGGGTCTGCCTCCAGGACTTCGACTGGGGCGACGACACCCCGCTGGGGATCCCCGCCGAGGACCTCGTCGTGTACGAGGCCCACGTGCGCGGCTTCACCCGGCACCCCTCCTCGCAGGTCACCGCCCCCGGCACCTTCGCGGGGCTGCGGGAGAAGATCCCGTACCTCAAGGAGCTCGGGGTCAACTGCGTCGAGCTGCTGCCCGTCTTCGAGTTCGACGAGAGCGACAACCCGCGCAGCAATCCGGAGACCGGGGAGAAGCTCTACGACTACTGGGGCTACAACACCGTCTCCTTCTTCGCGCCCAAGGCCGGCTACGCGGCCACCGGACGCTACGGGATGCAGGGCGACGAGTTCCGCACCCTGATCAAGGACCTGCACGCGGCCGGCATCGAGGTCATCCTCGACGTCGTCTTCAACCACACCGCCGAGGGCAACGAGCAGGGCCCCACCATCTCCTTCAAGGGGCTCGACAACGCCACGTACTACATGCTCACGCCCGAGGGGTACTACTTCAACTTCAGCGGCACCGGCAACACGGTCAACTGCAACCACCCCGTCGTGCGCAACTACGTGCTCGACTGCCTGCGCCACTGGGTCGCCGACTACCACGTCGACGGCTTCCGCTTCGACCTCGCGGCCATCCTCGGCCGGGACCTGGACGGCACCCCGCTGCCCAACCCGCCGCTGCTGGAGATGCTCGCCTTCGACCCCGTCCTGCGGCACACCAAGCTCATCGCCGAGGCCTGGGACGCCGGCGGCCTCTACGAGGTCGGCAACTTCCCGGCCTACGGCCGCTGGGCCGAGTGGAACGGCAAGTACCGCGACACCGTCCGCCGCTTCCTCAAGGGCGACCCGGGGGTCACCGGCGAGCTGGCCACCCGGATCGCGGGCTCGCCCGACCTCTACTCCAGCCGCGGCACCACCGCCTCCGTCAACTTCCTGACGGCCCACGACGGCTTCACCCTGGCCGACCTGGTCTCGTACAACGACAAGCACAACGAGGCCAACGGCGAGGGCAACAACGACGGGGCCAACGACAACAACAGCTGGAACTGCGGGGCCGAGGGCCCCACGGACGATCCCGAGGTCAACGCCCTGCGGCTGCGGCAGATGAAGAACGCCATGGCCATCCTCCTCACCAGCCAGGGCATCCCGATGCTGCTGTCCGGGGACGAGGTCGCCCGCACCCAGCAGGGCAACAACAACACCTACTGCCAGGACAACGAGCTGTCCTGGTTCGACTGGGACCAGGTCGACGACAGCGCCGAACTGCTCCGCTTCACCCGCGAGATGATCGCCTTCCGGGGCCGCCACCGCGAGCTGCGCTCCACCACCCACGCCACCGGCAAGCTCCGCGACGGCCTGGGGCTGCCGGACATCAGCTGGCACGGAGAGCGGGCCTGGCAGCCCGACTGGTCGCCGGAGAGCCGCCTGATCGCGGTGGCCCGCTGCGGCACCGCCGACGAGGACGTGGTGTACGTCGCCATGAACTCGCACTGGGAGGCGCACGACCTGGAACTGCCCGCCCTGCCCCACGGCCGCAGCTGGCACCTGTTCGCCGACACCGGTGCGGAGGCCCCGTACGACATCCGCACGCCGGGCACGGAGCAGGAGCTCGACAACGCCGGCAAGTACCTGATCGGCCCGCGCTCGGTCGTGATCCTGGTCGGCCGCGCCAACGACCCCGAGTGACCGAAGGAGACCTGACATGCCGCTTTCCGTGTCCCTGAGCATCGAGGGCGACACCACCGTGATCGAACTGGCGGGCGAGCTGGACGCCAAGACCGCACCGGACTTCCACCAGACCATCGAGAAGGCCGCCGGTCACGGCACCAGCACCGTCGAGATCCGGATGGCGGGCGTCGGCTACATGGCCAGCGCCGGGCTGCGCTCCCTGGTCTTCGCCCAGCAGAAGGTGGCGGACCACGTCACCATCAGGGTGGTCGGCGCCATCGAGCCCGTCTCACGGACCATCCGCACGGCCGGACTCGACCGCAGCATCCAGCTCTCCGATGACTGAGTCGCCGACGACCGTGCGGGGCGCCCGGGCCGGTGGGTGACGTGGTCGAACTGGCGAGGAAGCCCGCCGTACTGGAGGTGCCCGCGACGCTGGGGGCACTGGGCGAGATCGCCGCGTTCGTCCTGCGGCTCGCCGCCCGGGCCCGCCTCGGCACCGGGGCGACCTACCGGATCCGGCTGGCCGTCGACGAACTGGCCACCAACATCGTGATGCACGGGTACCGGGGCGGCGAGGGACGGATCACCGTCCTGGGCCGCTCCGGGCCCGACGGGGTGCGGATCACCATCGAGGACGCCGCCCCCGCGTTCGACCCCGTCGCGGGCCGCCTGCCGCCGGATCCCGGGGTCCCCCCGGAGCGGCGGCGGGTCGGCGGCCTCGGCATCCACCTGGCCCTGACCAGTGTGGATTCGTACACCTATGCCCGCCGGGACGGCCGCAACATCAGCACGCTGACCGTCAAGGCCGAGGGGACGGACGCATGCCCTCCACAACCGTGATCATCCTCGACGTGGAACCGCTGCCGCCGGCCGAACTGCTCGAATCGCTCCGGCTGATGGACGCGGAACTCGTCACCCCGAACCTCTCGCACCTGCTGCGCGGCAGCCTGGACGCGCTGCCCGTCGGGGACGTGCTGCTCGTCCCCGCCGAAGCCGACGCCGACACCGTGCGCTCGGTCGTGCGCCGGCTGCGCCGCTGGGCCGGGGCCCCGATCGTGGTCGCCTGGACCGTGGGGGACTTCGCCGCCCTGGAGCGGCACGTCCGCCTGGGCCACGACTACCTCGTCCCACCCTTCCTGCCCGCCCTCGTCGGAGCCCGGCTGACCAGCTGCACGGAACGGGCCGGGCTCGGCCGTACCGTGCAGGAGGCCGACGCCCGCGCCGAACTCATGGGCTACGAGAAGGAACTGGAGATCGGCCGGGAGATCCAGGCCGGCTTCCTGCCCGAATCGCTGCCCGTCCCCGCCGGCTGGGAGATCGACGTCCGCTTCCGGCCGGCCCGGCAGGTCGCCGGGGACTTCTACGACGTCTTCGAGCTCTCCCGGGGCCGCAGACTGGCCCTCGTGGTCGCCGACGTCTGCGACAAGGGGGTGGGTGCCGCCCTCTTCATGGCGCTCATCCGCTCCCTGCTGCGGCACACCGCCGAGAACAGCGGCCTGCAGCACCTGATGGCCGCCGGCCGCACCGGCGGCAGCCGACGCACCCCGGTGGTCGGCGCCACGCCGCTGCTCAACGCGGTCACCGCCACCAACGGCTACCTCACCCGCAACCACCTCAGGCAGGGGTACTTCGCCACTCTCTTCTTCGGCGTCCTGGACCCCCGCACCGGCAGCCTCGTCTACGTCAACGGCGGCCACAACCCGCCGCTGCTGCTCTCCGGCGACGGCTCCGGAACCCGGGCCCTGGAGGTCACGGGACCGGCGGTCGGGGTCCTGCCCGACTGCGTCTACACCCTCGGCTACGCCCAGCTGGATCCGGGCGACACCCTTTTCGTGTTCACCGACGGAGTGCCCGAGGCGCGCTGCCCCGAAGGCTACTTCCTCGGTGACGACAGGATGCTCGAACTGCTCGCCGGCCCCCCGGCGAACGGCCGGGACCTGGTCGACCTGATGGACCGGGCGGTGCGCGAGCACACCGGCACCGCCGAACAGCACGACGACGTCACCATGCTGGCCCTGCACCGGCCACGTGCGGCGCGGGGGCCGCATGCGGACGGCACGGCGTACCGGGTGGTGGCGTGATGACCCGGACCATCGTGGTGCACTCGCACCGCGGCGGCACCGGCAAGTCCTCGGTGCTGGCCAACCTGGCGCTGCTGCTGGCGGCCGCCGGACGGCGGGTCGGGGTGGTGGACACGGACCTCCAGTCGCCCACCCTGGACCTGTTGTTCGGCGTCGCACCCGGCACCGGCTCGCTGGCCGACTACCTGCTCGGCCGCTGCGAGATCGAGGCCGCCGCCCGGCGGACCTCGGTGCCCGGCCTGTACGTCGTACCGGCCCGGACCGGGACGGCGGCCCTGCGGGAGCTGATGGCCACCGGGTACGACGTGGGACTGCTCCCGGAGGGCTTCGAGCGGCTGGCGCGCAGCCACGCGCTGGACGTCCTGCTGCTCGACACGCACGCCGGGCTCAACAACGAGTCGGTGACCGCCATGGGCAGCGCCGACGTCGTCCTGATCATGACGAGGGCCGACCGGATCGACCTCTCCGGGGTCGAGGAGACCATCGCCCTCGCCGGGCGGCTGGCCTGCCGGCGCGCCCTGGTCCTGAGCATGGCGCCCGCGGGCGTCGACCACGAAGCCGTCCGCCGGCGCGCCGAGGAGGTATACGGCACCCCCCTGGCCGGAATCCTCCCGTACGTACCGGAAATGGCGGCCCTGTACGGCGAACGCATATTCGCCGAAGCGTTCCCCGACCACCCCCTGGTCGGTGAATTCCGCACGATCCTCACGGCGTTGGACGCACGTGACGAAGTATCGCGTGCCTGACGTCACCCCCTTACGCCCCTCCTCCGGTGGCGTGTTGAATCGGCACCGAATCCAGAACAAGGAGAGAATCATGAGGATTCTCGTCGTCTTGACGGCAAAGGCCACCCTCCACCTCCTGGACGGGGAGCAGCACCCCTCGGGCTTCTGGGCCGAGGAATTCGTGGTCCCCTACACCCTCTTCCAGGCCGCCGGCCACACCGTCGACGTGGCGACGATCGGGGGCGCCACCCCCACGGTCGACCAGACCAGCATCGACCCCCAGTTCCTGCGGTACGTGCGCCCGGCGGGCTCGGCCGACGAGGACGCCGCCAACGCGGCCGAGTACGTCCGCGTCATCGAGTCCGCCCCCCAGTTGCGCAGCCCGCTCGCCATCGAGTCCCTCGGCGAGAAGGACGTCGCCGGGTACGACGCCCTCTACATCAGCGGCGGCCACGGGGCCATCGGCGACCTGCCCAAGTCCGACGAACTGGCGCAGGTGCTGCGCTGGGCCATCGCGCAGGACAAGCCGATCGCCACCGTCTGCCACGGCCACACCTCCCTCCTCGCCCTGCGCGACGGAGAGGGCCGCTGGCCCTTCGAGGGGTACCGGATGACGGCGTTCTCCCACGAGGAGGAACTGGTCACCAACATGGCCGGCCGGCTCCCGCTGATCCTGGAGGCCGAGCTGACCAGACTCGGCGCCCGCTACGAGAAGGCCGACGCCATCTGGGACTCCCACGTCGTCGTCGACCGCAAGCTCACCACCGGCCAGAACCCCTATTCGTCCAAGGCCCTCGCCGAGACGTTTCTGCGACAGCTCGAAGAGGTGTAGGGCCTTTCCCCGCGACACCGGAAGGTGCAGCCATGACCAAGCGCGAGCTCAGCGGCCACCCGCTGGCCCACCCCGGGAAGCTGTTCATCGGCGGCCAGTGGGTCCCGGCCCGGGACGGCCGTACGGAACCGGACATCAGCCCGATCGACGGACAGGAGATCGTACCGGTGGCCCAGGCCGCCGCGACCGACGCGGACGCCGCCGTCGCGGCCGCCCGCACGGCGTACGAGGAGGGCCCGTGGAGCGGGCTGTCCGCCCAGGAGCGCGCGCTGCGGCTCAACCGCGTGGGTGAGCTGATCGAACGGGACCTGGAGGAGATCGCCCTGCTGGAGACGGTGGACATGGGCAAGCCGTTCGCCTTCTCCAGCACCGTCGACGCACCCATGGCCGCCCAGCTGATGCACTACTACGCGGGCGCGGTCACCCGGGTCGACGGCTCCTCCAGGGCTCCCGCCGGCGGTCAGCTCGCCTACACCCTGCGCGAGCCGCTGGGCGTGGTCTGCGCCATCACCCCGTTCAACTTCCCGCTGCTGCTGTCGATGACCAAGATCGCCCCGGCCCTGGCGGCCGGGAACACGGTCGTCCACAAGCCCTCCCCGGCCACCCCGCTCACCGCCCTGAAGATCGCCGAGCTGTTCCAGGAGGCGGAGATCCCCGACGGAGTGCTGAACGTGGTCACCGGACCGGGAGTGGAGCTGGGGGAGACCCTCACCGGCCACCCCGGCATCGACAAGATCGCCTTCACCGGCTCCACCGCCGTCGGACAGTCGATCATCCGCAAGTCGGCCGGCACCCTGAAGAAGGTCACGATGGAACTCGGCGGCAAGTCCGCCAACATCGTCTTCGCCGACGCCGACCTCGACGCCGCCGAGGAACTCGCCTTCTTCGGCATCTACTACAACAAGGGCGAGATCTGCACGGCCGGCTCCCGGCTGCTGCTCCAGCGCCCGATCCACGACGAACTGGTCGAACGCCTGGTCCGCCGGGCCGCCGCCCTCAAGCCCGGCGACCCCCGCGACCCGGAGACCCTCTTCGGGCCGCTGGCCCACCGCGCCCAGTTCGACAAGGTCAGCTCCTACATCGAGGTGGGCGAGAAGGAAGGTGCGGTGCTGCGCACCGGCGGCACCGGCTGGACCCCCGAGGGGGCCTCCAGCCAGGGCCTGTACTTCCTGCCCACCGTCTTCACCGGCGTCGACAACGGGATGCGGATCGCCCAGGAGGAGATCTTCGGCCCCGTCCTGTCGGTCATCCCCTTCGACACCGAGGAGGACGCCGTGCGCATCGCCAACGACAGCGCGTACGGCCTCGCCGCCGGGGTCCACACCAGGGACCTGCGCCGGGCCCACCGGGTCGCCTCCCAGATCAAGGCCGGCACCGTCTGGGTCAACTGCTACAACCAGTACGACCCCTCCGTCCCCTACGGCGGCTACAAGGCCTCCGGCTACGGCCGCGAGTGCGGCCCGGAGTCCCTGGAGAGCTACACCCAGACCAAGTCGGTCTGGATCGGCATGGACTGAACGGACCCGACGTCCGGCGCCGCCGGACCGAGCGATCAAGGAGCCCCCATGCGGACAGGCGTCATCGGCACCGGGCGGATCGGCTCGACCCTCGCGAGGATCCTGGTGGCCGCAGGCCACGAGGTGGTCCTCGCCAACGCCACCGGGCCGGAGTCACTCGCCCCCCTGCTGGCCGAACTGGGCCCCGCCGCGGCCGCCGCGGCACGCCCCGTCGAGGCCGCCGGACGGGCCGACCTCCTGGTGCTGATGGTGCCGTACCCGAGCGTGCGCGGGCTGCTGCCCCCGCACGTCGTGCAGGACAAGGTGCTGGTGGACGCCACCAACGCGTTCAGCGGCCCCGGCACCCCCGCCGACCTGGGCGGGCGCACCTCCAGCGAACTGGTCGCCGAGTGGTATCCCGGCGCCCGGGTCGTGAAGTCCCTGAACACCATGCATTTCGAAACCCTGGCCGTCGCGGGAAAAACCGCAGGGGAACGCCTCGCGCATTACACGGCGGGCGACGACCCGAAGGCGAAGGAAATCGTCGCGGGAATCATCACCGATCTCGGATTCGCCGCCGTCGACACCGGACCGCTGCACTCCGGAGGAATTCTCCAGCAGCCCGGCGGCCCCCTCTTCAACCGGTCGCTCACGGAAGCGCAGGCGCTCGCATGGATCTGACACCCGCCCCCACCCTGACCCTCCACGTGAACGGAAGACCCGAGGAGTTCGCGGCCCGGCCGAGCGAACTCCTCGTGGAGCGGCTCCGCGACGGACTCGGGCTGACCGGCACCAAGGTCGGCTGCGACACCGGCCAGTGCGGCACCTGCGTGGTCCGCCTCGACGGCAGGTCCGTCAAGAGCTGCCTGGTCCTGACCGCCTCCGCCGCCGGCTCCGAGGTCACCACCATCGAAGGGGTGTCCGACCGGGGCGGTGAGCTGACCGGCCTCCAGGAGGCCCTGCGCCAGGAGCACGGCACCCAGTGCGGGTTCTGCACCCCCGGGATGGTGATGGCCCTCGGTGAGCTCGTGGAGAACACCGCCCCGGGGCAGGCGCCCACCGAGCCCGAGATCCGCGAGTGGCTCACCGGAAACCTCTGCCGCTGCACCGGCTACCACAGCGTGGTCCGCGGCGTGCAGCGCGCCTGCGCCGCGCCCGCGCCGTCCGACGGTGCCGAGTCCGCCGTGCCCGCGGCCGAGGGGCGGTGAGGGGGATGACCACCGTGACGGGGGAGAGCACCACCGCGGGCGGCGTCCTCGGACAGCCGCTCGACAGCCGTGAGGACCCGCAACTCCTGCGCGGCGAAGCCGTGTACGTGGCGGACATCGACCTGCCCGGCACCGCGCACATGGCCATCCTCGGCAGCCCGGTCGCCCACGCGAGGATCCTCTCCGTCGACACCTCGGCGGCCGAGCGGATGCCCGGCGTCCTGAAGGTGGCCACCGCCGCCGACTTCACCGACGTCATGCCGCTGCCCTGCATCTGGATACCCGGCGGGGTGGAGAGCCACTTCCCGCCCCACCCCTACGGACTGCCCGGCGCCCGCCCGGTCCTCACCGGCGACGCCGTCCGCCACGTCGGCGACCCCGTCGCCGTGGTCGTCGCCGAGACCCCGCGCCAGGCCGCCGCCGCCCTCGCCGCGATCGACGTGGCCTACGAGCCGCTGCCCGTGGTCACCCGGGCCGACGAGGCCCTCGCCGAGGGCGCGCCGCAGCTGCACGAGGCCGTCCCCGGCAACCTCAACGCGTACTGGACCTGCGGCGACAAGGACCGCACCGACGCGGCCATCTCCCGCGCCGAGGTCACCGTCGAGCTGGACCTCGTCAACCAGCGCACCATCAACAGCCCCATCGAACCGCGCGGGGCCGTCGGCGACTACAACGCCGCCACCGGCGAGTACACCCTCTACGCCTCCACCCAGGGCCCGCACAACCACCGCTTCCTGCTCTCCGCGCTGGTCCTCGGCATCCCGTTCAACAAGCTGCGGGTGATCGCCCCGACCGTCGGCGGGAGCTTCGGCACCAAGGGCTACCTCTACCCCGACATGGCGCTGGTCCTGCTGCTCTCCAAGGCCCTCGGCCGGCCCGTCAAATGGGTCGACACCCGCACCGGGCTGATGAACTCCACCGTCCAGGGCCGCGACCACCGCCAGCACGTCACCCTGGCCGGCACCCGCGACGGCCGGATCACCGCCGTGCGCTGCACCAGCTACGCCAACCTCGGCGCCTACCCCTCCACCATCGGACCCGGCGTCGCCACCGCCCTGATGGGCCGGTCCATCACCGGCATGTACGAGATCCCCGCCGCCTTCTGCGAGGTCTACGCGGCCTTCACCAACACGGTCTCCCTGGGCGCCCAGCGCGGCAGCGGCCGCGCCGAGGCCGCCTTCCTGATGGAGCGCCTCGTCGACCGGTACGCCGCCGAGATCGGCATGGACCCCGCGGAGGTCCGCCGCCGCAACCTCGTGCCCCAGGAGAAGTTCCCGTACGACAACGGCCTCGGCTGGACCTACGACTCGGGGAACTACGCCCCCAACTTCGAGCGCGCCCTGGAACTGGCCGGCTACGCCGACCTGCCCGCCCGCAAGGCGGCCGCCCGCGCCCGCGGCAAGCGGCTGGGCGTCGGCATCGCCACCTACGTGGCCATCTGCGGGGTCGGCCCCTCCACCCGGATGTCCAAGGAGGGCATGCTCGGCGGCACCTGGGAGAGCGCGAACATCCGCGTCCACCCCACCGGCGAGGTCGCCGTCACCGTCGGCTCCGCCTCCACCGGCCAGAGCCACGGCACCGTCTTCGCGATGGTCGCCGCCGACGAACTCGGCATCGACCCGGCGCAGGTCCAGGTGTACGAGGGGGACACGCTCAAGGCCCCGTACGGCCAGGGCACCTACGGCTCCCGCTCCTACAGCATGGCCGCCCCCGCCGTCGCCCTCACCGCCCGCAAGATCAAGGCCAAGCTGATCAAGGCGGGGGCCGTCTTCCTGAACGTTCCCGAGGACAAGGTCGTCTACGAGAACGGCGGCGTCCACGAGGCCGGCAATCCGGAGAACGCCAAGACCTTCTCCGAGCTGGCCATGGCCATGTGGTACGGCTGGGGCCTGCCCCCCGAGATCGAACCGGCCCTGGACGAGACCACCCACTTCGACCCGCCGGACTTCAACTACCCCTTCGGCACGCACGTCGCGGTGGTCGAGGTGGACGAACTCACCGGCGAGACCGAGGTGGTCGGCTACACCGCCGTCGACGACGCCGGGAACATCGGCAACCCGAAGATCGTCCACGGCCAGATCGAGGGCAGCATCGTGCACGGCCTGGGCCAGGCCCTGATGGAGGCCGCCGAGTACGACGAGAACGGCATCCTCCTCAGCTCCGACCTGACCCGCTACGCCCTGCCGCGCGCCGCCGACGTGCCCTTCTTCACCCTCGACCGGACCGTCACCCCCTCCCCGCACAACCCGCTCGGGGCCAAGGGCGCCGGCGAGATCGCCACCGTGCCGCCCGCCGCCGCCGTCGTCAACGCCGTGGTCGACGCCCTCGCCGACCTCGGCGTCCGGCACATCGACATGCCGCTGACCCCCGAGAAGGTCTGGCGCGTCCTGGAAGGAGGAGACCGGTGATCCTCGCCGACTTCGACTACGTCCGGCCCGACTCCCTCGAAGAGGCCCTCGCCCTCCTCGCCGGCACCGACGGGGCCCGGGTGCTGGCCGGCGGCCAGAGCCTGCTGCCCGGCCTGCGCACCGGAGCCGACCGGGCCCGCCTGCTGGTCGACGTGCGCCACCTCGCCCGGCTGCGCGGGGTCGCACGGGACGCCGGGGAGCTGAGGATCGGGGCGCTGACCACCCTCGCCGAGCTCGCCGCGGACCCGCGGGTGCTGGCCGGGGCCCCGGAGCTGGCCGCCGCGGCCCGCGCCAACGGAGACCCGCAGGTGCGCAACCTCGGCACCGTCGGCGGCAACCTGGCCGCCACCGAGCGTCCCACCGACCTGCCCGTCGCCGCCATCGCCGCCGGCGCACGGGCCGAACTGGCCGGACGCGGCGGAACCCGTACGGTCCCGGCCGAGGAGCTGGCCGCCTCCGGGGTGCCCGCCGGGGAGGTGCTGACCGCCCTGCTGGTGCCCGCCGCCGGAGGGGCGGCCGCCTTCGAGAAGACCGCCGACCGGGCCACCCGCTACCCGCTGTGCGCCGCCGCCGTGCGGATCACCCCCGACGGACCGCGGATCGCGGTCACCGGAGCCACCCCCCGCGCCCTGCGCCTGCGCGGGGTCGAGGACCGGCTGCGCGGGGGCCCGTTCACGACCGGGGCGGTGCTCGCGGCGTTCCGCGCCGAGCCCAGGGAGCTGTTCGTCCCCGGGCGCGGTACCTCGGCCGAGTACCTCGGCCATCTCGCGGGCGTGCTCACCGCCCGCGCGCTGGCCCGGGCGGCGGCCCACAGCAGCGCCTGAGACGGCCCGCCGGGGCAGGGCGGGGGAGTGGAGTTGACGAGCGTGCCCGAACCGACCGAGACGACGACCACGGGAGACGTCCTGCACCCAGCCGGCCGCGCGGCGGCCGGGCCGAGACCATCCGGCTTCTGGGTGGTGGGCGCGGTCCTCGTCCTGCTGATGCTCTCCTCCTCCGTTCCATCCGCCCTCTACGTGCTCTACCAGCAGCGCTGGGGGCTGTCCCCGGGCGTCGTCACGGTGGTCTTCGCCGTGTACGCCGTCACCGTCCTCGCCGGACTGCTGCTGTTCGGCTCGCTCTCCGACACCCTGGGGCGCCGGCCCGTCCTCGGGGCCGGGCTGGTCCTCGCGATCGTCTCCATGGGCCTGTTCGCCGCGGCCGGCGGGCTCGGCCTGCTGCTCGCCGCCCGCGCCGTACAGGGGCTGGCGGTGGGCCTGGCCACCGGGGCGATGGGCGCCGCCCTGCTGGAACTCAGCCCGCGCTCACGGCCCGCCCTGGGGGCGCAGGTCAACAGCGCGGGACCGACCGTCGGCATCGGCCTCGGCGGACTCGGGGCCGGGCTGCTCGTCCAGTACGCGCCCGCCCCGACCGTGCTGAGCTACCTGCTGCTGGTCGTCGCCTTCGCGGTGACCCTGGTCGGCGTGGTCCGGATGGGCGAGAGCGCGCCCGGGGCCGGGGGACGGCCACGGGTGGCACCGCACCGGATCCGGGTCCCGGCCGCCGTACGGCGCAGGTTCGCCGTGCTGGTGCTGACGATCGTGGCCGTCTGGACCGTCGGCGGCTTCTACCTCTCGCTCGGGCCGCACCTGGCCCTGTCCCTGCTCCACACCACCAACTACCTGGCCGGCGGGGCCACCGTGGCCCTGCTCGCCGGCTGCGCCACCGCCGCCCAGCTGCTGCTGGGCCGCACCGCACCGCTGCGCACCGCCGTCCTCGGGCTGCTCGGGCTGCTGGCCGGGCTGGCCCTGGTGCTGCTGGCCCTCGGCCTGGGCTCGGCGCCCCTGTTCCTCGTCGCCACCGCCGTCCTCGGCAGCGGCTGGGGAGCGGCCTTCCTCGGCTCCTTCCGCGCGATCAGCACCCTCGCCGAACCCGAACACCGCGGCGAACTGACCGCCGCCGTCTACGTCTTCGCGTACCTCGCCATGAGCGTCCCGGCGGTCCTCGCCGGACTCCTGACCAACATCCACGGCCTGCAGCGCACCTCCGTCGGCTTCATGGCCGCCGTCGCCGCGGTGTGCGCGCTGGCCCTGTTCACGACCCTGCGGCTGGCGGCGCGCACCAGGGCCGAGGGGAGCACCCTGTGACCACTGTGAGCACCAAGGAGCTGCGGACCACCCTGCAGGGGCTGGAGATCTTCGCGGCCCTCACCGAGGACCAGCTGGACTGGCTGGTCTCGGTCTCCCACCTGCGGGTCCTGGCCGACGGGGAGGTCCTCTTCCACGACGGGGACGAGGCCACCTGCTTCCACGTCCTGGTCTCCGGCGGGCTGGTCGTCACCAAGGTCGTCGACGGCCGGGAGGAGGTCCTGACCCGGCACTCCACCGAGCAGGAGAGCGCCGCCGCGGACGAGCACGACGGCAAGCCGACCGCCGCCCACCGCTTCACCGGGGAGCTCCCCCTGCTCACCGACGGCTCCTACGTCGCCACGGCCTCCGCCAGCGGCCCGGCGACCACCGTCGTGGCCTACCCCAAACCGGTCTTCTTCGAGATGCTGACCCGCTGCAACGGGGTGGCCGCCGTCCTGATCCCCGTACTGGCCTGGCGGATCAAGTCCTCCGAGGTCCAGGCCCGCAAGCGGGCCACCGTCGAGGCCCTCGGCACCCTGGCCGCCGGCCTCGCGCACGAGCTCAACAACCCGGCCGCCGCCGTGGCCCGCGCCGCGCAGGAGCTGGTGCCCGCCCTGGAGCGGCTGACCGCCACCGCGTACGGGTGGGGGGCGGCCGCGACCGACGCGGAACGGGGCGTACTGGAGCGCCTGGCCGGGGAGCTGGACCGGCTCCCGCCGCCCGAGACCACCGATCCGCTGGCCCAGGCCGACGCCGAGGAGGAGATCACCGACTGGGCCGAGGAGGCCGGCGCCGCCCGGCCGGGGCTGCTCGGCTCCGGGGCCTCCGACCTCGGGCTGGAGCTGGACCGGCTGCTGGAGTGGCTGGAGGGGATCGGCGAGGCCGCCCTGCCCGCCGCCCTGGACCACCTGGCGGCGCTGCTGGAGGCCCGTTCGCTGGCCGCCGAGCTGCGCGCGGCCGGCCCCCGGATCTCCCAGCTGGTCGCGGCCACCCGGGACTACGCCAACCTCGACCGGGCTCCCGAGCAGCGGTTCGCGGTGACCGACGGCCTGGAGAACACCCTGGTCGTGCTCCGCTCCAAGCTCGCCGGGATCACCATCGTCCGCGCCTACGAGCCCGACCTGCCGGAGCTGACCGGCTACCCGGGGGAGCTCAACCAGGTGTGGACCAACCTGGTCGACAACGCGGCCGAGGCCATGGAGGGCGCGGGCACGCTGACCCTGCGCTGCCACGCCGAGGGCGTCTGCATGGTCGTGGAGGTCACCGACACCGGCCGGGGCATCCCCGAGGACGTCCTGCCGCGCATCTTCGAGCCCTTCTACACGACCAAGGACGTGGGCAAGGGCACCGGTCTGGGGCTGCACCTCAGCTACCGGATCGTCACCCAGCGCCACCGCGGGTCGATCTCGGCCCGCTCCCGTCCGGGCGAGACCCGGATGCTCGTCCGCCTGCCCCTGGCCGGCTGAGCCGTCATCCCGTACGCCGTCACCCACTCCCACCGAAAGGAAGTCGAACATGGCCAAGTACGACATCTCCGCGCTGCACCCGGTCTTCGTCCGCCAGATGGACGCCCTGGCCGCGCTGGACATCGAGGCGGTGATGAAGAACTACACCGAGGACGCCGTCCTGGTCCGCTTCGAGGGGGCCTCGGTGGGGATCGAGGCCGTTCGTGAGACGTTCACCGGCTATCTCACCCTGAAGCCCACGCTGGTCGAACTCCAGGAGTACATCGAGACCGACGACACCATCTTCTACCGGGCGATCATGAACCTGAACGGCGCTCCGGAGCACGCGTTCGGGACACTCGTCGTCCGCGATGGCCGGATCTGGCGCCAGACGGCCGGCTTCGGCAGCTGACCGCCCGTTCATGGGTAGCGTGGGCGGGGAGGGCGCGGGCGGCCCTCCCCGCCCACGTGAGGAAATGGCGAAGGGGAGGTCATGGAGCAGGAAACGAACCGGGTGGAAGCGTTCAGCGACGGCGTATTCGCCATCGTGATCACCATTCTGGTGCTGGAGTTAAAGGTTCCGGAAGAGCAGGGGTCGGCCCTGTGGCACGGACTCCTGGAGCAATGGCCGCACTATGCCGCGTATCTGGTGAGTTTTCTCATCATCGGCGTGATGTGGGTGAACCACCACACCATCTTCAGTCACCTCAAGCGGGTCGACCGGCCCCTGTTGTTCCTGAATCTGCTGGTGCTGATGGTGGTATCGGTGATTCCCTACACCACCAACATCCTCGCCGAGCACCTCATGGACGGGGATTCGGCCAATGTGGCGGCGATCCTCTACAGTGCGTGGACCGTCGTGTACGCCCTCGCATTCCTGGCCTTCTGGTGGTACGTGACCAAGGTCGGCCACCTCTTCCACGAAGCGGTGGACAAGGACGGGGCGCGGGCCACCCGCGTCCGATTCGGACTGGGCGCGGTCGCCTACCCCTTGACCGTGATTCTGTCCTTCTTCTCCGCACCACTCACTCTCGTCGCACACTTTCTGATCGCCCTCTACTACGCGGCGAACCAGATCCCCATCCCGCTCGTGGTAGAAGAGGAGCGGCTCGAATCTGGCAGCGACCTCAGGAAGTAGCCGCAGCGCCCTACGGCCGTTCTCGGCCGTCAAGTAGGGTCAAGGTCTGATCTGGTCGCGGGGGAGGCTCCAGATGGTTCGCGCAGTGCTCCCGGACGATTCCGCCACGGAAATCTCCGAATTGATCGACGAATTGATCTCGCTATTCTTCGAGTCATTACCGCGGCGGGACCAGCGAAACTGGGCCCGCGTTTATCTCGACGGTCTGGTGCGGACCAACGGGAAGAAAACGATCCGCAACATCGCGGGAACGGGGGCCAGTTCCGTGGAACAGAGCCTCCAGCAGTTCATCAGCAAGTCGCCCTGGGATTGGACCCCGGTACGCCGGTCCCTCGCCCAGCACCTCGAACGCACCGCGCAGCGACCGCTGGCCTGGGTCGTGCAGCCCATGGTCATCGAGAAGGCCGGCGACCGCTCCGTAGGGGTCGGCCGGCAGTTCGTGCCCCAGCTCGGCCGCACCGCCAACTGTCAGCAGGCCGGCGGGATCTGGCTCGCCTCCAGCGAGGCCAGCTTCCCCGTCGAATGGACCCTCACCCTGCCCGGCCCCTGGACCAGCGAACTGCTGCGCCGCCGCCGGGCCGGCATCCCGGACACCGCACGTTCCCAGACACCCGCGCTGGACGCCGTCCACGCCGTCCAGCGCATGGCCGCCACCTGGCAGCTCCAGCGCCGCCCGGTCGTCATGGAGGTCTCCAACTCCGATCTCCCTCCCGTCCTCGACGCCTTCACGCTCCAGGACATCCCCTTCGTCCTGAAGGTCGACGGCTCCCTGCCCGTCTCCTTCGGCGGCGCGGGCCGCCACAAGCCCGGCCCGTACACCGCACCCGCCCGCGAACTGATCGACTCGCTGCGCTCCCAGCGCCGCGTCGTCGAATGGACCCGGCACGGCCGGGCCGAGGGATCGGTCACCCTGCTCACCTCGGCCCACATCCTCGCCACCCCCGCCGAGGACCGGCCCGCGCCCGCCCCGCTGCTCCTGATGGGGGCCTGGACCGAGGCCTCCCTGCTGCCCTCCGAGTTCTGGATCACCAACATCGGGGACCGGCCGCTCGCCCAGCTCTTCCTGCTCGCCAAACTCACCGACCGGGTCGCCCTGGACTTCACCGAGACCTGCGAACCCGTCGGCATCCGCGACTTCGAGGGCCGCTCCTTCCGCGGCTGGCACCACCACGCCACCCTCGCCAGCGTGGCCCACGCGGCCCGGCTCCTGGGCACCGGCGGACGGCACCCCGACCCCGTGTCCCTCGCCTCACCCGCCCGCTACCCGGGCGGACGCCCTCCCGGCCGGCCCGCCGCCGTCCTCCCGCCGCGGCCCCTGATCCCGGGCCAGTCCGCGCGCCGCGCGTACATCCGCTGATGCTCGACATCGCCGGACCGCTGCGCGGCTGGTGCGCCGAACGCCGCGAGTTCGCCCTGGCCACCGTGGTCGCCGTCAGCGGCAGCGCACCCCGGGGCCCGGGCGCCAGCCTGGCCGTGGACGCCGGCGGCACCGCGCTCGGCTCCCTCTCCGGGGGCTGCGTGGAGTCCGCCGTCCACGAGCTCTGCCTGGACGCCCTCGCCTCGGGCCGCGGCGGCGTCCACCGCTTCGGCTACAGCGACGACGACGCCTTCGCGGTGGGCCTGACCTGCGGCGGGATCCTGGACGTGCTGGTCACCCCGGTGCGCGGGCAGGACCCCGTACGGCCCGTCCTCGGCTCGGTGCTCGACGCCGCAGCCGGCGGGGGCCGGGCCGCGCTGGCCCGGGTGGTCTCCGGACCGCCCGGCCAGCTCGGCCGGGCCCTCGCCGTGCACGCCGGCGGCTCCTGGGAAGGCGGGCTCGGCGGCGGAGCCGCCCTGGACCGGGCCGCCGCCGAACGGGTCCGGGCCATGCTGCTCGCCGGCCGCACCGGCACCGCCGAGCTGGGCACCGCCGGAGGGCTGTGCGGCGAGCCCCTCACCCTGCTGGTCGAATCCGCCGCGGAACCGCCCCGGCTGATCGTCTACGGGGCCATCGACTTCGCCTCCGCCCTGGCCCGGATCGGCGCCTTCCTCGGCCACCGGGTCACCGTCTGCGACGCCCGGCCCGTCTTCGCCACCCCCGAGCGCTTCCCCGGCGCCGACGAGGTGGTCGTCGACTGGCCGCACCGCCACCTCGCCGCCGAACGCGACGCCGGGCGCCTGGACCCCCGTACGGCCGTGTGCGTCCTGACCCACGACGCCAAGTTCGACGTCCCCGTCCTGGCCCTGGCCCTGCGGCTCCCCCTCGCCTACGTCGGGGCCATGGGATCGCGCCGCACCCACGCCGAGCGCACCGGACGGCTGCGGGCCGAGGGGGTGACCGAGGCCGAGCTGGCCCGCCTCAGATCGCCCATCGGCCTGGACCTGGGCGGCCGCACCCCCGAGGAGACCGCCGTCGCCATCGCCGCCGAGCTCACCGCCGTCCGCCACGGGGCCAGCGCCGTCCCGCTCACCGGGGGCCTGAGCCCCCTGCACCACCCTTTCGCGCCTTTCGGGACCAAGGTCTCCGTAGGAAAAGACCACACGGCCCGGAATGTCCTGGACGATCAGCCCGGGCGGCATGAACGCCGGGTCGTGGGAGAATGAAGTACGTGCGTTTCCTCGGCTGCCTTCTGTCGAGGTACCTCCGATCGACTGGGATGTTCAGCACGTGCGTTTCCTCAATGACCTGAAGCCGCCGTACGACCTGACGTACGACGATGTGTTCATGGTGCCGAGCCGCTCCGCGGTCGGCTCCCGCCAGGGCGTGGACCTCTCCTCGCCCGACGGCACCGGCACCACCATTCCGCTCGTGGTCGCCAACATGACCGCGATCGCCGGCCGGCGCATGGCCGAGACCGTCGCCCGCCGCGGCGGCATCGTCGTCATCCCGCAGGACATCCCGATCGAGGTCGTCACCGACGTCATCTCCTGGGTCAAGACCCGCCACCTCGTGCTCGACACCCCGATCACGCTGGCGCCCACCCAGACCGTCGCCGACGCGCTGTCCCTGCTGCCCAAGCGCGCCCACGGCGCGGGCGTCGTCGTGGACGCCGACCACCGCCCCGTCGGCGTGGTCACCGACCACGACCTCACCGGCGTGGACCGCTTCACCCAGCTCTCCGAGGTCATGTCGAAGGAGCTGCTGCTCATCGACGCCGACATCGACCCCCGCGAGGCCTTCAACAAGCTCGACGCCGGCCACCGCAAGCTGGCCCCGGCCGTCGACAAGGACGGCAGGCTGGTCGGCATCCTGACCCGCAAGGCCGCCCTGCGCGCCACCCTCTACACCCCGGCCACCGACGCCGACGGCAAGCTGCGCGTCGCCGCCGCCGTCGGCATCAACGGCGACTTCGTCGGCAAGGCCAAGCAGCTCCTCGACGCCGGCGTGGACACCCTCGTCATCGACACGGCCCACGGCCACCA
Organism: Streptomyces sp. NPDC001594; assembly: GCF_042893675.1. Taxonomy (NCBI): domain Bacteria; kingdom Bacillati; phylum Actinomycetota; class Actinomycetes; order Kitasatosporales; family Streptomycetaceae; genus Streptomyces; species Streptomyces sp. NPDC001594. Next base: position 85,745 of record NZ_JBIAVB010000016.1, on the reverse strand, counting down.
GGAGTCGATGATCAACGCGATCAAGGCCGTCCGCGCGCTGGACCCGCAGGTCCCGATCGTGGCCGGCAACATCGTCGCCGCCGAGGGCGTCAAGGACCTCATCGACGCCGGCGCCGACATCATCAAGGTCGGCGTGGGCCCCGGCGCCATGTGCACCACCCGCATGATGACCGGCGTGGGCCGCCCGCAGTTCTCCGCGGTGCTGGAGTGCGCCGCCGAGGCGAAGAAGTACGGCAAGCACGTCTGGGCCGACGGCGGCGTCCGCCACCCGCGCGACGTGGCCATGGCCCTCGCGGCCGGCGCCTCCAACGTCATGATCGGCTCCTGGTTCGCCGGCACGTACGAGTCCCCCGGCGACCTCCAGCACGACGCCCAGGGCCGCGCCTACAAGGAGTCCTTCGGCATGGCCTCCGCCCGCGCCGTGCGCAACCGCACCTCGGAGGAGTCCGCCTACGACCGCGCCCGCAAGGCGCTGTTCGAAGAGGGCATCTCCACCTCCCGCATGTTCCTCGACCCGGCCCGTCCGGGCGTCGAGGACCTGATCGACTCGATCATCGCCGGTGTCCGCTCCTCCTGCACCTACGCGGGCGCCGGATCCCTGGCCGAGTTCGAGGAGAAGGCCGTCGTCGGCATCCAGTCCGCCGCCGGCTACGCCGAGGGCAAGCCGCTGCACGCCAGCTGGAGCTAGCCGGCCCAGTCCTCCCGGGCTTCCGACGACGCCCCGTCCCCCGCCGGACCGGCCGGGGGGCGGGGCGTCGTCGTGTGCACGCCCGCCCGGTACTTCGGGATCCGGACCGTGACCTTCATGCCCGCGCCCACGCCCGTCTCGACGACCAGGCCGTAGTCGTCGCCGTACACCTGCCGCATCCGCTCGTCCACGTTCGGCAGCCCGATGCCCGACGAGGAACCCGCCCGCTCCCCGGCCAGGATCCGGCGCAGCAGGGCCGGGTCCATGCCCACCCCGTTGTCCTCGATGGTCAGCACCGCCTCCGCGCCCGCGTCCCGGGCCGCGATCGTGATCAGGCACTCCCCGGCCGAGTCCTCCACCCCGTGCTTGACGGCGTTCTCCACCAGCGGCTGCAGACACAGGAACGGCAGCGCCACCGGCAGCACCTCCGGAGCCACCTGCAACGTCACCTTCAGCCGGTTCCCGAACCGGGCCCCGGCCAGCGCCAGATAGCGCTCGATGGAACGCAGTTCCTCGGCCAGGGTGGTGAACTCCCCGTGCCGGCGGAAGGAGTAGCGGGTGAAGTCCGCGAACTCCAGCAGCAATTCCCGCGCCCGCTCCGGGTCGGTCCGCACGAACGAGGCGATCGCCGCGAGGGAGTTGAAGATGAAGTGCGGGGAGATCTGCGCCCGCAGCGCCTTGATCTCCGCCTCCATCAGCCGGGTCCGCGCCCGGTCCAGCTCCGACAGCTCCAGCTGTACGGAGACCCAGCGCGCCACCTCCGTCGCCGCCCGCACCAGCACCGCCGACTCCCGCGACCCGTAAGCGACGAGCGCCCCCAGCACCCCGTCCTCACCCGTCAGCGGGGCGAACACCGCCCACTTCAACGGGCAGCCCGGCCGCTGGCACTCCGTGCGCACGCTCTGGCTGCGCCCCGACTCCAGCATCACCGCCACCCGGGCCATCGCCCGCCGCTGGTGGTGGTCGGCGCCCGGACCGTCCCAGGCCAGCACCGCCTCCCGGTCCGTCAGGCACAGCGCCTCCGTGCCCAGCAGCGAACGCAGCCGCCGGGCCGCCTTGCGGGCGGCGTCCCGCGTCAGCCCGGCGCGCAGCGGGGGCGCCGCCAGCGAGGCGGTGTGGAGGGTGTGGAACGTCGCCCGTTCCACCGGGGTTCCCAGCCCCGCCGCCCGCTCCCCGCGCCCGGCCTGCCACCGGCCGCCCGCCCAGCCCAGCCCCACCAGCAGCACCGCCCCGGCCGCGCCGAGCACCGCCTGCGCCGCCCCGGTCACCGGGCACCCCGGGCTGCCGCGGGGTCCGTCCGCCCGGCCCCCGCCGCCGGGCCCACGGGCCGCCGCGCAGGCGCCCGTTCCGCGCCGGTCACCGGGCACCCCCGCCCGCCGGCCGGCCCCCGGCCACGTCCTCGGGCAGGTGCAGCCGGGCCAGTGCCGCAGCCGCTCCCGCCGGGACCCGGGACCGGGTGGCCAGCGACACCGACACCATCGTCAGGAAGCCCAGCGGCACGGACCACACCGCCGGCCAGGCCAGCAGCGCGTGCGCCCACCCCTGCGGGACCAGCCCGCTGCGGGTGGCCACCACCGCGCCCAGCGCCGCCCCGCCGCCGGTCAGCAGCCCCGCCACCGCGCCCGGCGGGGTCAGCCCCCGCCACCAGATGCCGAGCACGAGCAGCGGGCAGAAGGAGGACGCCGACACCGCGAAGGCCAGCCCGACCGCGTCCGCGACGGGCACCTGGGTGGTCACGAACCCGCCCGCCAGCGGCACCGCCATCGCCACGGCGACCGCGACCCGGAAGCTGCCCACCCCGTGCCGCGGCAGCACGTCCTGGTGCAGCACCCCGGCCACCGCCATCGTCAGCCCCGAGGCCGTCGAGAGGAACGCCGCGAACGCGCCCCCGGCCAGCAGCGCCCCCAACAGGTCCCCGAGCAGCCCGCCCAGCATCCGCTCCGGCAGCACCAGCACCGCCGCGTCCGCGTCCCCGGTCAGCGCCAGCTCGGGCGCGTAGATCCGGCCCAGGGCCCCGTACACCTGCGGCAGCAGGTAGAACACCCCGAGCAGTCCGAGCACGACCAGGGTGGTGCGGCGGGCGGCCCGCCCGTCGGGGCTGGTGTAGAAGCGGACGGCGACGTGCGGCAGCCCCATGGTGCCGAGGAAGGTGGCCAGGATCAGCCCGTACGTGGCGTACAGCCGGTGCTCGCGCTCACCCCCGGACAGCGGCTTCGACCAGCCCGGGGTGTCCCGGACGGTCCCGGCCGCCGGGGAGTCGGGGACGGTCGAACCGGCGGTGAACTCCAGCCGGGTGCGGGCCTGGACGGAGTGCCGGCCGGGCTCCAGCGTCAGCGGGGCGTCCCGATACGCGCGCCCGTCCACCCGGCCCGTCACCTCCAGGGTCAGCGGCTCGCGCACCGACAGCCGCACGTCCTCCCCGACGGTGACGGCGGTGTGCTCGCGGAAGACGGCCGGGGCGTCGAAGGAGGCGCGGGGCGCGCCGTCGCCCGCCCAGGCGGCGACCAGGAAGAAGGCGGGCACCAGCAGGGCGGTCAGCTTGAGCCAGTACTGGAAGGCCTGCACGAAGGTGATGCTGCGCATCCCGCCCGCCGCGACCGCCGCCGTGACCACGCAGGCGACGACCAGGCCGCCCGCCCAGGGCGGGGCCCCGGTCAGCACCTCCAGGGTCAGCCCGGCCCCCTGGAGCTGCGGCAGCAGGTACAGCCAGCCGACGCCGAGCACGAACAGCACCGCGATGCGCCGCACCGCCCGGGACCCGAGCCGCCCCTCGGCGAAGTCGGGCAGGGTGTACGCCCCGGAGCGGCGCAGCGGGGCCGCGACGAACACCAGCAGGACGAGGTAGCCGGCGGTGTACCCGACCGGGTACCAGAGCATCTCCGGGCCCTGGAGCAGCACCAGCCCGGCGACCCCGAGGAAGGAGGCGGCGGAGAGGTACTCCCCGCCGATGGCGGCCGCGTTGAGCCGGGGGCCCACGGTGCGGGAGGCGACGTAGAAGTCGGAGGTGGTCCGGGATATCCGCAGTCCGAGCGCGCCGACGAGCACCGTCGCCAGGACGACCACGGTGACCGCGGTCAGCGCGTACGTCTGGTTCACGGGGGTCCTTCGGCGGGCGGGGGGAGGGGACTTGGGAGTCTACGCAGCCCCTCCGCTCCCGGGACAGCCCGGTTCCGGCCCCTGACCTGGCCGGTCGGTGCGTGGTCAGAGCGCCGGGTCGCGGTGTTCCGCGCAGTCGCGGAGGGCGATCTCCAGTTCCACGTACGACTCCTCGGCCCGGCGGAAGGCCAGCGTCAGGGCGGCCTCCGCGCTCGGCGGCAGCTGCCCGCAGGTGCCCTCGCGGGCCTCGTCCAGCACGTCCGCCCAGCGGGCGGCCGCGCTGCGCAGCCGGGCCAGCAGTGCCTCGGCCTCCGCGGGGCCGGCGGCCCGGGTGCGGGGCAGTCCGGTGAGCGCCTCCAGCAGCGCCTCGATCTCGGACATATCGCTCCTCCCGGGGCCGGAAGATCCACGATACGGCGGGCCGGGTGATGGCGGGTCCGAACGGTCCGCCGCTGCGGCCGACGGGCCCGGTGGATCGCCGTACGCCCTTCCGCGAGCGACGAACGGCGCCTTGGTACGCCGGACGGTCGTCCGGCCGCGGGGGCGCGAGCCGGTGGCACGGCCGGGCGCACGGCGCGAGGGGCCGTCCGGACCCGCCGCAGGGGTCCGGACGCGCGCCGGGCGGCTCAGCCGGTCGCCGGGCGGCTCAGCCCGTCGCCTGGCGCATCAGGAGGTCGCGGAGCTGGCGGGCGTGGCGGCGGCTGACCTGGAGTTCGGCCGCGCCGACGCGGACGCTGGTGGTGCCGGCGTCCACGCGGAGTTCGTCTATCCGGGCCAGCGCCACCAGATGGCGCCGGTGGATGCGGACGAACCCGCGGGCCGCCCAACGTTCCTCCAGCGTGGACAGGGGGATGCGGACGAGATGGCTGCCCTCGTCGGTGTGCAGCCGGGCGTAGTCGCCCTGGGCCTCCACGTACGCGATGTCCGCGATGGCCACGAACCGGGTGACCCCGCCCAGTTCGACGGCTATCTGCTCGGCCGCCCGCTCGGCGGCGCCCCCCTCGGGAGCGGGTCCGCGCTGCTGCTCCGGGACGGCCGCCGGGGCCGCCGTCCCCTCCGGGCCGCCGAGCAGGGCCCGGGCCCGCCGGACGGCCTCGGCCAGCCGCTCCGGACGCACCGGCTTGAGCACGTAGTCCACGGCCTTGAGGTCGAAGGCCTGGACGGCGAAGCCCTCGTGCGCGGTGACGAACACGATCAGCGGCGGCCGCGCGAACCCGGCCAGCAGCCGGGCGACGTCCAGTCCGGTCAGCCCGGCCATCTGGATGTCCAGGAAGACCACGTCGATGGCGTCGGGGCCGTCGGGCCCGCTCTCCACCGCCCGGGTGATCCGGCGCAGCGCCTCGGTGGCGTCCGAGGCCCCCTCCGCGCTGAGCACCCGCTCGTCGGAGCGCAGCAGGTAGAGGAGTTCCTCCAGCAGGGGCAACTCGTCGTCGACGGCCAGTACGCGCAGCATGGGCCGAGTCTAGGCACGGCCCCCGCCCGGGGGGAGGAGGGCGGGGGCCGTGCGGTCCGTGCGTGGGGGGCGGGGGCTACTGGGCGCCGATGAGCTTGCCGTCGGGGGCGACGGCGTACCAGGTGCCGCCCACGCCCTGGCCGTTGGTCTCGCCGGGCGCCTTGTCCCCGGTGAAGGTGTAGACGGGCCAGCAGTTGACGGTCTGCTGCTTCTTGCCGTCGGGGCGGTCGAGGACCAGGTAGTTCTTCTCGACGATCCCCTCGCCCCGCTCCGCCGGGGCGACGGCCGGCCACTTGGCGAGGCAGTCGCCGGTGCACTTGGAGACCATCGGCCAGGCGGTGTCGGGCTTGAAGCGGTAGACGGTCATGCCGTTGGCGTCGACGACGTGGTCGCCGAGCTTGGGGTCCTTGGCCACCGTCAGCGCGCCGGCGGCCCGGCCCGGGGTCCCGGCCGGGGCGGGGGCCGCACCCTTGGCCGCCTTCTTGCCGTCGGGCGCGAGGGCGAACCAGGTGCCGCCTACGCCCTGCCCGTTGACCTCGCCGGGCTTGGTGTCCTTGGCGAAGCGGTACGCGGGCCAGCCGCCCACCGTCAGCTGCTTGGTCCCGTCCTTGCGGACCACCTCGCCCAGCACGGAGGGGTCCATGCCCGCCGCGGCGCTCGCGCCGCCCGCCGGGACCACCGGCCAGGCCTTGGCGCAGTCCCCGTCGCAGTTCGAGGCCGGGGGCTTCGCGGTGTCCTTGTCGAAGCGGTACAGGGTGAACCCGGCGCCGTCGGTGAGCACCGGCCCGAGCTCGCCGGTGGTGGAGACGGCGAGTGCGCCCGCGGGCTTGGCCCCGGCATCCCCGGCGGGCTTGTCGCCGGCGTAGGGGTCGGCGGCGGGAGCGGCGGCGGCGGCCCCGGCCGGCTTGGCCGCGTCGGCCTTGCCGGCCGTGTCGTCCCCGTTGCAGGCGGTCGCCGCCAGCACGACGACGACCGCGACCGCGGCCAGGGTGGTTCCGCGCTTGATGCCCATGGTGATCTCTCCCGTGTGTGTTTCCGCCGGGTCCGGGGGGCTGCTCGCCGCCGGACCCGTCAACTCGTGCGGAACACGGCCCCGGGGGAGCGCGGCGTTCACCGGGGGCGGTATGGCGTGTTTCACTCAGCCGCCGTCGAACCCGGCCCGCCGCAGGGCCGTGGCCACAGCGAGGCCGAGGATCCGGTGTCCGGCGTCGTTGGGGTGGAGCCCGTCGGCGAGGTGCTCGGGCCCCAGCAGGTCCCGGCCGGGCAGCAGGGCCAGGCGTCCGTCCCCGGCGGCCATCCGCTCGCGGGCGGCGCGCTCCATGGCGTCGCGCAGGGCGCCCAGGGTGGCGCCGAGCCGGTTCGGGGTGCGTTCGGCCTCCGGGCGCAGCACGGGGGAGACCAGCAGCAGCGGGGTCCGGGGGTGGCCCTGGCGGACCAGGTCGAGGAAGACGCGGGTGGTCTCGTACAGCAGGGCGGGGGTGTAGGGGACGCGGGTCCAGCAGTTGGTGCCGAAGGCGAGGGTGAGGGCGTCGGCGGGCAGGGCCGCGAGCTGCTCGGCGGTGGCCAGCTCCCCGCGCGCGGCGCCCGCGTACCCGAGGTTCACGGTGTCCCAGCCGAGCTCCCGCCCGGCGACGGCGGGCCAGCCGTGGGCGGGGCGGGTGGACCACCAGCCCTCGGTGATCGAGTCCCCGTGCACCACCCAGCGCGGGGCGGGCGGGGCCGGGGCGAGGTCTCCGCCGATCCCGCGCACCCCCAGGAACCGCGGGGACTGCGCCTCGGGCGGGTGGACGGTGAAGGGCCCGGGCCCGCCCGGCAGGGGGACGCGGACGACGGCCTCGGCGGCGGGGTCGGTGAAGACCTCGCGGACCATCCCGTGGCGGTCCCACAGCGAGAAGCCGTGGGCGAGGTCGCGCAGGGCGTCCGTGGGGCCGGGGACGGCGGCCCGGTAGCGGATCTCCACCGCCCGCGCCCCCAGGGCGAGGAACTCCAGGCGGACCCCGATGGGCAGGGTGGCCCGCTCTCCGGTGTCCCAGGGCAGCCGCTCGGTGTCGTCCGGGTCGGCCCGGACCGGCCGGTCCTGGTCCAGCCAGGCGATTCCGCGCAGGTAGGGGCCCGGATCGAGCCAGGCAGTGGCCTTGCTGTCGGCGTCCATGGCGGCACGCTGCGGCAATTCTGACAGGCTGTCAAGAACAGGGGTGAAGGGAGGTCGCGCACTGATCGAACATCCGCGTGCAACAAAGGACCATCCAGGACAGATCCGCGCAACGATCGTGCGCCAATGTGCAAGGATGGTGCATTACGGGCGGTATCACTCAGCTCGTAGGCTCACCCCCTGTACGTGGAGTGGCGCGGACCGCCTGCTCGGCGGTCCCCCCATGCCCAGACGGGCTCCCATCCGTCTGTCAACTGCTCCGGACCGCTGCGGTCGACGCCCGAACCGTCCCCATCCCGCAGTGTCAAAGGAGTCCCCTCGTGCTCGATCAGGGCCAGGCACCCCCGCTCTCCCCGGAGACGCGCAAGCCCGTGAACCCGCTGCTGCGCCGCAAGCCGGTCGAGCGGCTCGTCTCCGAGGGCGGGCAGGGCGAGGGCGGCACGCTGCGCCGCTCGCTCACCATGTGGCAGCTGACCATGATCAGCATCGGTGCCACCCTGGGCACCGGCATCTTCGTCGTCCTCGGCACCGCCGCCCCCAAGGCCGGCCCCGCCGTGACGATCTCCTTCATCCTCGCGGGCCTGACCGCCCTGTTCTCGGCCCTCTCCTACGCCGAGCTGGCCGGCTCCGTCCCGGTCTCCGGCTCCTCGTACTCCTACGCGTACGCCACCATGGGCGAGCTCATCGCCTGGATCTGCGGCTGGTGCCTGGTCCTGGAGTACGCCGTCTCCGTCGCGGCCGTGGCCGTCGGCTGGGGCCAGTACCTCAACGAGCTCCTCGACGGGACCATAGGCGTCACCATCCCCGGCTCGGTCTCCGCGCCGCTGGGCGACGGCGGGTTCATCAACCTCCCCGCGCTGGTCGTCGTCCTGCTCTCCATGGTCTTCCTGATGCGCGGCGCCAAGGAGAGCGCCACGGTCAACTCGATCATGGTCGCGGTGAAGATCGTCACCCTGCTCCTCTTCATCGGCATCGGCGTCATGGGCATCAAGTCCGGCAACTACACCCCGCTCGCCCCGCTCGGCGTCACCGGTATCAGCGCCGCCGCCTCCACCCTCTTCTTCTCCTACATCGGCTTCGACGCCGCCTCCACCGCCGGTGAGGAAGCCAAGAACCCGAAGAAGGACCTGCCGCGCGCGATCATGCTCTCGCTGGGCATCGTCACCGTCCTCTACGTGCTCGTCGCCTTCGTCGCCGTCGGCGCCATGCCGTGGAAGGACTTCGAGGGCACCGAGGCCGCGCTCGCCCAGATCATGACCGACGTCACCGGCACCAGCGTCTGGGGCGTCGTCCTCGCCGCCGGCGCCGTGATCGCGATCTTCTCCGTCGTCTTCGCCGTCCTCTACGGCCAGACCCGCATCCTCTTCGCGATGTCCCGCGACGGACTCGTCCCCAAGGTCTTCGCCAAGGTCGACGAGAAGACCGGCGCCCCCCGCGCCAACGTGGTCATCGTCTCCCTCTTCTGCGGCGTCCTCGCCGCCTTCATCCCGCTCGGCAAGCTCGCCGACGCCACCAGCATCGGCACCCTCTTCGCCTTCGGCCTGGTCAACATCGCCGTGATCATCCTGCGCGTGAAGCGCCCGGACATGCCGCGCACCTTCAAGGTGGCCCTCTTCCCGGTCACGCCGATCCTCGGCTTCCTCGCCTGCGGTTACATGATGTTCAGCCTCGATACCCCCACCTGGCTCGTCTTCGGTGGCTGGATGGCCGTCGGCCTCGTGGTCTACTTCACCTACGGCATCCGCCGCTCCCGTCTGGCCACGGAAACCGAAGAAGAAGTGGCCACAGCAGAGAAGTGATCCATCCGCAGTGCGACTGAACGATCTCGACGAACGCATCGTGCACGCCCTCGCCGAGGACGCCCGCCGCTCCTACGCGGACATCGGCTCCGAGGTCGGCCTCTCCGCCCCCGCCGTCAAGCGGCGCGTGGACCGGCTGCGCGCCGAAGGCGCCATCACCGGATTCACCGTCCGCGTGGACCCGGCGGCCATGGGCTGGGAGACCGAGGGCTTCATCGAGATCTACTGCCGCCACAACACCTCGCCGGACGACATCCGGCGGGGGCTGGAGCGGTACCCCGAGGTGGTGTCCGCGTCGACCGTCACCGGTGACGCGGACGCCCTCGTCCAGGTCTTCGCCTCCGACATGCGCCACTTCGAGCGGGTCCTGGAGCGCATCGCGGGCGAGCCCTTCGTGGAGCGGACCAAGTCCGTCCTCGTCCTCTCGCCCCTGCTGCGCCGCTTCACCTCCGGAGCACCCGCGTAGGACGCCCCCGAAGCCCCCGCCCCACCCGGCGGGGGCTTCGTCGTATCGGCGGCGGAGGCCGACGCTACGGGAGGCCCGGGCGGCACTCAGTGAACCGCGTGTCAAACCGGGTCACGGCCTGATCCGGGCGCGCCGGGCGTGCGCAGACCGATGAAGACCGGCTGCCGGCGCAGGGTGAAGCCCATCGACTCGTACAGCCGGATCGCCTGGGTGTTGTCCGCGGCCGCGTGCAGGAACGGGACGTCCCCGCGCTCCCGGATCTCCGCCGCCACCGCGCGGATCAGCAGCGCCGCCAGCCCCTGGCCGCGGTGGTCGGGGTGGGTGCACACCGCGCTGATCTCCGTCCAGCCCGGCGGCCGCATCCGCTCACCGGCCATCGCCACCAGCCGGCCCTCGCGGCGGATCCCCAGATACGTGCCCAGCTCGACCGTGCGCGGCAGGAAGGGGCCCGGCTCGGTCAGCTCCACCAGCGCGGTCATCTCCGCCACGTCGGCCGCCCCCAGCCGCACCGCCTCCGGCGCGGCCTCGGCCCGTACCGCCGACCCCTCCAGCTGCACCCCCGGGATGCACCGCACCGTCTCCCAGCCGGCCGGCGGCGTCGGCAGCCCGGTCAGCCACACCTCCCGGCCCGGCCCCACCAGCGCGGCCAGGTCCGCCCAGGCGGCCGGGTCGGCCGGGTCGGCGACGGCCGCGAACGGGTTCGCCGCCGGGAGGTAGCGGGCGGCCCCGCGCCCGGAGTACTCGGCGAAGGCGCGGTGCGGGCCCGTCAGCGCGGCCCAGACCGGGTTGTCCAGCGGGGCGGCGGGGTTCTCGGTGGACATGCGGTACGGGTCCTTCCTCGGAGACGGCCGCCCTCGGCTTCCCCGCGCGGCGGGCGCGGGACTGCGGCGACGGCCGAAGGGTATGTCCCCGCAGCCGCCGGGAGCAGCGGATTTACGGGCGTGGCCCGCCACCCCCGTCCCACCCGCCACAGCGACCCCCGCGCAACGATTCGCCGCCCGAGCGGCAGAAAGCGCAACGAATCGATGAGGGCGGCGCAACGCTGACGGCTTGTCCCGGTCGAACGCCAGAACGTACCGTTTTACGACCCCCACCCCACCTGTCACAGAGGTACGCCCATGCCCCCGCTGCGCACCGCACTCCTCCAGAGCTCCGGACGGCTCGGCGACACCGCCGAGAACCTGAAGCGGCTCGACGAGGCCGCGGCGCGCGCCGCACAGGGCGGGGCCGGGCTCCTCGTGACCTCGGAGATGTACCTGACCGGCTACGCGCTGGAGACCGGGGACATCGCGGGCCTGGCCGAGCCGGCCGACGGCGAGTCCGCCCACGCCATCGGGGGCATCGCCCGCCGCCACGGGATCGCCGTCCTGTACGGCTACCCCGAGCGCGACGGCGACGCGGTCTACAACTCGGCCCAGCTCGTCGGCCCCGACGGGGCCCGGCTGGCGAACTACCGCAAGACCCACCTGTTCGGCTGCTTCGAGCAGGAGGCCTTCACCCCCGGCGACACCCCCGTCGTCCAGGCCGACCTGAACGGCCTCCGCGTCGGCATCATGATCTGCTACGACGTGGAGTTCCCGGAGAACGTACGCGCCCACGCGCTCGCCGGGACCGACCTCCTCCTGGTCCCGACCGCGCAGATGCACCCGTTCCAGTTCGTCGCCGAACAGCTGGTCCCGGTACGGGCCTTCGAGAACCAGATGTACATCGCGTACGTCAACCGGACCGGCCCCGAGGGCGAGTTCGAGTTCGTCGGCCTCAGCTGCCTCGCCGGCCCGGACGGGGCCACCCGCACCCGCGCCGGCCGCGGCGAGGAGATGGTCCTCGGCGAGGTCGACCCCGAGCTCCTGCGGGCCTCGCGCGAGACCAACCCGTACCTGCGCGACCGCCGCCCCGGGCTCTACGCCTCCCTCGTCTGAGCCCCGCCCCGCCCAAACCCCCTCCCCCGCCTGCTCTGCCGCAAGGAGACGTACCCCCATGACGTCCACGGTGCCCACCACCGCCGTCCCGCACGGCGACGGACAGCTCCCGCCGATCACCATGTTCGGCCCGGACTTCCCGTACGCGTACGACGACTTCCTCGCCCACCCGGCGGGCCTGGGCCAGATACCGGCGACCGAGTTCGGCACCGAGGTCGCCGTCATCGGCGGCGGCCTGTCCGGCATCATCTCCGCGTACGAGCTGATGAAGATGGGCCTCAAGCCCGTCGTCTACGAGGCGGACCAGATCGGCGGCCGCCTGCGCACCGTCGGCTTCGAGGGCGCCGGCACCGAGGGCCTGACGGCGGAGATGGGCGCCATGCGCTTCCCGCCCTCCTCCACGGCGCTCCAGCACTACATCGACCTGGTGGGCCTGCAGACCCAGCCCTTCCCGAACCCGCTCGCCGAGGCCACCCCCTCGACGGTCGTGGACCTCAAGGGCGAGACCCACTACGCCGAGACCATCGCCGACCTCCCGCAGGTCTACCGCGACGTCGCCGCCGCGTGGAACGCCTGCCTCGACGAGGGCGCCGACTTCTCCGACATGAACCAGGCGATGCGCGAGCGGGACGTCCCGCGCATCCGCGAGATCTGGGCCAAGCTCGTCGAGAAGCTCGACGACGAGACCTTCTACGGCTTCCTCTGCAAGTCCGAGGCCTTCCAGTCCTTCCGCAAGCGCGAGATCTTCGGCCAGGTCGGCTTCGGCACCGGCGGCTGGGACACCGACTTCCCGAACTCCATCCTGGAGATCCTGCGCGTCGTCTACACCGAGGCCGACGACCACCACCGCGGCATCGTCGGCGGCTCGCAGCAGCTGCCGCTGCGCCTGTGGGAGCGCGAGCCCGAGAAGATCGTCCACTGGGCCCAGGGCACCTCGCTGTCCTCCCTGCACGACGGCGCCCCCCGCCCGGCCGTGACCCGCCTGCACCGCACCGCCGGCAACCGCATCACGGTCACCGACGCCGACGGCGACATCCGCACCTACCGCGCCGCGATCTTCACCGCGCAGTCCTGGATGCTGCTGTCCAAGATCGCCTGCGACGACACGCTCTTCCCGATCGACCACTGGACTGCGATCGAGCGCACCCACTACATGGAGAGCTCGAAGCTCTTCATCCCCGTGGACCGCCCGTTCTGGCTGGACAAGGACGAGGAGACGGGCCGCGACGTCATGTCGATGACCCTCACCGACCGCATGACCCGCGGCACCTACCTGCTGGACAACGGCCCCGACCAGCCGGCCGTCATCTGCCTCTCGTACACCTGGTGCGACGACAGCCTCAAGTGGCTGCCGCTGTCCGCGAACGAGCGGATGGAGGTCATGCTGAAGTCCCTCGGCGAGATCTACCCCAAGGTCGACATCCGCCGCCACATCATCGGCAACCCGGTGACCGTGTCGTGGGAGAACGAGCCCTACTTCATGGGCGCCTTCAAGGCCAACCTGCCGGGCCACTACCGCTACCAGCGGCGCCTGTTCACCCACTTCATGCAGGACCGCCTCCCCGAGGACAAGCGCGGCATCTTCCTCGCGGGCGACGACATCTCCTGGACGGCCGGCTGGGCCGAGGGCGCCGTCCAGACCGCCCTGAACGCGGTCTGGGGCGTCATGCACCACCTCGGCGGCTCCACGGACGCCACCAACCCCGGCCCGGGCGACGTCTACGACGAGATCGCCCCGGTCGAACTCCCGGAGGACTGATCCTCTCCACGGGCCGCTCGCACGGCTCGGCCCCGGCGGGCCTCCCCGGCTTCGCGCCGCCTCGACAGCCTCCGGCTGTCGGCCCGCCGGCTGCCCCATGACCACGGGCCGCCCCCGCGTTCCCCACGCGGCGGCGGCCCGTTCTCATGCCGGGGTACGCCCCCCGCGCGGGCTCACACGGCCCGCGCCCAGATCAGCCGCCGCCGGTGCCGGAAGTCCGCGCGGACCTCGCCGCGCTCCGGGCCGGGCGGCAGCGGGTGCGGCCGCCGGCCCAGCCCGAGGCCGCACCCCGCGCACAGGGTGTACCGGCCGTGGCCGCTGCCGTCCCACTCCACCGTCCCCCGGTCGCACGCGCACACGGGGCACACCCCGTCCCGGCGCTGATCGCCCTCGACGTCCGGGCGGCCCCGCATCACCCCGGGCAGCACCTCCGCGAGGCGGCCCCCGGGATGGAACTCCGGGTCGGGCCAGAACAGCCACTGCGCGGGCTCCGGCGGCTCCGGCCGGCGCACCCCGGCCCGCTTCTGCGCCCGCCGGCCCACCCGCCACACCGCCGCGGCGTCCAGCCACAGCAGCCGTGCCTCGTGCAGCTCGTCGACGGCCCGCACCAGTGACTCCGGATCCTCGCCCAGGTCCCGGGGGATCCCGGCGCTGCGGCACAGGTGGTGGTAGGTGGCGTAGAAGCCGTACGGGCTGAACACCGTCAGGCAGGTGCGCAGCGCCGACAGCCGCCGGTGGGGCGGGAGCGAGGCGTCGTGCACCCGGAGCCGGTGCGTGGCGAAGCTGGGCATCCGCACACCCTAGGAAGGCGGGCGCCCCGCCCGCACCGGGGTTTCAGCCCGTCGGGGTCAGCAGGCAGCGGCCGACCAGGCCGACGCCCGCGTCCAGGGACTCCTCGAACTCCTCCGCCAGGTCGGGGGAGCGGCGCAGGGTCCACAGGAGGCGGGCGGCCGCCCAGGCGCCGGCGCGGGCGCGTTCCAGGCTCCAGGAGCCCAGCAGGTGGGTCAGCGGGTCGGCGATCTCCAGCAGGTCCGGGCCCGGCATCAGGTCCTCCCGGATGCGTTCCTCCAGGGAGACCAGGGTGTCGCCGACCCGGTGGAAGTCGGCCTCCAGGGCCGCCGGGGCGCAGTTCAGCACCCGGCAGGTGGACACCACCGCCAGGGCCAGGTCGTGCCCGATGTGGGCGTTGATCCCCGCCAGCGCGTGCTGGAGCGGGCGCACCCCGGGGTGGCGGCGGTACTGCAGGAGGGGGCGCCAGCACGCCGGGGCCCGCTCCGACTCCACCGCCGACAGGTACCGCTCCGCGAACCGCACGCTCAGCGTCTCCGCCCGCCGGGGCTCGGGGAAGGCCCCGTGCTCGATCCGCTCGTGCAGGTTCTGCGTGACGGTGAGGTACACCCGGTTGAAGACGGCCACGCCGTCCTGCGCGGGCAGCCGCTCGTCGAGGACGCGCATCCGCGCGAGTACCGCTTCCATGGAGGACAGCGTCACAGCCGCGGCGGCCGGGGCGGGGAACTTGGCCGCAGGCTTCGCCGGTTCGGGCGAAACGCCGTCAACCCCGCTTGTCCCCGGGCTCCTCGGTGCTGTCGTCGTACGCCGAGGTCCCCGAGTCCAGCAGCGGCTCCTGCCGCTTGAGGTGCTCCGGCGCGAAGTAGCGCAGCGCGTGGTAGCCGGTGATCACCACGAGCGTGCCCAGTGCGATGCCGCCCAGCTCGAAGCTGTCGCTGAAGTGCAGCTTGACCCCGCCGACGCCGATGATGATGCCCGCGGCGGCCGGGACCAGGTTCAGCGGATTGCGCAGGTCCACCCGCCCGTTGAGCCAGATCTGCGCGCCGAGCAGGCCGATCATGCCGTACAGGATCACGGTGATGCCGCCCAGCACCCCGCCCGGGATCGCGGCGACGACCGCGCCGAACTTCGGGCACAGGCCGAACAGCAGCGCGAAGCCGGCCGCCGCCCAGTAGGCCGCCGTGGAGTAGACGCGGGTGGCGGCCATGACCCCGATGTTCTCGGAGTACGTGGTGTTCGGGGGGCCGCCGACCGCCGTGGACAGCATGGACGCCGCGCCGTCGGCGGCGATGGCCGTGCCGAGCTTGTCGTCGAGCGGGTCGCCCGTCATCTCCCCGACCGCCTTGATGTGTCCGGCGTTCTCGGCGATCAGCGCGATCACCACGGGCAGCGCGATCAGGATCGCCGACCATTCGAAGGACGGCCCGTGCAGGGACGGCAGCCCGATCCAGTCGGCCTTGCCCACGCCCGAGAGGTCCAGCCGCCAGTGGTCCACGGCCCCGGTCCCGCCCGCCGGGGAGTGGATCTTGCCGAAGACCAGGTCGAAGACCCAGGAGATCCCGTACCCGAACACCAGTCCCAGGAAGATCGCGATCCGCGACCAGAACCCGCGCAGGCACACCACCGCCAGCCCGGTGAACAGCATCGTCAGCAACGCCGTCCACTGGTCCTGCGGCCAGTACGTGGCCGCCGTCACCGGAGCCAGGTTGAACCCGATCAGCATCACCACCGCGCCCGTCACCACCGGCGGCATCGCCGCGTGGATGATCCGCGCCCCGAACCGCTGCACGGCCAGACCCGCCAGGAACAGCGCCGCGCCGACCACGAACACCGCGCCCGTGACCACCGAGCTGTCCCCGCCGCCGGCCCGGATCGCCGCCGCCACGCCCACGAAGGACAGCGAACAGCCCAGGTAGGAGGGGACCCGCCCACGCGTGGCGAGCAGGAAGACGGCGGTGGCGATGCCCGACATCATGATGGCCAGGTTCGGGTCCAGGCCCATGAGCACCGGGGAGACGAAGCTCGCCCCGAACATCGCGACCACGTGCTGGGCGCCCAGCCCGGCGGTGCGCGGCCACGAAAGCCGCTCGTCCGGCCGCACCACCGCACCGGGGGCGGGGGTCCGCCCGTCTCCGTGCAGGGTCCAGCGCAGGCCGAAGCCCATGTTCCACCACTTCCGTTCCGCCGAGAGGTCAAGGATCATGACCGCAGGGCGGCCAGCGATATATTACGGCCGGATAGCAGTGGGTTCGTCCCGATTGACGGGGTGCACGCCGCCCCCCGGCGCGGGCTTCGGCCGCAGGACCGCCGCGCCCGCGACCAGCGCGCACGCCAACAGCGTGACCAGGCCGAACGAGACCACCAGCGAGGACGCGTCCGCCACCGCCCCGATCGCCGACGGGGCGATCAGCCCCGACGTGTACGTGATCGTCGCGACCCCCGCGATGGCCTGCGCCGGGGCCGGCCCGCTGCGCGCCGCCGCCGCGAAGGCCAGCGGCACCACCACCGCGATGCCCAGCCCGATCATCCCGAACCCGGCCATGGCCGCCGCCGGCTGGCGCACCGCTACCACCAGCAGCCCGCCCGCCGTGGCGAGCACCCCGCCCGCCCGCACGGTGCGCACCGCCCCGAACCGGTCCACCACCCGGTCCCCGGCCAGCCGGGCCACCGCCATGGTCAGCGCGAAGGCGGTGGTGGAGGCGGCCGCCACACCGGCCTCGGTGCCCAGCACGTCCCGCAGGAACACCGCCGACCAGTCCAGGCTCGCCCCCTCGGCGAACACCGCGCAGAAGCCCACGGCCCCGATCACCACCGCCGCCCTCGGCGGCCGGGCGAACCGCGGCGGCGCCTGCTCCTGCGGCTCGCTGCGCAGGTCCAGCACCCCGCGCACGGCGACCAGCCCGGCCGCGGTCAGGGCGAGGGCGGCCACCACGTGGTGCAGCCGGGCGTCGGTCCCGGTGTGCGCGGCGACCGTGCCGGCGGCCGAGCCGAGCAGCGCGCCCACGCTCCACATCCCGTGCAGCGAGGACATGATCGAACGGCCGAGCCGGTTCTCGGTCTCCACCCCGAGCGCGTTCATGGCCACGTCCGACATGCCGGACGCGGCCCCGTAGGCGAAGAGGGCGCAGCACAGGGTCGCCAGGTTCGGGGCGAGCCCCGGCAGCACCAGGGACAGCGTCCACAGGCAGAGCAGCCCGCGCAGGGCCGCGCGGGCGCCGAAGCGGTGGTTGACCCGGCCGGCCAGCGGCATGGCGACGGCCGCGCCGAGGGCGGGGAAGGCCAGGGCCAGGCCCAGGGTGCCCGCGCCGGCCTGGGCGTGCTCCTGGATCCACGGGATGCGGGTGGCGAAGGAGCCGGTCACGGCCCCGTGGGCGCAGAAGACGGCGGCTATGGAGAAGCGGGCGCGGCGCAGCCGCGCCGGGCCGGTGCCGGGGTCCCCGGCCGTCACGGTCGTCATGGGCTCAAAACTATCAGGGAGCCTGCCTGATAATTAAGACCTCTTCCCTAGGATGGGCTCCGTGACCCCCGTGAAGGCGATGTCCCCCGCCGCGCCCCCAGCCGCTCCCGCCGCGCCCGGCCCTGCCGCCGCCCCGGCCCCGTCGCCCGCCTCGCCGAGCACGGCCCGCGCGATGAACGACCGGCTCGCGCTCGAACTCCTCCAGTCGGAGGGGCCGCTGACGGCGACCCGGCTCAAGCAGCTCACCGGACTCTCCCGCCCCTCCGTCGCCGACCTCCTCGAACGGCTCGGTGCCGCCGGGCTGGTCGAGGTCGTGGGGGAGTCCGGCGAACAGCGGCGCGGCCCCAACGCCCGCCTCTACGGGATCGTCGCCCGCCGGGCCCACCTGGCCGCCCTGGACGTCCGCACCGACAGCGCCACAGCCGTGGTCACGGACCTCCTCGGGCATCCGCTGGCCCGCGCGGAGCTCCCCGTCGACGCCGTGGACGAGGCCGTCGACCGGCTGGAGGCACTGGCCCGGGAGGCCGGCGCGCAGGCGCTGCACACGGTGGTCGTCGGCGCGCCCGGCCTGGTCGCCCCCGCCTCCGGGGAGCTGCGCGACACCTCGGGCCTGCCCGCCTGGCACCGGGACCTGGTGGCCGCCCTCCAGCGGCGGCTGCCCGCCGAGGTGGTGGTGGAGAACGAGACCAACCTGGCGGCCCTGGCCGAACAGCGGGTCGGCGCCGCCCGGGACCTGGAGTCCTTCGTCCTGCTGTGGCTCGGCGCCGGTGTCGGGGCCGCGGTGGTGCTCGACGGACGGCTGAGACGGGGAGCCTCGGGCGGTGCGGGAGAGATCGGCTTCCTGCCGGTGCCGGGCACCGCCGGACTGCCCTCCGCCACCGACTGCAGCGCCGGCTTCCACGCCCTGGCCGGTGCGGCGGCGGTGGCGGCGCTGGCGGCGGAGCACGGCTTCGCGGGCTCCGTGGAGGAGGCCGTCGCGGGCGGCGCCGGGGAGGCCTTCCTTGAGGTGCTGGCGCAGCGGCTGGCCCTCGGCGCGGCGGCCGTGGCCGCCGTCCTGGACCCGGGCTGCGTGGTCCTCGGCGGGGGGCTCGGCCGCGCGGGCGGCGAGGCCCTGGCCGCCCGGGTCGCCCGCCGCCTCGCCGCCCTGAGCCCCGTCCCCACCGAGGTCCGCGCCACGGTGCTGGGCGACCCGGCGGTCCTGGAGGGTGCCCGCCTCGCGGCGCGCGAGGCGGCCCAGGCGGAGCTGTTCGCCGGCTGACCCGGCGCCGGCCCGGCCCGTCCTACGGCGGCCCGGCCGGCCCGGCCTACGGCCGTACGGGCCAGGGGGCGTCGGTCTCGGCCGGCCGGGCGTAGTCGACGCCGGGGACGTCCCAGCCGTACAGGGCCCTGACCTGGCCCATGAACCAGTCGGCGCCGGAGCGGGCGGCGTCCAGGGCCGAGGACGAGCGCGACGGGCCGGCGGCCGTCGGTGCGGGCCGGGATCGACTCCCACTGGTCGCGGACGGTGCGTGCGGCGCCTTCGGGGTGGGAGTTGACGATGAGGAACCCGCACTGTTTGGGCTCGATCTGACGAAGGCTCACGAGATGTCCGTTCCGTTCGGGGATGTCCGGGTCTCGAGGGGCGTGACCGCCCCGCCCGGGGGCCGGGCCACGGTCCCGCCGTCCGTTCCCACGGAGCCTAACCAGCCTTCCGTAGCGGTCGGGTGACGGCCGGTCACGTGGATCCCGCCCCGGTCCTTGTGGCCTGCGGCCCTTGACATTCCCCGGTCTGTCCGGGCGCGGCCCTCAGCGCGGGCCCGCCCCCCGCCGCCGCTCCAGGTACTCGCCGAAGGTGATCCGGCCGACCGCACGATCGGGCGCGGCCAGGATCCCCCCGCGCCGGAACGCGGCGTACGTCCGCCCCGCGAGCGGGACCGGCAGGACCCGCCGCCGGCTGCCCGTCGCCGCGAGGTACGCCCGCCCCCACTCCTCCAGCGTGCGGACCTCCGGCCCGCCCATGTCCGCCACCCGCCCCGCCGGCTCCGGCACCGCCAGCTCCGCGAGCCGGTCCGCGACCTCCTCCACCGCGATCGGCTGCACCGGTACCCCCTTGGGCAGCGGCACCACCGGCAGCTTCGCCAGGGAGGCGGTCCCCTGGGCCACCAGGTCGTGGAACTGGGTGGTCCGCAGGATCGTGACCCCGAGCCCGGAGTCCTCCAGCATCCGCTCCACCCGCCGCTTGGTCCGGTAGTAGCCGAACGGCACCACGTCCACCCCGACGATCGAGATGTAGACGAGGTTCGTGACCGTACCGGCCCGCCGGGCCGCGTCGATCAGGTGCCCGGCGGCCGCGTCGTCGCCCCCGCGCGGGGAGCTGGCGCAGTGGACGACCACCTGCGCGCCCGCCGTCGCCGCGTCCAGCCCGCTGCCGTCGCGCAGGTCGACCGGGTACTCGGTGGAGGAGCGGCTCAGCGCCCGGACCTCGTGGCCCCGCTCCCGCAGTGTGCGGACGACGAGGGCGCCGAGGTTGCCGGTGCCGCCGGTGACGAGGATGGTGCTCATGGTGGGGTGTCCTTCCACGGGAGTGCCTGTTCCCAGGGGACAGACCGGAGTCCCGGAATGTGACACCGGCGCGCGGGGGCCCTCCGCGGACGTGCGAGGACCCGGTGGCCGCCGGGCCACCGGGTCCTCACGTCGACGTCACCCGCAGGGTGTCAGCAGGCGCCCAGATCCTGCCAGACGCCCCACTGCCCGGTGGTGCCGGGCTCCTCGTTCTGCGTCCACCACTGGGCCTTCCAGTTGTGGCCCTTGTGCGAGACGACGGTCCCGCCGTTGTAGACCGTGCCCGCCACGTACGCCGGGTTGGCGCAGGTCCCGCCCGGAGGCGTGGTCGGCGGCGTCGTCGGGGGAGTGGTCGGCGGGGTGGTGGGAGGCGTGGTGGGCGGGGTGGTCGGCGGCTGGCTGCCGCCCGGCTCCGCCACCGTGGTGCCGCGCGCCAGGTCCCCGGCGAGGGCGTAGGCGGTGCCGGAGATGTTCACCGTCCAGTTGGAGGGGGTGGAAACCGGCAGGTAGTAGTTGAACGCCAGGTCGACCGTGGCGCCCGGGGCCAGCGACTGCCAGGCCGGGAGCTTCAGCGAGACCCGCTGGAAGTCGCCCTTCAGGCCGCCGACGTTGCTGCCGGTGTGCCCGCTGCTGATCACCTTCGTACCGAAGCCGGACTGGTCGGAGGCGTTGTTCGGGGCGGAGGTGCCGTAGTCGAACTGGAACTCGGTGCCGCCGGGCAGGGTGCTCTTCGTGTTGTTGGTGATCTTCAGCTTCGGGGTGATCGGGTAGTTGGAGTCACCCAGCTTGAAGTCGGTGAACTCGGTCTTGATGTCCACCGCCTGGGCGGGCAGGGCGCTCCCGGCCTTCTTCGCCCCGTAGGGGGAGGCGGCCTTGAACCTGTCGTACATCAGGGAGGTGAGGGTGTCGCCCATCTCGTACTGGCCCTTGGCCGCGTTGTAGGAGTAGTCGCCGGCCAGCTCCCAGACCATGGTGCCGCCGATGCCCTTGTTCACGACGTAGTCGGCCTTGGCGGCGACGGACTGCTCGTCCTCCGTGGACAGGAAGACCTTCTTCTGCGCGTTCCACAGCCACGGCGCCACCAGCGTGGAGTCGTACTTGCGGGCGTAGGTGCCGGTCAGCGTGGTGTTCGCCGGGAATCCGTACTTCGTGACGTAGTCGCCGACGACGCCCTTCTCCAGGTTCTTGGCGTGCCACATCGGGTTGGATCCCGCCGGGGACTCGACGCCGTTCGCGTCCAGGTCGTGCCAAAGGTTGTCGATGCCGACCGCACCGTCACCGCACTTGGTCAGACCGGCGCCCGCCGGGCAGCTGGTGGCCGCCGCCTTGCCCCACAGGCCGTCGGTGCCGCCCTGCACGTTCTTGAAGCCGCGGGTGTAGTACGGCAGGCCGATGTTGATCCGGCCCGACGGCATGGAGCCGCGGAAGTAGTGGTAGGCCCAGTCGGTGTTGAGGTAGCCGACGCCGCCGTACTGGGAGGTGGAGTAGACGCCCGCGGCCGCCAGCTCGGCGTCCTTGCCGTCGTCGAAGAGGGAGGCGTTGGGGCCGACGTACTCGTTCCAGGCCCCGTGCAGGTCGTAGGACATGATATTGACGTAGTCCAGGTACTTCTGCATCTGGAACGTCTCCATGCCCCGCAGCAGGTAGCCGGAGGAGGGGGCGGCGACGGAGAGCAGGTAGTGCTTGCCGTCGGCGGCGCCCGCGCGGTCGAGCTTCTCGCGCAGCGACTTCATCAGGGCCGCGTAGCCCTGGACCAGGCCGGCCCGGCGGGTGTTGGACAGCGGCCAGTCCAGCGGGTTGCCCGCGTCCTTCATGGTGGTCGGGTACTCGTAGTCGATGTCGACGCCGTTGAACCCGTACTTGCGGACGAAGTCCACCGAGGAGTCCGCGAAGGTGTCGATGCCCGCCTGGTTGACGGAGCCGTCGGCGTTGGTGGCCATCGAGTAGAAGCCGCCGGAGGCCACCCGGTTGCCGTCGTCGCCGAAGTAGCCGCCCGTCTCGGCCCAGCCGCCGACCGAGATCAGCGTCTTCACGTTCGGGTACTGCTTCTTGAACTTGTTCAGCAGGTTGAAGTGGCCCTTGTAGGGGAGGGCCGGGTCCATCTCGGCGCCCGCCACGCCCGGCCAGGTCATCCCGGTGGCGGCGTTGTTCGGGCCGTCCGAGCCGACCGAGATCCTGTTGTCGGGGCCGACGTGGGCGAAGGCGTAGTTCAGGTGGGTGACCTTGGACCACGGGACGTTGTTGGCCAGGTAGGCGGGGGTGCCGTCCTTGCCCGTGCGCCAGCCGGTGAAGTAGCCGATGACGCGTCGCTGGTGGTCCGCGCCCATCTTCTCGCGGCCCTCGGAGTCGTAGACCGAGCAGTAGGGGACGTCCACTCCGGGCGTCTTGTACAGCCCGTCGGGGCGACAGCCTTCGTTGTCGGCGGCGTGTGAGACGCCCGCGGAGAGTCCGCCGACCAGCAGGCCGGCGATCGCGGCGCCGGATGCCAGCAGCATCGCTCTCGTGCGTGTGGGGGACGGCATGGTGCCTCCTGGGGAGGGGAGGATGGCAGGGCCAAGTGCGGCAACAGGCATGGAGGTGGCGCTGGTTGGCCCGTGACGTGCGCACGTCGGCAGGCCGGCTCCCGGGAAGATGAAGGGAACGTTAAGAGGACTAGACCAACCCGTCAATAGGTCTGGACCAACCTCGGATCCGGGGCGTCCGCGCCACCGCCCGCGCACGAGGAGCGCTCGAGAACGGCCCGGAACGGCCCCCTTGTGAGCCAGGCCACAGCGCTTCACCCGCATGGCCGCCGATCCCCCGTGGCACACTGGCCCTAGTACCAGTAGCAGCGCACTCCGGGGTCGGTGTAATTCCGAACCGGCGGTATAGTCCGCGACCCGTCCGCAGCCAGCGGCCGGTTGACCAGGTGAAATTCCTGGACCGACGGTTAAAGTCCGGATGGGAGGCAGTGCGCGGCGGGCAGTCACCGGTACGCCGCCGCCGGCGGTCCACCACCGTATCCCCCGGGATACGTGTCGGACGGACCGTTCTTCCGGCCCCCGGCGTTCCCGCGTGTGCCGTCCCGCTTCATCTGTCGTATCCCGACAGGCCCCGGAGTCCGTGCCCGATGAGGCAGGAGGACCCGGTGGCGACACACACCGCGCAGGCAGCAGCCGACCCGAGCATCACCGCGATGCGCCGGGCCGTCGAGCTGGCCTCCCGCGGACTCGGCTCCACCAGCCCCAACCCGGTCGTCGGCTGCGTCATCACCGACCCCACGGGCGCCGTCGTCGGCGAGGGCTGGCACCAGAGGGCCGGCGGCCCGCACGCCGAGGTCCACGCCCTGCGCGCGGCCGGAGCCGCCGCCCGCGGCGCCACCGCCTACGTCACCCTCGAACCCTGCAACCACACCGGCCGCACCGGCCCCTGCGCGCAGGCGCTCATCGACGCCGGCATCGCCCGCGTGGTCTACGCCGTCTCCGACCCGAACCCGCAGGCCAGCGGGGGCGGCGCCACCCTGCGCGCCGCCGGGATCGCCACCGAGGCGGGCCTCCTCGCCGACGAAGCCGAACAGGGCAACGCCGCCTGGCTCACCTCCGTCCGCCTCGGCCGCCCCCACGTCACCTGGAAGTACGCCGCCACCCTCGACGGCCGCAGCGCGGCCGAGGACGGCAGCAGCCGCTGGATCACCTCCGCCGAGTCCCGCGCCGACGTCCACCGGCTGCGCGCCGAGGCCGACGCCGTCCTCGTCGGCGGCGGCACCCTGCGCGCCGACGACCCCCACCTGGCCGTCCGCGGGATCGAGGGCGCCACCCAGCCGCTGCGCGTCGCCCTCGACACCCGCGCCGGACTGCTGCCCACCGCCCGCATCCTCGACGACGCGGGCCCCACCCTGATCGTCACCGGCGAGGACGCCGACACCCGCCACCTGCCCGGCGCCGATGTCCTGCGCCTGCCCCTCCAGGACGGCCGCGTCCCCGTCGCCGCCCTGCTCACCGAGCTGTACGCCCGCGGGGTGCGCTCCGTCCTCCTCGAAGGCGGACCCACCCTCGCCGGAGCCTTCCTGGAGGCCGGCGCCGTCGACCGCGTCGTCGGCTACCTCGCCCCGGCCCTCCTCGGCGCCGGCCCCGCCGCCCTCGCCGGAGCCGGCATCACGAACATCGCCCACGCCGTACGCCTCGACATCACCGAGGCCGTCCGCAGTGGCACCGATCTGCGCATCACCGCCGTTCCCGCCAACGCCCCCAAGGAGCACTGAGTGTTCACCGGAATCGTCGAAGAACTGGGCGAGGTCACCGCCGTCGAGCAGCTCGCC
Source organism: Streptomyces sp. NPDC001594 (assembly GCF_042893675.1). Classification (NCBI taxonomy): domain Bacteria; kingdom Bacillati; phylum Actinomycetota; class Actinomycetes; order Kitasatosporales; family Streptomycetaceae; genus Streptomyces; species Streptomyces sp. NPDC001594. The sequence continues at coordinate 61,329 of NZ_JBIAVB010000016.1, read as the reverse complement.
GAGGCCTCCCGCTTCCGCCTGCGCGGCCCGGTCGTCACCGAGGGCGCCAAGCACGGCGACTCGATCGCCGTCAACGGCGTCTGCCTGACCGTCGTGGAGACCGCCGACGGCGAGTTCACCGCCGACGTCATGCAGGAGACCCTTGACCGCTCCAGCCTCGGCGCCCTCGACGCGGGCTCCCGGGTCAACCTGGAACGCCCCATGGCCCTCGGCGGCCGGCTCGGCGGACACCTGGTCCAGGGCCACGTCGACGGCACCGGCGAGATCCTCTCCCGCACCCCCTCCGAGCACTGGGAGCTCGTCAAGATCGCGCTCCCGGGCCACCTGGCCCGCTACGTCGTGGAGAAGGGCTCCATCACGGTCGACGGCGTCAGCCTCACCGTCGTCGAGGCCGCTGCCGACTACTTCACCATCAGCCTCATCCCCACCACCCTCGCCCTGACCACCCTGGGCATCAAGCAGCCCGGCGACCCGGTCAACCTGGAGGTCGACGTCCTCGCCAAGTACGTCGAGCGCCTGCTCGCCGCCGGCGTGAACCCGCTGCACGCCGAGGAGGGGCAGAAGTGAGCGCCCTGACCTGGCTGAACTCCGAGGCCTTCACCGCCTTCGGCCAGAAGATCATCTGGTCCGACGCCATCGGCAACACCATGGGCCTGATCGCCCTGGCCCTCGGCTGGAAGCGCTCGATATGGACCTGGCCGACCCAGTTCCTCTCCGGCGTCATCCTCTTCGTCGCCTTCGCCGCCGGGCACCTCTCCGGCAACGCCGGCAAGCAGATCGTGGTCATGCTGGTCGCCCTGTGGGGCTGGGCCCAGTGGACCCGCGGCAAGCGGCAGGCCCAGGACGCCTCCCTCGCCGTCCGCTTCGCCACCTGGCGCGAGCGCGGCCTGCTGCTCGGCGCCGCCGCCGTCGGCACCCTCGCCGTCACCGGGCTGTTCACCCTCTACCCGTGGATGTCCTGGAACCCGCTGCCGGACGCCTACATCTTCGTCGGCACCATCGTCGCCATGTACGCCCAGGCCAAGGGGCTCGTCGAGTTCTGGTTCGCCTGGCTGCTCGTCGACGCCGTCGGCGTGCCCCTCGCCTTCACCAGCGGCTACGCCTTCTCCGCCTTCGTCTACGTGATCTACGGAGCCCTCGTGCTCTGGGGTGCCTACGACTGGTACCAGCGCTCGCGCACCACCCCCGCCCCGGCCCTCGAAGGAGCAACGGCATGACCCCCCTCCTCAAGCCCGTGCCCGACCCGGCCGACTCCGGCGCCGAGGAGTCCTTCCGCCTCGACCCCGTCGAACAGGCCATCCGCGACATCGCCGCCGGCCGCCCCGTGGTCGTCGTCGACGACGAGGACCGCGAGAACGAGGGCGACCTCGTCGTCGCCGCCGAGAAGGCCACCCCCGAGATCATCGCGTTCATGATGAGCGAGTGCCGGGGCCTGATCTGCGCGCCGATGGAGGGCCCCGAGCTCGACCGCCTGGAACTCCCGCAGATGGTCCAGCACAACACCGAGTCGATGAAGACCGCCTTCACCGTCTCCGTCGACGCGAGCGCCGCGCACGGCGTCACCACCGGCATCTCCGCCGCCGACCGCGCCACCACCCTGCGCCTGCTCGCCGGCGGCACCTCCGAGCCCGGCGACTTCGTCCGCCCCGGCCACATCTTCCCGCTGCGCGCCAAGCCCGGCGGCGTCCTGGTCCGCAACGGCCACACCGAGGCCGCCGTCGACCTCGCCCGCCTCGCGGGCCTGCGCCCCGCCGGCGCCATCGTGGAGATCGCCGGCGAGGACGGGGTCATGCTGCGGCTCCCCGAGCTGATCCCCTTCGCCCGCAAGCACGGCCTGACGATCATCTCCATCGAGGACCTGATCGCCTACCGCCGTTCCGCCGAGCCCACCGTCCGGCGCGAGGCCGAGGTCAGCCTGCCGACCGCCGCCGGCGAGTTCACCGCGTACGGGTACCGCTCCACCGTGGACGGGGTCGAGCACGTCGCCCTCGTCCACGGCGAGATCGGCACCGGCGAGGACGTCCTGGTCCGGATGCACTCCGAGTGCCTGACCGGCGACATCTTCCAGTCCCAGCGCTGCGACTGCGGCCCCCAGCTCCAGGCCGCCATGGCCCGGGTGCAGGCCGAGGGCCGCGGGGTCATCGTCTACCTGCGCGGACACGAGGGCCGCGGCATCGGACTGCTGTCCAAGATGCGCGCCTACGAGCTCCAGGAGCGCGGCCGCGACACCCTGGACGCCAACCTGGAGCTGGGCCTGCCCGCCGACGCCCGCGACTACGGCGCCGGCGCGCAGATCCTCGCCGACCTCGGCGTGCGCACCGTCCGGCTGCTGACCAACAACCCCGACAAGGCCGCCGCCCTGGAGGACCACGGCATCTCCGTCGCCGGCCGCGAGCCCATGCCCGTCCAGGCGGGCGAGCACAACCTGCGGTACCTGCGCACCAAGCGGGACCGCATGGGCCACGACCTCCCCTGGCTGGAGGGGGCCGTGCCCACCTCCGCCTGCGGCAACCAGTAACCCCGCACACCCGCACCACCCGCACCACCCACCACACCCGTCAACCCGGCAATGGACCGGAACCCCCCCGAGGAGCAGAGCTGTGAGCGGCAAGGGCGCACCCGTACTGAGCGTGAAGAACTGCGGCGACCTCCGGGTGGCCGTCATCGCGGCCCAGTGGCACGAGAAGGTCATGGACGGCCTGGTCGACGGCGCCCTGCGGGCCCTGCACGAGCTGGGCATCGACGAGCCCACCCTGCTGCGCGTCCCGGGCAGCTTCGAGCTCCCGGTCGTCGCCAAGGTCCTCGCCGGACGCGGCTACGACGCCATCGTCGCCCTCGGCGTGGTCATCCGCGGCGGCACCCCGCACTTCGACTACGTCTGCCAGGGCGTCACCCAGGGCCTGGTCCAGGTCTCCATCGACACCGGAGTCCCCGTCGGCTTCGGCGTCCTGACCTGCGACAACGACGAGCAGGCGCTGGACCGCGCCGGCCTGGAGGGCTCGAACGAGGACAAGGGCCACGAAGCGGTCACCGCCGCCGTCTCCACCGCCATGACCCTCCGCACCGTCAGCGAACCCTGGCGCTAGCGGGCACGTCCGGCCCCCCGTCCACGGAGTGAACCCCGGCACCGGGGGAGCCGGGTGAACCCGTACCCTAAGGGCATCATGGCGAACAAGACCTTCGAAGAGCTCTTCAGCGAGCTCCAGCTCAAGGCCGCCGACGGCGACCCCAGCACCTCCCGCACCGCCGAGCTCGTCGGCAAGGGCGTCCATGCCATCGGCAAGAAGATCGTCGAGGAGGCCGCCGAGGTCTGGATGGCCGCCGAGTACGAGGGCAAGGAAGCCGCCGCCGAGGAGATCTCCCAGCTGCTCTACCACGTCCAGGTGATGATGGTGGCGCGCGGGATCTCCCTCGACGACGTCTACTCCCACCTCTAGGCCGGAGCACTCCGCCGCGGGCCCCCGCCCACCCACCCCGTACACACCCAGCACAGAAGGAAGCCCCATGCTGCGCATCGCCGTCCCCAACAAGGGTTCGCTCTCCGGACCGGCGTCGGAGATGCTCCATGAGGCCGGCTACCGCCAGCGCAAGGAGTCCAAGGAACTCGTCACGGTCGACCCCGACAACGAGGTCGAGTTCTTCTACCTCCGCCCCAAGGACATCGCGATCTACGTCGCGTCGGGCAAGCTCGACATCGGCATCACCGGCCGCGACCTGCTCCTGGACTCCGGCGCCAACGCCGAGGAGATCCTTCCGCTGAACTTCGGCCGCTCCACCTTCCGCTACGCCACCAAGCCCGGCACGGCCAAGGGCCCCGAGGACTTCGGCGGCATGACGATCGCCACCTCCTACGAGGGCATCGTCGCCAAGCACCTGGCCGACCTCGGCGTCGACGCCTCCGTCGTCCACCTGGACGGCGCCGTCGAGACCGCCATCGAGCTCGGCGTCGCGCAGATCATCGCCGACGTCGTCGAGACCGGCACCAGCCTGCGCAACGCCGGCCTGGAGGTCATCGGCGAGCCGATCCTCAAGTCCGAGGCGACCGTCATCCGCCGCACCGGCGCCGGCGACGACGACCCGAAGGTCGCGCAGTTCCTGCGCCGCCTCCAGGGCGTCCTGGTGGCCCGCAGCTACGTGATGATGGACTACGACTGCCGCGCCGAGCACCTGGAGCGCGCGGTCGCCCTCACCCCGGGCCTGGAGTCGCCGACCATCTCCCCCCTCCACAACGAGGGCTGGGTCGCCGTCCGCGCCATGGTCCCCGCCAAGGAGGCCCAGCGGATCATGGACGACCTGTACGAGCTCGGCGCGCGCGCGATCCTCACCACCTCGATCCACGCCTGCCGCCTCTGACCGGCCGGCCCGTCCCAGAAGGCATCAGCGCACCATGAGCGAGTCCGCCGCCCAGCCCGCACCGCCCGCCCTGCCGGTCACCTTCCGGCCGAACCGCACCCGGGCGGTCCTGCTGGGCGTCGGCTCCGTCATGTTCGCCACCATCACGGCGATCGCCCTGCTGCTGGAGAACCTCAGCCCCGGCGAGCGGGCCAGCTTCGTGGTCACCGCCGTCCTGATGGGCTCCGTCCTCGTCCTGCTCAGCCGCCCCAAGGTGGTCGCGGACGAGGCCGGGGTCACCGTGGTCAACCTCACCACCACCCGCCGCCTGGAGTGGGCGCAGATCCTGCGCGTCAACCTCCGCCCCGGCGATCCGTGGGTGTTCCTCGACCTCAACGACGGCACCAGCCTGCCCGCCCTCGGCATCCAGCCCGGCATCGCCAAGGCCCGCGCCATCGGCGACGCCCGCGCGCTGCGCGCCCTCGCCGAAGCCCGCGGGACCGGCGCCGCCGGCCACTGAGCCCGGCACACCCGGCCGCTGCGTCCCATTGCGGCGACGATCTCAATGACTACCCTGGTGGGGCGGCGCACCACTGCGCCCACCCACCCGCCCCGGGACCCCGTGGCCCGTGGGCACCTACGACCAGAGGAGTGACTCCCTCCAGCAATGGACGGATCGTCCGGTAGTACCCACGCCGCCCTCCCCGTGGAGGCGGCGGCATGACCATCCCGCTACTGCTGCTCGTGGCGGCATTCGCCCTGATCCTCGCCAACGGTTTCTTCGTGGCGGCCGAGTTCGGCCTCGTCACGGTCGAGAAGCCCGAGGCGGAACGGGCCGCAGCCGACGGCGACCGCCGTGCCCGCACGGTGGTCGAAGCCCTGCGGGAGCTGTCCTTCCAGCTCTCCGGCACCCAGCTCGGCATCACCATCACCTCCCTCGTCGTCGGCATGCTCGCCGAACCGGCCCTCGCCGCGCTGCTGTCCAGGCCGCTCGCCGCGACCGGCCTGCCCGACGGGGCCGTCCCCGGAGCCGCCGTCCTCATCGGCATGCTGCTCGCCTCCGCCGTCCAGATGGTCGTCGGCGAGCTCGTCCCGAAGAACTGGGCCGTCTCCAAGCCGCTCCAGGTCGCCCGTGTCGTGGCCGGCCCGCAGCAGGCCTTCTCCCGGGCCCTGCGGCCCGTCATCGCCGGTCTCAACTCCGTCGCGAACCGCCTCGTGCGGGCGCTCGGCGTCGAACCCGCCGAGGAGATGGCCTCCGCCCGCACCCCCGGCGAACTGGTCTCCCTGGTCCGCCATTCGGCCCAGGCCGGCGCCCTCGAACAGGACACCGCCGACCTCTTCGTCCGCACCCTCTCGCTGGGCGAGCTCACCGCCCAGCACGTCATGACCCCCCGGGTGAAGGTCAGCGCCCTCCAGGACTCGGCCACCGCGGCCGACGTCCTGAACCTGACCCGCGCCACCGGCCTGTCCCGCTTCCCGGTCTACCGCGAGCGCATCGACGAGATCACCGGGGTCGTCCACCTCAAGGACGCCCTCGCCGTGCGCGAGTCCGAGCGCGCCCGCACGACCGTCGGCCGGATCTGCGTCGCCCCGCTGCTGGTCCCCGGCTCCCTGCCGGTCCAGCCGCTGCTGGAGCGGCTGCGCAGCGAACAGCCGATGGCCGTGGTCGTGGACGAGTACGGCGGCACCGCCGGCGTGGTCACCCTGGAGGACATCGTGGAGGAACTCGTCGGCGAGGTCCGCGACGAGCACGACCTCGCCCAGGACGACAGCCCCGAGCTGGCCGCCGTGCCCGCCGAGGACGGCCGCCCCTCCTGGGAGGCCGACGGCAGCTGCCGCGTGCACACCCTGCGCCGCATAGGCCTGGAGGTGCCCGAAGGCCCGTACGAGACCGTCGCCGGCCTCGTCGCCGACCTCCTGGGCCGGATCCCCGCCCCCGGGGACCGGGCCGAGCTGCCCGGCTGGAAGCTGTCCGTCCGCCAGGTCCGCCGCAACCGCGCCGAGCGGGTCCGGCTCGTCCGCCTGACGGCGGTGCCGCAGACCGCCGGGGCCGCCGCCGAGGCCGTCCCGCAGCCCGCCCGCACCGCCGGGCGGCTGCGCGGCGAGCAGCAGCTGGAAGGCGCCGCCCGATGAACGCCGTCCAACTCCTCTTCGCCCTGCTCCTGGTCCTGGCCAACGGTTTCTTCGTCGGCGCCGAGTTCGCGCTCGTCTCCGTCCGCCGCAGCCAGATCGAGCCCCTGGCGGCCGCCTCCAAGCGGGCCCGCCAGGTGCTGTACGGCCTGGAGAACCTGCCCCGGATGATGGCGGCCGCCCAGTTCGGCATCACCCTGTGCTCCCTCACCCTCGGCGCGGTCGCCGAGCCCACCGTGGCCCGGCTGCTGGAACCCGTCTTCGAGGCGGTCCACGTGCCCGAGGGCCTGGTCCACCCGCTGGGCTACGCCTTCGCGCTGGCGGCGGTGGTCTTCCTCCACCTGGTCATCGGCGAGATGGTCCCCAAGAACCTCGCCATGGCCGCCCCCGAGAAGACCGCCCTGTGGTTCAGCCCCGGCCTGGTGGCCTTCGCCCGCCTCTGCGGGCCGGTCACCACCGCCCTGGGGGCCTGCGCCGCGCTCGTCCTGCGGCTGTTCAAGGTCGAGCCCAAGGACGAGGTGGAGGCCGTCTACACCAGCGCCCAGCTCGGCCGCCTGGTCGAGGACTCCCGGCAGGCCGGGCTCCTCGAACCGGTCGAGCAGGAACGCCTGGAGGACGCCCTGGAGCTGGGCAGCCGCCCGGTCACCGACGTCCTGCTGGCCACGGGCCGGCTCGTCACCGTCGGCCCGGCCGTCACCCCGCGCCAGATCGAACAGCTGACCGTGCGCACCGGCTACTCGCGCTTCCCGGTCCGTTCGGACAGCGGCGCGTTCATGGGCTACCTCCACGTCAAGGACGTCCTGGACCTGGAGGAGCGCGAGCGGGCCGTCCCGCAGCGGGTGTGGCGCCGGATGACCACCCTGTGCTCGACGCTCCCGCTGGACGACGCCCTGACCGTCATGCGGCGCGACGCCACGCACCTGGCCCAGGTCGCCGACCCGTCCGGTCGGGTCCTGGGCCTGGTGGCCCTGGAGGACGTCCTGGAAAAGCTGGTCGGCGAGGTCCGCGACCCCGCCCACCGAGTCCCGGCCCGCCGCCAGTCGGAAGCCCTGACCGCCTGACGCGGGGTCGCCCGTTCCCAGGGGCTCCGCCCCGGGGACCCGCGCCTCAAACGCCGGCGAGGCTGGAATTCGCGGAGCGAACATCCAGCCCGCGCGGCGTTTGAGCGCGGGAACGGGGGAAGGGCGGGTAGGGGACTCCGCCCCGCGCAGCGGCCCACCCAACCGCCCTCGCGGGCCGGCACCCGCCACAATGGACCCGTGGACCCGGACACGGAAGCGGTACTCGACGCCATCGGCCCCCGCCTCCGCGCCCTCCGCCGGAACCGCGGCCTCACCCTGGAGGCCCTCGCCGCCACCACCGGGATCTCGGTGAGCACCCTCTCCCGCCTGGAGTCCGGCCACCGCCGCCCCACCCTGGAGCTGCTCCTCCCGCTCGCCAAGACCCACCGCGTCGCCCTCGACGACCTGGTCGGCGCCCCGCCCACCGGCGACCCCCGGGTCCATCTGGAGCCCCTCCGCAAGCACGGCCGCGTCATCGTCCCGCTGACCCGCTACCCGGGCCGGATCCAGGTGTTCAAGCAGGTCCTGACCCCGCGCGAGCCGCAGCTCGTCACCCACGAGGGCTACGAGTGGTTCTACGTCCTCGCGGGCGAGGTGCGGCTGCTCCTCGGGGACGAGGAGTTCCTCCTGCGCCCGGGCGAGGTGGCCGAGTTCGACACCGCCCGCCCGCACTGGTTCGGCCCGGCCGACGGCGTCGCGGCGGAGGTCCTGCACCTGTTCGGCCCCCGCGGCGACCAGGCCGTCGTCCGCGCCGGCCCCCAGGCGACGGCCGCGGCCGCGGCCCCGGAGACGGCCCCGGCCCCGTCGACGCGCCCGGCCCCGCCCCGGCACGCGCACCCGGGCCCGGTCTCCTGACGCCCCGGCCGGGCTACAGCGGCGGCTCCGGTCGCTCCTGCGGTCCCCGGCCCGACAGCACCTCCCCGTACGCCTGCATCAGGTCCGCCAGCCGCAGCGTGGCCAGGTTGTCGCGGGAGGGCTCCCCGGCGAAGCCGGCCAGCCGCAGGTCCCGGTAGGCGCAGCTCTTCTCGTACAGGGTGCGCAGGAACCGCCCGTTGCCGAGCTCGTCGATCCAGCCCTGCTCCACCACGTGGCCGCTGATGCTGCGCAGCTCCTCCAGGGCCTCCTCGTCCCAGCGGTCCCCGTTCGCGTCGGCCAGCACCCCGCCGATCGCGGTCAGTTCCGCCGGCCGGTAGCTGGGGAAGTCCACCCGGGTCGTGAACCGCGAGGACAGCCCCGGATTGGCGGCCAGCAGCCGGTCCATGCCCGCCGGGTAGCCCGCCAGGATCACCACCAGGTGGTCCCGGTTGTCCTCGGCGCGCTTGAGCAGCACCTGCAGGGCCTCGTCCCCGTACGCGTCGCCCTTGCTGTAGCCGGAGTTGGACAGGCTGTACGCCTCGTCCACGAACAGCACCCCGCCGATCGCCGAGTCGATCAGCTCGTTCGCCTTGACCGCGGTCTGTCCGAGGAACTCGCCCACCAGGTCGGCCCGTTGGGCCTCCACCAGATGGTCCCCGCCCAGCAGCCCCAGCGCGTAGAACACCCGCCCCAGGATCCGGGCCACCGTGGTCTTGCCCGTCCCCGAGGGCCCCGAGAAGACGAAGTGCCGCTTCGGCGGCTGCACCGGGAGCCCCTGCGCGGCCCGCAGCCGGGCCATGTGCAGCTGCGCCGACAGGGCCTTCACCTGCCGCTTCACCGGCTCCAGGCCCACCATCCGCTCCAGCTCGGCCAGGGCCTGCGCCAGCGCCTGCGGATCCGCCGGCCCGGCCGGCAGCCCGACGGGGGCGCCCTGGGCGGGCAGGGTCACCTTGTGCCGCACGCCCTCCAGCCGGCCCGTCCCGGCGGACGGCCCGAAGCGCGGGTCCGGCGGCTCCCCGGGGGTCGGCGGATCGGCGTCCACCTGCCCGTCCGGGGCCACGTCCTGCACCGGCCCGCCCCCGCCGCCCAGGGCCACCGCCGTGTAGTCCCCGCCGGCCGGGGAGAGCCCGTGCCCGGCGAAGCCCTCGGACAGGTGGCCCCCGTACCCGGCGTACCCGGCGGCGTCCGCCATCCCGTCGAAATCGTCGCTGTCCTCGATGGCGGTCAGCCGCGCCGCCGTGTCCATGAACGCAGGGTCCACCCGGTGCACGGCCCGGTACAGCGGCAGCGCCGCCGCGCTGCGCCCCGTGCCCTCGCGGGCCCGCGCCAGCCAGTACCGCAGTTCCTTGCGCTGCGGCTGCTCGCTGCGGCAGCGCATCAGGGCCGCCGCCAGCATCGGCTCCGCCTGCCCGTACATCTCCAGCCGGACCCGGGCCATCCCGCCGAACAGCCCCGCCTCGATGCCCAGCACCGGGTCGTGCACCAGCGGCTCGGTGTGCCGGACGAGCTGCTCCCAGTCCTTGACCAGGTAGGCCCGGCAGGCGTGCAGGAAGCGGACCTGGGGGTCGGTGTCCACGGGCGGCAGCGCGGCCAGGGCCTGGTCCAGCTCGGGGACGTGGCGGCCGTCCAGCCAGTGGGAGGCGTGGGCCAGCAGCAGGTCGCGCCGGCTCTCCAGCACCGGCTGCACCCACCAGCCCAGCCAGTACCAGGAGTTGAGGGTCCGGCGGTGCCGGGTGCGCTGCTCGCCGAAGCGGTCGCGGTGGGCGTACATGCGCAGTAACGCGTTGGTGGTGTCCACGCGCAGCGCGTGCAGTCCCAGCCAGGCGTCGGCCATCGAGGGATCCAGGCCGACGGCCGTGCGGAACTCCTCCTCGGCCTGCGGATAGGCGCCCATGGTGCAGGCGTCGACCCCGCGCAGCCAGGCGAGTTCGGCCGGGGCGTGCGCGCTGCCCGGCATGGCGAAGTCCATCACGTCCCCCACAAGCCTGCCCGTGGCACGCGGCAACCCCCGCGCCGAGCGCGCGAGTTGTCCACCCGGCCGATGAAATCAGGGCTGCATCGTACCTGCGGTGACGCACCTTACCCAGGGTGCGGTGGGCACGGGTCGGGGGTGCGTCCCGGAAGCCCAAGGTAACTCAGGGTGAACGGTAGGGGGCGGAGCGACGCGCCCCCCGCCCGGCCGGAACCGGCTCCGGGCAGAACGAAGCCCCCGATCACGGGGGAACAACCGGGGGCTTCGTGTCCGCTGCGGCCTTCGCAGACCGCGCATTCAGAACGTAAGGCCGCATCCGGGCCCGGGTCAAGCGGCTCGGGAAAGCCCCGGGGGCTCCGTCGTGCGGGATCGCTCAGGCCTGGGGGAGTCCGTCACCCTCGGTGAGCGCGGGAGGCGTGGCGGGAGTCGCAGAAATCCCGGAAGTCCACTCGTATCCCGTACCGCTCTGGCGTACCAAGGTGTGGGCGAAGGGGCGCGAAGGGTCGTCCGAGAAGTGCGCGAGCTCGGCGCGCTCCCATCCGTCCCAGAAGGCGGAGAGTTCGCGCCCGTCCCGTTCCCGTCCCCGCCCCCAGGACGTCTCACGTGGGGTCTCCATCCACAGCAGCCGCGCCAGGTGCGGCCGCAGCGCCCGCCGCCCGGCCCCGACCCCCTCGACCAGCAGCACCGGGGCGGGCTCCAGCACCCGCTCGGGGCCGAAGCGGCGCCGCTCCCAGTCGTACGGGGCCCAGTGCGCGGGGCGGCCGGCGGCGAGCGGCTCCACGACCTGGGTGCGCAGCCGCTCCCACCAGCCGAACAGCTCCGCGTGGCTGGCCACGTCGTCCAGGTGGAGCACGGGCGCCCCGCCGAGCGCCTCGGCGAGGCGGTCGGCGAAGGTGCTCTTGCCGCTGCCGGCGTGCCCGTCGACCCCGATGAGCCGGACGGGCCCGAGGGAGGGCGGCAGCCCGGCGAGCTCACGCGCGAGCGCCTCGAGCGACGCGGTTCCTTCCACCCACCCACCCTAGGCCCCGCCCCACCCTCCCCCGTTCCCAGGGGCACCGCCCCTGCCCCCGGGGGAAGGGCGGGGCGGGGAGAGGGCCCGCGCAGCGGTACGCGCCCGACACGGGCGCTGCGCTTCGCCGCCGCACCCCCGGGAACTGGAAGGGTGGACCCACCCGACCACCGACCCCTGGGGGCCACGCCGATGACCGCACCCACACCCCGCCGCGCCCTCCTGGCCGTCGCCCTCGCCGCCGCCACCGCGGCCACCCTCCCCACGGCCGGCCGCGCCGCCGCAGCGGCGGCCGCCCCCGCCGCCGGCACCACCGGCACCACCGTGGACAACCGCTTCTGGTACGCGTCCGCGCACTGGCGGGCCGGCACCCACCACGGCACCACCGCCGTCGACGGCCCCCGCCCCGGCCTGGAGATCGCCGCCCCCGCCGGCCGCACCGAGTACACCGACCCGCACACCAGCCGGAAGTCCTCCTGGGAGTACGCCACCTGGACCTCCCCGGTGCACCGCTCGACCGTCCCCGCCACCGAGGCCATCGCCTCCTGGAACGCCCGCACCCCGGCCGGCAGCTGGATCCAGACCGAGCTGCGCGTCACCTACCCCGACGGCACCACCGGCCCCTGGTACGTGATGGGCCGCTGGGCCGCCGGTGACGGCGACATCCGCCGCACCTCCGTCGACGGGCAGAGCGACGGCCGGACCACCGTCTGGACCGACACCCTGGCCGTGGACGGCCCGGCCGCGGCGGCCGGGGTGCGGATCACCCACTGGCAGCTGCGGCTCACCCTGTACCGCAAGCCCGGTACCACCGCGGGGCCCACCGTCTGGCTGGCCGGGGCGATGGCCTCCGCCGTCCCGGACCGGTTCACCGTCCCGGCCTCCGCCCCCTCCGGCCGGGCCCACGAGCTGAACGTCCCGCGCTACTCCCAGGAGGTGCACACCGGCCAGTACCCGCAGTACGACAACGGCGGCGAGGCCTGGTGCAGCCCCACCTCCTCCCAGATGATCATCGAGTACTGGGGCCGCAAGCCCAGCGCCGCGTCCCTGGCCTGGGTCGACCCCGGGTACGCCGACCCCCAGGTCTGCCACGCCGCCCGCTCGACGTACGACGCCGCCTACAAGGGCTGCGGCAACTGGCCCTTCAACGCCGCCTACGCCGCCACCTACCGCGACCTGGCCGGCGTCGTCACCCGGCTCCGCTCCCTCACCGACCTGGAGACCCTCGTCGCGGCCGGGATCCCCGCCATCACCTCCCAGTCCTTCCGCCGCGAGGAGCTGACCGGCGCGGGCTACGGCACCGCGGGCCACCTGATGACCGTGATCGGCTTCACCGCCGCCGGGGACGTCGTCGCCAACGACCCGAACTCGCCCGACAACACCTCCGTCCGCCGCGTCTACAAGCGCCGCGAGTGGGAGAACGTCTGGCTGCGCACCAAGCGGTACAACGCCGAGGGCAAGACCGTCTCCGGCAGCGGCGGGGTCTGCTACCTCTACGCCCCCGCCCGGCCGTCGGCGGCCCAGATCGCCGCGCTGCGTCAGGTGGGGGTGCTGTGAGGCGTGCGTCGTACGAATTGTCCGGAAGATCCGCCGCTCGAATGGCTTAACCGTCAGATTCTGGGCATAAGGTCCATATAAGGCTTCTCACAGGAGGCAGCCCACCATGACCACCCATTCGAGCATCGAACACCACCCGGACCTCGCCGAAATGCGGACGCGCTTCGAGCGGGTGACGGCCACGCCCGCCGCGCAGGCCGTGGAGGCACTGGCCCTGATCACGGGCCTCTACCTGGCGGCTTCGGCGTGGATCGCCGGGTTCAGTGCGCTGAGCCCGCTGGCCATCAACAACCTCATCGCCGGCGCGGCCTTCTGCCTGTGCATGGGCGGCCTGGGATCGGCGTACGAGCGTACGCACGCGATGGCCTGGACCGCGGTCGCGATCGGCGCGTGGACCATCGTGGCCCCCTGGGTCATGGCCGGTGCGATGGACACCACCCGCAGCATCGTCAGCAACGTCATCACCGGCGTGGTCGCGCTGTGCCTCGGCCTGGCGATGGTGGCCATCGGCGGACGCCCGCGCCCGACCACCTGATCCGTCCCGTCCCGCCGGGCCCCGGCCGCTCCTCCGCACCCCGGAGGCGGCCGGGGCCCGGCGGCGCCCGGCGCCCGCCACGGCCGGGCCCCGCCAGGCCCGAGCCGGCCCTGTGACCCTTGCCATATACCGTGAATGCCGCGAACGCTGGCACATTGGACGGCATGACCGCACACACCGCCGCCCTCACCGCCCGCGCCCGGCGCCGCCTCGTCGGCACCGGCGGCCCCAAGGACTCCGCCTGGCTGGAGCACGTACTCGGCTGGACGCTGGTGGTCGTCGTGGCCATGTTCGTCACCCAGCTCGGCTGGCTGTAGACCGGCCCGTCAGGAGGCCTCCAGCCGCAGCCCGTCGGTGACGATCTCGTCCGAGGTGACCAGCGCCTGCTCCGCGCTCACCTGCGTCATGAACACGAACGGCGGGATGACCGGGGGAGCGGGCAGCCCGTCCGGGCTGAACGTCACGCACAGCAGGCCCTCGACGCATCCGCTGAACCGGGTCAGGTAGAGGGTGACGTCCCCGCGCAGCTCCAGGGACCGGGCGGCCAGCCCGTACTCCCGGCCGCCGTCGCGGGTGCGCAGCCGGTAGTCGCGCAGCGAGGCCGCCGCCATCTTCAGCACGAGGACCCGGCGCGGTCCGTCCACCGTCGCCACCTCGGTGACCCCCGCCAGGGCGAAGCCCCGGGGGGCGAACAGCGACGTGGTCACCGTCGGAGGAGTCCGCGCCGCAACCGGCGGCCCCTGACCGACGGCCCCCGCAGCAGCCCCCGTGCCCGCCGCCCCAGCCGTCCCTTGGGCCGCCGCCCCGGCCGCCGCCGCCGTCGCCGCCCGGGCCGGCGGGGCTCCGGCGGCCAGCGCCGCCAGCAGTGCCACCGGCAGCGCGGCGGCCAGGACCCGGGGCGGGCCCGGCGCGTCCGGACTCCGCCGGTAGGGGCCCTCCTCCTCGTCCGCCTCCGCCTCCGCGTCCCGCAGCGGGGTCCAGCCGAAGGCCAGCGCCCCGCCCGCGATGCCCAGCAGGGCCCCGACGAGGAACCCGCCCAGGTTGGTCACCACGAAGGACAGCACCGACAGCAGCAGGGCGTGCACCGAGACGTAGGCCCGGGCCTGCGGCAGCCACCACAGGAAGAGCCCCGCCACGATCAGCGCGGCCCCGATCCCGAGGGCCGCGATCCCGCCCAGCCCCAGGCTGACCAGCACCCCCACCGGTGCGAGCGGCACCACCAGCAGCTCCGTCCCGGCCAGCACCAGCAGCAGCCCGCCCCAGAACGGCCGCTGCCGCCGCCACGCCCGCAGCCGCGCCCGGTGCCGGGTCAGGGGAAGCACGTGGCCCCGTCGAGGCTGACGCCGAGGCGCAGCCCCTTGAGCCGGAAGTCGCCGCCCGTGGCCGACCAGGCGTGCGACCGCACCCCCACGACCTCGATCTTCCCGGCCTGCAGTCCGAACTGCCCCGGCTCGCCCCGCACCCCGTCCACCTGGTCGAGGGTGGAGGCGTCCCGGCCGATCTGCGCCGTGCCGAAGGTGGCGTCCCCGACCAGGTCCTCGCCGTCGATCACCAGGTTGGCGGCGGTCACCTCCCCGGCCGTGCCGCCCGCGGTCAGCTTGAACACCACCGTGCCCAGCGGGGTGTCCACCTTCGCCGACTGGCAGATGTCGCTCAAGGTGGCCTTGCCGATGCCCAGCAGCGCCACCGGATGCCCGGTGCCGTCCGCGGAGCGGTCCGTGTGCACGTACGAGGCGAGCCCCTCGCTGCTCAGTTTCGAGGAGGAGACCTGGAAGGCCGTCCCCGATACGGCGAAGGACGCGGCCAGCGCGCCCTGGGCCATCACCACCGCCAGCGCCCCGACCGCTGCGACGGCCGGCAGCGCGACGGCCGCCGATTTCCTCCGGTCGACCCGGCCTTCGGCGGGCTTCCTGCCGTCCTTGCCCATGGCGGTCCCTCCCGTACACTGCGGGAAATCCTGTGGCGGACAGTTCGAGGCTTCGAGGCTAGGGCCGGATTTGAATAATAGTCAACAGCGCGGCACGACCGGCCGATCGCAGGCCCGAAGGGCCGAACTCATAGCGATCGGGAGGAAGTTGTTCGCGGACACCTCCTATGACGCCCTCTCCATGGACGACATCGCCCAGCACGCGGGCGTCGCCAAGGGGCTCGTCTACTACTACTTCACCAGCAAACGCGGCTACTACCTCGCCATCGTCGAGGACTCGGTGGCCCAGCTCGTCGCCCGTGCCACCGGGGAGCCCGAACTCCCCGGCGCCGAACGGCTGCGCCGCACCGTCGACGGCTACCTCCACTACGCCGAGCACCACCGGGCCGCCTACCGCACCATCGTCACCGGCGGCGTCGGCTCCGACGCCGAGGTGCTCGCGATACGCGACGCGGTGCGCGAGGAGCTCCTGGCCGCCATCGCCGAGGGCGCCTACGGCCGCCGGGCCGTCCCGCCGCTGGCCCGGCTCGCCCTGGTCGGCTGGCTCTCCGGGGTGGAGGGCGCCACCCTCGACTGGACCGGCGCCCCCGACGCCGAGGGCCGGCCCGACCGGGCCACCGTCGCGGACCTCCTCGTACGCCAGCTGCGCGCGACGCTGACGGTGATCGAGGACCTCGTCCCCGAATGTCCCGCTCCTCCGGTGGCTCCCGAGGAGGCTTCGAGCGGCCCGGATGATCATGGCAATCCTGTACCGGTGACGTAAAGCGCCTGATCGGGCATACTCAAGCCGCCGCAGCCGCTGTTGGAGCCCTTCCGAGACCCGGGAGGGCAGCATCGGCTGTGTAAGCACCGAGATCCGGCGGCGCGTACCACACCTCACGCGTCGCCGCCGTGCCCGACGAGGGAGGAGAGCGCCGCCATGACCGACCGCGCCCCGCAGCCGGTGGACCGTCAGCTGCCCACCGAGGAGTCCCGGGACCTCCTCGCGCTCGTACGCGAGATCGCCCAGCGGGAGATCCGCCCCCAGGCCGCCGAGGAGGAGGACGCCGGGCGCTTCCCCCGCGAGGTCTTCACCCTGCTCTCCGAGTCCGGGCTGCTGGGCCTGCCGTACGCGGGTGAGTTCGGCGGCGGCGACCAGCCGTACGAGGTCTACCTCCAGGTCCTGGAGGAGCTGGCGGCCGCCCGCCTGACCGTCGGCCTCGGCGTCAGCGTGCACTCTCTGGCCTGCCACGGCCTGGCCGGCTACGGCACCAAGGAGCAGCGCGCCGCCCACCTCCCCGACATGCTCGGCGGCGGTCTGCTCGGCGCCTACTGCCTCTCCGAGCCGGCCTCCGGCTCGGACGCCGCCTCGCTCACCACCAAGGCCGTCCGTGATGGCGACGACTGGGTGATCACCGGCACCAAGGCCTGGATCACCCACGGCGGGGTCGCCGACTTCTACACCGTCCTCGCCCGCACCGGCGCCCCCGGCCCGAAGGGCATCACGGCCTTCCTGGTGCCCGGCGACGCGGAGGGCCTGACGGCCGCCGTCCCCGAGAAGAAGATGGGCATGAAGGGCTCGCCCACCGCCCAGCTGCACTTCGACGGCGTGCGCGTCCCCGACTCCCGGCGGATCGGCGACGAGGGGCAGGGCTTCACCATCGCCCTCGCCGCCCTGGACGCGGGCCGGCTCGGGATCGCCGCCTGCGCCATCGGCGTCGCCCAGGCCGCCCTCGACGAGGCCGTCTCGTACGCGCTGGGCCGCAAGCAGTTCGGGCACCCCATCGCCGACTTCCAGGGGCTGCGCTTCATGCTGGCCGACATGGCCACCAAGATCGAGGCGGGCCGGGCCCTCTACCTCGCGGCCGCCCGGCTGCGCGACGCGGGCAAGCCGTTCTCCCGGCAGGCCGCGATGGCCAAGCTGTTCTGCACGGACGCGGCGATGGCCGTCACCACGGACGCGGTGCAGATCCTCGGCGGCTACGGCTACACCGCGGACTTCCCGGTGGAGCGCCTGATGCGCGAGGCGAAGGTGCTCCAGATCGTGGAGGGCACGAACCAGATCCAGCGCATGGTCATCGCCCGCCA
The DNA here is from genome assembly GCF_042893675.1 of Streptomyces sp. NPDC001594. NCBI lineage: Bacteria > Bacillati > Actinomycetota > Actinomycetes > Kitasatosporales > Streptomycetaceae > Streptomyces > Streptomyces sp. NPDC001594. Next base: position 43,884 of record NZ_JBIAVB010000016.1, on the reverse strand, counting down.
CCTGGCCGGCCCCGAGACCCGCTGACACGGCGGGTGCCGCCCCGGCCCCCCGGCCGGCCCGGCCTCGGGTCGGCCCGGCCTCCGATCGGCCCGGCCTCCGATCGGCCCGCCCTCTGATCGGCCCGGCCTCCGGTCGGTCCGGCCTCTGGTCAGCCCGGCCTCGGGTCGGCCGCAGCTCCCGGGTCGGTCCGGCCTCGGGTCGGCCGCAGCTCCCGGGTCGGTCCGGCTTCGGGTCGGCCGCAGCTCCCGGGTCGGTCCGGCTTCGGGTCGGCCGCAGCTCCCGGGTCGGTCCGGCCTCTGATCGGCCGCCGTCCCCGGTCGGCCCGACCTCCGGTCGGCCGTCCCCGCCGGTCAGCCGCCGAAGAGGGGGCCGGAGGGCCAGATCGGGGCGGACACGATCCGGGACCAGTCCGGGTCCTGCCGGCCCGGCAGGGTCCGGCCGTCGGCGGCCCAGCGGGCGAGCAGCGCCGTGTAGATCGGCGGGTCGGGCTGGCCCCGGTACCCGTGCGGCCCCGGCCGGGACGGGTGCGCCACGGCCTGCTGAACCGATTCTTCGTAGCCCGGCGGTGTGGGGCGCCGCCTGCGTCCCGCTCTCGGCGCGGGCGTCTCGAGGGTGGTCATGCACGGCCAACGCGGGACCCGGAGCACGGGTAACCGCTCCCCGCCCGCGCCCATCCGTTCGAGCCTTCCCACGCGCGCGGCCCCCGCGCCCCACGCGCCCCCTCCCGGACGGCGCACTCCTGGCCGGGAATGCCGGGCTGTCAGGGTGTGCCACAACCCTGGTCGCGACAGCGAGATCTGACGTACCGTCATATCCGCTCGGCCGGCGCCGCGCCGGCCGTCCGCGCGCCCAGGAGGTTCGCCATGCCCGCCGACCGCCCCGTGCCCCTCGACGAGTACCCCGTCCACCAGGCCCCGCTGTCGATGAAGCACCTGGTCACGGGCGACCGCAACGCCTACGACCGCTGCATCTTCCACGTCTTCGACCACGCCGGACGCGCCGTCCTCATCCTCGGCCTCGGCGTCTACCCCAACGCCGGCGTCATCGACGCGTACGCCACCCTGTGCCTCGGCGACGAGCTCCTCGCCGTCCGCGCCTCCGACGCCCTCACCGACGACCGGATGAACCTCTCCGTCGGCCCCCTCTCGATCACCGTCGACGTCCCGCTCAAGCGCCTCACCCTGCGCTGCGACCCCGACCCCGAGGACCCGCACGGGCTCTCCTACGACATCAGCTGGACCGCCGAGTTCCCCGCCGTCTGGGAGCCCCACCACACCCAGCGGCGCGGCGACCGCCTCATCCTGGAGGGCCGCCGCTTCGTCCAGGCCGGCCACGTCACCGGCACCGTCCGGGCCCGCGGCGAGGAGTTCACGCTCACCCCGGGGGAGTGGACCGGCACCCGCGACCGCAGCTGGGGCGTGCGCCCGATACCCGGCGAGGACGGCGGCCGCGCCGGCGAGGAGATGCGCCCCGAGGGCTTCCACTGGCTCTGGATCCCCGTCCGCTTCGAGGACCGCTTCGTCATGGTCGTCGCCCAGGAGGACGCCGACGGCCACCGCACCCTCAGCGAGGCCGTCCAGGTCTTCCCCGAGGACAGCGGCCGCCACGACGTCCAGCTCGGCTGGCCCCACACCGAGATCCGCTACCGCCCCGGCAGCCGCCACCCCGAGCGGGCCGTCGTCCACCTCACCGACCCCTCCCGCAAACCCCTCGAACTCGGCGTGGAGATCCTGAACTCCTCCCCGCTCGCCGTGGGCGCCGGCTACCCGCCCGCCGCCGACTGGCAGCACGGCAGCTGGCAGGGCCGCGGCTGGACCGACCGCCGCACCTACGACCTCTCCGACCCGGGCGCCCACCCCATGGCCGCCTTCGGGGTCACCGACCACTCGGCCCGCTTCACCCTCGACGGCCGCACCGGCTTCGGGATCTTCGAACACGGCAGCTTCGGCCGCCACGACCCCAGCGGCTTCGCCGACTACACCTCGGTAGCCCCCTGACCAGGCCCGATCCGGAGAGGAGCTCCACATGACGGCACCGCGCCCCCGCACCTCCACCCGCGAACCCGAGGAACTCGGCCGCCGCCTCACGGCCTGGCTCGACCACCGGCTCCCCGGCGCCAAGGTCTCCGGCACCTCCGTGCCCGGCTCCAACGGCATGTCCAGCGAAACCCTGCTGTTCGACATCGAACACCCCGACGCCCCCGTCCGCGGCTGCGCCCTGCGCCTGGCCGCCGACCCGGCCGCCTACACCGTCTTCCCCTCCTACGACATGCCCCGCCAGCACCGCGTGATGGCCCTGGTCGCCGAACACACCGACCTCCCCGTCCCGCGCGTGCTCTGGCTGGAGGAGGACCCCGCCCCGCTGGGCTCCCCGTTCTTCGTGATGGCCCGCGCCGAGGGCCGCGTGCCGCCCGACGTCATGCCCTACACGTACGAGGGCAACTGGCTGCACTCCGCGACCGACGCGGAGCGCGCCGAGCTCCAGGAGGCGAGCATCTCCCTCCTCGCCCGCCTGCACGACCAGTTCCCGGCGAAGGAGGCCGCGTTCCTGCTGCCGCCGGGCGAGGGCAGCCCGCTGCGCCGCCACGTCGACGCGCAGCGCGCCTACTACGCCTGGGTGGTCGACGGCCTGTCCCGCTCACCCCTCCTGGAGCGGGCCTTCGACCGGCTGGAGGAACTCTGGCCCGCCGACGAGGGCGAACCGGTCCTGAACTGGGGCGACGCCCGCATCGGCAACATCGTCTACGACGGCTTCCGGCCCGCGGCGGTCCTCGACTGGGAGATGGCCGCCTACGCCCCGCGCGAGGTCGACCTCGGCTGGACCGTCTTCCTGCACCGCTTCTTCCAGGACCTGACCGTCGGCTTCGGCCAGCCCGGCCTGCCCGACTTCCTGCGCCGCGAGGACCTGGAACGCCGCTACGCGGAACTCACCGGGCACACACCGCGGGACATGGAGTTCCACACCCTCTACGCCGCCCTGCGCCACGGCATCGTGATGCTGCGCATCGCCTACCGGCAGGCGTACTTCGGGGAGGTCGAGGTCCCGGCCGACCCGGACGGCCTGATCCTGCACCATGCCGGCTTGGCCGCCATGGTGCAGGGAACCTACTGGTAGCGGAGGTCAGGCGGCCTGCGCGTGCTCGCGCTTCTGGGGCAGCGGGGCCGCCGCCGGCTGCACCGGGCGCGAGCCCGGACCGCCGACGTGGGAGAAGGGCTGCGTCCGCCAGTCCAGGCCCTGCGGCAGCGTGAGGTGCACGACGGCCTCCAGCTCGGGCTGCTCCGACTGGAGCAGCGCCACCGCCGCGAGGGCGTCCGAAACCGGCCGGCCCGTACCCGCGCACACCGTGAGCCCGAACGGGTTCCACGGGGTCAGGCACAGGGCGTGCTCCGGGAGCAGCTCCTCGTCGGCCACGAGGGCGATCGACTGCCCGCAGTCGGGGCAGGTCGCGTGGTGGATCTCGAACCCCTCGGCGTCGCCGGGTTCGAGGTAGTCGTCGTCCTCCGCGTACTCGGCGGCGAGCGGTTCCAGGGGCTCCGGTTCGGTGCGACCGGCGCGCTTGGTGTTCAGCATGGATGTACTCCCCCTTGGGTGGGCCGGGCGGGCATGTCCTTCGGCCACGGCCACACCAAGCACTTCCCGCCAGGCGGCACGAGTAACCACAAGAGCGCGGTATACGCCTGTACATGCCTGTGGCTTTGGTCACATGCCCGCCGCAGGTGCCACTTCTGCGTGGACACCGCTGTGCCTGGAGCGGTCCTGGGCCTTAGGTTGAGCGGCTATGAGCGCAATGGAGGAGCTGGACCGCCAGATCGTGGATCTGCTCGTGCGGGACGGGCGGATGAGCTACACGGACCTGGGCAAGGCCACCGGACTGTCCACGTCGGCCGTCCACCAGCGAGTACGCCGCCTGGAACAGCGCGGCGTCATCCGCGGCTACGCGGCCGTGGTCGACCCCGAGGCCGTCGGGCTCCCCCTCACGGCCTTCATCTCGGTCAAGCCGTTCGACCCGAGCGCGCCGGACGACATCGCGGAGCGGCTGGCGGGCGTACCCGAGATCGAGGCCTGCCACAGCGTCGCGGGCGACGAGAACTACATCCTCAAGGTCCGCGTGGCCACCCCGCTGGAACTGGAGGACCTCCTGGGCCGCCTCCGCGCCCTGGCCCACGTCTCCACCCGCACCACGGTGGTCCTCAGCACCCCCTACGAGGCCCGTCCACCCCGCGTCTAGCGCGATCAGGTCTTGGGGGAAGATTCCCCCATGACCGACGGCACCGCCACCCCCGCCCCCACCCGCACCGTCCTCCTCCGCGGAGGCGAGGTGCACAGCCCCGCCGACCCCTTCGCGACGGCGATGGTCGTCGAGCGCGGCCACGTCGCCTGGGTCGGCTCCGAAGGCGCCGCCGACGCCTTCGCGCAGGGCGTGGACGAGGTCGTCGACCTCGGCGGAGCACTCGTCACCCCCGCCTTCACCGACGCGCACGTCCACGCCACCTCCACCGGCCTCGCCCTCACCGGCCTCGACCTCACCGCCGCCCGCTCCCTCACCGAGGCCCTGGACCTCGTCCGGGCGCACGCCGCCCGCCGCCCCGCCGACCGGGTGCTCCTGGGCCACGGCTGGGACGCCGCCCGCTGGCCCGAGCGCCGCGCCCCGCGCCGCTCCGAGCTCGACGAGGCCGCCGGCGGCCGCCCGCTCTACCTGAGCCGCGTCGACGTCCACTCGGCGGTGGTCACCACCGCCCTCCTGGACCTGGTGCCCGGCGTCCACCCGCACGGCGACGACGAGCCCCTCACCAAGGACGCCCACCACGCCGTCCGCCGGGCCGCCCTTGCCGCCCTCACCCCCGCCCAGCGCGCCGAGGCCCAGCGGGCCGCCCTCGACCGGGCCGCCTCCCTCGGCATCGGCTCCGTGCACGAGTGCGGCGGGCCCGAGATCTCCTCCCCGGAGGACTTCACCGGCCTGCTGGCCCTGGCCGCCGGACACCCCGGCCCGCGCGTGCACGGCTACTGGGCCGACCGCGACCTGGACCTGGCCCGCGAGCTCGGCGCGGTCGGCGCCGCCGGCGACCTCTTCGTGGACGGCGCCCTCGGCTCCCACACCGCCTGCCTGCACGCCCCGTACGCCGACGCCGCGCACACCGGCACCGGCTACCTGGACGCCGCCGAGGTCGCCGCGCACGTGGCCGCCTGCACCGAGGCCGGGCTCCAGGCCGGGTTCCACGCCATCGGCGACGCCGCCGTCACCGCCGTGGTCGAAGGCGTCCGCGCGGCCGCCGGGAAGGTGGGCCTGGACCGGATCCGGGCAGCCCGCCACCGCGTCGAGCACGCCGAGATGATGACCCCGGAGACCATCGCGGCCTTCGCGGAGCTGGGCCTGACCGCCTCCGTGCAGCCCGCCTTCGACGCCGCCTGGGGCGGCGAGGACGGGATGTACGCCGACCGGCTCGGCACCGAGCGCGCCCGCACCCTCAACCCGTACGCGGCCATGCTCAAGGCAGGCGTCCCGCTGGCCTTCGGCTCCGACGCGCCGGTGACCCCGCTCGACCCCTGGGGCACCGTCCGCGCCGCCGCCTTCCACCGCACCCCCGAGCACCGGATCTCCGTACGGGCCGCCTTCGCCGCCCACACCCGTGGCGGCTGGCGGGCCCTGGGCCGGGACGACGCGGGCATCCTGGTGCCCGGCGCGCCCGCCGACTACGCCGTCTGGCAGACGGGCGAGCTGGTGGTCCAGGCCCCCGACGACCGGGTGGCCCGCTGGTCCACCGACCCGCGCTCCGGCACCCCCGGCCTGCCGGACCTCACCCCGGGCGCCGAGCTGCCCGTGTGCCTGCGGACCGTGGTGGGCGGCCGGGAGGTTTTCGTACGGCCACAGGGGTGATCCACCCGGCATCGGCTCGGCCCGGGCGGCCCCGCCCGGATAGGTTCGCCCGGGTCCACCGGCAGGACGCCGGACCGGAGGGAGCCATCCGTCCAGCGCACCCGCGCCTCGGGAGCCAGGGAAGGTTTCGCCGGGGCGGCGGTGGCACCGCATCGGGCCCGGCGGTCCAGTAGACAACGGTCACGGCGGTCCGCAGCCAGCGGGCTCCGGTCCGGCCCGAAGGGCCGCCGGGCCCCCTCGCTGTTCTAAAATCATCCTGCTGTGACGGGTCGGACGAGACGGCCCGCACGGGGACGATTCGACGCAAGACACGCAAGGGGAACCGGTGAGCAACGGCGGACAGCGCACCTTCGGGCCGCTCGGCACCACGCTGGTGATCATTCCGACCTACAACGAGGCGGAGAACATCGGCCGGATCGTGGGCCGGGTCCGTGCTGCCGTCCCCGAGGCCCACGTCCTCGTCGCGGACGACAACAGCCCCGACGGCACCGGCAAGCTCGCCGACGAGCTGGCGGCCGCCGACGACCAGGTCCACGTCATGCACCGCAAGGGCAAGGAGGGGCTCGGCGCCGCCTACCTGGCGGGCTTCGCCTGGGGCCTGGAGCACGGCTACGGGGTCCTGGTCGAGATGGACGCCGACGGCTCGCACCAGCCCGAGGAGCTGCCCCGCCTGCTCACCGCGCTGGACGGCGCGGACCTGGTCCTCGGCTCCCGCTGGGTGCCGGGCGGCCGGGTCGTGAACTGGCCCAAGAGCCGCGAGTTCCTCTCCCGCGGCGGCTCCACCTACTCCCGCCTGATGCTGGACGTCCCGATCCGCGACGTCACCGGCGGCTACCGGGCGTTCCGCCGCGAGACCCTGGAGGGGCTCGGCCTGGACGAGGTCGCCTCGGCCGGCTACTGCTTCCAGGTCGACCTGGCCCGCCGGGCCGTCCGCAAGGGCTTCCGGGTGGTGGAGGTCCCCATCACGTTCGTGGAGCGCGAGCTCGGCGACAGCAAGATGAGCAAGGACATCGTGGTCGAGGCCCTCTGGCGGGTCACGCACTGGGGTCTGAGGGACCGCCTCGCCAAGCTCACCGGGGGCACCTCCCGGCGGTAGCCGGGGGAGCGGGCGCCCTTCCGGCCGGATCCCCTAGGGGCCGTCCGGTACCTCCGGCTGAGGCCGCTTTTACGCCGTCCCGGGCACACTGGGTGGTATGAGTAGCGGTACATCGACGGCCACGGCCCCCCGGCAGCGTTCGCGCACCCGTACGTTCCTCCCGCTGGCGGTGGCCGGCTGGCTGGTCCTGGAGATCTGGCTGCTCAGCCTGGTCGCGGGCGCGGCCGGCGGGTTCACCGTGGCCGGGCTCCTCGCGGGTGGGCTGGTGCTGGGCGTGGTGGTGATCAAACGGGCCGGGCGTCGGGCCTTCAAGAACCTGACGCGGACCTTCCAGCAGGCCCAGGAGCAGGGGATGTCCGGTGCGGCCCCGGCCGCACCCCAGTCCGCCCAGGGCTCAGGCAACGGCATGACCATGCTGGCCGGGCTGCTGCTGATCCTGCCCGGCCTGCTCTCCGACGTGGCCGGTCTGCTCCTGCTGCTCCCGCCGGTCCGGGCCTTCGCGTCCCGACGCGCCGAGACGACGCTGGAGCGGAAGATGGCCTCCGCCGCCCCGGGCGGCTTCGGCGACGCCTACACCCAGGCCCGTATCCACTTCCCCGACGGCAAGGTCGTCCAGGGCGAGGTGATCCGCGAGGACGGCTCCCCGGCCGGCCGGACCGGCCCGGACACCGGCTACCGCCCGCCGCTCACCCCGTAACCGGGCAGCACACGCCGAGGGGCCCCGCCACTGATGTGGCGGGGCCCCTCGGCTCGTACTACGTGTCCGCGCGTCAGGCGGACTTGCGGCTGTCGCGCGGGTGCACGGCGATGTTCATGGCGCCGGAACGAAGGACGGCCAGCCGTTCGGCCAGCACCTCCTCCAGCTCCTCGCGGGTGCGCCGCTCCATGAGCATGTCCCAGTGCGTTCGCGCAGGCTTGCCCTTCTTCTCTTCGGGCCCGTCCCCGTCCACCAGGAGTGCCATGGCGCCGCACGCCTTGCACTCCCACTCCGGCGGAATCTCTGCCTCAACCGAGAACGGCATCTCAAATCGATGTCCGTTCTGGCATGCGTACTCCACCGCCTGGCGCGGGGCCAGATCGATGCCGCGGTCCGTCTCGTAGCTGGTAACCACGAGCCGCGTACCGCGGAGAGCTCGCTCACTCATGAATCGTGCCTCCCGGGCTTGTCGCCCACAGGACAGGTGTCGCTGTCGTCGTCATCCGGTCAACGTCCGGTCGGCGGTATAGATTCCCGCTCCGGGTCAATGCGTCGCCCGTCGTGCCGCCCCTTGTTGTACCCACCAGTGCCCGTTTTGTCACATCTGGCAGCAGATGTCACCCAACGTCTCTACTCTGTGAACGCGCAGTAACGGTCCGCCTGGCAGGCCAAAGGCGTACACTACCGGCCGATCGCCATAACGTCGAAATTCGTTCGGATCTCGTTCACGAGTCCGGACGGAAGCCCGACCGGATCCCGGCTCAGACGCGCACCGGAACAGGATTGCCCGCCGCCTCCACCGCGCGCCGCACCGGCACTCGCGCGAGCAGGGCGAAACCCAGTGCGAAGAAGACCACCAGCGAGATGATCGCGTCCCGGTAGCTGCCCGTGACCTGGTAGGTGAGCCCGAACACCAGCGGCCCCACCCAGCTCAGCCCGCGGTCGCTCATCTCGTACGCCGAGAAGTACTCCGCCTCCTTGCCCGCCGGGACCAGGTGAGAGAACAGCGAGCGCGACAGCGCCTGACTGCCGCCCAGCACCAGCCCGATCATCGCGGCGAGCGCGAAGAACCACACCGGGGTCCGGGCCGGGAGGAAGTACCCGGCCCCCAGCGTCAGCCCCCACGCGGCCAGCGAACCCAGGATCGTCCGCTTCGCCCCGTAGACGACCGCCAGCCGGCCCATCGCCAGCGCCCCCACCACCGCCAGGACCTGGACCAGCAGCACCGCCACGATCAGCGTGGACTGCTCCAGCTCCAGCTCCTCCGAGCCGTACACCGAGGCCTGCGAGATCACCGTCTGGACGCCGTCGTTGTAGACCAGGTAGGCCAGCAGGAAGGACAGGGTCAGCGGATAGCGCCGCATGTCCTTGAGCGTGGCCACCAGCTGCCGCCAGCCGCTGACCGCCGGCGCCGCGCCCGCCTCCCGGACCACCGCCCGGTCCCGCAGCCGGCGCAGCGGGATGATCGCGAAGGCCCCCCACCACAGCCCCGCCGAGGCCAGGCAGATCCGCACCGCCTCGCCCTCGGAGAGCCCGAAGGAGTCGTGCCCCTGGAACAGCACCAGGTTCAGCACGAGCACGAACGCCCCCGAGGTGTAGCCGAAGGCCCAGCCCCGCGAGGAGACCGTGTCCCGCTCGTCCGGGGTGGAGATCTGCGGCAGGAAGGCGTTGTAGAGCACCATCGAGACCGCCAGCGAGGCGTTCGCGACGACCAGCAGGAACCCGCCCAGCAGGTAGCGGTGCCCGTCCAGGAAGAACATCCCGGTCGTCGCCGCCGCCCCCGTGTACGCGGCCGCCGCCAGCAGCGGCTTCTTGCGCCCGGTCCGGTCCGCCGCCGCGCCGGCCAGCGGCATCACCAGCACGGCCAGGATCACCGACAGGGACACCGTGTACGCGAAGAAGGACCCGGCCCGCACCGGTACGCCCAGCGGGTGGACGTAGCCCTCCGCGTCGGCCGCGGCCTTGGCCACCGCCGTCAGGTACGGGCCGAGGAACACCGTGAGCACGCTGGTCGAGTAGACCGAGCAGGCGAAGTCGTAGAAGTACCAGCCGTGCTGTTCGCGCCGCCGCGCGGCGGCCCCGTCGCCGGGGCCTCTGCCGCCCTCCGCGCCGGATTCCGCTTCGTTTTCCGTACGCTCGGTCATGAGCGCCCCCTTGCCGTTCCCCGTAGGACGCCGGCCCCCGCACCGGGCGCGGCGGCCCTCGGGCCCGTCAGGCCCAGGCCCCGCGCCGGTCCAGCACCGTGCGCAAAGTGTCGATCCGGTCGGTCATGATGCCATCGACACCCAGGTCGAGGAGAGCCTCCATACGTTCCGGTTCGTTCACGGTCCAGACGTGCACCTGGAGTCCCCGCTCGTGCGCGGTCCGTACGAACCGCCGGTCCACCACCCGGACGCCCGCCTGCGTCTCCGGCACCTGGGCCGCCACCGCGCCCGCCCGCAGCGCCGCCGGGATCGCCCACGAGCGCAGCCGCAGCCCCAGCACGCCCCGCACCCCGTACGAGGTCGCCAGCCGGGGCCCGGCGATCTTCTGGGCCCGGGCCACCCGGCTCTCCGAGAAGGAGCCCACGCACACCCGGTCCCAGACCCCGGCCCGCGCGACCAGGTTCACCAGCGGGTGCAGGGCCGACTCGTCCTTCACGTCCACGTTCCAGCGGGCGTCCGGGAACTCCTCCAGCAGCTCCTCGAACAGGGCCAGCGGCTCGCTCCCGGCCACCCGTGCCTCGCGCACCCGGCTCCACGACAGCTCACGGATCCGGCCCGTGGCATCGGTGACCCGGTCCAGGGTCGCGTCGTGGAAGGCCACCAGCTTCCCGTCGGCCGTCGCGTGCACATCGGTCTCGAAGTACCGGTAGCCCGCCGCGGCCGCCCGGCGGAAGGCGGCGGCGGTGTTCTCCAGCCCGTCCGCGGCCCCGCCCCGGTGGGCGAAGGGGATGGGGGCCGGGTGGTCCAGATACGGGTGGGGTCGGCGCACGTGAGTCACGGCCGCAGTATGCACGCTGGGCGCCGTGGGGCGGGAGCGGCCACGTGGACGGCCGGTGAACGCCCGGGCCCCGGCGGCGGCTCCCGGACGGGCCGCACGACCCACCTGGCCCGGGTGGACCGGACCGTGACACCCTGGGAGCCGCGCAACCAATCCAATCCAGGCCCCTGGCCCCGCCGCCGGGGCCAATCCGACGAAGGTGGACCGGACGCCATGGCTCAGTGGACCTCAGCGGTCGGCACCGCGCAGCTCGCCCGGCTGATCACCTCCCAGCAGGAACGCCCCGCCGTGCCCGGCGCCCGCAAGGCCCCCGCGTACCGCAGCCTCGCCGACGGCATCCGGCTGCTCGTCCTGGAGGGCCGCGTCCCCGTCGCCGCCCGGCTGCCCGCCGAGCGCGAGCTCGCGGTCGCCCTCTCCCTCAGCCGCACCACCGTCGCCGCCGCCTACGAGGCCCTGCGCACGGAGGGCTTCCTCGAATCCCGCCGCGGCGCCGGCAGCTGGACCTGCGTACCGGCCGGCAACCCCCTCCCGGCCCGCGGCCTGGAGCCCCTGCCGCCCGAGTCCCTCGGCTCCATGATCGACCTCGGCTGCGCCGCCCTCCCGGCCCCCGAGCCCTGGCTGACCAAGGCCGTCCAGGGCGCCCTGGAGGAGCTCCCGCCGTACGCCCACACCCACGGTGACTACCCGGCCGGCCTGCCCGCCCTGCGCCGGATGCTCGCCGACCGCTACACCGAACGCGGCATCCCCACCATGCCCGAGCAGATCATGGTCACCACCGGCGCCATGGGCGCCATCGACGCCATCTGCAGCCTCTTCGCGGGCCGCGGCGAGCGGATCGCCGTCGAGTCCCCCTCCTACGCCAACATCCTCCAGCTGATGCGCGCCGCCGGGGTCCGCCTCGTGCCCGTGGCCATGGGCGGCGGGCTCAGCGGCTGGGACATGGACGTCTGGCGGCAGGTGCTGCGCGACTCGGCCCCGCGCCTGGCCTACGTCGTCGCCGACTTCCACAACCCGACCGGGGCCCTGGCCTCCGAGGAACAGCGCCGGGCCATGGTCGAGGCCGCCCGCTCCGCCGGCACCGTCCTGATCGCCGACGAGACGATGGCCGAGCTCCGGCTGGACCCGGAGCCGGCCATGCCGCGCCCGGTCTGCTCCTTCGACCCGGCGGGCTCCACGGTGGTCACCGTCGGCTCCGCCAGCAAGGCCTTCTGGGCGGGCATGCGGATCGGCTGGGTCCGGGCGGCCCCCGACGTCATCCGCAGCCTGGTCGCCGCCCGCGCCTACGCCGACCTCGGCACCCCTGTGCTGGAGCAGCTCGCGGTGAACTGGCTGATGCGGACCGGGGGCTGGGAGGAGGCCGTCGGGATACGCCGCGCCCAGGCCCGGGAGAACCGGGACGCGCTGGTCGCCGCCGTGCGCCGGGAGCTGCCCGACTGGGAGTTCGACGTGCCGGCCGGGGGGCTCACCCTCTGGGCCCGGGCCGGCGGGCTGTCCGGGTCGCGGCTGGCGGAGGTGGGGGAGCGGGTCGGCGTCCGCGTCCCCTCGGGTCCCCGGTTCGGGGTGGACGGGGCCTTCGAGGGCTACGTCCGGCTGCCCTTCACGGTGGGCGGTCCGGTGGCCGACGAGGCTGCCGCGCGCCTGGCCGCGGCGGCCCGCCTGGTCGGTACGGGGGCGGGCGGCGGGGCGGAACCGCCGCGCACCTTCGTGGCCTGAGCGGCCCGGCCTACGGGGCCTCCGCCGCGACCTCCGGGAGCTCCTCGGCGTCGAGGGCCTTGGCCTGGGCCGGAGGGGCCTCCTTGAGCGGTCCCGGGGCCGGCGGCGGGCCCTCCCCGCCGCCGGGGCCCGCCGTCTGCCGCTCGGGCAGCAGTTCCAGGACGGCGTGGCGGTGCGCGGGGTGCGTGGCGTCGTCGTACGGGTCGGGGGTGGCGGGCACCTGGAGGCGGTGGACCGGCCCGGTGCCGAGCCGGGCGTAGCCGCGGCCCGGCGGGAGCTGCGGGGCCGGGGTGGTGTGCGGGGGCAGGCCGAGGACGTCGGTGAGCTGCTGGGCGGGGGCGGGCCCGAGGGCGACCCGGGCCCGGGTGTGCTGCCAGACGGCGTCCGGGATCAGCTCCAGGTGGTCGAAGTGCTCGGCGACCACCACCGTGACGTGCGCGGCGCGGCCGTGCCGCAGGGGGACCTGGAGCTGGGCCAGGGGGTCCGGGCGCCCCTCGGCGGTCGCCAGGTGCGCGAGCACGCTGGGCCGGTCCAGCAGGATCCACAGCGGCCGCCGGGTGTCCTCGGGCGCGGGCCGGCCGGCCTCGCGGGCCCGGTGCGTGGCGATCAGGCGCCGCTCGGTCTCGTGCGCGGCCCACTCGACGGTGGCCAGGGCGCCGGTCGGGCCGCACTCGACGGCCAGCACGCCCGCGCGCCCGGCCAGGCACGCGTACTCGTTGCTCCCGCCGCCCTCGACGACCATCACGTCGCCGCCCTGCCGCAGGGCCTGGAGGGCGAGCGAGCGCAGCAGGCTGGTGGTGCCGCTGCCGGGCTGGCCCACCGCCAGCAGGTGCGGCTCGGCGGAGCCGGGGCCGGTCCGCCACACCACGGGCGGCAGGTCGCGCGTCTCGTCGCCCTCCAGCACCGGCAGGGTGCGCCGCACCCCGCCGGGGTCGGTGAAGCCGAGGACGCTCTCCCCGGGCGAGGTGACGAACGGCTGGGCGGCGATCCCGGTGGGCAGCGGCTCCAGCACGCTCAGGTCGAGCCGGTTGGCCTCCTCGTCCCAGACGAAGAGGTACTCGCGGCCGCGCCCGGACTTGGCGTGCAGCAGGGCCTCGATCCGGGCCCGCGAGGCCGCCTCCCCGTCGGTGAAGTACGCGGGGTAGCGGATCCGCAGCCGGGTGACGCGGCCCTCCGCGTCGAAGGCGTAGTCGCTGAAGGCGTCGTCGAAGCCGCCCCCGTGGGCGAACAGCGGGGCGGGGTCCTCCGGGGCGGAGAAGTAGGGCACGAGGGCCTCGTAGAGGGAGCGCAGCCGGTCGGTCTCGGCGTCGCTGGGCCCGGTCTTCGCGGGGGTGCGGTCGCGCCCGTGCCAGCCCGCCGCGGCCATCAGCGCGATCAGCGCGGTGACGGGCGCGTAGGGGACGAGCGCGACCACGAGGACGCAGGCCGCCCCCAGGAACAGCGCGGGACTCCGCTTGTCCTTGGGGGTCGCGGCCCATTTGCGGCGCCCGGCCGAGGCCAGGACGCGCAGTCCGCGCCCGATGACCAGGAGCGGATGGAGGACGTCCGTGGCGTTGTCGGCCGCCGTGCGGGCGAGGTCGCGGCCCCGGGCGAGCGAGGTGCTGCCACCGGTGAGGATGCGGGGGAGTGGGCGCCGGGCCACGGTCGTCTCCTGGAGGGGGGTGGGGCGGGCGGTCTAGAGCTTGATCCCGCCGAGCAGGCTCGCCAGGCTCGCCGTGCTCGCGGTGATGCTCGGGGCGATGGCGGAGCCGGCGAGGAAGAAGCCGAAGAGCGCGCAGACGAAGGCGTGGCTCAGCTTCATCCCGTCCTTCTTGAAGAACAGGAAGCAGATGATGCCGAGCAGCACGACGCCTGAGATCGACAGGACCATGGGAGTTCTCCTGGGAGCGGAACGGTCGGGAAGGTCACCATCAGTTGTTCCAGGCTCACAGGAAGTATCAATGCGACAAAAGGTGCATACGGGTGAACCTTCGGGATTTTCACTTGACCGGCCCCTCCCGGCTGGCGCGTCGGCCCGCGGCGGTGTCAGGTGCAGAGGCCACCGACATCCTTGCCTCGGACCGGCCCCCGCATGTCCCCGACCTGGCGCTACCCTGGCGATTCACCCGTACGGACGCAGCGCCGGGCACCCCCCTGCCCGCCCGGCCCGGTCAGAATCCTGCCCCGTACGACCCGGCACGAGCGAAAGGCGGAACGACCGATGAGCAAGCACGAGGACGCGCCCGGCACGCCCGACGAGGACGTCATCGAACTGGCCACCAAGATCTTCGACCTCGCCCGTCAGGGTGAGGCCGAGACCCTGGCCGCCTACCTCGACGCCGGGGTCCCCGCCAACCTCACCAACGACCGCGGCGACACCCTCGTCATGCTCGCCGCCTACCACGGCCACGCCGACGCCGTCACCGCCCTGCTCTCCCGCGGCGCCGAGGCCGACCGCGCCAACGACCGCGGCCAGACCCCGCTCGCCGGCGCCGTCTTCAAGGGTGAGGAAGCCGTCATCCGCGCGCTGCTCGCCGGCGGGGCCGACCCGCACGCCGGAACCCCGTCCGCGGTGGACACGGCCCGCATGTTCAACAAGGCCGACCTGCTGGAACTCTTCGGAGCCTAGTAATCCGCTTTTTCCCCCGCCCGGCCCGGGCCGGGACGGGCCCGCGAGCTCACGGCTTGGTCACGACGCCCTTAAATGTGGTCGCGGCGCACAAACCGGCTGGGTCATCATGGCGTCGGATTCGATTCGCGGACATGACGTACGGGCAGGAGCGGGCTGGACACGACGGGTGTCCACCTCCACCCCTGCCGCACCGGCCGGCACGGACGCGAAGCACCGACGAGAGTGAGAAGGCAATGGTCTACATCGAGCGGAACATGACGGCGGACGTCCTCACATGCTGTTACGCGGCCCTGTGAACCCCGATTCCAGGTTGCGTCCCCAGCTTGATTTGAGGCCATTCCCATGTTCGAACCAGTCATAGCGCCGAGCGGCACGCTGCTCGGCCTCCTCCAGAGGGGCCGCGGCGACGGCACGCTGCACGCCCTCGCGGCGCCCCGCCCGGAGGCCCTCGCGGCCCTCGACCAGTGCGTGACCCGTGACCCGCGGCAGGACTGGCAGGTCGAGAACCGGTCGCTGTACTACGCCCGCCTGTACCTGGACCTCGACGGCCCGCTCCGCGAGATCGAGGCCCACCTCTTCGGCGTCGACGACCTCGTCGACGAGGAGGACCACCGCACCGGCCTCGCCCTGTCCGTCCTCGGACACCTGGCCTCGTACGGCCGCGACGACGCGCTGATGCTGCTGCGCCGCTACGCCGCCTCCGGCGCCAACTGGGCCTGGGCCCTCGACGAGCTCGCCCTGCGCGACGACGACGAAGGCCTGCGCTCCCTCGCAGCCCCGGTCCTGGGCAGGTTCCCGGAGACCGCCGAGGGCGAGGCGCTGCTGGCCGCCGCCGTCCGCGACGCCTACGAGCCCCGGCCGTGGAGCCTGTGGGAGGAGTCGCCGCAGTACGGGGAACGCCTGCGCGCCGCCCGCCGGCAGGGCTCGTTCGACCGCTGGCAGCGCCAGCTCAACCCCAGCGGCCCCCGGCCCGGCTGGGGCGTCCAGGCCGTCTTCGACTGGGCCGCCGACGGGCTGCGCCGCGGCACCCCGCTGCACGTGCCCGCCGCGCGCTGCCTGGCCGCCGTGGCCGCGCCCGACGACCGCTCCGAGATCCTCGCGGCCGCCGCCGGGGCGCAGGGCGAGGCCGCCCGGGCCACCGCCCTGCACCACCTGGTCCTCGCCGAGCCCGAGAACCCGGCCGTGCTCGACCTCATCGAAGCCGCCGGCGACGAACCGGCCGTGGCCGCCTACGAGCGCATGTGCGGCCCCGCCGCCCTCGACCGCGCCCGCCAGTGGGTCCACCGCCCCGACGCCCTCGGAGCGGCCGCCGCGGCCCTCCTGGCGGCCCGCGGCGGCGCCGACGACGCGGGCCTGGTGCTGGGCGCCCTCCGCGACACCGTCCGCGGCTCCGGCCCGGACTCGCCCCGCCTGTTCACCCTCGTGGACGGCGCGGGCCGGCTCTCGATCGGCTGCGCGGCCCCCGTGCTGCGCCACATCTACCGCGAGACGGCCTCCTCCCACCTGCGCGGCCGCGCCGCCCGCGCCCTGGCCAGCACGGACCCCACCTTCGCGGCGGGCTTCGCGGTCGAATGCCTGTGGGACTGCGAGGAGACCACCCGCGAGGTGGCGGCCCGCCACGCCGAAACGGCCGACGCCCGTGTCGCCCCCCGGCTGCGCCGCCTGGCGGCGGACCCGGCGGAGGAGGAGGACGTCCAGTCGGCCGTCCGCAGCCGCATCACCCCCGAGCCCACGATGTAGCTCCGCCGGCGCCTGCCCCCGCCCCACCCTCCCGGGGCCGACCGCCCCGCCCCCTGGGTGCTCCGCCCCCAGCCCCCACGCCTCAAACGCCGGCGGGGCTGGATTTCGCCCCGGCCCGGCAGCCGCCCGCGGCACCACCCGCGGGCTTGTATTTCGTGCGGCGGGCGCGGAGCCCAGGTTTCTTTCAGCCTCGCTGGCGTCCGAGACGCAGGTCTGGGCGAGGCCCGGGTCTTTCGGACTAGGCGCCGTTCTAGGGGCGCAGCCCCAGGCTCTTCAACCTCGGCGCTTGAGGCGCGGCTCTGGGTCGAGCCCCGGGGCTTTCGGCCTTGGCGGCGTTCGTGGGGGGAGTCCGGGCGGAGCCTGGGGCCTTGCAGCCCTGTCCGGCGCTTGAGGCGCGGCTCCGGGCCGAGCCCAGGCCGTCCAGCCTCGCCGGCGTTTGAGGCGCCGGTCCGGAGCCGGAGCCCAGGGCCTTTCAGCCTCGCCGGCGTTTGAGGCGCGGGGCCGGGCGGAGCCCGGGGAACGGTGGAAGGGCGGGTAGGGGACCGCCCCGCGCAGCGGCCACCCACAGCGGCGCCGCACCACCACCCCGGACGGCCCGCCAGCAGCCATGCCACAGGGCGTCGGCCGAGCGGAGCGGGCCCGCCCGCAGCTACGCCACGGCCGCGCCGGCCGACCGGGGAGCAGGCCCCACCCCGCGGCGGCGCCGGAGGGCGGGGGCCACGGCCGCGCCGGCCGACCGGGGAGCAGGCCCCGGCCCACCCCGCGGCGGCGCCGGCCCCGCCGCCCGTCACGCCGCCGCCGGAACGAACCGCAGTGCCACCCCCGGCCGTGCCTGCGCGGCGGCGTCCAGCGCGGGGCCCGGGGGGACCACCCCGACCACCGGGTAGCCCCCGGTCACGGGATGGTCGGCCAGGAACACCACCGGCAGCCCGTCCGGCGGCACCTGCACCGCCCCCAGCACCATCCCCTCGCTCGGCAGCTCCCCGCCCCGCGCCCGCTCCAGCGCGGGCCCCGCCTCGGTCCGCAGCCCGATCCGGTTCGACGCCGGCGACACCCGGTAGCCCCCCGACAGCAGCGCCGCCACCGAGGCCCCCGTGAACCAGTCCGCCCGCGGCCCCAGCCGCAACGGCAGCACCAGCTCCGCCACCGGCGGCCCCGGCACCCGCAGGGCGTCCGCCCCGGTCACCGGCTCCGGTCCCGCCGGGCCGACCTCCAGCACCGTCCCGTCCGCCAGGACCGCCGGCCCCAGCCCCGACAGCAGGTCCGTCGAACGGCTCCCCAGCACCGCCGGCCCGGCGACCCCGCCCCGCACCGCGACATAGCTCCGCAGCCCGGTCTCCGCCCGGCCCACGTCCAGCTCCGCCCCCGCCCGCAGCCGCACCGGCGCACCCCACGCCGCCGGGCGCCCGTCGACCCGTACCGCACACGGTGCGCCCGTCACCGCCACCGTCACCGGCGCCAGGGCCCGCAGCCGGACCCCGTCCAGGGTGGTCTCCAGTACGGCGGCCCCGGCCGGATTCCCCACGAGCCGGTTGGCCAGGGCGTACGCCCCCGTGTCCAACGCCCCCGACCGCGGCACCCCCAGATGCGCGAACCCGGGCCGCCCCCGATCCTGCACGGTGCTCAAGGCCCCACCCCGCACCACCACCAGCCCCCTCACCCCGCCCCCGCCACCCGGCTCCCCGCCCGTATGCGCGGCATCGCCCCGGCCCAGGGTCGGGCCGCCGCCCGGGGCGGAGTCCGGGGCCGTGCCGTCGTCCACGCTCACGCGCCCGCCTCCTCGAACCGCACCCGTACCCCCGGCGCGAACAGCGCCGCCGGCTCCCGTGCCGGGTCCCACAGCACCGCGTCGGTGGAGCCGATCAGCTGCCAGCCGCCGGGGGAGGAGCGGGGGTAGACCCCCGCGTACTCCCCGGCCAGGGCGAGGGACCCCGCCGGGACCGCCGTGCGGGGCGTGGCCCGACGGGGCAGCCACAGCCGCTCCGGCAGCCCCGTCAGATACCCGAAGCCGGGCGCGAACCCGCAGAACGCCACCCGGAACTCGATCCCCCCGACCACCCCGGCCACCTCCCCCTCGGCCACGCCCCACGCCCCGGCCACCTCCGCCAGGTCCGGCCCGTCGTACCGCACCGCAACGGTGACCAGCGGCCCCTCGGCCTCCGCGAGCGGCGGCACCTCCCAGCGGGCGATCCGCGCGGCCAGCGCCCCCGGCTCGCGCACCCCGTCCAGCAGCACCGTCCGCGCCGCCGGCACCACCTCCCGGACGGCGCCCAGCCCACCCGCGTCCCGCCGGCGCAGCAGCTCGGCGTGGAGCGCGGCCACCTCCGCCGCCGAGTCCACCTCCAGCAGCAGCGCCTCCCGCCCCACCACCAGCGCCCTCACGCGAACGCCTCCACCCGCACCCCGGCCGCCCCCAGCGCCTCCCGGACCCGCACCGCGAGCCCCGCCGCCCCCGGGGTGTCCCCGTGCAGGCACAGCGAGCGCGCGTCCACCCGTACCGGGGACCCGTCCGACGCCGTGACCTCCCGCTCGGCCGCCATCCGCACGGCCCGTGCCACCACCGCGTCCGGGTCGTGCAACACCGCCCCCGGCGTCCCGCGCGGGACCAGGGTGCCGCCCGGGGTGTAGGCGCGGTCGGCGAAGGCCTCCGGTACGGGCTCCAGCCCGGCCTCCCCCGCCGCCGCCAGCAGCAGCGACCCGGGCAGGCCCAGCACCGGCAGACCGGCGTCCCCGGCCGCGAGCCGGATCCCGGCGACCACCGCGCCCGCCTGGTCCGCGTCGTGGACCGTCCGGTTGTACAGCGCGCCGTGCGGTTTCACGTACGACACCCTCGACCCGGCCGCCCGCGCGAACACCTCCAGCGCCCCGATCTGGTACGCCACCTCCGCCGCCAGCTCCTCCGCCGGCACGTCCATCGCCCGCCGCCCGAACCCCGCCAGGTCCCGGTACGAGACCTGCGCCCCGATCCGTACGCCCCGCGCGGCGGCCAGCTCGCACACCCGCCGCATGATCGACGGGTCGCCCGCGTGGAAGCCGCAGGCCACGTTCGCGCTGGTGACCACCGACAGCAGGGCCTCGTCGTCCGTCAGCGCCCACCGCCCGAAGCCTTCGCCGAGGTCGGCGTTGAGGTCGATCGCGGCCGCTGGGGATGTGATCATGGAAGCCATGCGGCGAGCGTAGAACAGCCCGCCCGCCGCGCGCCGCAGAGCCCTTCCGCGGCCTTCCGCGGAGCCGGGGACGTTCCGGCCGAACCATGCCGTTTGGGATGTTGTCCGTGACACCGCCTAATCTTTGCGACGTGACTCTCCCTGCCCCGGCGAAGACCCTCCCCTCCCCGGCGCCGGGCCCGGCCGCCGACGAGGGCCTCGCCCGGCGGCTGCGCGCCCTCGCCTGCACCGCCCCGCTGCACGACCTCGACGTCCGCAAGGCCAACCTGGCCGGCGAATACGGGGTCTACGCGATGGCGGAGGTCGCGCTGGCCGCGATCGACCTGGTCACGCTGAACATGGACTTCGACACGGGCGCCGACCACGAGCAGATAGTGGCCCGCCTGCTGCCGCGCGTCGCCGCCCAGACCCCCGGCCGGCCCGCCGCCGAGCACGAGCGCGTCGCCCGCTGGGTGCTGGAGAACCTGATCAACGTCGGCAGCGTCGACCGCGGCTTCCGCGCGATCTACGGCACCTTCGGCCCGGACGGGGTCTACGTCCGCCGTGACTACGACTTCAAGCTGATCGAGGAGGTCCCCGGGTACGGCGGCGCGGTCTACCTGCGCACCACCGACGAGGCCGTCAACGTCCTGGTCGGCGCCCTCGACACCGACGTCACCAGCGCGCAGATCGCCGCCGAGGTCAAGCTGGAGGTCCTGATCAGCCGGGGCCGGCTCGCCGACGCCCAGCTCGCCGCCGAACAGGCCCGCTACCGCACCGTGCAGTACGCCGAGACCCTGCGCCGCACCCTCGACGCCACCCGGCGCAACGTCCGCGCGGTCGACTGGCTGCAGGCCGTCCCGGACATGATCGCCGAAGCCCTGGACCACGTCGCCGACCGCTACCGGCACGAGAACGCCATCCTCACCAACATCCGCAAGGCGCGCGACGAGGCCGAGGACCCCGAGAACAAGCGGCGCGCCGCCGAGCTCGTCGACATCGTCAAGGACTGCATCCGCCGGCACACCCAGCTCCAGTCGAGGCTCCTGGACGCCGGCCCGCTCTTCCGCGCCGAACAGGACCGCCAGGCCTTCGCCACGCCCGCCGCGCGCTCCGGGATCGACCTGTACGGACAGCTGGTCGCCCCGCTGCTGCCGCTGCCCGTGACGCAGGCCACCCGGGTCACCGACGCCTTCTTCGCCGCGGGCACCGGCCTGCGCACCCCCGTCTCCGTCCGGGTCGCGGACCTCGTGGAGATCCTCCTCACCCCGCCCGTGGAGCGCGAGCACCTCGGCGCCGAGATGCCGGAACCCGACCTCATCGCCACCCCGGACGACAGCCGCTTCAGCGAGGAGCAGCTCGCGGCCGCGACCCGCCTCCTGGACCTCCCGCACGACGCCCCGCGCCGCCTGTCCGGCCTGCTCGCGGAGGCCCGCCGCGAGGACCCCGACCTCCCGTACCTGGTGGCCCTGCTCGCCGTCCACGCGGCCAGCCCGGCCGTGGGCACGGCGTACCGGCAGGGCGAGGAGCGGCTGCTGTTCGCGGTGGACGACGGCACCCAGCTGGAGGACCCGGAGTTCGGCGGAGCCGACCTGATCGTGGGCACGGCCCTCCTGGACGCGGCCGGCATGGCCGCGGACCGCTCGGAGTCGGCGTGACCCACCCCACCCCGACCCCCCACCCACAGGCCGGGCCCCCCGCCCCGACCCCCCGCCCGCAGCCCGGGCCGCCCGCCCCGACCCCCCGCCCGCAGCCCGGGCCGCCCGCCCCGACCCCCCGCCCGCAGCCCGGGCCCCCCGCCCCGGGCCGCCCCGACCGGAGGGCCGACCCCCGCGTGCCCGTCCCGGGCACCCGTCCGGCCCGCCCCCACCGCCAGGCCCACCGCACCGCCGAGGAGACCCACCCGTGAGCGACCACCACGCCGAGTACGCCGCGTGGAGCGAGCCCGACGGCCCGTCGGTCCCGGCCACCGCGCCCGCACCGGCCGCCCCCGCGCTGACCCCGGCCGACGCCGCCGACGCGGCCCGCCTCGTCGGGTTCGGGCTCCAGCCCAAGCTGCTCCCCGCCCGCGACGCCGAGTACGCGGAACTGCTGCGCCGCTACCGCGAGGACCCCGGCTTCGGCCGCCTCGCCGACGCCGTCGCCACCGGCCTCGGCCTCGTCGTCCTGGAGGTCTCCCCGCGCGCCGGCATGGCCGTCGCCGCCGGCGAGGACTCCGTCTTCGCCGTCCGCATGGGCGACTACGCCCGCCGCACCGCCGCCGACGGCGGCGACCGCTTCCTCCACGGCCTCGCCCACCTCGCCGTCGCCGCCCTCGCCTTCCCCCGCCCCGAGGACCTCGCCGACGACGGCTACATCGGCCGGATCACCGTCAACGGCGTCGACGCCTTCGTCCGGCAGACCTGCCGCCGCCTGGAGGAGCGGGCCGAGGAACTCGGCGAGAACACCGACCCCGCCTCCGACGCCCCCGGCCTGGAGGCCGCCTGGCGCGTCTACGCCCGCCGCAGCGCGACCGGCGCCACCAAGGACGCCCGCCGCCTCGCCGGCTCCACCACCGGCATCGTCGGCAAGGCCGCCGCCTTCCTCACCGAGTCCGGCTTCCTCCAGCGCACCGGCGACGACGCCGGCGGCACCTACCGCACCACCCCCCGCTACCAGCTCCAGGTCCGCGACATGGCGGGCAGCGCGGCCATGGCCGAACTCCTGGAACTCGGCGTGGTGCCCGTCAGCGACGGCTCCGCCACCCTCCTGCCGCCGCCCGAGGGCGACGACCTGGAACTCGCCGCCGACGCCGGCCTGCCGTTCCACGCCTGACCCGCCCGCCCCACGTACCGAGACACACCGAAAACAACGAGAGTCCGCCGCCATGTACGAGCTGTCCCGGATCCGCCTCTACTCCATCGGGCCCGCCGGCGCACGCTACGCCGACACCGTGCTCGACCTGCGCGGAGTCGGCGAGCCGGTACCCCACCCGGCGCCCACCCAGGCGGAGTTCTTCGAGGACGAGCCCACCGGCCCGCCCCGCCGCCCGGCGCCGGCCGGCGTGCTCTTCCTGGAGAACGGCGGCGGCAAGTCCGTCCTCCTCAAGCTGATCTTCTCGGTCATGCTCCCCGGCCACCGCAACACCCTCGGCGGCGCCAGCTCCGGCGTGCTCCGCAAGTTCCTGCTCGCCGACGACTGCGGCCACGTCGCCCTGGAGTGGCAGCACACCCAGACCGGCGAGTGCGTCGTCGTCGGCAAGGTCAGCGAATGGCGCGGCCGCCAGGTCTCCAACGACCCCCGCAAGTTCGCCGAGGCCTGGTACTCCTTCCGCCCCGGCCCGGGCCTGAGCCTGGACAACCTCCCCGTCGCCGAGGCGACTTCCGTGCGCCCGCCCGTCGAAGGCGCCTCCGGCGCCCAGGGCCGCCGCCGCACCATGAAGGGCTTCCGCGACGCGATCACCGAGGCCGGCAAGGCCTACCCGCACCTGGAGGTGTCCTGGGAGGAGATCCACGACCGCTGGAACGAGCACCTCACCGAACTCGGCCTCGACCCCGAACTCTTCCGCTACCAGCGCGAGATGAACGCCGACGAGGGCGAGGCCGCCGGCCTCTTCGCGGTCAAGAAGGACTCCGACTTCACCGACCTCCTGCTGCGCGCCGTCACCGACACCCGTGACACCGACGGCCTCGCCGACCTGGTCCACGGCTTCGGCAACAAACTCGGCCGCCGCGCCGAGCTGATGGCCGAACGCGACTTCACCGCCGGCTCCGTCGACCTGCTCACCCGCATCGTGGAAGCCGCCGAGACCCGCGCCCGGCTGCGCGACGTCCACGCCGGCGCCGAACGCCGCACCCGCACCCTCGCCCGCCGCCTCTCCGCCCGCGCCACCGAGGAACGCGCCCGCGCCGCCGAACTCGCCCAGCAGGTCACCGGCGCCGCCCACGCCGTCACCGCCGCCGAGGAGCAGCGCGCCCGCAGCGCCGCCGTCTCCGCCGAACTCGCCTACCGGCACGCCTCGCTGGCGCTGACCGTCGCCGACAAGGCCGCCGCCGCCCAGCGCCGTGAACTCCTCGAAGCCCGCACCCTGCACTCCGCCTGGCAGGCCGCCGAGACCGTCCTGCGCCACCGTGCCGCCGCCGACCGCTCCGCCCGCGTCGCCGCCGCCATCCGCGAGGCCGAACGGGACGCCGCCCCGGCCCTCGCCGCCCGCGCCACCGCCGCGGCCGAACTCGTACGGGCCCTGCACACCGCCGCCGAACAGGGCGAACGCGCCGCCAACGAGGAGGAGGAGCGTTCCGCCGAACTCCAGGCCCTCGGCGAGACCGCCCACCGCGACGCCACCGCCGCCGCCACCGCCGCCCAGCGCGCCCGCAGCGAGGCCGAACACCTGCGCGCCCGCCTCGCCGAGGTCGAGCAGGAGACCGCCGAGGCCGTCCGCGCCGGCTGGCTCGACGACAGCGCCCCCGACGCCGACCCGGCCCGCGCCGCGCTGGCCGCCAGCGACGCCGAGAAGACCGCCGTGGCCGCCTGGGACGAGTCCCGCGAGGCCGCCCGCGCCGCAGCCGAAGCCGCCCGCGAGGCCGCCGGCGCCGAGTCCCGCGCCGAGCTCACCGCCGCCCGCGCCGCCGACGCCGCCGACGCGGCCGAGGCCGCCCACGCCGCCGAACGCCGCGCCGCGGAGTCCCTGGCCGCCTCGCCCCGCCTGGCGGAGCTGCTCGGCCTGCCGTCGGTCCCCGAGACCTTCCTGCCGCACCCGCGCGAGGGCGGGGCCGCGGGATCCGGATCCGCCCCCGCGGGGCCCGGCACCCCGGCCGCGAGCCGGCACGCAGCCGTCCCGGCCGGCCCCGGCGCGGCCGCGCCGGCCCCGGCGGGCGACGGCACCGGCTCCGGCGGCGCCACCGCCCCGGCCGACGGCGGGCCGGGCGTCCCCGGCTCCGCCGCGGCCGCGCACGGCGGGACGCAGGGCACGGCCGCGCAGGCCGTCGGCGGCCCCGGCGCAACCGCCACCCGGCCCGGACACCCCGGGGGAGCGCACGCGGGCGCGCCGGGCGCGGCCCAGGGAACCACCACCGCCGGAGCCCTCACCGCCGAGGACCTCGACCGCAACGCCGACACCCTCCGCGAGCTGCTGGCCGACACCGTCGGCGCGGCCGAACGCCAGCTGTTCGACCTGCGCACCGCCGCCGCCGACGACTCCCGCATCCTCGGCGCCCTCGGCGACGGCGGACTGCTCCCGCCCGGCCCCGACGTCCTCGCCACCGTCGAGTACCTCGGCGAACACGGCATCCCGGCCCTGCCCGGCTGGCGCTACCTCGCCCAGGCCGTGGCCCCCGCCGACCACGCCGCCGTCCTCGCCGCCCGCCCCGAACTGGTCGACGGCGTCATCATCACCGACCCCGACACCCACGGCCGGGCCCGTGAGGTCCTCTCCGGCGCCGCCCTGCTGCCCCGCTCCACCGTCGCCGTCGGCACCGCCGCCGCCCTGCTCGCCCCGGCCGCGCCCGTGGACGCCGATTCCGCGGTCTCCGGTGTCTTCATCGTCTCCCCGAACCCGGCCATGCACGACGAGCACGCCGCCGACGAGGAACGCCAGGCCCTGCGCGCCCGCGCCACCGCCCGCGACACCGAGATCCGCGAACTCGCCGCCCGCCTCGCCGGCGACCGTGAACTCGCCGCCCGCCTCACCTCCTGGCGCACCGGCTGCCCGCCCGGCCGCCTCACGGAACTCGCGGAACACGCCGCCGCGGCCCGGGCCTTCGCCGAGGAGGCCGACGCCGAACTCGCCGAGGCCCGTACCGTACGCGCCGAGGCCGACGAAGCCGCCGCCGACGCCGCCCGGGTCCGGGACGAGCGCCAGGAGACCGCCCAGCGCGCCCGCCGCGCCGCCGACGCCCTCGCCGGCCTCGCCCACCGCCTGCGCGAGCGCTCCGGCTGGCAGGCCAAGGTCCGCGAACTCGCCGACGAGGCCGCCGAGTCCGAGGCCCGCGCCGAGGCCTGCCTGGACCGGGCCCGCGCCGCCGACGAGGACCGCCGCGCCGCCCAGCGCGCCGCCGACGACGCCCGCCGCACCGCCCGCGCCCTGCGCGCCGAACGCGCCGAGATCGCCGGAGCCCCCGACCAGCTCCCCGAGGACGACGGCCCCCGCGCCCCCCTGCCCGATCTCCGCGAGGCCTACCGGGCCGCCTCCCAGCTGTACGAGAAGGTCGGCGTCGGCGCCGACCTGCGCGCCGAACAGGCCCGTGCCGAGAGCGACGAGAGCGCCGCCCTCGCCGAACTCGACCGGCTCACCAACAAGGTCCGCACCCGCGCCGCCCAGCTCCTGGAGGGCACCGACGGCGCCGACGGCCCCTCCCGGCAGGCCGCCGCGGCCCGCGCCGAGGCCCTCGTGCAGATGCTGGAGTCCCGTGCCTCCGCCGCGAGCGAGCAGCTCGGCCGGCTGCGCGGCGAGGCCGAACGGCACGCCCCCGCCGACGGCGAGGCGCACACCGAGCTGCCCGAGGAGCTCGTCCCGGCCGACGTGGACCAGGCCCAGGGCCTGCTGCGCACCGCCACCGCCCAGCTCGCCGCGCACTCCGCCGCCGTGGAGAGCGCCCGCGCCGCCCACGCCGACCTGCTGCGCGCCCACCGCACCGCCGAGGACGGCGCCGGCGGCTTCGACGAGACCGCCGCCCTGCTGCGGGACCTGCTGCGCGACCACACCCACCCGGAGGACGAACAGGAGCCGGCCCCCCACCAGGGCACCCTGGAGGAGGCCCGCCGGTCCGCCACCGACACCCGCCGCTCCCTGCGCGCCTGCGCCGCCGAGCTCTCCGCCGCCGAGGCCGCCGTGCGCGAGGCGAGCGACGTCCTGGTCCGGCACGCCAACGCCAACCGCTACGAGCAGGTGCGCACCCCCGCCCGCCAGCAGATCCGCGAACTGCCCGCCTCCGCGCTCCCCGAGCACGCCGCGGCCTGGGCGGCCGCGTTCGCCCCGCGGCTGCGGGTCCTGACCGACGAGCTCGCCCAGCTGGAACGCAACCGCGACAGCATCGTCGACCGGCTGCGCGGCCTCGTGGAGTCGGCCCTGGCCACCCTCCGCTCCGCCCAGCGGCTGTCCCAGCTCCCGGAGGGCCTCGGGGAGTGGTCGGGCCAGGAGTTCCTCCGGATCCGGTTCGAGGAACCCGACCAGGCCACCCTCACCGAACGCCTGGGCGAGGTCATCGACGAGGCCACCCGCACGGCCGTCAAGAAGAACGCCGCCTTCGGCGAAGGTCGCCGCGACGGCATGTCCCTCCTCCTGCGGGGCGTCCAGGCCGCGCTCGAACCCAAGGGCATCGCGGTCGAGATCCTCAAGCCGGACGCGGTCCTGCGGGCCGAGCGGGTGCCGGTCGGTCAGATGGGCGACGTCTTCTCCGGCGGCCAGCTGCTCACCGCGGCCATCGCCCTGTACTGCACGATGGCCGCCCTGCGCAGCAACGACCGCGGCCGCGACAAGCACCGCCACGCGGGCACGCTGTTCCTCGACAACCCGATCGGGCGCGCCAACGCCACGTACCTGCTGGAGCTCCAGCGGGCGGTCTCGGACGCCCTGGGCGTCCAGCTCCTCTACACCACGGGCCTCTTCGACACCACGGCCCTGGCGGAGTTCCCCCTGGTCATCCGGCTGCGCAACGACGCGGACCTGAGGGCGGGCCTGAAGTACATCAGCGTGGAGGAACACCTGCGCCCGGGCCTCCCGCAGCCGTCCCAGGAAGCGGAAACCATCCACGGCGAAATCACCGCAACCCGAATGTTCCGCCGCACCGCCTCCTGACGCGCCGCCCGCGCGGCTCGACCGCGCGGGCCCCCTCAACCCCCCCGAGCGGCGCTACTCGGCTCCGAAACCACCCCATACCGCTGGTTCCACATCTGCCGCGTGATCCACACGTCCAGCACCGCCCACGTGGCCACCACCGTCCCCGCTATCCCCCCGAGCACCATCGGCAGCGCCAGCCACGACCCCGTCAGCACCAGGAAGAACGTGACCGACGCCTCCGTCAGCGTCACCGCCACGATCAGCACCGCCCGCACCGCCGACGCCCGCACCGGATCCGGCAGGCGCCGCCGCCGGGCCGGCTCCTCCACCCAGAGCCCCCGCCGGAAGGCCGGCGGCGCCTGGCGGCCGCCCTCGTCCGCGTCCTCGTACACCCTCATGCTCCGCTCCACTCACCCCCCGGACCCAACGACCGCCGCCCGCCCGGAGGTTCCCGGAGATTCCCGCATCCCGGACGCATCCGCACCCCCGCCCGGTTGCGGAGCAAAGAGTTCCAGCCATCCATCCCTAGAGGGGCACTGACACCCCACCAAGTGGCATCTGCCACATATCGGGCCGGACGTGACCGGAAGTATCGGACAACTGGTGATCTTCGTCCAGAGGCCAGGCCGAAAACGTCCGGACATGCCTTCGAGCCCGCCGCGCGGCAGTAGTAGGCTCACGCCGTTTGAACGACGGAACACGGAACACCGACCCCGCGCAACGGGGTTGAGCTGGGGGAGGCTGGGGAGGCCATGCGCTTTCGCGGGAAGTCGATCCGCCGGAAGATCGTGGCGTTGCTGCTGGTGCCGCTCGTCTCCCTGACCGCGCTCTGGGGCTTCGCCACGGTCATCACCGGCCGCGAAGCAGTGCAGTTGCTCGACGTCGCGTACGTCATCGGCAAGGTCGGCTACCCCATCGAGGACGTCGTCCGCGTCATCCAGAAGGAGCGCCGCCAGACCCTCGTCGTCCTCGGCGACCCCCGCGCCGTCGCGGCCACCGCAGAGCTCGCCAAGAGCCGCGCCGCCACCGACGAGATGGTCCGCAAGATCACCGCGAACGCCACCGACCGCGAGGTCGTCGACGAGCTCAGCCCCACCGCCCGGGAGCGCCTGAGCTCCATCCTCGACGCCTTCCACGGCATCGCCTCGCTGCGCCGCTCCGTGGACGCGAGCGACCTCGACCCCACCACGGCCCTCGACCTCTACAGCCGCCTGGTCGACCCCTGCTACGACTTCCTCATGAACCTCCACGCCCTGGAGAACGTGGAGATGGACAAGCAGGGCCGGGCCCTCGTCGGCATCACCCGCGCCCGCGAGACCCTCTCCCGCGAGGACGCGGTCATCGCCTCCACCCTCGCCGCGGGCAACGTCGCCACCAGTGACGTCCGCCGCGTCTCCGCCTTCGCCGCCAACCGCGCCCTGCTGTACGACTTCAACCTCGCGATCCTGCCGGCCGACGACCGCAAGCTGTTCGAGCAGTACTGGAACGGCCCCGAGAGCAAGGCGCTGCGCGACACGGAGGAACGGTTCATCAGCGCGGGCGCCGTCAAGAACCCGCGCACCGTCACCGCCGCGCAGTGGGACGAGGCCTCCCGCAAGGTCCTCGACGACCTCGCCACCATGGGCACCGCCGCCGGCGACCGCTACCAGAAGCGCGTCGCACCCGTCGCGCGGAGCGTCGTCGTCCAGGCCGCCCTCGCCGGCGTCCTCGGCTTCCTGGCCCTCGCCTTCTCCCTCTTCCTCTCCGTGCGCGTCGGCCGCGACCTGATCCGCGACCTCTCCCAGCTCCGCAAGGACGCCACCGAGGCCTCCGGCGTCCGCCTGCCCAGCGTGATGCGCCGCCTCGCCGCCGGCGAGAGCCTGGACATCGAGACCGAGGCGCCCCGCCTGGAGTTCGAGAAGGACGAGGTCGGACAGGTCGCCCTCGCCCTCAACAGCCTCCAGCGCGCCGCCGTCGAAGCCGCCGTCAAGCAGGCGGAGCTCCGCCGCGGCGTCTCCGAGGTCTTCGTCAACCTGGCCCGCCGCAACCAGGTGCTGCTCCACCGCCAGCTGACCCTGCTCGACACCATGGAACGGCGCACCGAGGACACCGAGGAGCTCGCCGACCTGTTCCGCCTCGACCACATGACCACCCGCATGCGCCGGCACGCCGAGGGCCTGGTGATCCTCTCCGGCGCCGCCCCCTCCCGCCAGTGGCGCAAGCCCGTCCAGCTGATGGACGTCGTCCGGGCCGCCGTCGCCGAGGTCGAGGACTACGAGCGCATCGAGGTCCGCCGCCTGCCGCGCATCGGCATCGAGGGCCCGGCCGTCGCCGACGTCACCCACCTGGTCGCCGAACTGCTGGAGAACGCCACGGTGTTCAGCCCGCCGCACACGGCCGTCCAGGTCCACGGCGAACGCGTCGCCAACGGCTTCACCCTGGAGATCCACGACCGCGGCCTCGGCATGAACCCCGAAGCCCTCCTCGACGCGAACCTCCGGCTCGCCGAGACCCCCGAGTTCGAGCTCTCCGACACCGACCGCCTCGGGCTGTTCGTGGTCAGCCGCCTGGCCCGCCGCCACGCCATCAAGGTGGCCCTCCAGCCCAGCCCGTACGGGGGCACCACCGCGGTGGTCTTCCTCCCGGCCGACCTCCTCACCGACGCCCCCGACACCAACGGCACCGGCATCCGCCTCGACGCCGTGCGGGCCGCGAAGGGCCCCGCGGCGGTCAAGGGCGTCAAGACCGCCCCCGGCGCCCGGGGCTCCGGCCGGACCGTGGCCTCCGCCCTCGACCGTGCCTCGGCCCGCCCGCTGGCCGCCGGCGCGCGGGGCGGCCCGGTCGAGCTGGAGGGCCCGCTGGGCCTCCTCGGCCTGGAGGGGCCGGACGGTCTCGACGCGGTCGACGACCTGGACGACACCATCACCGGCATCGCCGGGGTCGGCGGCCGCCCGCCCATGGCCACCCTCGACGACGAGACCCCGCCCGGCGGCACCCCGCGCAGCTCCCTGCTGGGCCTGGGTTCGGCCGGCCGCCCCGACGGCGACCGGCGCGGCGGCGACTTCGGCACCTGGAAGGGCGACCGGATCGGCGACGGCGGCACCGATCGCCTCCGCGACTGGGGGCGCTCCCGCGACACCACCCCGGACTCCGGCCCCGGCCGGACGGCCCGCACCCGTGCCGCCGCCGACCGCTCCCGCGGCGCCGACCGCGAGCCCCAGGCGCCCACCGGCCCGGTCCGCGCCGAGCGCCCGCACCTGGACGCCGTCCGCCCCGACGCCCCCCGCTCCGGTGCGGTCCCGCTGCCCCGCCGCCGCCAGACCCCGACCCTGGTCGCCGAGCACGGCCGCCGCGTGGACCCCCGCCCGGCCGCCGCCCCGGTCCCGGACCGGGCGCCGACCGGCCCCGAGGCCGCCCGGACGGCGGACGGCCCCGGCGGGCTGCCCCGCCGGGTCCGCCAGGCGAACCTCGCACCCCAGCTGAAGAACGCTCCGGCCCCCGCCGAACCCGAAGCCCCCGCGTCGCCGACCGACCGCGACGCCGAAGACGTACGCGCCCGCATGTCCGCCCTCCAGCGCGGCTGGACGGCGGGGCGCAGGGAGTACGCAGCACAGCAACCCCAGCAGCAGGCACCGCAGCAGTCCGAGACCGGGGGCGGCACCCACGCCGCCACCGGTCCCGCGCACGAGAACGAAGGGGACGGTCGATGACCGCACCGCAGAACGGACACGACAGCAGGGGCCGCGGCCCCGGCCCGCTCAACTGGCTCCTGGACGAACTCGTCGACAAGGTCGCCAGCATCCGCAAGGCGGTGGTCCTCTCCGGCGACGGCCTGCCCACGGGCAGCTCCAAGGACCTGACCCGCGAGGACAGCGAACACCTGGCGGCCGTCGCCTCCGGCTTCCACAGCCTCGCCAAGGGCGTCGGCCGGCACTTCGACTCCGGCCGGGTCCGCCAGACCGTCGTCGAGCTCGACGAGGCCTTCCTGTTCGTGATGGCCGCCGGCGACGGCAGCTGCCTGGCCGTGCTCTCCGACTCCGACTCCGACGTCGGCCAGGTCGCCTACGAGATGACCCTCATGGTCAAGCGCGTCGGCGACCACCTGGCGACCGCCCCGCGCACCGGGCTGCCAGCCGGAGGGTGAGTCGGACCGTATGAGCGATCCAGGCCACGACCACCTCCCGGACTCCCCGGCCCCCGACGGGACCCCCGGCGCGGCGCACGGGGGCGGCCACCCGCACTGGTTCGACGACGAGGCGGGGCCCGTCGTACGCCCGTACGCGATGACCCGCGGCCGGACCAGCCACGCCGCCCAGCACCGCCTCGACCTGATCGCCCTGGTCGTCGCCGAACCGGCGGCCGACGATCCGGTCTGGGACCTGACCCTCTCCCCGGAACACGCCCACATCCTCGGGCTGTGCCGGGAACGCCCCCAGTCCGTAGCCGAGCTCGCCGCGGACCTGGACCTCGCCATCGGCGTCGTCCGGGTCCTGATCGGCGACCTCGTGGACGACTCCCTGGTCCACGTGACCCGGCCGGTCCCACCGGCCGAACTGCCTGACGAATCCATTCTGCGCGAGGTGATCGATGGCCTTCGGGCGCTCTAGCCGCACCGGTGCGATGCATGCCGTGTCGCCGGTCGAACCCCTGACCTTGAAGATCCTGGTCGCGGGAGGCTTCGGGGTGGGCAAGACCACCATGGTGAGTGCGGTGAGCGAGATCCGTCCGCTGCGCACGGAGGAGACGCTCTCCGAGCCGGGCGCCGACATCGACGACACCGGGGGAGTGGAGCAGAAGAGCACCACGACCGTGGCCATGGACTTCGGCCGCATCACCCTCCGCGAGGACCTGGTGCTCTACCTCTTCGGTACCCCCGGGCAGGACCGCTTCTGGTTCCTGTGGGACGAGCTGTCGCAGGGGTCGCTCGGTGCCGTCGTGCTCGCCGACACCCGCCGGCTCGCCGACTGCTTCGCCGCCGTCGACTACTTCGAGCGGCGCGGCCTGCCCTTCGTCGTGGCGGTCAACTGCTTCGACGGGGCCGACCGCCACCCCGTGGTGACCATCCGCGAGGCCCTCGACCTCGACACGGAGGTGCCGGTGCTCCTCTGCGACGCCCGCGACCGCGAATCGGTCAAGGACGTGCTGGTGGGGGTCGTGGAACACGCCATGTCGCTGGCCCGGGCCCGCCGGGCCGGCCTGACGGCCGGAGCCTGACCGGACGGAGCGCATGGAGGCGGCCCGCACCCCCGCCGACTGGGGTACGGGCCGCGGTTCTCATGGGGGGCTGCGGGGGTCCCGGCGCGGGACCGTGGGGAGAGTGTGAACCCGCCGCCGGGGAGCGTCAAGCACCCCGGCGGCGGTACTTCTCCCGGCCCGCCCCGACCCCTGGTGAGAGGCACCCGGCACTTCTCAGCGGACCGCCACGACGGCCGAGCCGTGCCCGAACAGCCCCTGGTTCGCGGTGATCCCCACCCGCGCCCCCGGTACCTGCCGGGCCCCCGCCGTCCCGCGCAGCTGCCAGGTCAGCTCGCACACCTGGGCGATGGCCTGAGCCGGCACCGCCTCCCCGAACGAGGCCAGCCCGCCGCTCGCGTTGACGGGCACCCGCCCGCCGAGCGCGGTCGCCCCCTCCCGCAGCAGCTTGGCCCCCTCGCCCTCACCGCACAGGCCGATGTCCTCGTACCACTCCAGCTCCAGCGCGGTCGACAGGTCGTACACCTCGGCCAGCGACAGGTCCTGCGGCCCCACCCCCGCCTCCTCGTACGCCGCCCGGGCGATCGAGGCCCGGAAGGAGCCCGCCGCCGGCGCCACCGCCACCACCGAGTCGGTCGCGATGTCCGGCAGGTCCAGCACGGTACGCGGATACGTGGGCGTCACGGTCGACACCGCCCGGATCCGCACCGGGTCGGCCACCCCGCGCGCCCGCGCGAACCCCATGCTCGCCAGCACCAGCGCCGCGCCCCCGTCGGAGGTCGCGCAGATGTCCAGCAGCCGCAGCGGATCGGCGACCACGGCGGAGGCCGCCACCTCCTCGGCCGTCACCGCCTTGCGGTAGCGGGCGTTCGGATTGAGCGCCCCGGCCGCCGAGTTCTTCACCTTGACCTGCGCGAAGTCCTCGCCGGTGTCCCCGTACAGGGCGATGCGGCGGCGCGCGTACAGCCCGAAGTACGCCGGATTGGTCGCCCCCAGCACCCGGAACCGCAGCCAGTCGGGATCGTCCGGCCGCTCACCCCCGGCCGGGGCGAAGAACCCCTTCGGCGCGGCGTCCGCACCCACCACCAGCACCACGTCGGCCAGCCCGGCCAGGATCTGCGCCCGGGCCGCCCCGATGGCCTGGGCCCCGGAGGCGCAGGCCGCGTACACGCTGGTCACCCGGGCGCCCTGCCAGCCGAGCGCCCGCGCGAAGGTGGCCCCGGCGACGTAGCCCGGGTAGCCGCCGCGCACCGTGTCGGCGCCGACCACGGACCGCACGTCGGTCCACTCCAGCCCGGCGTCGGCGAGCGCGGAGGCCGCGGCGGCCCGCCCGTACTCCACGAAGCTGCGCCCCCACTTCCCCCAGGGGTGCATACCGGCCCCCAGCACGGCCACGTCCCCGCTCACCGCGCCCCCTCCACCGGCCGGAACCGCCAGGTCGTCCAGGTGGTCCCGGCGTCCTCGTGCAGCACCCCGCCGACCACCTCCACCTCCATGCCGACCGCCAGAGCGGCCGGCGTCACCCCGGGCGCGGCCTGCCCGAGCACGACCATCCCCTCGGCCTCCAGCTCCACCGCGACCAGGGTGTACGGCTCCCACGGCACGTCCGGATCGGACACGTACGGGGCGGGCGGCCGGTAGCGCCCGTCGGTGTAGGACCAGACCCGGCCGCGCGCTGACAGCGGCACCTCCACGAGCGAACCGCCGCCGGGGCAGCGGGGATTGCGGCAGTACGCGTCCTCGCGCGGGAAGAACACCGCCGCGCAGGCGGAACACCGCGTTCCGAGCAGCCGGAACCCGTCCGGCCCGTCGGCGAACCATCCGCTCACCACGGGTGTACGTGTGCGTGCCAAGACCCCTCCCACAGCCGGTACCTGACGATCCGTCAGAAGTCTGCCACGCCGAACGCCGGGCGCACAGCGGGAAGGGATGCCAACCGGCGCCCCCGAAGGCCCTTGGCATACGATCGCCGCATGCCGGCACACCTGAGGGACTCGCACTGCTCCACCTGCGGAGCCCCGTTCGCCACCACCGACTGGCCCCGCACCTGCCCCGCCTGCGGCGCCGTCACCTACCGAAACCCCCTTCCGGTGGCCGTGGCCCTGCTCCCCGTGGAGGACGCCTCCGGCACCGGCCTGGTGGTCATCACCCGCACGATCGAACCGGCCAAGGGCGGCGTGGCCCTCCCCGGCGGATTCGTCGACTTCGGCGAGGACTGGCGCGAGGCGGTGGTCCGCGAACTCCGCGAGGAAACCGGCATCGAGGCCCCGGCCGCCGACGTGACCCTCGCCGACGCCCTCAGTTCCCCCCACGGCCACCTCCTCCTCTTCGGCCTCCTCCCGCCCCGCCCGACCACCGCCCTCCCGCCCTCCCACCCCACCGACGAGACGACGGGCTGGCACACCCTCCACACCCCGACGGAACTGGCCTTCCCCCTCCACACCCAGGCCGCCAACGCCTGGTTCGCAGGCCACTACACCTAAAAAACCCCGCACCCCGGCCCCGCCACCGGCCACCCCCGCCCCCCGGCCGCGACCCCGCACACCCCCGCCCGGCTCCCGAGGCCACCGCCACCCGGCGCCCCGCCCGGCCAGGGCAAGGGCAACCCGCCCGGCCAGGGCAACGGCACGCCCGCGCCTACACCCCCCGCACCTCCACCCCGCTCACCACACCCCCCGCCTCGTCCTCCACCACCACCGCCTCCCCGGCCCACCGCACGGTGTACCGCTCCACCTCGCCCGCCCCGAACCCCGCCCCCGGATCCCGGATCACCACCCCGCCCCCGGTCCGCCCCCGCGCCGGCGCCCACGCCTCCAGGCCCACCGACCCGTCCGCCCGCCGCACCGGCAGCACCGACCCCGCCCGCGCCAGCACGGGGGTGCGCCCCGGCGGGGCGTCCAGCAGCACCTGGGCCGGCCCCTCGTGCGCCGCCCCCGTCGCCGTGTCGTACCACCGCCCCCGCGGCAACCGCACCGCCCGCCGGTCCGCCCCGCACTCCAGCACCGGCGCCACCAGCAGCGCGTCCCCCAGCAGGAACGCGTCCTCGCAGTCCCGCAGCCGCCGGTCCTCCGGCGCCCCCCACCACAGCGGCCGCACGTACGGCGCCCCCGTCCGCCGCGCCAGGTGCGCCAGCGTCACGAAGTACGGCCGCAGCCGCTCCCGCTCCGCCAGCACCCGCGCCGCCCCCCGCTCCACCTCCGGCCCGAACTCCCACGGCTCCCGCCGCCCCGCCCAGAGCGCCGAATGCGTCCGGAACAACGGCAGGTACGCCCCCAGCTCCAGCCACCGCAGGTACAGCTCCGGCGACGGCGCCCCCCCGAATCCCCCCACGTCCGGCCCCGAGTACGGCACCCCGCACAGCCCCAGCCCCAGCACCAGCGCCAGCGACGCCCGCAGCCCCTCCCAGCTGCTCTCCACGTCACCCGACCAGGTCCCCCCGTACCGCTGCATCCCCGCCCACCCCGACCGGGAGAACAGGAACGGCCGCTCGTCCGGCCGCAGCCGCACCAGCCCCTCCCACCCCGCCCGCGCCATCGCCAGCGCGTACACGTTGTGCCCCTCCCGGTGGTCGCCCCCCGCCCCCTCCAGCACGTGCCGCGCCGACCGGGGCAGCGTGGCGTCCCCCCAGGGCGCGAACGACACCGGCTCGTTCATGTCGTGCCAGAACCCGGAGAACCCCTGCGCGAGCCGTTCCCCGTACAGCCGCCCCCACCACTCCCGCACCGCCGGATCCGTGAAGTCCGGATAGGCGCACTCACCCGGCCAGACCTCCCCCCGCACCTCCCGCCCCTTCCCGTCCCGCACGAACGCCCCGTGCGGCCCGACCTCCAGCCCCGCCGCGTGCACCGCGTCCCCCACCTTCACCGCCGGGTCCACGATCGACACCAGCCGCACCCCGGCCGCCCCCAGCTCCCCGGCCAGCCCCGGCAGGTCCGGGAAGGCCTCCCGGTCCACCGTGAACACCCGGTGCCCGTCGAAGTGGTCGATGTCCAGGTGTACGGCCGACAGCGGCAGCCCCCGCTCCGCGTACCCCGCCACCACCCGCCGCACCTCCGCCGCGCTCCCGAACCCCCACCGCGCGTGCTGGTACCCCAGCGCCCACTCCGGCGGCACCGCCGGCGCCCCCGTCAGCCCCGCCCACCCCTGCGCCACCCGCGCCGGAGTTCCCGGCAGCACCCAGCACCGGGCCGGCCCGCCCTCCAGCCGCAGCTCGCTCCACCCCGGCCGGTCCGCCCCCGACCCGGCCCCCTCCTCACCCTCGCGCAGCACCACCCGCCCGTCCCAGGTGTTGTCGTAGAACGCCAGGTGCGTCCCCGCGTCCGCGACCACCACCTGCACCGGCATCGTGATGTACAGCGGATCGGTGTCCGGCCCGAACCCGCCCTTCGGATCGGTGTTCCACAGCCGGTACTCCCCGTCCCGCAGCCGCGGCCCCCGCGCCCGCCCGCCCAGCCCGAAGAACCGCGCGTCCGCCGGCACCTCCGCCCGCTGGAGCCACCGCGAGCCGCCCCCGCCCGCCCCCTCCACCGGATCCCACCACCGCGGCGGCAGCTCCCGCCGCAGCACCGCCCCGCCCGGGGTCCGCACCTCCACCGCCCCGTGCCGCGACACCGCCACCGTCACCCGCTCCGAGACCACCCGCCAGCCGCCCCCGGTGTCCGGCTCCAGCACCGCCCGCGGATCGGGCCCGGGCCCCCCGCCCGGCACCGCGTACGAGGGCTCCGGCCCGGCCCCGTCCCAGCCCCAGAACACCACCCCGCCCAGCCCCACCCGCACCGTCAGCGCACTGCGCGCGAACCGCAGCACGCCCCCGCCCGGTCGGGGCTCCGTCCCCTCCAGCAGCCCCGGCACCCGCGCCCGCTCCACACCCCGCGGAGCCAGCCCCTCCGCGTCCGTCCGCCGGTGGCGCACCGCCGCGCGCCAGGCGCGCCGCCCGCGCGCCGTACCGATCTCCCGCACCGCACGCACCAGTTCACGACCGTCCATGGCGATCACCCTGCCACCGCCCCCCGCCCGAGCGGGCGGCGTTCAACTGCCGTTCACCCGGAACGGGCCGACAGGACGGCAACGGGGAACGGCGGGAATCGCCCCGGGGCACCCGGGAACGGCTCTGGTGCGGATGTCGATCACATGGCATCGTCCCAGTGGGCCGCCGCGCGCACACCGCCGCACCGGTGGCACCGTACGCACACGAAGCGCGAGCCACAGACTTGACCGGGAGCCGACCCATGACCTCTGCCACCCAGCCGGAACCCCTCTGGTCCCCGGGCCCCGACAGGATCGCCGCGGCCCGCGTCACCGCCTTCCAGGCCTGGGCCGCCGAACGCTTCGGCGCCCCCGCCGACGGCGGCTACCCCGCCCTGCACGCCTGGTCCGTCGACGAGCTCGACACCTTCTGGCAGGCCGTCGCCGAATGGTTCGACGTACGGTTCACCACCCCCTACGAGAGCGTCCTCGCCGACCGCTCCATGCCCGGCGCCCGCTGGTTCCCCGGCTCCACCCTCAACTACGCCGAGCACGCCCTGCGCGCCGCCGAGGACCCCGCCCGCGCCCAGGACCCGGCCCTCCTCCACGTGGACGAGACCCACGAACCCACCCCCGTCACCTGGGCCGAGCTCCGCCGCCAGGTCGGTTCCCTCGCCGCCGAGCTGCGCGCCCTCGGCGTCCGCCCCGGCGACCGGGTCAGCGGCTACCTCCCCAACATCCCCGAAGCCGTCGTGGCCCTCCTCGCCACCGCTGCCGTCGGCGGCGTGTGGACCTCCTGCGCCCCCGACTTCGGCGCCCGCAGCGTCCTCGACCGCTTCGAGCAGGTCGAACCCGTCGTGCTGTTCACCGTCGACGGCTACCGCTACGGCGGCAAGCGGCACGACCGCCGCGAGACCGTCGCCGAGCTGCGCGAAGGCCTCCCCTCGCTGCGCGCCGTCGTCCACATCCCGCTCCTGGGCACCCCCGCCCCCGAGGGCACCCGTGCCTGGTCGGAGCTGACCTCGGGCGACGTCGAACCCGTCTTCGAGCCCGTCCCCTTCGACCACCCGCTGTGGATCCTCTACTCCTCGGGAACCACGGGCGCGCCCAAGGCGATCGTCCAGTCCCAGGGCGGGATCCTCCTGGAACACCTCAAGCAGCTCGGCCTGCACTGCGACCTCGGGCCCGAGGACCGGTTCTTCTGGTACACCTCCACCGGCTGGATGATGTGGAACTTCCTCGTCTCCGGCCTGCTCACCGGCACCACCGTGGTCCTCTACGACGGCAGCCCCGGCTTCCCCGACACCGGCGCCCAGTGGCGCATCGCCGAACGCACCCGGGCCACCCTCTACGGCACCTCCGCCGCCTACGTCATGGCCTGCAAGAAGGCCGAGGTCCACCCGGGCCGCGACTTCGACCTCTCCGCCGTCAAGTGCGTCGCCACCACCGGCTCCCCGCTCCCGCCCGACGGCTTCCGCTGGCTCCACGACGAGGTCGCCGAGGACCTGTGGATCGCCTCCGTCAGCGGCGGCACCGACGTGTGCAGCTGCTTCGCCGGCGCCGTCCCCACCCTCCCCGTCCACATCGGCGAACTCCAGGCCGCCTGCCTCGGCACGGACCTCCAGTCCTGGGACCCGTCCGGCAAGCCGCTCACCGGCGAGGTCGGCGAGCTCGTCGTCACCGCCCCCATGCCCTCCATGCCGATCCACTTCTGGAACGACGCCGACGGCAGCCGCTACCGCGACAGCTACTTCGAGATGTTCCCCGGCGTCTGGCGCCACGGGGACTGGATCACGATCACCGACCGGGGCTCCGTCGTCATCCACGGCCGCTCCGACTCCACCCTCAACCGGCAGGGCGTCCGAATGGGCTCCGCCGATATCTACGAGGCCGTCGAACGCCTCCCCGAGATCAAGGAATCCCTGGTCATCGGCCTGGAGGAGCCGAACGGCGGCTACTGGATGCCGCTCTTCGTCCACCTCGCCCCCGGCGCCGTCCTCGACGAGGCCCTGCGGGGGAAGATCGCCGCCACCATCCGCGAACAGCTCTCCCCGCGCCACGTCCCCGACGAGGTCATCGAGGTCCCGGCCGTCCCGCACACCCTCACCGGCAAGCGCATCGAGGTCCCCGTCAAGCGCCTCCTCCAGGGCACCCCGCTCGCCAAGGCGGTCAACCCCGGCTCGGTCGACAACCCGGACCTGCTCGCCTTCTACGAGGAGCTCGGCCGCACCCGGAAGTGACTGTCAGTGGTCGTGACTACTCTGAGTGAGCAAGCCGTCGCGCCACCCGGCGCGCCACTCAGGGGGAACCATGAACACCACGCCCAAGCCGTCACGACCCACCTCCCGCCTCCGCCGTGAGCTGCGCCGCGAGGTCCCCAGCACCGTCGGCCTCCTCGCCGACGCCCGGGACTTCGCGGCCATGCGGAACTACCGCAGCTTCGCCTTCGACCACCACGACGAATACACCGACTACCTACGCCACGTCGACGCGCTCCTGCGCTCCCTCGCCGCCCAGGGCATCCACACCACCGTCGCCCTCTTCGACCCCGACGAGTACGCCGACTACTGCGCCGACCACGGCCTGGACCCCGACAGCGCCCCGACCCGCACCCGCTTCACCGCCGAACTCGCCTGCGGCCCCGCCCTGCCCTACACCGGGCAGCCCGTCGAGGAACTCGTACCCCTCCTCGTCGACGCCGCCGCCCGCCAGGCCACCTGGGAGTACGCCGGCGCGGTGCTCGCCGGGATCGGGGAGTGCGCGGACTGCGGCGAGGACATCGGCCGCGCCTCCTTCGAACGGGCCTCCACCCTGGTGCGCCGCCTCGTCGACGGCGCCGGCCCCGGCCACCACCACCTGGTCTGCAGCATCCCCACCGAGGAACAGCAGCTCATCGCCGTCCTGCACGCCGAGGCGCCCGACGAACCGGGCGCACCCCTGCGCGCCGAGGGCCGCGACCAGCTCGACTTCGTGACCGTCCTGGCCGCCGGCCTCGCCCTCGGCGGAGCCGGCGGACTGGTCCTGCGCAGCAGCACCGAGGGCTTCCACGACCGGGTCCACGGCTGGCGCCTGGACCACGGCCGCCTGCTGCCCCTGTCCGCCGCGGCCGTGTTCGACGCCTACTGCACCGACGCCGACACCGGCGAGCCCGTCGCCCCCGAACCGGGCGTCGAGTACTGCCCCGGCTACGAGGTCGACACCCCCGGCCCCCACGCCCGCCCCTAGGTCGTCTCTTTCGGATCTTGCCGGGCGGCGCGGGTCAGGCGAGATCCGGAAGAGACGGCCTAGCGCCCGCCCCGTCCCCGGAAACGGCCGAGGGGCCCCGCCCACGGCGAAGGCCCCTCGACCGGCACGACACGCGCCCGGCTACTCGCCCGACAGCACCGCCTGCGCGGCCACCCGCGCCTCCTCGGCGCTGTCCGCGGCCCGCGCGGCCGCCGCCGCGCGCTCGCACTGCGCGAGGGTGTGCTTGGCGAGCGTCGCCCGCACGTACGGGATCGAAGCGGCACCCATCGACAGGGAGGTGACCCCCAGACCGGTCAGCACACAGGCCAGCAGCGGATCCGACGCGGCCTCACCACAGACACCGCAGCTCTTGCCCTCCGCCTTGGCGGCCTCGGCCGACATGGCGATCAGGTCGAGCAGCGCCGGCTGCCACGGATCCTGCAGCCGCGACACCGCACCCACCTGACGGTCGGCGGCGAAGGCGTACTGCGCGAGGTCGTTCGTGCCCAGCGACAGGAACTCCACCTCCTGCAGGATCGAGCGCGCCCGCAGCGCGGCGGAGGGGATCTCCACCATCGCACCGAACTTCGCCACCAGACCGGCCTCGCGGCAGGCGTCCGCGAACGCCTTCGCGTCGATCCGGTCCGCCACCATCGGGGCCATCACCTCGAGGTAGACCGGCAGGCCCTCCGCCGCCTTCGCCAGCGCCGTGAGCTGCGTCCGCAGCACCTCCGGGTGGTCCAGCAGCGTCCGCAGACCCCGCACGCCCAGCGCCGGGTTCGGCTCGTCCCCCGGAGTCAGGAAGTCCAGCGGCTTGTCCGCGCCCGCGTCCAGCACGCGCACGACCACCCGGCCCTCGGGGAAGGCCTCGAGCACCTTGCGGTACGACTCGATCTGCTTCTCCTCGGACGGGGCCTTCTTGCTGTCGTCCAGGAACAGGAACTCGGTGCGGAAGAGGCCCACACCCTCGGCCCCGGCCTCCACCGCCGCCGGCACGTCCGCCGGCCCGCCCACGTTCGCCAGCAGCGGCACCTTGTGGCCGTCGGAGGTCGCGCCCGGACCGGAAGAGGCGGCCAGCGCCGCCTTCCGCTCGGCCGCGGCGGCCTCCAGCTCCGCCCGCTTCTCCGGGGTCGGCTCCACGAACAGGTCACCGGTGCTGCCGTCCACGGCGATGACCGTGCCCTCGGCGATTTCCCCGGCGCCCGGCAGCGCCACGATGGCCGGCACGCCCAGCGCCCGCGCCAGGATCGCGCTGTGACTGGTCGGCCCGCCCTCCTCGGTGACGAAGCCGAGCACCAGCGCCGGGTCCAGCAGCGCGGTGTCCGCGGGCGCCAGGTCCCGCGCGATCAGCACGTACGGCTCGTCACTGTCCGGCACACCCGGCATCGGCACGCCCAGCAGGCGCGCCACGATCCGGTTGCGCACGTCGTCCAGGTCGGCCACCCGGCCGGCCATGTACTCGCCCGCCCCCGCGAGCAGGTCGCGGTAGGAGGCGAACGCGTCGTACACGGCCCGCTCGGCCGTGCTGCCGACGACGATCCGCCGGTCCACGTCCGACATCAGCTCGGGGTCCGTGGCGATCATCGCCTGGGCCTCCAGGACGTGCTGGGCCTCGCCGCCGGCCAGCTCGCCGCGCGCCATCAGGTCGGCCGACACGGCTTCCACGGCCTGACGGGCGCGCCCCTGTTCGCGCTCCGCCTCGTCCGCGGAGATCTGCTTCGCCGGCGGCTCCAGGACGGCCGTACCCATGTGCCGCACCTCGCCGATCGCCACACCGTGGCTCACGCCGACGCCTCGCAGCGTTGTCTCCATTTCACCCGTCTCCGATTGAGCGGCAGCCGCAGCCGCCGCGGTGGATGTCCGGCCCGCCCGTGGGAGCAGGCGGACGCCTTGAGGTCCTACTGCCAGCTGAAGAGGGCGTCGTCGGTCTTGACGTCCCCGGACTCGACCACGTCGGCGAGGGAGTCGGCCGTCGCCTCCAGCGCCACGACGGGGCACACGGGGGACTTGCCGGCGGCCTCGACGGCGGCCGGGTCCCAGCGGATGACCTCCTGGCCGCGGACCACCGTGTCGCCCTTGTTCACGAGCAGCTCGAAGCCCTCGCCGTTGAGCTGGACGGTGTCGATCCCGAGGTGCGTCAGTACGCCGTGGCCCTCACGGTCGACCACGACGTACGCGTGCGGGTGCAGGGAGACGACCACACCGTCGACGGGGGACACCGCCGCGGAGGGCTCACGCACGGGATCGATGGCGGTGCCAGGGCCCACCATCGCGCCGGAGAACACCGGGTCGGGCACTGCCGCGAGTCCGATGGCGCGTCCGGCAAGTGGGGACGTCACGCTGGTCATGGGGGCCTCCCAGGGGGTGGGGCATCTTCGTGTGAAGGATATTGCACAGCTTGTACGGGTTCGCCCGATGTCGATCCCCGACCCGGGCTGACCCTTCGACACGGAGACTAGTGGACTAGACCGGTGGACTAGACCATACGCGTGAATGGATTTGCCTGCGCCCCACGGGGGCTGTACTGTCGTGACTCCCGCCGAGACGTGTTCCGTGAACATCTCGCGAACAGTCGATGGCCGGGACTCCTCCTCAAGCAGTGAAAATCTCGATCTCCACTCCTGGGATTCGGCGTGCCATTTCGGCGCGGCGAGCGGGTGGTCGGAGAGAAAGAAAAGCACTGATAGAGTCGGAACCGCCGGAAAGGGAAAGCGCGAAAGCGAAGGACCTGGAAAGCGAGCGAGAAAGACTCTGATAGAGTCTGAATCGCAAGAACGAAAGCCCGGAGGAAAGCCCCAGTCAGTGTTACTGAGGGTGAGTACAAAGGAAGCGTCCGTTCCTTGAGAACTCAACAGCGTGCCAAAAATCAACGCCAGAAGTTGATACCCCGTCCACTTCGGTGGAT
>NZ_JBIAVB010000015.1:0-235483 GCF_042893675.1 Streptomyces sp. NPDC001594 | reverse complement strand
ACCCCCCCGACCCCCCCCCCCCACCCCCACCCCTTGTGTACAATACCCCCAAACCCCCCCCCCTGGCGCGCACACACCCACCCCACCCCCCCCCCCCACCGGTGTATCCGCTTGAGTTCTCCCGCGGCGGGTCACCGGACCTACGGCGACCGCCAGGAACGGGAGAACGGGGGTGCCACTCGTGCGGATCGGACTGCTCACCGGAGGTGGTTATCCGTATGCGGCCGGAGAGGCGGGGCTGTGGTGCGACCGGCTCGTGCGCGGACTCCCGCAGCACGAGTTCGAGCTCTACGCGCTGGGCCGCAGCGCCGAACAGGAGGAGCGCGGCCTGGTCCCGCTCCCGCAGCACGTCACCCGGGTGCGCACCGCCCCGCTGTGGGCCCCCGCGGACGACGGCCGGACCCACTCCCGGCGCGAGCGGCG
Organism: Streptomyces sp. NPDC001594; assembly: GCF_042893675.1. Lineage (NCBI taxonomy): Bacteria > Bacillati > Actinomycetota > Actinomycetes > Kitasatosporales > Streptomycetaceae > Streptomyces > Streptomyces sp. NPDC001594. The sequence continues at coordinate 235,060 of NZ_JBIAVB010000015.1, read as the reverse complement.
GCGCTTCGCCGCCTGCTTCGGGGAGCTGGTGCGCGGCATCTGCGGCGGGAGCGCGCCCGAGGCCTTCGCGGCGGGGCTGTACGGGCTGGCCGAACTGGCCTGGGAGCAGGGCGGGATGTACGCGGCCCTGCGCTCCGAGACCGCGGTCCGGGTCCTGGAGGCCGGCTGCCGGGCCCCGGGCGCGAGCCGCGTCGTACGGGCGTCGCGGGTCTCCGACCTGCTGGAGTTCGCCGACGAGCTGGAGCGGCTGCTGCGGCCGCTGTCCCTCGACTGGTACGGGGAGCAGGGACTCGGCGCCGTCGACGTCTGCCACGCCGCGGCCGGCGGGGTGGCGGCCGTCCCCGGACTGCTGGCCAAACGCTTCTGCGGGGTCCCGCTGCTGGTCACCGAGTACGGGGTCCAGCTGCGCGCCCACTACCTGGACCAGGGCTCCGACGCCCCTGGCGGGGGTGGCGCCCGGCCCGCCGTGCGCGCCCTCCTCGCGGCCTTCCACGTCCGGCTGGCCGGGGAGATCTACGCCCGCGCCGACCTGCTGACCCCCGGCAACGCGCACGCCCGGCGCTGGCAGGAGCGGTGCGGGGCGCCCCGGGAGCGGGTGCGGACCGTGTACCCGGGGATGGAGGCGGACCGATTCGCCGCCGTCGGGGAGGACCCGGGCTGCGGGGACCCCGACACCCTGGTGTGGGTCGGGCGGGTGGAGCCGGCCAAGGACCTGATCGGCCTGCTGCACGCCTTCGCCGAGGTCCGGCGGGCCGCACCGCAGGCCCGGCTGCGGGTCTTCGCCACGGCCGCCGCGCCGGGGTACCTGGCCGACTGCCGGTCGCTGGCCGCGCAGCTCTTCCCCGACGAGGCCGCCGACGCGCGGACGGTCGGGGAGAACCCCGTCGCGTTCGAGGAGGTCGGCGGTCCCGAGGCGCCGTCGGCGGCCGACGCGTACGCCGCCGGGCGGATCGTGCTGCTGTCCTCGGTGATCGAGGGGTTCCCGATCAGCCTCGTCGAGGCGATGCTGTGCGGCCGGGCGACGGTGTCCACGGACGTGGGGGCCGTCTGCGAGGTCATCGGCGGCACCGGGCTCGTGGTGCCGCCGCGCAATCCGCGCGCCCTCGCCGACGCGTGCCTGGCGCTGCTCGGCGAACCGGAACGGGCCCAGCGGCTGGGGGCGGCGGCGCGGGCGCGGGCGCTGGAGCTGTTCACGGTCGAGCAGAACGTGTCGGCCTTCCGGGAGAGCTACCTGTGGCTGCTGGCCAGGGGTTCCGCCCGGGGGGAGGGCGGGGTCCCGTTCGCCCGGCCGGCCGAGGCCGTGGTGCCGGGGCACTGGACCGAGCCGGCCTGGGCCGTCGGGGCCGAGTCGGCCGGGGCCGAGGAGGCGGCGGTATGACGACGTCGGACATCGCGGGTGCGGCGCCGTTGCCGGGGGCTCTGCCCCCGGGCCTCCCCGCATCAAAGGCCGTCGGTTATGGCCGGCGGGGCGGGGATCCGGTCAAGGTGTTGTTGCACCGGCACCGGGAGCTCTGTGAGCGGGCCGTCGACGCGCTCGAGGTGGCCGCCGGGCTGGAGGCGTGCGGGATCACCGACCGGACCGCCGCGCGGTTCCGGCACCGGGACGTGTTCTCCCTCGCCGAGGAGCTGTACGCGCGGACCCCGCGCGCGGAGGAGCCCGTGGCGGCCCCCGACCCCGTGCCGGCCGGGGGCCGGACCGTGGCGCGGCGGTTCGGGGGCGCCCTGCTGCCCGGGGCCGTCGGGTGCGCGGCGGCCGCCGCCGGGGTGCCGGGGGCGGGGTTGCTCGCGGGGCTGCTCGCCGTCGCCGCGCTGGTGTGGCCCGGGCGGCCCGCGGGCGGGCGGTTCGCCTGGACGGCGCACCTGCTCGCGGCCGCCGCCACCGCCTGGGCCGTCCACCGGCACGGGCCCGCCCTCGGGACGGCCCTCGCCCTGGCCGTGGCCCCCGGCTACCTCACCGCCGCCCGCTACGCGGCCCGGGCCCGGCGCCGGCTCGCCGGGAGCCGGGCCCTGGACGAGTTCGCCGCCGGGGCCAGGCCCCTGCTGGCCGGCGCGCTCCTGCTGTTCACCGCGGCCGCCACGGGGGCAGCCGCGCTCGCCGGAGCCGACCCGGCGACGGCCGTACCGCTCGCGGTGCTGCTGTTCCTGGTCCGGCTCCTCCTCGGCCACGGCGCCCGGCGCGCACCGGTGGCCGCGGCCCTGGCGCTCGCCCTGGTCCCCGTCCCGGCCGCCGTGTACGCGGCCGTCGCGGGACTCCTCGTACACGCCTTCCTCGCGCTGTCCCGTGCCTCCGCACACGCGCGTCCCTGAGCGCCGTACCCCTATACCGACCCCACCCACCCAAGGAGAAAAAGGATGACCGGCCAGCCAACCAACCGAGGGGCCGTGCGATGAGGGTGCTGCTGATCGGAGCCAACGGTTACCTCGGCCGCTACGTCGCGGACCGGCTGCTCGCCGACCCCGCCGTCCAGCTCACCGCGCTGGGCCGGGGCGACGACGCCGACGTCCGCTTCGACCTCGCCACCGGCAGTCCCGGCGCGCTCACCCGGTTCCTGGACGCCGTCCACCCCGGCGTCGTCATCAACTGCGCGGGCGCCACCCGCGGCGGAGCCCGGGAACTCACCCGGCACAACACCGTCGCCGTCGCCACCATCTGCGAGTCCCTGCGCCGCAGCGGCTGCGGGGCGCGCCTCGTCCAGCTCGGCTGCGCCGCCGAGTACGGGCCCAGCCAGCCCGGATCGTCCACGGCCGAGGACGCCGTCCCGAGACCCGGCGGACCGTACGGCGTCAGCAAGCTCGCCGCGACCGAGCTGGTGCTCGGCTCCGGGCTGGACGCCGTCGTGCTGCGGGTGTTCTCGCCCGTGGGCCCCGGGACCCCCGCCGGGTCCCCGCTCGGCCGGCTCGCCGAGGCCATGCGGCGCGCCATGCAGTCCGGGGACGGCGAGCTCAAGCTCAGCGGGCTCGGCGTGCAGCGCGACTTCGTGGACGTGCGGGACGTGGCCCGGGCCGTGCACGCCGCCTCCCTGTCCGCCGCCCAGGGCGTGGTGAACATCGGCACCGGCCGCGCGGTCCGGCTGCGCGACGCGGCTGCGGTCCTCGCCCGGGTCGCCGGCTACGGGGGCGCCCTCAACGAGCTCGACGTCCCGCACGGCGGACCGCACAACGACCCCCGGCACGGGCACGGCGGCCGCCCCCAGAGCCTGGCAGGCATCGGCTCGCCCCGCTCCGAGGCCACCGCCGAACAGCTCGCCACGGCGGCCCCGCAGCCGTACCCGTACCCCGACGGCTGCGGCGCCTGGCAGCAGGCCGACGTCCGCACCGCCCGGGACCGGCTCGGCTGGCGGCCCCGGATCAACCTGGAGGAATCCCTGGCGGACATCTGGATGGAGGCGGCGTGCCGTATCTGACCACCCCGCCCGGGGCCACGGCGGCCGCCGCGACCGAGTCCGGCCGGCTCGGCCTGGGCATCCCCGGCTACGCGCACCCGCTGCTCGCCCCGGTGGAGTGGGCCGAGCTGACCCGCCCCGGCACCCCGCTGCACTGGGCCGTGCTCAACGTGGCCGACGGCCCCGGCGGCCGCCCGGACCCGCACTGCGCCGAGGCGGCGGCCCGGCTGCGCGCCGCGGGCGGGACGGTCCTGGGCCACCTCGCCCTGCGGGGCGGCACCCGCCCCTTCGGGGAGCTGGTCTCCGACGCCCACCGCTTCCGCGACTGGTACGGCGTCGGCGGCTTCTACCTGGCCGACGCCCCGGCGGACCGGGCCGACCTCGCCGGGGTCCGCCGGCTCACCGACGCCCTGCGCGGGCTCGGCCACGAGCTGCGGATCGTGCTCGGACACGGGACGCACCCCTGCGAGGGCTACCTGGAGGCGGCCGACCAGCTGGTCACCTTCTCCGGGGCCTGGACCGACTACCGCTGGTCGCAGGTGGCGGAGTGGACGGCGGACCACCCGCCGGAGCGGTTCTGCCACCTCGTCCACGGGGTGCCCCGCACCCACCTGGAGGAGGCCGTCCGCATCGCCCGCTGGCAGGGGGCCGGAACCATCTGGTTCACCGACCGGCGGGCGACCCCCGACCGGGACCCGTGGGAATCGATGCCCGCGTACTGGGACGAATTCGTCTCACGGATCGGACCGGGTGTCTCGGAATGAAGAAGGGCGTGGCAGTGTTACGGGGAGAACCACCGTTCAGACTTACCCATCTACGGAGTCCCCGTGTCGCTGCCACCCCTGGTCGAGCCAGCTGCTGAGCTCACCGTTGACGAGGTCCGTCGGTACTCCCGCCACCTGATCATCCCGGATGTCGGGATGGACGGCCAGAAGCGCCTGAAGAACGCCAAGGTGCTGGCCGTGGGCGCGGGCGGCCTCGGCTCGCCCGCCCTCATGTACCTGGCCGCGGCCGGCGTCGGCACGCTGGGCATCGTGGAGTTCGACGAGGTCGACGAGTCGAACCTGCAGCGCCAGATCATCCACAGCCAGGCGGACATCGGCCGCTCCAAGGCCGAGTCCGCCCGCGACAGCGTGCTGGGCATCAACCCGTACGTCAACGTGGTCCTTCACGAAGAGCGGCTCGAGGCCGAGAACGTGATGGAGATCTTCAGCCAGTACGACCTCATCGTCGACGGCACGGACAACTTCGCCACGCGCTACCTGGTCAACGACGCCTGCGTGCTGCTGAACAAGCCGTACGTCTGGGGTTCGATCTACCGCTTCGACGGCCAGGCCTCCGTCTTCTGGTCCGAGCACGGCCCCTGCTACCGCTGCCTCTACCCGGAGCCCCCGCCGCCGGGCATGGTCCCGAGCTGCGCCGAGGGCGGCGTGCTGGGCGTGCTCTGCGCGTCCATCGGCTCCATCCAGGTCACCGAGGCCATCAAGGTCCTCACCGGGGTCGGCGAGCCGCTCGTCGGCCGCCTGATGATCTACGACGCCCTGGAGATGCAGTACCGCCAGGTCAAGGTCCGCAAGGACCCCGACTGCGCGGTCTGCGGTCCGAACGCGACCGTCACCGAGCTCATCGACTACGAGGCCTTCTGCGGCGTCGTCTCGGAGGAGGCCCAGGAGGCCGCCGCCGGCTCTACGATCACTCCCAAGCAGCTCAAGGAGTGGATCGACGACGGCGAGAACATCGAGATCATCGACGTCCGCGAGGAGAACGAGTACGAGATCGTCTCGATCCCCGGCGCGAAGCTGATCCCCAAGGGCGAGTTCCTGATGGGCACCGCCCTCCAGGACCTCCCGCAGGACAAGCGGATCGTCTTGCACTGCAAGACGGGTGTCCGCAGTGCGGAAGTCCTCGCGGTCCTGAAGAACGCGGGCTTCGCGGACGCCGTCCACGTCGGCGGCGGCGTGATCGGCTGGGTCCACCAGATCGAGCCCGAGAAGCCGGTCTACTAGGCCCGTCAGACCTGACCGGGAGGGGTCGTGCCGTTCTGTGACGGTACGGCCCCTTCGTCGTTCGCCGTCCCGGGGGTGCACACGGCGTTCGCGCCCGGCACCTTCCCGTCCAGCAGGTAGGCGTTCACCGCCCGCTGCACGCACGGGTCGCCGCTGTTGTAGGCGCCGTGCCCCTGACCCTTGTACGTGAGCTCCACGCCCACGCCCTTGCCCAGCCGGTTCACCATGTTCCGCGCCCCCTCGTACGGGGTCGCCGGGTCACCGGTGTTGCCGACCACCAGGATCGGGGCCGAGCCGGGGGCGGAGACGTCCGGGGTCTGCCAGGAGCCGGCCACCGGCCAGCCCGTGCAGCTCATCAGCGCCCAGCCCAGGAAGTCCCCGAAGACCGGGGAGGCCTTGCGGAACTCCGGCAGCTTCGCCTTGGTCTGCTCCAGGCTGTAGCGGTCCTTGGAGTCCGCGCAGCTGATGGCCGTGTTGGCGGCGCCGATGTTGCTGTAACGGCCCTGCTGGTCGCGGCCGTTGAGGGCGTCCGACAGGGCCATCAGCAGCTGCCCCTGGCCGCCCTCGGCCTCGTCCAGGCCCTGCTCCAGCAGCGGCCACAGCTCCTTCGAGTACAGGGCCTGCGCGATGCCGTTGGTGGCCATCGTCTCGGTGAGCTTCCGGTCGCCGATCCCGGGGATGGGCTTGGCCGCCAGCTGCTTCTGCAGCTTGACGATGTTGTCCTCGACCTCCTTGGCGGTGGTGCCCTGGAGCCGGCACTGCTCGCCCCGGTCCACGCAGTCCTGCGCCCAGTTGCCGAGGGCCAGCTGGAAGCCCTTCGCCTGGCCGAGCGCGCCCTGCTCGGAGTCCTTGGTCGGGTCGACGACCGCGTCGAAGACGGCCCGGCCGACGTTCTTCGGGAAGAGGTGGGCGTAGACCCCGCCCAGCTCGGTGCCGTAGGAGATGCCGAAGTAGTTCAGCTTCGGGTCGCCGAGGGCCTGGCGGATCCGGTCGAGGTCGCGGGCGGCGTTCTCGGTGCCGACGTACGGGAGCACCTTGCCCGAGTTGGTCTGGCAGGCCTTCTGGTACGTGCGCAGGCCGTCGGTGAAGGCCTTCTCCTGCTCAGGGGTGGAGGGGGAGGAGTCCTGGGCGTAGTACGCGTCCAGCTGCTTGTCGTTCTCGCAGAGCACCGGGGCGCTGCGGCCGACCCCGCGCGGGTCGAAGCTGACCAGGTCGTAGCGGGCGCGCAGGGCCGCGTAGTCCTTGGCGGCGCCGGGCAGGGTGGTGATGCCGGAGCCGCCGGGGCCGCCGAAGTTGAAGACGAGGGAGCCGAGCCGCTGCTTCGGGTTCCTGGCCTTCGCCCGGATCAGGGCGATGGGGATGGTCTCGCCCTCGGGCTTGGCGTAGTCGAGCGGGACGTCGAGGGTGGCGCACTGCCAGTCCGCGGGGGGCGCCTGGCCACCGCCTTCGGCGGCGTCGGGGGCCTCGCACTCCCCCCACGTGAGGGGCTTGGTGTCCGCGGCCGCCCCGGCCGGGGCCTTCTTCGTGCCGCCGCTGCCGGCGGAACAGGCGCTGGTGGTGAGCAGCGCGGCGGCGAGGGCGGCGGCGGTGGCGGTCCGCAGGACGATCGTCGGCATGCCTCCATCGTGTGCGCCGCCGCCGCCCTCCGCCCGCTGACGGTCCACCCGGGTGACCCGCCCCCTCCGGCTGCACCGAGGCGGGGAGACCGCCCCTGGTGCCACCGCCTCCCCCGGCCACACCTCTGCGACCACCCGAACCCCGTGCCGCCCAGCCCGTCCTCGGCCTGTCGCCCGGCACTGCCCGTCGTCCGGCACTGCACCGTCGCCCGGCCTCGGGCCGTTGCTCCCCCGTTCCCAGGGGCTCCGCCCCTGCCCCCGATACCGTGCGCTCCGCGCCCGGTGCGCTCAAGCGCCGCGCGGGCGTTGCCCGCAGGCGACGGACCAGGCGCGCCGAAGGAGCGGGGGCCGCGGCGGGGAGCGGGCTCCGCGCGGCGGCGATTCGGTGCCCCGCGGAGCTAGATGGCTTCCTTGCGGGTCAGGAAGTTGAACGACACCCACCCCGGCAGCACCGGCAGCCAGAACGTCATCAACCGGAACAGCAGCACCGCGGAGATCGCCACCTCCTTCTCCAGCCCCGCCGCGATCAGCCCCAGCGTCAGCGTCGTCTCCACCGCACCGATGCCGCCAGGCGTAGGCGCCGCCGAGCCCAGCGCGTTGCCCGCGAGGAAGACCACCGCGATGCTCGCGTAGCTCAGCGCCTCCCCGCCCCCGAAGGCACGGATAGACGCGTCCAGGCACATCACGAAGCAGCCGGTCAGCAGCAGCATCCCGCCGATGCCCGTCATCAGCTTCTGCGGCCGCTGGAGCACGTCCAGCATGCGCGGCACCACCCCCGCGAACAGCGCCCGCACCCGCGTCACCACGAACTTCCGCAGGAACGGCACCGCCGTGACGACCAGCACCAGCACGGCCACCGTCAGCAGACCCGCGATGACCGTCCTCGACGGGGTCATCTCCGGGGTCTTCTCGGTCCCCGTCAGGTAACCGAACGACAGCAGCAGCAGAACATGGCTGGCGAGCCCGAACAGCTGCGAGGCACCGACGCTCGCCACCGCCAGCCCCGGCCGCACCCCCGCCCGCTGCAGGAACCGCGTGTTCAGCGCGACACCGCCGACCGCCGCCGGGGCGACCAGCTTCACGAAGGACCCCGCCACCTGCGCGATCACCGTCCGCAGGAAGGAGACCCGCTCGGGCACGAAGCCCAGCAGGCTCATCGCCGCCGCCACGTACGTGAGCGCCGAGAAGGCCAGCGCGGCACCCACCCAGCCCCACTGCGCCTCGCCGACGATCGTCGCGAAGTCCACGTGCGCCAGCTGCGTGAGCAGGAAGTACGCACCGAAGGCGCCCGCGATGAACGACACCAGCGTCCGCGGCCGGATCCGCTCCAGCCGGGCCGGCTCCACCGGGGCCTGCGGGCGGATCAGCAGCACCTGCTTGCGGATCAGGCTCAGCAGGTCCTCCTCCCGGGCCCCTTCCAGCGCGTCGTCCAGCGCCCTCTTCTCCGCCTTGCGGTCCGCCGCCGCCGAGGCGCCGGACGTCCCCGACGCCTCCTCGCGGGCCGCCTTCGCCGCCCGCGAGGACTCCAGCACGGCCTCCCGCTGCCGGTCCGCCCGCTCCCGGGCCTGCCGGCGCAGCGTCGCCCGGGTGGAGCGGCTCAGCGCGATCGGCTGGAGCAGCGGCAGGCAGTCCGCGACCGTGTCCGGACCGAGCACCGACACCGCCGACGCCACCGACCGCTCCGGGCCGACCCGCAGGCCGAGCGTGGTCAGCAGCTGTGCGACGTCCATCCGCAGCACCAGGTCACCGGCCGCGATCTCACCGCCCCGCAGGTCGGTCAGGACGACCTTGCCGGAACGATCCACCACCAGCGCGTCCCCCGTGAGACGGCGGTGCGCGATCCGGCGCGACTGCAGGGCCCGCACCTGCTCCCAGGCGTTGCGGATCAGCTCGTCGGTGATCTCCTCGTCGGGGAGGGCGTCGAGGGTGCGCCCGCCCAGGTGCTCGTAGACGAGCATCACGGCGTCCGGGCCCAGCTCGGAGGTGGCGATCAGCTTCGGAGCGTTCGCCCCCGCCGCGATCGCCGCGTACGCGAGGAGGGCCTCCTGCTCCAGGGCCTGGCGCAGCGACTGGATGCTGCGCCGGGTGGTGATCCCGCGCAGGGTCAGCCGCCGCCAGACCCGGTAGAAGAACCCCTGCGCCTGCTGTTCGCGGTCCACGACGGTGACGTCCAGCGGGGGACCGTCCTCCAGCGTGACGTGGTAGCGCCGGCCCCGGTCGCCGGTCTCGGCGGTGTCCCCCTCGGGCGCCTCCGCGCGCATCGCGCTGACCGGCTGGAAGCCGACCCGGCGCAGCCCGGCGAGGAGGTGCTGGCCGGTGGGGCGGACGTTCGGCGAGCCGACGGCGTACAGGGTCCCGTACGCCACGCTCCAGCCGATCAGCACGGTCAGGATGATCGAGAAGGGTGTGGTGTACCCGCCGACCAGCATCGCGAAGGCGTCCAGCAGCAGCACCACCCACAGCGCCACCCGCCAGCGCGGCCGCCGCGTCATCCCGACGGCCGTCATGTACGCGATCACCGGCGCGAGGTAGCCGTGCACCGGGTCGGTGAGGGCGCCGCCCCCGGCGGAGCGGGTCAGGGCGTCCTGGATGGTCTCCGGGGCGCCCTGGGACACCCACAGGTCGGTGGCGAGGGTGACCCCGTGCGCCAGGACGGCGGCGAGGACGCCGTCGGCGATGCGCAGCCCGTCGCGTTTGATCAGCCGTTCGATGGCGAAGGCGACGGGGACGAGGAGCACCGCGATGCTCGACACCAACCCCGCGACCTTGATCAGCACGTCGGGCGCCTGGCCGGTGCCCTTGCTGATGTCGGCTTCCAGGCCGACCGTCGTGCCGTGCGCGAAGGCGGCGATGCCGAGGACGACGGCGATGCCGAGGAGCCCGACGAGGAGGCGTACGAGGTCGGAGGGGCGGTGCACGCGGGCGGCGAGCAGCGGCTCGTCCACCTCGACGGTGTCGGCCGCCGTCGGGGTGTGGCCGGGCGGGTCGTCGGGGTGCGGGTCGTGCGGGCGCGGCCGCGCCTGGGCATCGCCCTCGGGGGCCGCCGGCGCGGTGCCGGAGGCGGCCGCACCGTGGTCCGGTGCGGGCTCCGCGGGGCGTGCGGCATCCCCGTCCGGCGCGTCCTTCTCCGGGCGGGCGTCCCCGCCCGTTCCCGCACCGTTCGGAGGGCTCACACCCCGCTCCTTCGCCGTCACTTCCGTCTCTTCTTGATCACGTATCACCAGTCACCGCCCGGAAGATGGTGGCACGGACCGGCGCCCCAGCGGGGCATCAGGGTGCGCGCCGGTATGGAACCGAAGCTTCCGCCGAGCCGTCCGCGGCATCCGGCACCATGGGCGGAATGAGCGGAGAGCTGCCCGCGTACGCGGAGCGGGTACTGGAGGCGGCCGAGCGGATTCCGCCCGGCCGGGTGATGACGTACGGGGACGTCGCCGAGTGGCTCGGCGAGGGCGGACCCCGCCAAGTCGGGCGCGTCATGGCCCTGTACGGGGGAGCCGTGCCCTGGTGGCGGGTGGTGCGCGCCGACGGCGTACCCCTGCCCGGGCACGAACGCCGCGCCCTGGAGCACTACCGGACCGAGGGCACACCGCTGCGCGAGACCCCTTCCGGCGAGCCCCGGCTGGCGATGCGGCGGGCACGCTGGGACGGGGCCGGGGAAGACGCCGGAGGCGACGAGGCTCACATCTGACAGCTTCGGCCATCCGGAGTCCGTACGGGCACCCGAAGGCCCGTACGGGGGACGGCCCGCGGGGCCCCCGGGTCGACGTCCGGCCCCACCGGGACGGACTGCGGCGGCCCGGCCGGTTGCCGTAGCGTTGCCTCTTCGGCTCCGGCGCCCGCGCCGTCCGCCCCGCTGACAGCACCCGCAGACCCACCAGGACCGGCACCCCACGTGATCACCTCTCCTCCCGGCCGCTCGGAGCGGCGTACGCGTACGCCCGACGCGTACCGCCTGGTGCGCACCGGCCCGCGGCAGGTGGCCCCCCCTGTTCTGGACGCGGCCCAGCGGGCGGTGGTTGATCACACCGGCGGACCGCTCCTCGTCCTGGCCGGCCCGGGCACCGGCAAGACCACCACCCTGGTCGAGGCGGCCGCCGCCCGCGTCGAGGCCGGGACCGACCCGGCCCGCATCCTGATCCTCACCTTCAGCCGCAAGGCCGCCGTCGAACTGCGCGACCGGGCCGCCCTGCGGCTCGGCGGCGCCCGCGCCCCGCAGGCCACCACCTTCCACTCCTTCTGCTACGGGCTGGTCCGCGCCCACCAGGACCACGAACTCTTCGCGGACCCGCTGCGGCTGCTGTCCGGACCGGAGCAGGACGTGATGGTCCGCACCCTGCTGGAGGGCCAGCGCCGGCTCCGCTCCATCCGCTGGCCGGAGGACCTGCGGGCCGCGCTCACCACGCGCGGCTTCGCCGACGAGGTCCGCGCCGTCCTGGCCCGCGCCCGCGAGCTGGGCCTGGGCCCGACCGCCCTCGCCTCCTTCGCCGACCGCATCGGACGGCCCGACTGGAAGGCGGCGGCGGCCTTCCTCTCCGAGTACCTCGACGTCCTGGACCTCCAGGGCTCCCTGGACTACGCCGAGCTCGTCCACCGCGCCGTCCTCCTCGCCGAGGAGACCCCGTCCCTCTCCTCCTCGTACGACGTGATCTACGTGGACGAGTACCAGGACACGGACGCCTCCCAGCTGCGGCTGCTGCGCGCGCTGAACGGCCCGGCGGGCACCCTGGTCGCCTTCGGCGACCCCGACCAGTCGATCTACGCCTTCCGGGGCGCCGACATCAACAACACCCTCGACTTCGAGGCGTCCTTCCCCGGCGCCGGGGTCCGCGCGCTCACCGTCGGCCGCCGCTCGGGCGTGAACCTGCTGGCCGCCACCCGCCTCCTGACCACCCGCATGCCGGTCCCGCGCCTGCCCGCCGCCGCCGTCCGGGCCCACCGCGCCCTGACACCCGTCCGCGAGGGCGGCAGCGTGGAGGTGTACACGTACCCGACCGCCGGGGCCGAACTGGACAACATCGCCGACATCCTGCGCCGCGCCCACCTGGAGGACGGCGTCCCCTGGCAGGACATGGCCGTCCTGGTCCGCTCGGGCGGCCGCACCCTCCCGGCGATGCGCCGCGCCCTGATCGCGGCGGGCGTCCCGGCGGAAACGGACACCACGACCACCCCCCTCCGCCACGAACCGGCCCTCTCCCCCCTCCTGACGGCCCTCCGCCTCACCGCCACAGCCGCCGCCACCCTCCCGCCCGCCGCCCCGCCGCCGGAGGCGCCGACCGCCGACCTGCCGAACGCCGCGGGCGCATCCCTGCCGGCCCCGGCCGGGTCCGGCGCCGCAGGCGCCGAGGCGCGCGAGGGGGACGAGCCCGCGCCCGGCGAAGCCGCGGCCGCCCCCGCCCCCGCCGGAGGCGAAGGGTGGGTCGGGGTCGAGGACGCCGTCGAGTTGCTCACCTCGCCGCTCGGCGGCATGGACGCCGCCGACCTGCGCCGCCTCGGGCGGGCTCTGCGGGACGAGGAGCGGGCCGCCGGGACCGCCGTCCCCGCGCCCTCCGACGTGCTGCTCGCCCGCGCCCTCGCCGAGCCCGAACGCCTCACCGCGCACGACCCCGCCTACGCCCGCGGCGCGCAGCGCCTCGGCCTGCTCCTGCGCAAGGCCCGCGAGCTCCTCCAGGGCGGCGGCACCGCCGAGGAGGCCCTCTGGGCCCTCTGGGACGGCACCCCCTGGCCGCAGCGCCTCGAACGCCAGGCCCGCCGCGGCGGCCCGGCCGGCCGCAACGCCGACCGGGACCTCGACGCCGTGTGCGCCCTCTTCGACAACGCCGCCCGCGCCGAGGAACGCACCGGCGGCCGCGGCGCGCTCAACTTCCTCGAACAGCTCGACGCCGAGGACATCGCCGCCGACACCCTCACCGGCCGGACCGTCCGCTCCGACTCCGTACGCCTCATGACCGCCCACCGCTCCAAGGGCCTGGAATGGGGCCTCGTCGTCGTCGCCGGGGTCCAGGAAGGCCTCTGGCCCGACCTGCGCCGCCGCGGCTCCCTCCTCGAAGCCGACCGCATCGGCCGCGACGGCCTCGCCGAACCCCTCACCCCCGGCGCCCTCCTCGCCGAGGAACGCCGGCTGTTCTACGTGGCCGCCACCCGCGCCCGCCACCGCCTCGTCGTCACCGCCGTCAAGGCCCCCGCCGAAGACGGCGACCAGCCCTCCCGCTTCCTCACCGAACTCGGCGTCACCCCCAAGGACGTCACCGGCCGCCCCCGCCGCCCCCTCGCCGTCCCGGCGCTCGTCGCCGAGCTCCGCGCCACCACCGTCGACCCCGACGCCTCGCCCGCCCTGCGCGACGCCGCCGCCCGGCGCCTGGCCCGGCTCGCCGCGCTCACCGACGACGAGGACCGCCCCCTGGTCCCCGCCGCGCACCCGCAGCGCTGGTGGGGCCTGTACGAGCCCACCGCCTCCGCCGCCCCCCTCCGCGACCGCGACCGCGCCCTGAACCTCTCGCCCAGCGCCCTGGAACAGCTCGCCAACACCTGCTCCCTCCAGTGGTTCCTCGGCCGCGAGGTCAAGGCCGACGCCCCCTCCACCGCCGCCCAGGGCTTCGGCAACGTCGTCCACGTCCTCGCCGACGAGGTCGCCTCCGGCCGCACCCCCGCCGACCTGGCCGTGCTCATGGAACGCCTGGACTCCGTCTGGGACGCCCTCGCCTTCGACGCCCCCTGGAAGTCCCGCCAGGAGAAGGACAACGCCCGCGCCGCCCTGGAACGCTTCCTGCGCTGGCACACCACCGACCGCGGCGGCCGCACCGCCGTCGCCACCGAGCACGACTTCGACGTCACCCTCGACGCGGGGGAGTACGCCGTCCGCATCCGCGGCTCCATGGACCGCGTCGAGGCCGACCCGCAGGGCCGCGCGTACGTCGTCGACTTCAAGACCGGCAAGGGCGCCCCCACCCGCGACGAGGTCGCCCGCCACCCCCAGCTCGCCGTCTACCAGCTCGCCGTCCGCGAGGGCGCCGTCGACGAGGTCTTCGACGGCCGCCGCCCCGAACCCGGCGGCGCGGAACTCGTCCAGCTGCGGCAGGGCGCCGCCAAGCGCGACGGCGGCGACGAGGTCCCCAAGGTCCAGGCCCAGGAGGCCCTGTCCCCCGGCAGCTCCGGCGAGTGGGTCGGCGACCTGCTGGCCACCGCCGCGGGCCGGGTCCTGGACGAACGCTTCGCACCCGCCACCGGTGAACACTGCAAGCACTGCTCCTTCCGCAGCTCCTGCAGCGCCCTCCCCGAGGGCCGCCAGACCGTGGAATGAGACGGCGGCCGGGAGTGTCGGCGCGGGCGGCTAGCCTTCTGAGGTGACCGCGTACGTGTCCGGGCGCGCCCCCGTCCTCGACGATCCCGAGCAGCTCAAGGAGCTCCTCGGGATCCCCTTCACGCCCGAGCAGCTGGCCTGCGTCACCGCCCCGCCCGCCCCCCAGGTCATCGTCGCGGGCGCCGGCTCCGGCAAGACGACGGTCATGGCCGCCCGGGTCGTCTGGCTCGTCGGCACCGGCGCCGTCGCCCCCGAACAGGTCCTCGGCCTCACCTTCACCAACAAGGCCGCCGGCGAGCTCGCCGAACGCGTACGCAAAGCCCTCGCGCGGGCCGGCGTCACCGACCCCGACCCTTCCCCGGCCGACCCCGGCGCGGCGGGCGGCGAGCCCCGCATCTCCACGTACCACGCCTTCGCCGGCCAGCTCCTCAAGGACCACGGCCTGCGCATCGGCCTGGAGCCCAGCGCCCGCCTCCTCGCCGACGCCACCCGCTTCCAGCTCGCCGCGAAGGTCATCCGCGAGGCCCCCGGCCCCTACCCGGCCCTCACCAAGTCCGTCCCCGACCTGGTCAGCGACCTCCTCGCGCTCGACGGGGAGCTCTCCGAGCACCTGGTCGAACCGGCGGAGCTGCGCGCGTACGACACCGAGCTCCTCGGCGCCCTCGCCGACACCAAGCTCACCAACGACGACCTGCGCAAGGTCCCCGAGGCCGCCCGCGGCCGCCTGGAGCTGCTGGAGCTCGTCACCCGCTACCGCGAGGCCAAGCGCTCCCGCGACCTGTTCGACTTCGGCGACCAGATAGCCCTCTCCGCGCGGCTCGCCACCACCCGCCCGGAAGTCGGCGCCCTGCTGCGCGAGGAGTTCCGCGTGGTCCTCCTCGACGAGTACCAGGACACCTCCGTCGCCCAGCGGCTGCTGCTGTCCGGCCTCTTCGGAGGGGGCACCGGGCACGCCGTGACCGCCGTCGGCGACCCCTGCCAGGCCATCTACGGCTGGCGCGGGGCCTCCGTCGCCAACCTGGACGACTTCCCCGAGCACTTCCCGCACGCCGACGGCACGCCCGCGACCCGTCTCTCCCTCAGCGAGAACCGGCGCAGCGGCGGCCGCCTGCTGGACCTCGCCAACGGCCTCGCCGCCCCGCTGCGCGCCCTGCACGAGGGCGTCGAGGCGCTGCGCCCGGCCCCGGGCGCCGAGCGCGACGGCCTGGTCCGCTGCGCGCTGCTGCCCACCCACGCCGAGGAGCTGGAGTGGCTCGGCGACTCCGTGGCCCACCTGGTGCGAACGGGCCGGGAGCCCGGCGAGATCGCGGTCCTGTGCCGCTCGGCGGCCGACTTCGCGAGCATCCAGGCGGTCCTGGTCGCCCGGGACGTCCCCGTCGAGGTCGTGGGCCTGTCCGGCCTCCTGCACCTCCCCGAGGTCGCCGACCTGGTCTCCGTCTGCGAGGTGCTCCAGGACCCCGGCGCCAACGCCGCCCTGGTCCGCCTCCTCATCGGCCCGCGCTGGCGCATCGGCGCCCGCGACCTGGCCCTGCTCGGGCGCCTGGCCCGGCAGCTCGTCGCCCGCCCCGGGGCCCTGGACGGCCCCGACGGGCGCCTCGCCGCCGCGGTCGAGGGCGTCGACCCGGCCGAGGTCGTCTCCCTGGCCGACGCCCTGGAGACCTTCCTGGACGGCTCCGCCACCGAGGACCTCCCGTTCTCCCCGGCCGCCCGGGTCCGCTTCGCCCACCTCGCCCAGGAGCTCCGCGACCTGCGCCGCTCCCTGTCCGACCCGCTGATGGACGTCCTGCACCGGGTCCTGGGCACCACGGGCCTGGACGTGGAACTCGCGGCCTCCCCGCACGCCCTGGCGGCCCGCCGCCGCGAGACCCTGTCCAACTTCCTGGACGTCGCGGCCGGCTTCGCCGCGCTGGACGGCGACGCCACCCTGCTGGCCTTCCTGGGCTTCCTGCGCACGGCCGCCCAGTACGAGAAGGGCCTGGACCACGCCCTGCCCGGCGGGGAGAACACGGTCAAGGTCCTCACCGCCCACAAGTCCAAGGGCCTGGAGTGGGACGTGGTCGTGGTCCCCGACCTGTGCGCGGGCTCCTTCCCGAAGGAGAAGGCCCCGGAGGCCTGGACCGCGTACCCGAAGGTGCTCCCGTACGCCCTGCGCGGCGACTGCGAGACCCTGCCGGCCGACCCGGTGTGGACCTCGGCGGGCCTGAAGTCCTTCAAGGCGGCCCTGAAGTCCCACAAGGAGACGGAGGAGCTCCGCCTGGGCTACGTCACCTTCACCCGCCCCCGCTCCCTCCTCCTCGCCTCGGGCCACTGGTGGGGCCCCACCCAGAAGCGCCGCCGCGGCCCCTCCGCCTTCCTCCAGGCCCTCCACGACCACTGCGCGCGCGGCTACGGCGACATCGAAACCTGGGCGGCCCCCCCGCCCCCCGAAGCCGAGAACCCGTCCCTCGCCTCCGACGCCACCCCGGACCACTCCTGGCCCCTGCCCCTGGACCCGCACTCCCTCGCCCTCCGCCGCGAGGCGGCGGCCCTGGTGGAGGCCCACCTGGCGACCCGGCCCGCCCCGGCCCCGGCCCCGTCCGACGACCCCTACCTCTGGCCCCCCGACTGCGAGGACCCGTCCTACGAGGACGAACCCACCCCCTGGCCCGCCGAAGCCCCCGCCCCCCAGGACGACGCATGGCCCGCCGAAGCCGTGCCCGCGCCCCGGGCAGCCGACACCCCGTGGGCCGGCGAAGCCGTGCCCGGCACTGACGTGCCGGGCGGACCGGACGACCTCTGGGCGGGCGAGGCCGTGCCCGCCGCCGCGCAGGCGTCGGCGGGGCCGGACACCGCCTCCCCCGAGGCGCCCGACGCCCTGTGGGCCGGCGAAGCCGTGCCCGTGGACCCGTGGGGCGAAGCCCCCATGGGCGGCCCCGGCGCAACCGGGCCGGGCCCGGACGGGGTCCGGGGCGCAGCCCCGGTTTCGGGAAGGGCCGGGGTGGGGGAATCCGGCCTTCGGCCCGACCCCGCCGACGGTGACGACCTCTGGGCCGGGGAGGCCGTGCTGCCCTCCGCCGGGCCGGGGCCCGAGACCGCCGCCCCCCAGCCCGCCGCAGGCGACCGGCTCACGCCCGAAGAGGCCCGCACCATCGCCTCCTGGGACCGTGACCTCGACGCCCTGGAGGGCGAGCTGCTCCGCGCCCGCGCCGCCGTGCGCGACGTGGAGCTGCCCGGCGCGCTCTCCGCGAGCCAGCTCCTGCGGCTCGCCGCCGACGAGCAGGCCTTCGTGCGCGACCTCGCCCGCCCCATGCCCAAGCCCCCGCAGCCCGCCGCCCGCCAGGGCACCCGCTTCCACGCCTGGGTCGAGTCCCGCTTCGACGCCCTCCCCCTGCCCCACCTCGACGTCCTCGACCCCGCCGCCGACCTCCCCGGTACCGACCAGGAGATCGCCGACGCCGCCGACCTCGAGTCCCTCAAGGCCGCCTTCGAGCGCAGCGAGTACGCCGAGCGCACCCCGTACCGGATGGAGGCGCCCGTCCAGCTCACCCTCGCCGGCCGCGTCATCCGCGGCCGGATCGACGCCGTGTACCGCAACCCCGACGGCTCCTACGAGGTCGTCGACTGGAAGACCGGCCGCACCACCCAGGCCGACCCCCTCCAGCTCGCCGTCTACCGCCTCGCCTGGGCGGAAGCCACCGGCACCCCCCTCGACCGGGTCGCCGCCGCCTTCCTCCACGTCCGCAGCGGCCGTGTCATCCGCCCCCGTGACCTGCCCGGACGCGAGCGTCTTGAGCGGATCCTCCAAGGCAAAACGGGCACGGACGGCACGCCCCGGGCGGACGGCTAGGCTCGTGACCATGAGCGAAACCCCGGACAACGTCGTCCGCACGTACATCGGCACCCACCGCACGGCCTTCCTCGACGACCTCGCCGAGTGGCTGCGCATCCCGTCCGTCTCGGCCCAGCCCGAGCACGCGGGCGACGTACGCCGCAGCGCCGAATGGCTCGCGGCCAAGCTCAAGGAGACCGGCTTCCCGGTCACCGAGATCTGGGAGACCGCCGCGGGCGCCGGCGCCCCCGCCGTCTTCGCCCACTGGCCCGCCGCCGACCCGGCCGCCCCCACCGTCCTCGTCTACGGCCACCACGACGTCCAGCCCGCGGCCCTCGCCGACGGCTGGCACACCGAGCCCTTCGAGCCCGTCGTCAAGGACGGCCGGATGTACGGGCGCGGCGCGGCCGACGACAAGGGCCAGGTCTTCTTCCACACCCTCGGCGTGCGCGCCCACCTCGCCGCCACCGGCGCCGAGGCCCCCGCCGTGCACCTCAAGCTCCTCGTCGAGGGCGAGGAGGAGTCCGGCTCCCCGAACTTCCGCGCGCTCGTCGAGGCCCGCGCCGCCGAGCTCGCCGCCGACGTCGTGATCGTCTCCGACACCGGCATGTGGTCCGAGACCACCCCCACCGTCTGCACCGGCATGCGCGGCGTCGCCGACTGCGAGATCGACTTCCACGGCCCCGACCAGGACATCCACTCGGGTGCCTTCGGCGGAGCCGTGCCCAACCCGGCCACCGTCGCCGCCCGCCTCGTCGCGGCCCTGCACGACGAGGACGAACGGGTCACCATCCCCGGCTTCTACGAAGGCATCACCGAGCTCACCGACGCCGAGCGCCGGCTGATCTCCGAGCTGCCCTTCGACGAGGCCGAGTGGCTGCGCACGGCCAAGTCCCACGCCGCCTCCGGCGAGGCCGGCTACTCCACCCTGGAGCGCGTCTGGGCCCGCCCGACCGCCGAGGTCAACGGCATCGGCGGCGGCTACCAGGGCCCCGGCGGCAAGACCATCGTGCCCGCCTCCGCCCACCTGAAGCTGTCGTTCCGGCTGGTCTCGGGGCAGGACCCGTACGAGGTCGAGGCCGCCGTCCGCGACTGGGTCGCGGCCCGGGTCCCGGCCGGCATCCGGCACTCCATCACCTTCGGCGCGCCCACCCGCCCCTGCCTGACCCCGCTGGACCACCCCGCCCTCCAGTCCGTCGTCCGCGCCATGGGCCGGGCCTTCGGGCAGCAGGTCCGCTTCACCCGCGAGGGCGGCTCGGGCCCGGCGGCCGACCTCCAGGACGTCCTGGACGCGCCGGTCCTGTTCCTCGGCATCTCCGTCCCGTCCGACGGCTGGCACTCCCCGAACGAGAAGGTCGAGCTGGACCTGCTCCTCAAGGGCGTCGAGACCGCCGCCCACCTGTGGGGCGACCTCGCCGAGAACTGGGCCCCGCCCGCGCCCGTCGCGGCCGCCGCCACCGCCTGACCGCACGCACCCACGTCCGTACGCCTGCCTTGTCCCATACACCGGGGGAGTTGGAAGTACCTGTGAGCACGCACACCGAGCGCCCACTGTCGCTCACCGCGCCCAGCGACATAGACCGCGCCGCGCACCACCGCCTCGACGAGGCCTGGCTCGCCGCCGCCTGGAGCCACCCGACGACCCGCGTCTTCGTCGTCTCCGGCGGTCAGGTGCTGATCGACGACACCCCCGACGGCGGCACGGCCATCGTGATGACCCCGGCCTTCGAGGCCCCGGTCACCGAGACCCACCGCTACTTCCTGGGCACCGACGAGGACGGCGTACGGTACTTCGCGCTGCAGAAGGACTCGCTGCCCGGCCGGATGGACCAGTCGGCCCGCCCCGCCGGGCTCCGGGAGGCCGGGCTGCTGCTCTCCCCGCGCGACGCCGGGCTGATGGTGCACGCGGTGGCGCTGGAGAACTGGCAGCGCATGCACCGCTTCTGCTCCCGCTGCGGCGAGCGCACCGTGGTCGCGGCCGCCGGGCACATCCGCCGCTGCCCGGGCTGCGGCGCCGAGCACTACCCGCGCACCGACCCGGCCGTGATCATGCTGGTCACCGACGAGCAGGACCGCGCGCTCCTGGGCCGCCAGGTGCACTGGCCGGAGGGCCGCTTCTCCACGCTGGCCGGGTTCGTGGAGCCGGGCGAGTCGATCGAGGCGGCCGTGGTCCGCGAGGTGTGGGAGGAGGCGGGCGTGCGGATCGGCGAGGTCGAGTACGTCGCCAGCCAGCCCTGGCCCTTCCCGTACAGCCTGATGCTGGGCTTCAACGCGCGGGCCGTCAGCTCCGAGATCACCGTCGACGGCGAGGAGATCCAGGAGGCCCGCTGGTTCTCCCGGGAGGAACTGGCCGAGGCGTTCGAGTCCGGCGCGGTCGTCCCGCCGTCGGGGATCTCCATCGCGGCCCGGCTCGTCGAGCTCTGGTACGGCCGGCCGCTGCCGAAGCCGGCGCCGGCGGCATAACTTTCGTCACACGGTCCCACGGTCATACGCGGAAGGCCCCCGCCTCGGCGGGGGCCTTCCGCGTTCCGCACGTGCTCCGCACCCGGCGGAATCAGACGGCGAGGGCCTGCTTGACCTGCGCGAGGCTCGGGTTCGTCATCACGGACTCGTTGCCGGCGGAGGACTTCACGAGCACGGTCGGGACGGTCTGGTTGCCGCCGTTGGCCTGCTCCACGAACTTGGCGGACTCGGGGTCGAGCTCGATGTTGATCTCGTTGTACGCGATGCCCTCCCGGTCCAGCTGCGTCTTCAGCCGGCGGCAGTAGCCGCACCAGGTGGTGCTGTACATCGTGACCGTGCCCGTGTCCTGCATGCTCGCTCCTCTGTGAGGTCTGGGGGACCGGAGTCCCGCCCGGTCCGAGTACTCGAACGCACGCCGTCCCCCGGCCATTCCCGGCCCCCGCCCGGTATGACCCATCCGACAACCTGCCCGGGCCTGTGGACGGATTTCCCGCCCGCCCCAGCCGACCTGGCAGCATGTTGGGGTGACAGCAGCAACGCACTCCCCCTCCTTCCCGGCCGGCCCGGCTACCGGCGCGGCCGACGCCGACGCGGTGCTCCTGGGCCTCGACCCGGAGCAGCGCGAGGTCGCCACGACCCTGCGCGGCCCGGTGTGCGTGCTGGCCGGAGCCGGCACCGGCAAGACCCGGGCGATCACGCACCGGATCGCCTACGGGGTCCGGTCCGGGCAGCTCATGCCCGCCAGCGTGCTCGCCGTCACGTTCACCAACCGGGCCGCCGGCGAGATGCGCGGCCGGCTGCGCGCGCTGGGCGCCGGCGGGGTCCAGGCCCGTACCTTCCACTCCGCCGCCCTGCGCCAGCTCCAGTACTTCTGGCCCCGGGCCGTCGGCGGCGACCTCCCCCGCCTCCTCGAGCGCAAGGTCCAGTTCGTGGCCGAGGCCGGGGCGCGCAGCCGCGTCCGCCTCGACCGGAACGAGCTGCGCGACGTCACCGGCGAGATCGAGTGGGCCAAGGTCACCCAGACCGTCCCCGCCGACTACCCGGCGGCCGCCCTCAAGGCGGGCCGCGAGGTCCCCCGGGACGCGGCCGAGATCGCCCAGATCTACGGCACGTACGAGCAGCTCAAGCGCGACCGCGGGATGATCGACTTCGAGGACGTGTTGCTCCTCACCGTCGGCATCCTCCAGGACCGGCACGACATCGCCGAGCAGATCCGCGCCCAGTACCAGCACTTCGTGGTGGACGAGTACCAGGACGTCAGCCCCCTCCAGCAGCGGCTGCTGGAGCTGTGGCTGGGCGAGCGCGACAGCCTCTGCGTGGTCGGCGACGCCAGCCAGACCATCTACTCCTTCACCGGCGCCACCCCCGACCACCTGCTGGACTTCCGCGGCCGCTACCCCCACGCCACCGTGGTCAAGCTGGTCCGCGACTACCGCTCCACCCCCCAGGTGGTCCACCTCGCCAACGGCCTGCTCGCGCAGGCCAGGGGCCGGGCCGCCGAACACCGGCTGGAGCTGCTCTCCCAGCGCGAGCCCGGACCCGACCCGGTCTACGCCGAGTACCCGGACGAGCCCGCCGAGGCCGAGGGCGTCGCCCGCCGGGTCCGCGACCTGATCGCCGCCGGGGTCCCGGCCGGGGAGATCGCCGTGCTCTACCGGATCAACGCCCAGTCCGAGGTCTACGAGCAGGCCCTCGCCGACGCCGGGGTCCCCTACCAGCTGCGCGGCGCCGAGCGCTTCTTCGAGCGGGCCGAGGTCCAGAAGGCGGTCCTCGCCCTGCGCGGAGCCGCCCGCTCCGCCGGCAACGACCCCCTCCTCGACGACGTCGTGGAGCTGGGCTCCCAGGTCCGGGCCGTGCTCAGCTCCACCGGCTGGACCGCCGAGCCGCCGGCCGGCTCGGGCGCCGTGCGCGACCAGTGGGAGTCGCTGGCCGCGCTGGTCCGCCTCGCCGAGGACTTCGCCCGCGCCCGGCCCGGCGCCGGCCTGGCCGAGCTCACCGTCGAGCTGGAGGAGCGCAAGGCCGCACAGCACGCGCCGACCGTCCAGGGCGTGACCCTGGCCTCGCTGCATGCCGCGAAGGGCCTGGAGTGGGACGCCGTGTTCCTCGTGGGCCTCACCGACGGCATGGTGCCGATCACCTACGCCAAGACCGACGAGCAGGTCGAGGAGGAGCGCCGGCTGCTCTACGTCGGGGTCACCCGGGCACGGCTGCACCTGACGCTCTCCTGGGCCCTCTCGCGGGCTCCGGGGGGCCGGGCCTCCCGACGCCCCAGCCGCTTCCTGAACGGCCTGCGGCCGGGCTCGACGGCCCCAGGGGCGCGGTCCGCAGCCCCGGCCGAGCGCGGGCCCCGCAGACGCGGCAGCCGCGGCCCGGTGCTGTGCCGGGTCTGCGGCCGGACCCTGACGGAGGCCGGGGACATCAAACTGATGCGCTGCGGGGACTGCCCCTCGGACATGGACGAGGGCCTCTACGAGCGGCTGCGCGAGTGGCGGGCCGGCCAGTCGAAGCTCCAGGGGCTGCCCGCCTACTGCGTCTTCACCGACAAGACGCTGATGGCCATCGCGGAGGCCGCGCCCTCCGAGCCGGGCGAGCTCTCGATGATCTCTGGAGTCGGCGGCCGCAAGCTCGACCGCTACGGGTCCGACGTGCTGGCCATCTGCGCAGGCCAGGAGCCTGCGGGCGAGGATTCTGACGACGCGTAGAAACTCGTCGGAAAAATAGTTTGCACATGCCCAGGCAATCCCCATAGGTTCTTAGCAACGGAAACGGTGGCTTCTCCGAAGCCCCGGATCCGTGCTGTACTTATCCGAATACGCATGGGACGGGCCCCCGGGCCAGGTCCCCGAGACGCCGAGAGGAGGCGAGACCAGTGACCAGCTTCATGACCTTCACCAAAATGACCGATCGCTCGGTTGCCGCTTCCTGCCTGCTCGGTTCCGTCTCCCTCCGGGGCACCGGTCTGTCCGCGATTTCCGCCGACAAGCCCGCCCTGCTGGCGACCCTTCCGGTCAGCGAGCGCAACGAACGACCGACCAAGGCACTGGTGGCAGTAGGCGGAGCCCAGCAGGCGCACGGCGCCTATGGTTTCGCGGCCGCAGCCGGTGCCGCCAGTGCCGGAATCAAGAACCAGCACACGCAGACGACGCAGCACCACCTGATGTGGGCCTTCCGCGGGCTCGAACCCTGGAGTGATCCAGCCTGATCGCATGATCAGGCCGGCGCCTTCAGGGCCGCGGAACCCCACCCGGGATCCGCGGCCCTTCTGTTTGTCCCCGAACGGGGAGGACGGAGCGAAGGGGCCTCGGGACTGGCAGGACCAGGTAACAGCCGCCACCCGGCCGACCGGCCGGAACGACTAACCGAACCAGACGAGGAAGAGACCACCGTGCAACTCGAAGCGCACGCCCCGTCCGCACCGCAGACCCGAACGATCTCCCCGCCCGCAGTTCCGGAGGACCCCGCCTTGACCCCCCTCACCGCGCTCACCGCGCTCGACGACGCCATCGAGAACCTCGGCGTCCCCGTACCGTGCCGGACCTTCGACCCCGAGGTCTTCTTCGCCGAGTCCCCGGCGGACGTCGAGTACGCCAAGTCCCTCTGCGGCACCTGCCCGCTGGTCGAGGCCTGCCTCGCCGGCGCCAAGGAGCGCCGCGAGCCCTGGGGCGTCTGGGGCGGAGAGCTCTTCGTCCAGGGCGTGGTCGTGGCCCGCAAGCGGCCCCGTGGCCGTCCGCGCAAGAACCCGGTTGCTGCGGCATGACCGCCACCGGAACCATCGACCGCCCCCTGACGCACGACCCCCTGAAGCAGGCCCCCATGTCCCCCTACGCCAACACGAGCGAGCAGCCGCACGGCTCCGCCACCGCAGACTTCATCACCACCGGCGCGATCACCTCGCGTCAGAACAGGACCCGCGAAATGCAACTCATCCCAGAAGCCCTGGCCCGTGCGCATATGGACGACCGGCTGCGCGAGGTGGACGCCCAGCGTCACGCCGTGCGCCTGGTCGCCGCCCGGCGCATGCAGCGCAAGGCCGAGCGCGTCTCGCTGCGCGCCCGCCGCGCGCTGGCCATGGCCGTCATGCACTGACGGCCCCGCACGGAGCCGCGACCCGGCTCCGCACCAGCGCGGTGCGAACACCGCCGCCGCCGGCCCGACCAGGCCGGCGGCGGCACCCCCGGAGGGACCGGTCCGAACGGACCGGTCCCTCCGGTGCGTTGCGGGCCCGGGTGCGACCCCTCGGGGATATCGTCTGGTGGTGGACCAGCCGACTCCCCACCCCGCCAAGCCGGGACCCGAGGACCAGCCCGTCGTCTGCGCGCGCTGCGGCGCCCGCTCCCCGAACGGCGCCCCACCCACCTGGACCTGCTCGGTGGAGAACGGGGCCAGACAGTTCTTCTGCGTCGACTGCGCGCGCGCCAACCTCCGCGCGATCGAGGGCCGGCTCGACTCCTCCTGGTGGTGAGCCGAAGGCTCAGTCCTCGGACGCGAACCCGGGCAGCCAGGCGTCCAGTTCGTCGCGCAGCCGCACCGTCGCACCCAGCTGGCACAGCACCCCGATGGTGCTCAGAGTCACCCGGTGGATCAGCAGGTAGGACGGCGGCAGGTTGATCTGCCGCCCCAACTGGTGTGCGGGGGAACGGGGATCGGCGATCCGCGCGGCCTGCCCGCGCAGCCACGACCGGGTGAAGGTGAACGCGTCGGCCTCGGCCGGCTCGATGATCGGCTTGAGGTAGTCGAGCACCGCGTCCGGGTCGAGCGCGATGGACTCCTTCACGAACCCCTCGGCGCGCAGGTGCCCGTAGACCCCCTCGGCGTCCCCCTCCAGGGTCATCCGCAGCGACCGGCCGATCGGCTTGGGCCAACCGCCGGGCAGCCGGTCCACCGTGCCGAAGTCCAGCACGCCCAGCCGCATCCGGCCGTCCGCCCCGGCCATGAGCCGGAAGTTCCCCGGATGCGGATCGGCGTGCAGCAGCCCCGTGCGCGCCGGGCCGGAGAAGAGGAAGCGGGTCAGCAGCTGGCCGGCGCGGTCGCGCTCCTCCTGCGTGCCGTCGGCTATGACCTCCGACAGCGGGGTGCCCTCCAGCCACTCGGTCACCAGCACCTGGTCGCCCTGGTGCACCACGTCGGGGACGACCACGTCCTCGTCGCCGACGAAGGCGTCCGCGTGGGTGCGCTGCGCCTCGGCCTCCAGCTCGTAGTCCAGCTCCTCGGCGACCCGGTCGCGCAACTCGGTGATCAGCGGTTTGACGTCCATGCCCGGGATCAGCGGTCCCAGCAGCCCGGCGAACCGGCCCAGCTGCTTGAGGTCCGACAGCAGCGCCTCCCCGGCCCCCGGGTACTGGACCTTGACCGCCACCTGCCGCCCGTCGTGCCACACGGCCCGGTGCACCTGCCCGATCGAGGCCGCAGCGGCGGGCTTGTCCTCGAACTCCTCGAACAGTTCGCGCCAGTCCTCCCCGAGCCGCTCCGCGAGCACCTGGTGCACCCGCGCCGCCGGCAGCGGAGGCGCCGCCTCCTGAAGCTTGGTCAGCGCCGCCCGGTAGGGCCCGATGACCTCTTCGGGAAGCGCCGACTCGAACACCGAGAGGGCCTGCCCGAACTTCATGGCACCCCCCTTGAGCTCGCCGAGCGTGCGGAACAACTGCTCGGCGGTGCGCTGCTGGAGCTCACGGGCCACGATCTCGGCCGACTTCCCGCCGATCCGCTTGCCCAGCCCCCAGGTGGCCCGCCCGGCGATACCGAGCGGCAGCGCGGCCAGCTTGACCGTACGGGTGACCGCCTTCCGGGGAAGATCAGACATACGCCCCTCCAATTCCCAGACAGCCTCGGCGCAAGCGGCGGCCGAGGGGTGTCCTCCCCGCGCCTGCGGTCACCCCGCATCCTGCCATGGCCCTTTCCGCCACCCGTGCCCACACCGGCCCGCCTCCGCCAGGATCCCAATCCGGCCAACCCGGGCCGGGCCCGTTCTCGGCGAGACACCATGGTCGGAGCAGCGACCGGGGCCGAGCGCGAAGGGGACCGTGGATGGCGGGGCGGGGGCCTTCTCGGCAAGAACTGATCCGGCGGAGGCGTTCCAGCGGCTTCATCGGCCGCCAGGGACAAGTGGCGGCCTTCCGGGACGCCATGCGCCGGCCCCCCGACGAGGGGACGCAGTTCCTTTTCCATGTGCGCGGCCCGGCCGGCGTCGGGAAGTCGACCCTGGTGCGGCAACTGGAGACCATCGCCCGCGAAGGGCAGGCGGTCACCGCCTACGTCGACGAATCCGTCGCCGACCCCATCGAGGCGATGGAGGTCGTCAGCGGCCAGTTCGCCCAGCAGGGCGCCCCGCTGAAGGCCTTCGACAAACTGCTGGCCACCTACCGCCAGCGCCGGCACGAAGCCGATGCCGGAATGGGTGCCGCGGCGGCCGACCCGGCCTCCGGCGGCGCCCCCGCCCCGTCGCCCTCCAGCGTGGTCGCCTCCCAGCTGGGCCTGGTCGGCTTGGGCATGATCCCCGGAGTCGGCGCCTTCACCGGCGCGGTCGACCCCAACCAGGTCGCCGCCGGGGCGGACCGGGTGAGGGCCCTCCTCAGCACCCGGCTGCGCCACCACGGCGACGTAGAGCTGATCCTCTCCCCGCTGGACGTCCTCACCCCCGTCTTCCTGGAGGAACTCTCGGAGGCCGCCCGCAGGCACCCGTGGATCGTGCTGTTCTTCGACACCTACGAGCGCACCGGGCCGATGCTGGACACCTGGCTGCGCGACATCATCGTCACCGACCGCCACGGCGAGCTGCCCGCGAACGTGCTGGTCACCCTGGCCGGCCAGTCCCGGCTCGCCGCCCACTGCTGGGGGGACTGGCACGACCTGGTCACCGACTGGCCGCTGGAGGTGTTCACCGACACGGAGGCCCGCGCCCTGCTCACCGGAAAGGGCGTGACGGACGAGCGGGTCGTCGAGGTGATCCTGCGGCTGTCGGAACGGCTGCCGGTCCTGGTCTCCACCCTCGCCGAGACCCAGCCCGGCAGCGTCGAGGAGATCGGCGATCCCAGCGGCACCGCCGTCGAGCGGTTCCTGAAGTGGGAGACCGACCCGGCCCGCCGGGCCGCCGCCCTGGTCTGCGCGTTCCCGCAGCAGCTGGACGAGGACGTGTACCGGGCGGCCGTGGAGGAGGAGGCGGCCGAACTCTTCGGCTGGCTGCGCTCGATGCCCTTCGTCACCGACCGCTCCGGCCACTGCCGCTACCACGAGGTCGTCCGCAGCGCGATGCTCCGCCTCCAGCGCAGGCAGTCCCCCACCAGGTGGCAGCAGCTGCACACCCGCCTGGCCGACGCCTTCTCGCGGCGACGCGACCGGCTGGAGGAGGCCCCGGCCCCGCCGGACGGCTGGTGGCAGGACGAGACCTGGCGCGGCCACCGCCTCCAGGAGACCTACCACCGCCTCTGCGCCGACCCGCGCGGCGCCCTCCCTGACGCCCTCAGGGAGCTCCTCGACGCCTATGACCACGGCCTCACCACCCTCCGCCGCTGGGCGGACACCCTGGACCAGGCCGCCCGGGACACCGAGTCCGAGGACCTGACCGACTGGGGCGAACGCCTCCGGACGGCCCTGGAACAGCCTGAGCCCGGCATCGCTGTCCTGACGCTCCTGCTGGCCGGCAGCCGGCTCGACACGGCGGGCCGCTGCGTCGCCTTCACCCTCCGAGGCCGCGACCACCGCAACGCCGAGCGGTACCCCGAGGCCCTCGCCGACTACGCACAGGCCCTCGCCCTCGACACGGGCGCCGCGCGCGCCCACTACGGCCGCGGCCGCACCCATGAGCTCACGGAACGCTTCGAAGAGGCAGCCGAGGACTACACCCGCGCCATCGAACTCGATCCCGACGCCCAGAGCCTGGTCAACCGGGGAGCGTGCCACTTCAACCTCGGCCGAACCGAGGAGGCCATGGCGGACCTCGACCGGGCGATCGTGCTCGCTCCGGACAGCTACGAGGCATACGTCTACCGCGGCGCCCTGCATCGCGACACGGGCCGGTTCGCCGAGGCCCGCGCCGACTTCGACCGGGCCATCGCGGCCGAACCCGACAGCACCTGGGCCCTGGTGATCCGCGCCTTCTTCCTGATCGCCACCAAGCGGTACGAGGAGGCGCTGTCCGACCTCGACCGGGCGGTCGAGCTCGCCCCGGAAGACGTATGGGGCCACCGCCTCCGGGGAGAGTGCCACTGGCACCAGGACCGGTACGAGGAGGCGGTGGCCGACTACACCCGCGCCCTCGAACTGGAACCCGACCACCCCCGGGCACTCGCGGGCCGGGGCAGCGCCTTCAGGCTCATGGGCCGCTACGGCGAGGCTTTGGCCGACCTCAGCCGCGCCATCGAGCTCAGCCCCGACGATGCCTGGACCCTCGCCGAGCGCGGGGTCACCTACCAGCTCACGGACCGGTACGAGGAGGCGCTGTCCGACCTCGACCTCGCGATCCGGCTCAAGCCGGAGGTCTGGTGGGCCCTGTACCAGCGCGGGCTGACGCATGAACGGCTCGGCCGGTACGCGGAAGCCCTGGCGGACCACACCCGTGCCGCGGAACTCGAGCCCGACGAGCCCTGGGCCTTCGGCGACCGGGGGGACGTCCACCGCAAGACCGGCCAGTACGAGGAGGCGCTGACCGACTACCTCCGTGCGGACGAGCTCCGCCCCGACAACGCGGAGGAGTTGACCCGCTGCGGCCTCGCCCGCCGTCTTCTCGGCCGGTTCGACCAGGCGCTGGCCGATCTCACCCGGGCGCTCGCGCTCCAGCCCGACGACGTCTGGGCGCACTACGAGACGGCCGTGGTGCTCCGCGCCCTCGGGCGCGCCGACCACGAGGGCCACTTGGAACGGGTGGTTGAACTCCTTACCGAACCCGAGGACGCCGAGGACTTCGGCTGCCTCGTCCTCGCCCACTGCGTATGGGCCCGCTGGGATGAGGCCGAGCGGTACCTGCTCCGCTTCCTGGACCTCGACCCGCCCCGGGGAACGGTCCACGAGATGCTCATGGCCCTGTGCGGCCTGCTTCCGCTGCTTGGTTCGGCGCAGCCGCGGCTCCTCGGGTTCTGCCAGGTCGTCGAGAACCGGCTCGCCTGACATCCGCCTCATGACCGGGCCTCCAATTCCGGCCCCACCGCCGGCACCGCCGCCCCGCACGGACAGTCCGGATGCGGTACCAGCGCCGAGCGCTCCCAGTGCAGGGCGGGCAGGGCGGCCTCCCAGCGGGCGCCGGTGGAGCCGGGCAGGCGGCCGTCGAGGAAGGCCAGGGCGTGGGCCGCGGCCAGGCCGGCCACCGCCGTGGAGAGCCCCAGATCGCAGGCGGCCCGCTCCCGCCGCCGGTGCGCCGACCGCCACTGGACCAGCATCCGCGGCCAGGCCGGGTCCCGGCCGACGCGCTCGCGCTCCATGCACCCGGCGCAGGCCGTCACCCCGGGCAGCACCAGCGGCCCGACCAGCCCCGTCCCCTCCAGCACCCCCGCGTACAGGTGCGGGGTGCCCGTCGCCACCCAGTCGGCGGCCGTCGCCGGATCGGGCGCCCACGCCTGGAGGCCGTCCCGGGGCGCGACCACCACCAGCGCGACCTCCGGCCCCGGCCCCTCGGGGTCGCCCTCCCGCGGGGCCCGCCCCGGGGCCGACTCCCGCACGAGGGCCCGCGCCGCCTCGGCCCGCAGCCGGCCCACGCTCCCCGGGCCCAGCCCGCCCGGCGCCACATCGGCCGGCTCCACCCGGCCCCCGTCCAGCACCTCGACCCGCCCCACCCCGGCTCCCGCCAGCACGGCGGCCACCAGCGCCCCCACCCGGCCGCTCCCGCGCACCCGGACCCGTATGGCCCGGCGGGCCGCGACGCCCCGTAAGTCGCCCCCGGGCTCCGGACGCACCAGGGACAGCGAGCCCAGATCGGGGCCGAGCCGCTCCAGCACCTCCGGGCGGCTGCGCACGGCCTGGGCGCGGGGCCCGCCCGCCGTGGCGTCGTCGAGCAGCCCGGCCCCCGCGAGCCGCCTGACCAGCCCGTCCGCCCGCCCCTCGGGCAGCCCCATCCCGCGAGCCTCCGACCGCAGCAGCTCCATGCCGCGCGTCCCGTCGATCCGGTCGATGAGCGATCCGGTGGCCGTGTGCACCGGGCCGAGCACCACCGCATGCGCCGGGGTCACCCCGAACTGCACCGTCTGCAGGTCCCGCCACGCCCGTGCCAGCGCGGGCTTCACCTTCGGATACATCGCCGCCTCCTCGTCTCCCCGTACCGTCCGCGGCCGTTTCCCCGGCCTCCTCCGTCACGATGCCCGCCCGTCGGGAGGAGTGCGGAGACTTGTCCACAGGCAGGGGGTATTAGGCATATGAGATGAATGGGTTGAACAGAAGGGGTGTTCCCGGAGGGGGCGCGCGGGGATCCCGTTCGAAGCGCGGACGTGCGGGACTTCCGCCGCGGCGACCGGGTACCGTCGTGGCGTGTCCGCCGACCCATCCCAGCACGCCGTCGAAGTACGCCGGAGCGCGCGCCGCCGCAGGACCGTCTCCGCCTACCGCGAAGGTGACCGGACGGTCGTCCTGATCCCCGCCCGGATGTCCGAGGCGGAGGAGCGGCGCTGGGTCGGGGTCATGCTCGACAAGCTCGCCGCCCAGGAGAGCAGGCGTACCCTCGGCGACACGGAACTCACCGAACGCGCCGCGCGTTTGTCCGAGCAGTACCTCGGCGCCCGCGCCCGCCCCCGCTCGGTCCGCTGGGTCACCAACCAGAACACCCGCTGGGGTTCCTGCACCCCCGCCGAAGGCAGCATCCGGCTGTCCCACCGGCTCCAGGGGATGCCGGAGTACGTGGTCGACTACGTCCTCCTGCACGAGCTGGCGCACCTGCTCGTCCCTGGCCACGGCCCCCGGTTCTGGGAGCTGCTGGAGGCCTACCCGAGGACCGAGCGGGCCCGCGGCTTCCTGGAGGGCGTGGTCGCGGCGGAGCGGCTGCCCCGGATCCCGGCCGCCCGCGAGGAATGAACGCCCCGCGCCTGGCGCGGTTTGTACCGGGTCGGTACCGGCTTGCCCGGATGTCGCCGGGAGCCGTTAGCCTGAGCGGCACACAACCGCGGGTACGCATCCGGCGGCACACCACCAGGCAGGCGAGCAGCCGCGCACTCACACTCGGGACGGGGGACGGTCGGACGTATGGCCAGGGAATTCCAACGCGGCCACAAGGCCAGGATCAGTGACCTGACAGCGGGGACCGATCTGTACGTGGGCATCCAGATCGCCGGCCCCGGACTCACCTTCGACATCAGCTGCTTCGGCCTCGACGCCGACGAGCGCCTGTCGGACGACCGCTACTTCGTCTTCTACAACCAGCCGAAGTCGCCCGAGGAGTCCATCCAGCTGCTCGGCGCGCAGGCCGGGGACACCGAGTCCTTCCGGGTGACCCTGGACCACGTGCCCGCCTCCGTCCACCGGCTCTCCTTCACCGCCAGCCTCGACGGCGACGGACAGATGTCGCAGATCGGCCCCGGCTACATCCGGATCGTGGCGGGCGGCGAGGAAGTCGTCCGCTACTCCTTCACGGGCTCGGAGTTCAGCACCGAGCGCGCCCTGATGATCGGCGACTTCTACCGCAAGGACGTGTGGCGCTTCGCCGCCGTCGGCCAGGGCTTCGACGGCGGGCTCGCCGCGCTGCTGGAGAACTTCGGCGGCGAGGTCGCCGAGGAGGAGCCGCAGCAGCTGGCCCCGGTCCCGGCCCAGCCGCAGGGCGCCACCCCCGGGTTCGCCCCGCCGGCCCAGGCCGCAGCCCCGGCGCCGGCCGCCCCCGCCCCCTCCTACGGCGCCCCGGTCCACCAGCAGCAGCCGCCCGCCCCCGCGCCGTACGCCCCGCCGCAGCAGCCCCAGCAGCAGCCCCCGGCCCCGGCGCCCGCCCCGGCGGCGGTGCACTCGGCCCCGACCATGGTCGGCCCGCTGGTCCCGCCCGCCCCCGCGACCCCTTACGGCCAGCCCCCGCACCCGCCGCAGCAGCCCGGCCCGCCCTCGTACGGCGGAGGCCGCCAGCCGCAGCAGCAGCCGTACGGCGCCCAGGTCCCGCCCCCGGGACCGGCCCCCGCCCCCTACGGCCAGCCGCCCCAGCCCTCCTACGGCGGCCAGGTCCCGCCCCAGCAGCCGGGCTACCCCCAGCAGCAGGGCTACCAGCAGCCGGGCCAGCAGCCCCCCTACGGCCAGCAGCCCCCCGCCCCCTACGGCCAGGCGGCCCCGCAGGCCGGACCGGGCCTCGCCGCCGCGCTCCAGCTGTACAAGGAAGCCCCCACGGGCGCCCGCTGGACCGCGCAGAACCACCAGCTCATGCGGGTCGACCTCGCGGCCGGCGGCGGCCAGCCCGTCCTCGCCCGCCAGGGCAGCATGGTCCTCTACCAGGGCAAGGTCGACTTCAGCTACAAGGGCGCGGGCTTCGCCGGCCGCATCGTCGGCAACGCCACCGGCCAGGAGATGCAGATGATGCGCTGCACCGGCCGCGGCCAGCTCTTCCTCGCGGAGAACGGCGCCCACCTGCACGCCATCGAGCTCCAGGGCGACGGCATCTGCGTCAACTCCGAGAGCGTCCTCGCCTTCGACGAGTCCCTCCAGCACGAGGTCCGCCGCATCGAGGGCCACGGCATCCCCGGCGGAGCCCTGTTCACCATGCTCTTCCAGGGCACCGGCACCGTGATCGTCAAGACGCACGGCACCCCCGTCGTCCTGCCCGTCACCCCGACCACCTTCGCCGACAGCAACGCCATCGTGGCCTGGTCGGCAGCCTCCCAGGTGATCGTTTCCAGCCAGGTCCGGCTGCGCCGCAACGCCTACCCCGGCCACAGCGGGGAGACCGTGAACCTCCAGTTCCGCGGCGCCCCCGGCAACTTCATCGTCGTCCAGCCGTACGAGGTCTGAGGGAGCCCCACATGAATGCCATGAACCCGATGAACCAGCAGCTCGCGGGCTACGCCCCGACCCCCGTCACGGCCCGCATGGAGAACCACGGTTCGGCCATGCTCAAGGTCGCCATGCAGAGCGGCCAGGACCTCTTCGCCCGCACCGGCTCGATGGTCGCCTACGAGGGCTTCGTCCAGTACGAGCCCAACCCGCCGGCCCTGCGCCAGATGGCCTCCCAGTGGCTCACGGGCGAGGGCGCCCCGCTGATGAAGTGCACCGGCGACGGCCTGCTCTACCTCGCCGACTACGGCGCGAACGTGGTCTGCATCAACCTCGACAACGACGCCCTCTCCGTCAACGGCACCAACCTGCTCGCCTTCGACGCCCACCTCCAGTGGGGCGTGGAACGGGTCAAGGGCATGGCCAAGTTCGCCGGCCAGGGCCTGTTCAACGTGCAGGTGTCCGGCACCGGATGGGTCGCCATCACCTCCCGCGGGACCCCGATCGTGGTCGACTGCGGGCGCGGCGAGGACGAGACGTTCGTCGACCCCGACGCGCTCGTCGCCTGGTCCCCCAACCTCAAGGTCAAGGGCAAGAGCAGCTTCAAGGCCTCCTCCCTGATCGGCCGGGGCAGCGGGGAGGCCTACCAGATGGCCTTCTCCGGCCAGGGCATCGTCGTCGTACAGCCCAGCGAGGACAGCACCGACCGGCTCCGGACCCGGGGCTGAGGGGGAGCGGACACACCATGCAGAGCTCACTTTTCGGCCACGCCGAGCAGCAGTCCCAGGAGCGGTACGCCGTCCAGAACCCGCAGCTCCTGCGGGTCACCCTGGCCGGCTCCGACGACGTCCTCGCCCGCAAGGGCTCGATGGTCGCCTACCAGGGCATCGTCGACTTCGACGGTGAGTACCAGAGCACCAGCCAGCGCGGTGCCCGCGCGCGCACCGGCGAGGGCCTCGACCTGATGCGCTGCTCCGGCCAGGGCACGGTCTACTTCGCCAACCTCGCCCAGCACGTCCACGTCCTCGACGTCGACCACGAGGGCCTGACCGTCGACAGCGGCTACGTGCTGGCCATGGACTCCACCCTGCACACCGAGGTCATCGCGGTGGACAGCCAGTACGGGATCTCCGGCTCCGGCAAGTACCAGCTCAACATCACCGGCCGCGGCAAGGTCGCCCTGATGACCTCCGGACAGCCGCTGATGATGCACGTCACCCCGGACAAGTACGTGAACGTCGACGCCGACGCGATCGTCGCCTGGTCCACCTCGCTGCGCGTCCAGATGCAGGCCCAGACGCACTCCAGCGGCGTCTGGCGGCGCCGCGGCAACACCGGCGAGGGCTGGGAGCTCAGCTTCCTCGGCACCGGCTTCGCCCTCGTGCAGCCCAGCGAGGTGCTGCCCCCGCAGAACGCCCAGCTCGGCCAGGGCCTCGCCGCCCAGTACGGCATGGGCCAGCACGGCGCGCACGCCCAGAACCAGAACAACGTCTGGAGCTGACCCGGCGCCCCCACCCGGCCGGCACGACGGCACCACCACACGCGACGAAGGGGCGGCCCCGCCGGGCCCGCCCCTTCCTCACGCCCCTAGGCGCCCAGCCGCGCCCGGGTCGCCTCCACCAGCCGCACCACCGAGGTGTCGGCCACCGAAGCGACCTCCGCGTACGGGAACCAGCGCAGGTCCAGCGACTCGTCACTGATCTCCGCCGTCACCCCGGCCGGAGCCAGCGCCGCGTACTGCACGTCCAGGTGCCAGTTGCACGGGGCCGGGATCGGGTGCCGGTCCAGCCGCACCGGGCCGCCCTCCAGCAGCGTCAGCCCGGAGGCGATGCCCGACTCCTCGACCGCCTCGCGCATCGCCGCGCCCGCCAGCGTGGTGTCACCGGGCTCGCAGTGCCCGCCCATCTGCAGCCACAGCCCGAGCTTCTTGTGCAGGGTCAGCAGAACCCGGCCGCCGGCCGGGTCGATCACCAGCGCGCTGCCCGTCACGTGCCCCGCCTGACAGGGCTTGTACATGCCGTCCGGGTGCTCCGCCAGGTGCTCCAGGTAGACGTCCCTCAGCTCGCGCTGCTGCTCGTCCGCGCCCTCGAAGTCCTTCAGGACCAGGACGGCGTCCTCGTACAGGCTCACTTCTGCTCGTCACCCTCGCCCTGGTCGCGCTTCTCGGCGGCCTCGCCGAGCATCTTGTCGATCTCCGAGAAGTCCAGCTGCTCGCGGTGCACGAACCCGTCCGGGTCGTCCAGGTCGGAGGCGGTCGGCAGCATGTCCGGGTGCTCCCACAGCCCGTCGCGGCCGTCCACGCCGCGCGCGTCCGTGAGCGAGGCCCACAGCCGCGAGGCGTCGCGCAGCCGCCGCGGCCGCAGCTCCAGCCCGATCAGCGTGGCGAAGGTCTGCTCCGCCGGGCCGCCGGAGGCACGCCGCCGGCGCATCGTCTCGCGCATGGCGTCGGCCGAGGTCAGCCGGGGCTTGGCCGCCTCGTGCACCACGGCGTCCACCCAGCCCTCGACCAGCGCGAGAGCCGTCTCCAGCCGGGCCAGGGCCGCCTTCTGCTCCGGGGTGTCCTGCGGCTGGAACATGCCGCCCT
This sequence comes from Streptomyces sp. NPDC001594, assembly GCF_042893675.1. Lineage (NCBI taxonomy): Bacteria > Bacillati > Actinomycetota > Actinomycetes > Kitasatosporales > Streptomycetaceae > Streptomyces > Streptomyces sp. NPDC001594. The sequence goes on along the minus strand of NZ_JBIAVB010000015.1, from coordinate 199,027 downwards.
GGAGCGCCTCCTGGAGCTGCTCAGGGTTCGACGGGTCGAGCTGTCCGACCACGTCCTCCAGCTTCGAGGTGTCCACCTTGATGCCCCGCGCGTAGCCCTCGACCGCGCCGAACAGGTGCGAGCGCAGCCACGGCACGTGCGCGAAGAGACGGGCGTGCGCCGCCTCGCGCAGGGCCAGGTACAGGCGCACCTCGTCCGAGGGGACGCCCAGGTCCTTGCCGAAGCTCTCGATGTTCAGCGGCAGCAGCGCCGCCCGCCCGGCCGGGCCCAGCGGCAGCCCGATGTCCGTGGAGCCGACGACCTCGCCCGCGAGGGTGCCCACGGCCTGGCCGATCTGCTGGCCGAACATGGCCCCGCCCATGGAGCGCATCATGCCCAGCAGCGGGCCCGCCATGGCCTGCATCTCCTCGGGCAGCACGCCGCCCATGGCCGCGCCGACGCGCTCGGCGACCGGGTCCACCAGCTCCTTCCACACCGGGAGGGTCGCCTCGACCCACTCGGCGCGGCTCCACGCGACGGCCGCGTTGGCACCCGAGGGCAGGGAGGTCACCCCGTCCAGCCACAGGTCGGCCAGCCGCACGGCCTCCTCCACCGCCGACTTCTCGGCGATGCCGACGCTGGCGTCCTTCACACCGTCCGACGTGCCCTGCGCGACGGTCTGGCGGGCGATGTCCTTGGCCATGTCCCAGTTCACGGGACCGCCCTCGTAGCTGAGCATCTGCCCCAGCTGCTGGAAGGCGGCGCCCAGGTCGTTCGGGTTCATCGAACCGAACATCGCGGCGAACGGATTGTCCGCACCGCCGGGAAGACCGCCGGGGAGGCCGCCCGGGCCGAACCCGAACGGATTCCCGGGGCCGCCCTGGCCCCCCTTCTTGCCCTTGTCGCCGTCCTCCGGCTCCTCCGGCGGAAGGCCGAATCCGAATGGGGTGTCGCTCACGGGTTTCCTCGGCTCGTAGGGCCGCCGGCGGACGCCGACGGGCAATGGTCCGACAACACCACCCAGCGTAGACACCACTCCCGCTTCCGGGCTCGGTGCTCCGCCGACTCCTGGGCTGCGGCAGGATGGACATCACCTGGTGGGTACGCGTCACGGCGCGCCCCCACTGAAGACAACCGCTGGAGACGCCCGGTGAGTTCCCCAGATCCGCAGGCTCGCGCGCCGCACGACGCCGAAAACCGCCCTGAGCACGGCGACAGCGCCCCCGGCGTTCGCCAGCCGCGAAACGAAGCCTCCCCCCGCCGCCGCAGCCCCGTGATCGCGGTCACCGGGGCCGCCTCCGGCGTCGGCGCCGCGCTCGTGGACCGCCTCGCCGCATCCGACGAGGTCAAGCAGGTCATCGCCATCGACGAGCGGCGCGGGGAGTGCGCCGACGCCCAGTGGCACGTCCTGGACGTGCGCGACCCCGCCATCGCCGAGAAGCTGCGCGGCGCGGACGTGGTCGTGCACCTCGCGCTCGACCTCGACCTGGAGACGGACCCCGCGGCCCGTACCGCGTACAACGTACGCGGGACGCAGACAGTGCTGACCGCCGCCGCGGCGGCCGGCGTGCACCGGGTGGTGCTCTGCACGTCCGCGATGGTCTACGGGGCCCTGCCCGACAACCCCATCCCGCTCTCGGAGGACTCCGAGCTGCGGGCCACCGCCGAGGCCACCGGCGTCGGCGACCTGCTGGAGATCGAGCGCCTGGGCCGCCGGGCCCCCCGCGCCCACCCGGGCCTGAACGTCACGGTGCTCCGCCCGGCCGTGCTGGTCGGCGGCACGGACACCGCCCTGACCCGGTACTTCGAGTCCCCGCGCCTGCTCGTCGTCGCGGGCTCCCGGCCCACCTGGCAGTTCTGCCACGTCGAGGACCTGGTCAGCGCCCTGGAGTACGCCGCCCTGGAGAAGGTGGAGGGCGAGCTGGCCGTCGGCTGCGAGGGCTGGCTGGAACAGGAGGAGGTCGAGGAGCTCAGCGGCATCCGCCGCATGGAGCTGCCCTCGGCGGTCGCCCTGGGCGCCGCTGCCCGGCTGCACCGGATCGGCCTGACGCCGTCCCCGGCCGGGGACCTCGCGTACACGATGCACCCCTGGGTGGTCAGCGTCAGCGGGCTGCACGCGGCCGGCTGGCGGCCCCGCTGGACCAACGAGGAGGTGCTGGCCGAGCTGCTCCAGGAGGTCGCGGGCCGGCACACCGTCGCGGGCCGCCGCCTGGGCCGCAAGGACGCCGCCACGGCCGCCGGGGCCGCCGGGGCGACGGTGGCCCTGCTGGGCGCCGCCGCCGCGGTCCGCCGGGCCCGCCGCCGCCGCGGCCTCTGACCTCCGGCGGACGCCCGGTCCGCCGCGTCCGCCCGCCCCTCCCGGCGGCCGGAACGCCGGCGGGGCCGGGGTCCTCCTGTAGGAGAATCCCAACCGGCCGGTCACGCCACGGGCGATCCGGCTATTCCGCCACGTCAGCCCCTGAGGCACGATGGATGACATGGCACCGCACTTCGACCACCCCGGCGAGCAGGCCGCCCAGGACCCCGTCCGGCTGCTCGCGATCCGTGAGACCCCGCTCTCGATCGACGAGGTCTTCAAGGCAGTCGGCGACGACGCCACGGGAGGCACCACCCTCTTCGTCGGCACGGTGCGCAACCACGACGGCGGCGCCGACGTCGACTCCCTCGGCTACTCCTGCCACCCGACGGCCGAGGCCGAGATGCGCCGCATCGCCGACCGCGTCGTGGAGAAGTACCCGGTCCGCGCCCTGGCGGCCGTCCACCGCGTCGGCGACCTGGCGGTCGGCGACCTGGCCGTCGTCGTCGCCGTCTCCTGCCCGCACCGCGGCGAGGCCTTCGAGGCCTGCCGGATGCTGATCGACGACCTCAAGCACGAGGTCCCGATCTGGAAGCACCAGACGTTCGCGGACGGCACGGAGGAGTGGGTCGGCGCCTGCTGAGGCCCGCTCGGCACACCCGGGCCCCCCGGTCGCGGAGGCGCGGCCGGGCGGGAGTAGCCTCACACCCGTTCGGCCGCGCAACACGCCCTCGATTTGCGTAACCCCCCCACGGGCACGAGCGTTGAAGCCACCGACGACACTCGTACTTTCGGGGCAGGGAGGCACGTCCATGGCGTCACTGGCGTGGTTGCTGATTCCGCTGTTCGCCGCGATCGGGGCGGCGATATGGGGCAGCTGGGCAGCGCGCGACCGCACCCAGGGAGACATATCCGAGCTCGCCGGCTACGCGAGGTTCCGCGAGGCCATGGACAACGCCGACCGGGCGAGGCAGAAGGAAAAGGCGCACTCCGGTTCCGACGCCGTCTGACGCGTCCCGGAAGTCCCCGGCCCCCGCACGGATCGTCACCCCTACGGACCGGCCCCCGTACGGACCGGCCCCACGGGTCGGCCCACAGGACCGTCCCGTACTGTCGATCCATGCCACGCCGTACAGCGACGATGCTCGCCTCCTCCCTCGTGCTGTTCGCGCTGCTCTGCGCGGGAGTGTTCCTGAAGGTCCCGTACTCCGAGATGAGCCCCGGACCGACCGTGAACACCCTGGGCGAATCGCACGGCGAGCCCGTCCTGAACATCTCCGGGCACAAGACGTACCCGACGACCGGCCACCTCAACATGACCACGGTCCGCGTCACCGGCGCCGACTACGACATGAACCTGCTCGAAGCGGTCTACGGCTGGGTCGCGGGCGACAACATCGTCGTCCCGCACGAGAACCTCTACCCGGACGGCAAGACGGACAAGGAGTCGACGCAGGAGAACGCCGAGGAGTTCAGCCAGTCGCAGGAGAGCGCCAAGGTGGCCGCCCTCAAGCAGCTCGGCATCCCGGTCAGCGCCCGCGTCATCGTCGCCAGCGTCGTCAAGGGCAGCCCTTCCGAGGGCAAGCTCCACGCCGGGGACGTCGTCAAGGCCGTCGACGGCAGCCCCGTCACCGCGCCCGGCGACGTCGCGAAGCTGGTCACCAAGCACAAGCCGGGCGAGCCCGTCGAGTTCACCATCGTGCCCGCCGCCGACGCGGCCGAGGCCGAGAAGGCGAACCGCGAGCCCACCACCACCGCCAAGGTGACCGTCACCGCGGGCAAGGCACCCGACGACGGTCACGCCATCGTCGGCATCAAGGCGGGGACCGACCACACCTTCCCGTTCCCGATCGACATCAAGCTCGCCGACGTCGGCGGTCCCAGCGCCGGCCTGATGTTCGCCCTGGGCATCGTCGACAAGCTCACCCCGGAGGACCTGACCGGCGGCAAGTTCATCGCCGGCACCGGCACCATCGACGACACGGGCAAGGTCGGCCCGATCGGCGGCATCCAGATGAAGACCATCGGCGCCCGCCAGGCCGGCGCCGAGTACTTCCTCACCCCGGCCGAGAACTGCGCCGCGGCCGCCGCGCAGGTCCCCGACGGCCTCACCCTGGTGAAGGTCTCCACCATCGACGACGCCACCAAGGCCCTGCAGAAGATCGGCAAGGGGGACACGGCCGGACTCCCGAGCTGCACGAAGTCCTGACCGGGCGTCCCCCAGCTACCGCTGGGAGGTGCCGCCAGCCGGCCGCGCCCCCACGGCGCCTCAGGCGAAGGTCGCCGCCAGCGCGTCGGCCAGGCCGGGCACCAGGCCCGCGCCGGTCAGCACCTCGCTGGAGGAGTCCTTCTCCCGCAGCCGCACGGCCGACTCCCGCGAGCCGTCGCGCAGGACGCCCACCGTCAGCCGCACCTCCTGCCGCTCCGGGTGGCCGGCGACCCACTTGGCCAGCTGCTTGTCGCTGAGCCCCTCCGGTACGGAGGCCTCGGCGGACGGAGGCAGCATCAGCCGCTCCACCGTCAGGGCGCACCCGACGACCGCGTCGGGCCAGGCGATGGTCCCCAGGAACTTGTCCAGCGGGGTCCCGGCCGGCACCTCGTCCTGCTCGATCGGGGTGAGCTGGGCCTTGCCGGCGTCGTCCGCGTCGAGGCCGAGCTGGTTCGCGAGGCCGGGCTCCTGCCGGCGCAGGCGGGCCGTGTCGACCAGGGCGAAGAGGCGGGCCGGCTTGTCCCAGCCGAGGGTGGAGGCGTACTCGTCGATCTCGAGGACGGCGCGGGTCAGCGGAGTGGCCGCCATGGGGGTGCCGGGGGAGGGCGAAAGGTTGGACATGGACAACATCCTGCCTCCTTTCTCCCCGATACCGGGAACTGACTAAAGCCTCAGTAAGTTGCATGGGTGGGCCCTACGATCGTGGGCCCACGACCAGACACAGCGACTTTCGAGGTGCGCACCTTGGCTTTCCAGATGCCGGACCGCGGCGGAGGCCCCTCCGGGCCACGGATGAGAGTCGGCCGCCCCTCCCGGCGCGCCCGGACCCTTCTGCTGACCCTGGGCGCCCTGGCCGTCCTGGCCATGGCGTTCATCATGTTCGCCGGGTTCTGGACGGACTGGCTCTGGTTCCGCTCCGTCAAGTACTCCTCCGTCTTCACCACCACCCTGTGGACCAAGATCGGCCTCTTCGCCGTCTTCGGCCTGCTGATGGCGGGTGCCGTCGGGCTGAACGTATGGCTGGCGTACCGGCTGCGGCCGCCGCTCAGCGCGATGTCGATGGAGCAGCAGAGCCTCGACCGGTACCGGATGAGCGTCGCCCCGTACCGGAAGTGGCTGCTCCTGGGCGTCGCCGCCGTCGTCGGGCTGATCGCGGGGGCCTCGGCCGCCGGCCAGTGGAAGACCTGGCTGATGTACGTGAACGGGGTGCCCTTCGGCAAGAAGGACCCCCAGTTCCATCTCGACGTCTCCTTCTACACCTTCGACCTGCCCTGGTACCGCTTCCTGCTCGGCTTCGGCTTCGCCGCCGTCGTGCTGTCCGTGATCGCGGCCGTCGTCGTGCACTACCTGTACGGCGGACTGCGCGTGACCAGCCCGGGTGCCCGGGCCACCGCCGCGGCGACCGGGCACCTGTCGGTGCTGCTCGGCCTGTTCGTCACGTTCAAGGCGGTCGCCTACTGGCTCGACCGCTACGGCCTCGCGGTGAAGTCCAGTGACTTCAAGGCCTCCGACAACTGGACCGGCCTGCGCTACGTCGACGCCAACGCCTACCTGCCGGCGAAGACGATCCTCGTCGCCATCGCCGCGATCTGCGCGGTGCTGTTCTTCGCCACCCTGTGGCGGCGCACCTGGCAGCTGCCGGTCATCGGCTTCGGCCTGATGGTCCTCTCGGCGATCCTGATCGGCGGGCTGTACCCGGCGATCGTGCAGAAGTTCCAGGTCCAGCCGAACGAGCAGGCCAAGGAATCGCCGTACGTCGAGAAGAACATCAAGGCCACGCGCGACGCCTACGGGATCGACGGAACCGAGGTCAAGGACTACCCGGGCGTGCCCAACGCCGGCACGAACAAGGACCAGCTGCGCAAGACGGCGGACACCACCGCCAGCATCCGGCTCCTCGACCCGAACATCGTCTCCCCCGCCTTCCAGCAGCTCCAGCAGGTCAAGGGCTACTACGCCTTCCCGTCCACGCTCGCCGTGGACCGCTACAGCGGCCAGGACACGGTCATCGGGCTCCGCGAGCTGAACATCGGCGGCATCCCGAAGAACAACTGGATCAACGACCACTTCCGTTACACGCACGGCTTCGGCGTGGTCGCCGCCAAGGGCAACACCGCCACGGACAAGGGCGCCCCCGACTTCACGCAGTCGGACCTGCCCTCCCAGGGCATGTTCGGCAAGGACTTCCAGCAGCGCATCTACTACGGCGAGCAGACGAAGCAGTACTCGATCGTCGGCGGGCCGCAGAAGGAGCTGGACTACTCGGACGACAAGGGCGAGAAGGAGACGAGCTACAAGGGCGACTCCGGGGTCAACCTGGACAACCCGGTCAACCGGGCCGCCTACGCGCTCGCCTTCAGTGAGCCGCAGATCCTGTACTCCGGGGCCATCGGCGAGGGCTCGCGGATCCTCTACAACCGCACGCCCAAGGACCGCGTCGAGGCCGTGGCGCCCTGGCTCACCATCGACGGGGCCCCGTACCCGGCGGTCGTGGACGGCCGGATCAAGTGGATCGTCGACGCCTACACGACGACGAACGGCTACCCGTACGCCTCGCGCACGACCCTGGGCCAGAGCACCGCGGACTCGCTGACCAACAGCCAGCGCGCGGTGGTCGCGCAGGAGAACCGGGTCAACTACATCCGCAACTCGGTCAAGGCCACCGTCGACGCGTACGACGGCACGGTCGACCTGTACCAGTGGGACACCCAGGACCCGGTCCTGAAGACCTGGATGAAGGCCTTTCCGGGCACGGTGAAGCCCAAGAGCGAGATCTCCAAGCCGCTCATGGACCACCTGCGCTACCCGCAGGACCTCTTCAAGGTCCAGCGCGAGCTCCTGACCCGCTACCACGTCACCGACCCGCAGACCTTCCTCAGCGGCAGCGAGGCGTGGCAGGTCCCGGACGACCCGACGACCAAGGCCGGCACGGCGGTTCCGCCGTACTACCTGTCGATGAAGATGCCGGAGCAGAAGGAGAAGGACCAGGTCTTCTCCCTCACCACCACGTTCACGCCCAACGGGCGGGACAACCTGAGCGCCTTCATGGCGGTCAACGCCGATCCCGGCACCCCGGACTACGGCAGGATCAGACTCCTGAAGCTGCCGACCAGCAGTCCGGTCGACGGCCCCAAGCAGGTCCAGAGCAAGTTCAACTCCGAGCCGAAGATCGCCGAGTCGATCCGCCTGCTGCGCGGCGGTGACTCCGAGGTCGAGTACGGCAACCTGCTCTCGGTCCCGCTGGACGGCGGGATGCTCTACGTGGAGCCGGTGTACGTCCGCAGCGCCACCCTGAAGTACCCGCTGCTGCGCAAGGTGCTGGTGACCTACGGCGGCCAGACGGCCTTCGAGGACACCCTGGAGAAGGCGTTGAACGTGGTCTTCGGCGCCGAGGCACCGACCACGCCGGTGCCGCCGGAGACCCAGCCGACCAAGCCGGGCGAGACCCCCGCCAACCCGCCGGCCGCGCAGGACCCGACGGTCAAGGCGGCCCTGGCCGACGCCCAGAAGGCGGTCGAGGACGCCGACAAGGCGATGAAGGCCGGCGACTGGAACGCGTACGGCAAGGCACAGAGCGACCTCCAGGCGGCGCTGAAGCGGGCGATCGAAGCCGAGGCCAAGCTGACGGCCCCCAAGCCGGGCGGCTAGGCGGCCCGGCCGGCCGTGTCCGTTCGGCTGGAAGGTCGGTAATGGCTCCGCTCCGCGTCGTGATACTGTGGTTTCACCGACGCGGGGTGGAGCAGCTCGGTAGCTCGCTGGGCTCATAACCCAGAGGTCGCAGGTTCAAATCCTGTCCCCGCTACTGAAGACCAAGGCCCGGATCCCATGGGATCCGGGCCTTCGTCATGCCCGGATGAGATTCCGGTGAGATTCGGGGGCCGCTCGGAGCGGGCTCGCACGGGCCGTGCGGGGCCGGTAGGAAGCTGCTGGGGGACATGAGGTCACTGGGGCGGGTGAGTTGAGGTGTGAGCGTGTTTGACTTGTCTCTCTGTGGGCATGTCGACAAAACGCTGTAGTGACCTCACTGGCTGCGACATACCAGGTGTACGCGGGTAGCAGGTGATGCGACGATGGGATTTATGGGGGACAGGTCAACTCTGCTGGAGACAGGGCGGTTTGTGAGGGCGGAGGCCGAGTCGGGTACGGAGGCCGGCAGGACGGCTCCCGCTGTCAACGCGCAGACCGCACTGACCGATGCGGATTTCGCGGAAGAGGCCTTCGGCGACGCCGAGGGGGCCACCGACGCCGAACTGGAGGCGCGCCACCGGGTGGCCGCCGACAAGGGCGACCCCGGTGCCATGAGCGTGCTCGGCGCCCTGCTGCTGCGCCGCGGCGACCTGGCCGGGGCCGAGCCCTACCTGCGCGGCGCCACCGGCGCCGGGGACCGCGCCGCCGCCAACAACCTGGGCGTCCTCCTCCTCCAGCGCGGCTACCCCGACGAGGCCGCCGGCTGGTGGCGGGTCGCCGCCGTCGCCGGATCCGCCCCCGCCGCGCACGCCCTGGGACGCCACTACCGCGAGCGCGGGGACGAGCCCGCCGCCGAGTACTGGCTGCGCCAGGCGGCGGAGTCCGGCCACGCCCTCGGCGCCTACGGCCTGGCCGACCTGCTGGAACACCGCGGGGACAAGGGCATCGAGCGCTGGTTCCGCGCCGCCGCCGAACAGGGCCACCGCGAGGCCGCCTACCGGCTGGCCCGGCACCTGCGCAAGGGCGACCCCGCCGAGGCCGAGCAGTGGTACCGGCAGGCCGCCGCCCGCGGCCACCGGCGCGCGGGCCTGCACCTGGGCGCCCTCCTGGAGGCGCGCGGCGAGCTCAAGGAGGCCGGCCGCTGGTACCTCAGCTCCGCCAAGCAGGGCGAGGCCCGGGCGGCGTGCGCGCTCGGCTTCCTGCTGCGCGACGCCGGGGACGAGGACAGCGCGGCCGCCTGGTGGCACCGTGCCGCCCAGGACGGCGACGGGAACGCGGCCAACGCCCTGGGCGCGCTGCACGCGGCCCGCGGCGAGACCGAGACGGCCGAGAAGTGGTACCGGGTCGCGATGGACGCGGGCGACCACAACGGCGCCTACAACCTCGCCCTGCTGTGCGCCGCCCAGGAGCGGACCGCCCAGGCCGAGCAGTGGTACCGCCGCGCCGCCTACGCGGGCCACCGCGAGGCCGCCAACGCCCTGGCGATCATGCTGCTCCAGGCCGGGGACGCGGCGGGCGCCGAGCCGTGGTTCTCCAAGGCGGCCGAGGCCGGCAGCGTGGACGCCGCCTTCAACCTGGGGATCCTCTTCGCCAGCCGTGACGAGGACCGCTCCGCCCTCAAGTGGTACGAGCGCGCCGCCGCGGCCGGGCACACCGACGCCGCCCTCCAGGTCGGCATCGCCCTGGTGCGCGACGGCGAGGAACGCGCCGCCGAACGGCACCTGCGCTGCGCGGCGGGCGGCGGGAGCGCGGAGGCGGCCTTCCGGCTGGCCGCGCTGCTGGAGTCGCTGGCCCCGCCGCCGGAGCCGGTGGCGCTGGGCGAGCCCGTCGGCGGCGCCGCGCGCTCCGAGAGCGAGGACTGGTACGAGCGCGCCGCCGAGCAGGGCCACCGCCGGGCCCAGGTGCGGGTCGGGATGCTGGCCGCGGCCCGGGGCGACCTGGCCGTGGCCGCCCGCTGGTACCGGGAGGCGGCCGAGGCCGGCTCGCGCAACGGCGCCTTCAACCTCGGGCTGCTCCTGGCCCGCGAGGGCAACGAACCGGAGGCGGCCCTGTGGTGGACCCGCGCGGCCGTGGCCGGACACGGCCGGGCCGCCCTGCGCCTGGGGCTGCTCGCCGCCCGGCACGGCGACCTCGCGGAGGGGCAGAAGTGGTGCGTACGGGCGATGGAGCTGGGCCCCGCGGAGGTCGCCGAGCGGGCGGCCCGGCTGCGGGACGCGCTCGCGGAGGAGCTCTCGGTATGAGGCCGGCCGGGGCACCGGTCGACTGATTTGCATCTGCCGGGTGGGCTCCCGTAGAGTCGTGTTTACCGACGCGGGGTGGAGCAGCTCGGTAGCTCGCTGGGCTCATAACCCAGAGGTCGCAGGTTCAAATCCTGTCCCCGCTACTGAAGGCCCGAGGCCCGGATCCCATGGATCCGGGCCTCGAGTCGTTTCTGAACGTAAACGCCCGCGCAACGGACGCAAGGGAGAAGGCCGGGGGCTTCCGCCCCCGGCCCTCCTCGTTCTTTCGTCGGATCCGTCGGAATCCGTCGGATCACCCGGCGGCGCAGTTCGGGCAGACCCCGCGGTAGGTCACCTCGACCGCCGAGACCGTGAAGCCGAAGCGCTCGCCGGCGGGCAGGTCGGCCAGCGGGTCGCCCGCCGGGTGGACGTCGCGGATGGCCCCGCACTGGGCGCAGACCAGGTGGTGGTGCGGCCGGTGGGCGTTGGGGTCGTAGCGCTTGGCCCGCCGGTCCGTGGAGACCTCCAGCACCTCGCCGAGCGAAACCAGCTCGCCCAAGGTGTTGTACACCGTCGCTCGAGAAATCTCGGGCAGTTTGATCACAGCGCGTGCGTGCACTTCGTCTGCCGTCAGGTGAACGTGGTCACCGTCGAGTACTTCGGCCACGACACGCCGCTGGGCCGTCATGCGCCAGCCGCGTCCGCGAAGTCGTTCCAGCAGGTCACTCATACACGCCAGCCTAACAGTGGGGATTCGGTGCAGATCCCGAACCGATGTGGACTTGGATCCTTACTTGACTTAGACAAAGTCCATCGTAGGATCGGTTACGGCAAACGCCAAGGACAGGACTTGCAGGAAATGACGCAGGAGGCGCACGTGACGCAGGGACCGCTCACCACGGAGGCCGGGGCACCGGTCGCCGACAACCAGAACAGTGAGACCGCGGGCGTCGGCGGGCCGGTCCTCGTCCAGGACCAGCTCCTCCTGGAGAAGCTGGCCCACTTCAACCGCGAGCGCATCCCGGAGCGCGTGGTCCACGCCCGCGGCGCCGGCGCCTACGGCACCTTCACCGTGACCGCGGACGTCACGCGGTACACCCGGGCGAAGTTCCTCTCCGAGGTCGGCAAGCAGACCGAGACCTTCCTGCGCTTCTCCACCGTCGCGGACAGCCTCGGCGGCGCCGACGCCCGCCGTGACCCGCGTGGCTGGGCGCTGAAGTTCTACACCGAAGAGGGCAACTACGACCTCGTCGGCAACAACACCCCGGTGTTCTTCATACGCGACGCCATCAAGTTCCCCGACTTCATCCACACCCAGAAGCGCGACCCGTACACGGGCTCGCAGGAGGCGGACAACGTCTGGGACTTCTGGGGCCTGTCGCCGGAGTCCACCCACCAGGTGACCTGGCTGTTCGGCGACCGCGGCATCCCGGCGTCCTACCGCCACATGAACGGCTACGGCTCGCACACGTTCCAGTGGAACAACGAGGCCGGCGAGGTCTTCTGGGTCAAGTACCACTTCAAGACCGACCAGGGCATCAAGAACCTCACCCAGGCCGAGGCCAACCGGCTCGCCGGCGAGGACCCGGACTCCCACCAGCGCGACCTGCGCGAGTCCATCGAGCGCGGCGACTTCCCGAGCTGGACCGTCCAGGTCCAGATCATGCCCGCGGCCGACGCGGCGGAGTACCGCTTCAACCCGTTCGACCTCACCAAGGTGTGGCCGCACGAGGACTACCCGCCGATCGAGATCGGCAAGCTGGAGCTCAACCGGAACCCGGAGAACATCTTCGCCGAGGTCGAGCAGTCCATCTTCTCCCCGGCGCACTTCGTCCCCGGCATCGGTCCCTCCCCGGACAAGATGCTCCAGGGCCGTCTCTTCGCGTACGGCGACGCCCACCGCTACCGCGTCGGCATCAACGCCGACCACCTGCCGGTGAACCGCCCGCACGCCACCGAGGCGCGCACGAACTCCCGTGACGGCTACCTCTACGACGGCCGCCACAAGGGCGCGAAGAACTACGAGCCGAACAGCTTCGGCGGCCCCTTCCAGACGGACCGCCCGCTGTGGCAGTCCACCGCGGTCACGGGCGGCACGGGCAACCACGCCACCCCCTCGCACTCCGAGGACGACGACTTCGTCCAGGCGGGCAACCTCTACCGCCTGATGTCCGAGGACGAGAAGGGCCGTCTGATCGAGAACCTCTCCGGCTTCATCGCCAAGGTCTCCCGTGAGGACATCGTCGAGCGCGCCATCGACAACTTCCGCAAGGCGGACGGCGACTTCGGCAAGCGGCTGGAAGCCGCGGTCCAGGCCCTCCGCGGCTAGTACGGACCGCTTGCCGTAGCGGAACGGCGGGCCGGGACCCCTTGGGGGTTCCGGCCCGCCGCCGTTTCAGGCCGCGACGGCCCGCCGCGCGCGCACCTGGGAGCGGATGACGTCACGGACGGAGACGATGCCCACCGGGCCGCCGTCCTCCAGCACGATCAGGTGCCGGAACCCGCCGACGGCCATCGCCTCGGCGGCTTCCGCCACGGTGGCCTCGGGGGTGCAGAAGACGACGTTGTTCGTGGTGTGCGCGCCCACCGACTCCCGGTCGGGATCGTGGCCGGCGCCGATGGAGTTGAGGATGTCGCGCTCGGTGAGGATGCCGATGCCGCTGTGGTCGGGGTCGAGGACGACGGCCGCCCCGACCCGGCGGCCGGACATCAGGCAGGCCGCCTGGCGAAGGGTGTGGGCAGGTCCGAGGGTCAGGATCAGGGTGCTCATGGCGTCACGGACGAGCATGAAGAGAACCACCTCCTGGGTGAGTCCCGCTTCGAGAACCGCTTCACAAGCGCACAAGCGGGGGAGTCTCAGATTCCCACGCATACGCAGCGTCATCAAGAGGGCGCGCTGAGCGCACGCCCCCGCGCGTCGGGATCAGGCGGAGGGGCGCAGGAAGCCCAGCATCTCCCCGTGCAGCAGCCCGTTCGAGGCCGCCGCGTTGCCGCCGTGCACCCCGTCCACGCCGTCGATGCTCGTGAACCGGCCGCCCGCCTCCTTCACCACCACCGCGAGGGCCGCCATGTCCCACAGGTTCAGCTCCGGCTCGGCACACAGGTCCAGGGAGCCCTCGGCGACCATCATGTACGGCCAGAAGTCCCCGTAGCCGCGCGTACGCCAGCAGGCGCGGGTCAGCTCCAGGAACCCGGGCAGCCGGCCCAGCTCCTCCCAGCCCGCCAGCGAGGAGAAGGCGAACGAGGCGTCGGCCAGGGAGGCCACCTTCGAGACGCCGATCGGGCCCGCGGGCTCGCCCAGCGCGCCGCCCGCGAAGGCGCCCCCGCCCTCGGAGGCCCACCAGCGGCGGCCCAGCGCCGGGGCCGAGACCACGCCGACGACCGGCCGGAACTCCCCGTCCGCGCCCTCCTCCATCAGGGAGATCAGGGTCGCCCACACCGGCACCCCGCGCACGTAGTTCTTCGTCCCGTCGATCGGGTCCACCACCCAGCGGCGCGGCCCCTCGCCCTTGAGCCCGTACTCCTCGCCGAGGATCGCGTCGTCCGGCCGCGCGGCCAGGATCCCGGCCCGGACGATCTCCTCGGCGGCCTGGTCGGCCTCGCTCACCGGGGTCATGTCCGGCTTCGTCTCCACCTTGAGGTCGAGGGCGCGGAACCGCTGCATGGTCGCGGCGTCCGCCGCGTCGGCGAGTTCGAGGGCGAGGCGCAGGTCGTCGTCATACGTGGACATGCCCGAACAGTACCGAGAGTCCGCCGGCCCGGCGAACGGCGTCCACGGTACGGCCGGGAGGCGCCCTTGACAGGATCTGGCGGTCCGTCAAATCTTGCGGGAGAGCCAGGCCCGGTGACCGCCGGCCGGCGCGACAGGCGGGGGAGGCGACGGATGTCGGCGGCCCGGGAATCCTTGCTGGAAGCGGCCGAAGCGGCGCTGTGCGCCCGCCCCTGGCCGGCCGTGCGCATGGTGGAGGTCGCCACCGCCGCCGGGGTCTCGCGGCAGACCCTCTACAACGAGTTCGGCGGCAAGGAGGGCCTGGGCCGGGCCCTGGTGCGCCGCGCCGCCGACTGGTACCTCGACGGGGTGGACCGGACGCTGGCCGCCGCCCCGCCCGGGCACACCGCCGGGGAGCGGCTCACGGCGGTCGCCGAGTGGACCGTACGGGCCGCCCGCGCCCGTGCCCTCGTACGGGCCCTGCTGACCGGGGCCTGGGACCCGGCCCTGCCCGCGCCGCCCCCGGCCGGGAGCCGGTACGCGGTCGGGCCGGGGGAGCTGACCCGGGCCGCCCGCGACCGGGCCGCCGCCGCGCTGCCGCAGGAACCGGCCCGCCGCTGCGAGCTCGCCGTCCGGCTCGCGCTGTCCTACGTGGTCGCGCCGGGGGAGGAGCCGGGGGACCGGGAGCTGCTGCGGCTGCTCAGTGGGCCGAGCCGGAGAGCTGCAGGCCGATGACGCCCAGGATGACCAGCGTGATCGAGACCAGCTTGAGGGTGGAGACCAGGTCCCCGAGGAAGACCATGCCGTAGATGGCGGTCCCGGCCGCGCCGATGCCCGTCCACACCGCGTACGCCGGGCCCACGTCCAGCTTCTTGAGGGCCAGGGTCAGCAGGCCGAAGCTGCCGAGCGCGAAGCACGCGAAGGCGATCGTCGGCCACAGCCGGGTGAACCCGTGGGACAGCTTCAGGCAGACCGCGAAACCGGTCTCCAGGATTCCCGCGACCACGACCAGCAGCCACGCCATGTCGAATGCCTCCCCGCCTCAGGTGACATCGCGTCACTTGGTGGGATTATGCATTTACCAGACCGGGCATGGTGCAAACCCCGCCGGACGATCAGTCGCCTTCGCGGCGCTCACGCGTCCCCAGCAGCCGGCGCAGCGAATACAGCCGTGCCGGATCCGCGTGGCCGTCCTCCACCCACCGGTCCAGCGCGCAGTCCGGCTCGTCGTGGCTGCACGCCCGCGGGCACTCCTCCGTGCCCGGCACCAGGTCCGGGAAGGCCAGCACCACCCGCGAGGGGTCCACGTGGTGCAGGCCGAAGGAGCGCACGCCCGGGGTGTCGATGACCCAGCCGTCCCCGGAGGGCAGGGGCAGGGCCAGGGCCGAGGTGGTGGTGTGCCGGCCGCGGCCGGTGACCGCGTTGACATGGCCCGTGGCCCGCTGGCGGCCCTCGCCGACCAGCGAGTTCACCAGCGTGGTCTTGCCCACGCCCGAGTGGCCGACGAAGGCCGTGATCCGGCCGTCGAGCCGCTCGCGGACCCGCTCGGCCGCGTCGCCCGTCGCCAGCTCCTCGCGGTTGGTCACCACGTAGTTCAGACCGAAGGTCGAGTAGACCTCCAGGATCTTGTCCGGGGAGGTCAGGTCCGACTTGGTGAGCACCAGCAGGGGCTCCAGCCCCGCGTCGTACGCCGCCACCAGGCAGCGGTCGATCATCCGGGGCCGCGGCTCCGGGTCCGCCAGGGCGGTGACGATGGCCAGCTGGTCGGCGTTGGCGACGACCACCCGCTCGTACGGGTCGTCGTCGTCGGCGGTGCGGCGCAGGACGGACTTGCGCTCCTCGATCCGCACGATCCGGGCGAGGGTGTCCTTCTTGCCGGAGAGGTCGCCGACGAGGGACACCCGGTCGCCGACCACCGCCGCCTTGCGGCCCAGTTCGCGGGCCTTCATCGCGGTGATCTTGCGGTCCCCGACCAGACAGGTCAACCGGCCCCGGTCGACCGTGAGGACGAAGCCCTCGGAGGCGTCCTCGTGCTTGGGCCGGATGTTGGTCCGCGCCCGGTTGCCCTTGGGGTTCGGGCGCTGGCGGATGTCGTCCTCGTCGGTGTTCTTGCCGTACCTGCGCATGACCGGGCCCCTACGCTCCCGCTCCCGCATCCGCCCCGGAGAGCATGTCCGTCCACATCTTCGGGAAGTCGGGCAGCGTCTTCGCTGTCGTCGCCACGTTCTCGATCTCCACGCCCGGCACGGCCAGGCCGATCACCGCGCCCGCGGTGGCCATGCGGTGGTCGTCGTAGGTGTGGAAGACCCCGCCGTGCAGCGGGCGCGGGCGGATGTGCAGCCCGTCCGCCGTCTCGGTGACGTCGCCGCCGAGCTCGTTGATCTCCTTGGTGAGCGCGGCCAGCCGGTCCGTCTCGTGCAGCCGCAGGTGGGCCACCCCGCGCAGGGTGGACGGCGAGTCGGCCAGGGCCGCCACCGCGGCGATGCCCGGGGTCAGCTCGCCGACCTCGCCCAGGTCCACGTCGATGCCGTGGATCCGGCCGGTGCCGGTGAACACCAGGCCCGCGTCGGTCAGCTCGCAGGAGCCGCCCATCTCCGTGAAGATCCGGCGCAGCTCGTCACCCGGCTGCGTGGTGCGGTGCGGCCAGTCCGGGATGGTGACCGTACCGCCGGTGATCAGCGCCGCCGCCAGGAACGGCTGGGCGTTGGACAGGTCCGGCTCCACGACCAGGTCGCGGCCCAGCAGGGCGCTCGGCGCGACCCGCCACACGTTCTTCTCGCCCCCGGCCTCGGGGGTGTCGACCTGGGCGCCCGCCGCGCGCAGCATCTCCACCGTCATCCGGATGTGCGGCATCGACGGCAGCGTCGCGCCGGTGTGCCGGACCTCGACGCCCTGGTTGAAGCGGGGGGCGGACAGCAGCAGCGCCGAAACGAACTGGGAGGAGTTCGAGGCGTCGATCTCGACCGTGCCGCCCTCCAGGGCGCCCCCGCCGTGGACGGTCATCGGCAGCGCGCCGCGGCCCTCGTCCTCGATCCGGGCGCCCAGGGCGCGCAGGGCGTTGATGACCTCGCCGAGCGGGCGCTCGTAGGAACGGGGGTCGCCGTCGAAGCGGATGTCGCCCGCGGCCAGGGTGGCGACGGGCGGCAGGAAGCGCATGACCGTACCCGCGTTGCCGACGTCGACCGTGGCCGGGCCGTGCAGGGCGGCCGGGATGACCCGCCACGCCTCGCCGCCCGCGCCCGCCCCGGCGGAGCTGGAGGAGACCGTCTCCTCGATGCCGACGCCCAGGGCGCGCAGCGCGTCCGACATCAGCTGCGAGTCGCGCGAGCGCAGCGGACGGCGCACCCAGCCCGGCTCGGCGGCCAGGGCGGCGAGCACGAGGGCGCGGTTGGTGACCGATTTGGACCCCGGCACGGTGACGGTGGCGTGGACGGCGCCCTCGGCGAGCGGAGCGGGCCAGAGGGGGTGGAGCGCGGGGGTCTCGGTCATGGCCCCCACTTTAGTGGCTCCCCGCCACCCCGGATCTTGATCGCTCCCGCGTCTCACAGGCCGAGCAGCCAGCGGCCGCCGCCCACCAGGCAGCACAGCGCGACCGTGTGGAAGAAGCCCAGCCAGACCACCGGGTGCAGGTGCGTGAGCCGCCCCAGCTGGTCCGCGTCCGAGTCCGGGGCGGCGCCCCCGCGCCGCTTGCGCTGGAGCTCGAAGACCGGCCGCACCCCGCCCAGCAGCAGGAACCACACCACCGCGTACGCGAACACCGCCTGCACCTGCTCCGAGGCCAGCCAGGACACCAGGACGAACGCGGCCCCGGCCAGCACCACCGTCAGCACCCCGTAGGCGTTGCGGACCCGCACCAGCAGCAGCGCCAGCAGCGCGGTCGCCGCCCACAGCAGCACCGTGATCCGGTGCGCCGACAGCAGGGCCGCCCCGCCCAGGCCCAGCAGCGGGGGCGCCGTGTACCCGGCGGCGGCCGTCAGGACCATGCCGATCCCGGTCGGCTTGCCCCAGCTGACGGTCACCCCGCTGGTGTCCGAGTGCAGCCGGATCCCCTCCAGCCTGCGGCCGCTGAGGCGGGCCACCAGCCCGTGGCCGCCCTCGTGCGCGATGGTGATCGCGTTGCGGGCCGGCAGCCACAGCGGCCGCCACGCCACGACGGCCAGGGCGGCCAGGCCGGTGGCGGCCACCAGCCATGCGGCCGGCGCGGTCTGTATCCCGGTCAGCCGGTCCCAGAGACCGGCGGTGCTGCTGCTGTCCATGGAGTGGCGCACTCCTTGCGGTGGGGGGCGGTGCTCGTGGCAGTGTGTCAGCCATGTGCGGAAGGTTTGCGGCCGGTCGGACGCCGGAGGAGCTGGCGGGGATATTCGGCATCGAGCGGTGGGAGCCCGAGGAGACCCTGGCCCCCGACTTCAACGTGGCGCCGACGAAAGAGGTCCACGTGGTCCTCGACCGTCCCCTCAAAGACGCGCGGGATCCGCGCCCGGTTCGCCAGCTGCGGGCACTGAAGTGGGGCCTGGTCCCCTCCTGGGCCAAGAGCCCCGAGGGCGCCGCCCGGATGATCAACGCCCGGTCCGAGACCCTCCACGAGAAGCCGTCCTTCCGGCGCCCCTTCGCCCAGCGGCGCTGCATCGTCCCGGCCGACGGCTACTACGAGTGGGTCACCGCCCACGACGAACGGCAGCTGGAGGTGGAGGGGAAGAAGAAGCGGGCCCGCAAGCAGCCCTACTTCGTGCTCCCCGCCGACGGCTCCGTCTTCGCGATGGCCGGGATCTACGAGTTCTGGCGGGACGCCACCCTGCCCCCCGACCACCCGCAGGCCTGGTGGGCCACCTGCTCGGTGGTCACCGCCGAGGCCGAGACCACCCCGCTGGGCGTCGCCCCCGCCGAGGGGCCCCGCTCCCTCTCCGACATCCACCCCCGGATGCCGCTGATGCTCACCCCGGACCGCTGGGACGCCTGGCTGGACCCCGCCCGCACCGACGAGACCGGGCTGCGCGAGCTGCTGGCGCCGCCCCCGGGCGGGCTGATGCGGGCCTACCCGGTCTCCACCGCCGTGAGCAACGTCCGCAACAACGGGCCCGAGCTGCTGGGCGAGCTCGAAGCCCCGGAGGAAGGCACGCTCTTCTAGGGCCTGTCCGGCCCGGGTGCGCGGCGCCGCGCCGGCCGCCCGGCACGATGGGGGCATGACCACGCGCAGCGAGACCGTCGAGACCCCGGCCGGGCAGGCCCGCGTCACCTGGCACACCGCCCGCGCGGCCAAGGCCGTCCTCGCCCTCGGCCACGGCGCCGGCGGTGGGATCGAGGCCCGCGACCTCCAGGCCCTGGCCGCCGCCCTGCCCGCGCACGGCTTCACCGTCGCCCTCGTCGAGCAGCCCTGGCGGGTCGCCGGCAAGAAGGTCGCCGCCGCCCCCAAGGTCCTCGACGAGGGCTGGCGCGGCCTGTGGCCCGCCCTCACCCGGCCCGGGCTGCCCGTGGTCGCCGGCGGCCGCAGCGCCGGGGCCCGCGTGGCCTGCCGGACCGCCGCGGAACTGGGCGCGGCCGGGGTCCTCGCGCTGGCCTTCCCCCTGCACCCGCCGGGCAAGCCCGAGAAGTCCCGGGCCGGGGAGCTGCTGGACGCCGGCCGGCCCGCCCTCGTCCTCCAGGGCGGGCGCGACCCCTTCGGGCGTCCCGAGGAGTTCCCCCAGGGGGCGTACGAACTGGTGGAGGTGGCCCACGGGGACCACGGCTTCGCCGTGCCCAAGAAGGCGGACCTCACCCAGGACGAGGCTCTGGCGGTGATCACCGGGGCGGTCGCCCCCTGGCTCACCCGGCTGCTGGGCTGACCCCCTCCGCCCCGACCTGACAGATTCGCCGCGCACCCGCGCGTGATCCCGCTCACCCGCCCCGTCCCAGGACGCCGTGGAACCGCCGGATCCCTTGCCGCGCCCGGGAATGCGCGGGCCCGGGCTCCTGTTGTGCCGAGTGTCGGTAAGCAGGGGAAAGACGTCCGAGGAGAGGGAGCGCATGACCCAGGTCATCAGCCAGAACCGTCGGCAGGCCGCTGACCTGGACTGGACGGTCCTCCCGGCGCCCAAGCGCGGCTCGGTTCGAGCGGCGGAGGGCCGGGATGGTCGACTATTCTCCGATTCGAGCGGATCCGCTTTCGGAGCCGCCACGCTGTCGGAGGAGGTGGGTCCTGTCGCTGGGACCGACGAAGGCCAGGCGCAGGAGACGACCGCTGAGCGCAACGCGCGGTTCGAGCGGGACGCCCTCGGCTACCTCGACCAGATGTACTCCGCCGCCCTGCGCATGACGCGCAACCCGGCCGACGCCGAGGACCTGGTCCAGGAGACGTACGCCAAGGCGTACGCGTCCTTCCACCAGTTCCGCGAGGGCACCAACCTCAAGGCGTGGCTGTACCGCATTCTGACCAACACCTTCATCAACTCCTACCGCAAGAAGCAGCGCGAGCCGCAGCGCAGTGCCGCGGAGGAGATCGAGGACTGGCAGCTGGCGCGCGCCGAGTCGCACATGTCGACCGGCCTGCGTTCGGCCGAATCGCAGGCGCTCGACCACCTGCCGGATTCCGATGTGAAGGAGGCCCTCCAGGCCATTCCCGAGGAGTTCCGCATCGCGGTCTATCTTGCCGACGTAGAGGGCTTTGCGTACAAGGAGATCGCGGACATCATGGGTACACCCATCGGTACGGTCATGTCCCGGCTGCACCGTGGCCGCCGTCAACTCCGCGGAATGCTGGAGGACTACGCCCGCGAGCGCGGGCTGGTCCCCGCGGGCGCGGGAGAGTCGAACGACCTGAAAGGCTCGGGCTCATGAGCTGCGGAGAGCCGCACGAGACGGAGTGCTCCGAGGTCCTGGATCATCTGTACGAGTTCCTGGACCACGAGATGCCCGACAGCGACTGCACCAAGTTCGAGACGCATTTCGGCGAGTGCAATCCCTGTCTGGAGAAGTACGGCCTTGAGCAGGCCGTGAAGAAGCTGGTCAAGCGCTGCTGCGGCTCGGACGACGTACCGACCGACCTGCGTTCCAAGGTCATGGGCCGGATCGAGCTGATCCGCTCCGGCCAGGCCGTTCCGGACCACGACGTCACCGCGGACCCCGCGGGCGGCTGATCTGCCGCGGCTCTCCGCCGGAACCCCTCGCCCCGTACGGCCGACAACGCCCCCGGAAGCACCGTTCATTCACTCGAAGGTGCTAATCCGGGGGCGCCCGTACGGGGCAATACGAAAATGTCCCCCGCTTCGCACGGGGGCCGATTTATTCTCCCCTCGCGGTACCCCTTCCGAAGCGGTACCCGGGAATGCACGCCCCAGGGGAGGAGAGCGCCATGCGGGTCCTTCCGCCGGCGGCGCGCGCCTGCGTCCTGGGCGCCGTGCTCGCGGCCGCCGCGTGCGTCGCCCCCGCACTCCGTCCCGGATCAGCCGTGCCCTGGCCCACCGTGGGACTGCTGGCCGCGCTCTGCCTCGGCTGCGAGGCGGCCCGGGTGCTGCCCCTGCGCGGGCGCGGGGCGCCCGAGGGGACCGGCCCCTTCTTCCCGGTGGTGCTGGCCGCCGTCTTCCTGCTGCCCCCGGCCGCCGCCGCCCTCGTGGCCCTGCCCGGCGGGCTCGCCCAGCCCGCCCCCCAGCGGCCCGTCGCCGTCCGCCGGATCTGGCACGCCGCCCAGCAGGCCGTCGCCGCCTGGGCGGCCGGACGGGCCTACGGGCTCCTGGGCGGCCACGGAGCCCCCGCCGGGGCGGCCGCCTTCCCCTACGCGCTGCTGCCGGCGGCCGTCGCCGCCGTCGTCTTCTGCCTGGTGCTCACCACCCTCGACACGGCGGTCCTCGCCGCCGCCGAAGGCCGCCCCGCCACGGCGGCCGCGACCGCCGCCGCGGACCGGCGCCGACCGGCCGCGCTCCTGCGGGTGCCGTCCGGGGCGGGCGCCCCGGCCCTCGCCCCGTACTGCCTGCACGGACTCGTCGGCCTGATGATGGCCGTGATGTGGCACAGCCCCTACGGCCCCCCGGCCGCACTGCTGGTCCTGCTCCCCATGTACATCTCCTGCTGGGTCTTCGCCCAGTACCAGCGCGAACACGCCGCCCACCAGGCCACCATCCGCGCCCTCGTCCAGGCCGTCGACATCAAGGACCGCTACACGCGCGGGCACAGCGAACGCGTGGGCCAGGCCTCCGAGATGATCGCCCGCGAGCTGGGCATGGCCGACGACCGCCTCGAAGTCGTCCGCATCGCCGGCATCCTCCACGACGTCGGCAAGCTGGGCGTGCCGACCCGGCTGCTGCGCAAGAACGGGCCGCTGACCCCCGAGGAGCGCCGGGTCGTCGAACTGCACCCCGAGTACGGGCACGAGATGGTGCGCGGCATCGGCTTCCTCGGCGAGGCCCGCTCGGCGATCCTGCACCACCACGAACGGGTCGACGGCTCCGGCTACCCCTACGGGCTGAGCGGGGAGCAGATCCCGGTGCTGGCCCGGGTGGTGGCGGTGGCCGACTCCTTCGACGCGATGACCTCGACCCGCTCCTACAGCCGGGCCCGCCCGGTGGAGACCGCCCTCGCCGAGCTCCGGCGCTGCGCGGGCTCCCAGTTCGACCCGGCCATGGTGCGGGCCCTGACCTCCGCCGTCGGACGGCACGGCTGGCACCCCGTGGTCACCTCGGACGAGGACCTCCCGGCCGCCGGGGCCGGAGCCGCGGGCCCGGCCGGGGCCCGGGACGGCGGGCCGGACGGGCCGCCCGTGATGCCGGCCCAGGGGCGCGAGGCCGCCGGTTCACCCGGACGGGGCAAGGCCGGCGGCCCGTGAGGACCTCCGCCGGCTGGGCCGTACGGGGGGCCGCAGCCGTGCTCACCGCGGGCGGGCTGGCACACACCCTGTGGACCGGGGTCGCCGAACCCGCCGCCGCCCTCGCCTTCGCCACCCTGATCACCGTCGGCGAACTCGCCCGCCGCGACCACCCCGCCGAGGACCGCCGCCCCGCCCCCCTCGGCTCCGCCGGAGCCCTCGCCTACGCCCTGCTCGGCCAGGACGCCGGGCAGCCCACCCACCACGGCGTGCTCCAGACCGTCGCCGTCGTCGTCGCGGCCGCCCTGGCCGGGACCGTCCCGCACATCGCCCGCGGCCACGCCCCCGCCCTGGACCACGTGGCCCGCCGGGTCCTGGCCGTCGCCTTCGCCGCCGCCTGCTTCCAGCCCCTCTACGGCTCCGGCCGCCTCACCCAGTGGATCGGCCAGGGCCCCTCCCTCGTCCTGTTCCTGGTGCTCCTGCTGGGCCTCACCGCCCTGTGCGACGCCGTCCTGGCCGCCGCCCTCGCCGGAGCCCGCACCGGCTGGCGCTTCGGACCGCTGCTGCGCGACGAGCTGCGCGCCCAGCTCGGGATCGGCTCCGCCATCTGCGCCACCGGGGTCGTCATGGCGCTCGGCGTGGCCGTGGCCGGCCTGTGGGCGCTGCCGGTCTTCAGCGTCCCGCTGCTGCTGACCCAGCTCTCCTTCCACCGCGTCGACGCCGTCCGCACCACCTACCGCCAGACCATCACCTCCCTGGCCCGCGCCACCGAGATCGCCGGCTGCACCGCCCCCGGCCACTCCCGCCGGGTCGCCGCCCTCAGCCGCGCCGTCGGCCGGGACCTCGGCCTCTCCGAGCGGGAGCTCACGGTGCTGGAGTACGCGGCCCTGATGCACGACATCGGGCAGCTCTCCCTCGTCGACCCCGTCCCCGGCGGGGCCACCGCCGAACTGCCCCCCGACGAGGCCCGCCGGATCGCCGGGCTCGGCGGGGAGGTGGCCCGCCGGACGGGGGTGCCGGCGGAGGTCGCCGTGATCGTGGAACGGCAGGCCGACCCGTACCGGCGGCAGCCCGTCGCCGCCCGGATCGTGCGCGCGGTCAACGCCTACGACGACCTGGCCGGGGACGGCCGTCACCCGGCCGGCTCACTGTCCGCCCTGGAACGCCTCCGCCTGGGCACCGGGCACGACTACCAGCCGGAGGTCGTGGAGTCCCTGGCGAGGGTTCTGGCCAGGGGCGGACGCGGCAGAGTCGTTCCCGTTCCACCGGGGTAACCCATGGGTAATGAGCGGTCGTCCGAGCGGGCATGGTTGGATGCAGTAAGGGGTGTCCGTGAGGGTGTCCGCAGGGCTGAACCGTTGGAGCGGCAGGCGGGAATCGTGAGGATCTTCGGAAAGGTACGGCATCGGCCCTCCGCCTCGTGGCGGCAGGCCACCGACCGCGCGTTCACGCTGATCGGCGACGGTCGGTACGAGGACGCGGGTGCGCTGCTGACCAGGGCGGCGGACCTGGAGCCCTGGCTGTCCGAGTCCTGGTTCAACCTGGCCCTCCTCCACAAGTTCCGGCACGACTGGGAGCAGGCGCGGGCCGCGGGCCTGCGCGCCGTCGCCCTGCTGGACCGCGAGACCGGCGCCCCGGACTGGTGGAACGTGGGCATCGCCGCGACCGCCCTCCAGGACTGGCCGCTGGCCCGCCGGGCCTGGCAGGCGTACGGGCTGAAGGTGCCCGGCGACCCCCACAGCACGGCCGGGACGGGCGAGCCGGTGGGCATGGAGCTGGGCAGCGCGGCCGTGCGGCTGTCGCCCGAGGGCGAGGCCGAGGTCGTGTGGGGCCGCAGGCTCGATCCAGCCCGTATGGAGGTCCTGTCCATCCCGCTGCCGTCCTCGGGACGCCGCTGGGGCGAGGTCGTCCTGCACGACGGGGTGCCGCACGGCGAGCGCGTCACCGCGGCCGGGCCCTCGTACCCGGTCTTCGACGAGATCGAGCTGTGGGCGCCCTCCCCGGTGCCGACCTGGGTGGTGCTGCTGGAGGCGGCGACCGAGGAGGACCGCGACGCCCTGGAGCAGCTGGCCTCGGACGCGGGCTTCGCCGCCGAGGACTGGTCCTCGTCCGTGCGGCTGCTCTGCCGGACCTGCTCGGAGAGCTCGATGCCCAGCGGCGAGGACAACGGGGACCACCTCGACCCCCACGACCACAGCGAGCCCGGGCACCCCGGACCCCTCGGCCACCGCACGGCCGGATCCGGCTCCCTGTGGGTCCCCGAGCGCGAATGCGGCATCGCGGCGCCGGCCGGACTGGTGCGCGGACTGCTCGACGGCTGGGTCGCCGACAGCCCCGACAGCCGGGAGTGGCGGGATCTCGAAGAAGTCTGCTGACCCCGGGCCGTAGGCTGTACGGGCACACCACGGACTTGAGGGAAGGCGTACGGCGGACATGGCGCAGCAGGAGAACCAGGTGACCCCGATCGACGACGAGGGCTGGGTCGTGGACACCGAGGACTGTGAGGCGCGCGAGCTCGCCCACCGCGAGCGCGGTACGTCCCGCCCCATCACGGTCGTCGGCAACCCGGTCCTGCACCGCGAGTGCAAGGACGTCACCGAGTTCGGCGACGAGCTGGCGCAGCTCATCGACGACATGTTCGCCAGCCAGAAGACCGCCGAGGGCGTGGGCCTGGCCGCCAACCAGATCGGCGTCGACGCCAAGGTCTTCGTCTACGACTGCCCCGACGACGACGGCGTCCGCCACACCGGTGTCGTGGTCAACCCCAAGCTCGTCGAGCTGCCGGCCGGCTCCCGCGTCCTGGACGACTCCAACGAGGGCTGCCTCTCCGTCCCCACCGCCTACGCCTCCCTGGCCCGCCCCGACTACGCCGAGGTCACCGGCCAGGACGCCCAGGGCAACCCGATCAAGGTCCGGGGCACCGGCTACTTCGCCCGCTGCCTCCAGCACGAGACCGACCACCTGTACGGCTACCTGTACATCGACCGCCTCTCCAAGCGCGACCGCAAGGACGCGCTGCGCCAGATGGCGGAGAACACCCCGCGCTACGAGGTCGTCCCGAACGACTGACCCGGCCCGCGCCCGCGGACGCACGAAGGCCCCGCTCCGGACAACGCTCCGGAACGGGGCCTTCGCCTGTGGGGGGTGTCCCGCGCGGGTGACGCGGGGCGGCGTATTCGGATCCCACCACCGCCACGGCCCGACGACCAGACCCACCCGCCCCGCATGTCAAGTCGAGGGTCGAATACCGGCCGCCCCTGCCGACCGGACTAGAAGTCCTCGTCCAGGTCGACGGTGCCCTCGACGGCCACCTGGTACGCCGACGGGCGGCGCTCGAAGAAGTTCGTCAGCTCCTGGACGCCCTGGAGCTCCATGAACGAGAACGGGTTCTGCGAGCCGTACACCGGCGGGAAGCCGAGGCGCACCAGGCGCTGGTCGGCGACGCACTCCAGGTACTCGCGCATCGAGTCGGTGTTCATGCCCGGCAGGCCGTCACCGCACAGGTCGCGGCCGAACTGCAGCTCCGCCTCCACGGCCTCCTTCAGCATGTCGGTGACCTGCTGCTGGAGGGCGTCGTCGAAGAGCTCCGGCTCCTCCTTGCGGACCGTGTCCACGACCTCGAAGGCGAAGTTCATGTGCATGGTCTCGTCGCGGAAGACCCAGTTGGTGCCCGTCGCCAGGCCGTGCAGCAGGCCGCGCGAGCGGAACCAGTACACGTAGGCGAAGGCGCCGTAGAAGAACAGGCCCTCGATGCACGCGGCGAAGCAGATCAGGTTCAGCAGGAAGCGGCGGCGGTCGGCGGCCGTCTCCAGCCGCTCGATCTTCTCGACCGAGTCCATCCACTTGAAGCAGAACTGCGCCTTCTCGCGGATCGACGGGATCTCCTCGACCGCGTCGAAGGCGGCCGCGCGGTCGTCCGGGTCGGGCAGGTAGGTGTCGAGCAGCGTCAGGTAGAACTGGACGTGCACGGCCTCCTCGAACAGCTGGCGCGACAGGTACAGGCGCGCCTCCGGGGAGTTGATGTGCTTGTACAGCGTCAGGACCAGGTTGTTCGAGACGATCGAGTCGCCCGTCGCGAAGAAGGCGACCAGACGGCCGATCATGTGCTGCTCGGCCGGCGTCAGCTTCGCCAGGTCGGCGACGTCGGAGTGGAGGTCGACCTCCTCCACCGTCCAGGTGTTCTTGATCGCGTCCCGGTAGCGCTCGTAGAAGTCCGGGTAGCGCATCGGGCGGAGCGTGAGCTCGAAGCCCGGGTCGAGGAGGTTCTTCTTCTCGGTGGAGCTCATTACTGGCAGGCCTCGCAGGACTCGGGGTTCTCAAGGGAGCAGGCCAGCGCGTCGGCGTCGAGGGCCTGCGGCAGCTGGGTGGGGGTGGCGGCGGGAGCCGGGACGGCCGCGCCGGAGGCCGCGCGGGCGATCTTCGTCGCCGGGCGCGAGCGCAGGTAGTACGTGGTCTTCAGCCCCTGCTTCCAGGCGTACGCGTACATCGAGCTGAGCTTGCCGATGGTGGGCGTCTCCAGGAACAGGTTCAGCGACTGGCTCTGGTCCAGGTACGGCGTGCGGGCCGCCGCCATGTCGATCAGGCCGCGCTGCGGGATCTCCCACGCCGTGCGGTACAGCTCGCGGACCTCCTCCGGGATCCAGCCGAAGCCCTGGACCGAGCCGGAGGACTCGCGCAGCGCCTCGCGGGTCTGCGCGTCCCACACGCCGAGCTTCTTGAGGTCCTCCACCAGGTAGCCGTTGACCTGGAGGAACTCACCGCTGAGGGTCTCGCGCTTGAAGAGGTTGGAGACCTGCGGCTCGATGCACTCGTACACGCCCGCGATGGAGGCGATCGTCGCCGTCGGGGCGATCGCGAGGAGCAGCGAGTTGCGCATGCCGGACTGCGCGATCCGGGCGCGCAGCGCGTCCCAGCGCTCGGGCCAGTGGCGCTCGGTCTCGTAGTGGTCGGGGTGCAGCACGCCCTGGGCGGTACGGGTCTCGGCCCAGGCCGGGAGCGGGCCGCTGCGCTCGGCGAGGTCGCAGGAGGCCTCGTAGGCGGCGAGCATGATGCGCTCGGAGATCTTCGTGGACAGCGCCTTCGCCTCGGCGGAGTCGAAGGGCAGGCGCAGCTTGAAGAAGACGTCCTGCAGGCCCATCGCGCCCAGGCCCACCGGACGCCACTTGGCGTTGGAGCGGCCGGCCTGCTCGGTCGGGTAGAAGTTGATGTCCACGACGCGGTCGAGGAAGGTCACGGCCGTGCGGACGGTCTCGTCCAGGCGCTCCCAGTCCATGTCCCCGTCGGCGACGAACGCGCCGAGGTTGACGGAGCCGAGGTTGCAGACGGCCGTCTCGCCGTCGTTGGTGACCTCGATGATCTCGGTGCAGAGGTTGGAGGAGTGGACCACCGTGCCGGGCAGCGCCGTCTGGTTCGCGGTCCGGTTGGAGGCGTCCTTGAACGTCATCCAGCCCTGGCCGGTCTGCGCCAGGGTGCGCATCATGCGGCCGTACAGGTCGCGGGCCGGCATGGTCTTCTTGGCGAGCCCGGAGGCCTCGGCCTTGACGTAGGCGGCGTCGAACTCGTCGCCGTAGAGGTCCACCAGCTCGGGGACGTCGGCGGGGGAGAACAGCGACCACTCGGCGTCGGCGTTCACGCGGCGCATGAACTCGTCCGGGATCCAGTGGGCGAGGTTCAGGTTGTGCGTGCGGCGCTGGTCCTCGCCGGTGTTGTCGCGCAGCTCCAGGAACTCCTCGATGTCCGCGTGCCAGGTCTCCAGGTAGACGGCGGCGGCGCCCTTGCGGCGGCCGCCCTGGTTCACGGCGGCGACGGAGGCGTCGAGGGTCTTCAGGAACGGGACGATGCCGTTGGAGTGGCCGTTGGTGCCGCGGATGAGGGAACCGCGGGCGCGGATGCGGGAGTAGGACAGGCCGATGCCGCCGGCGTGCTTGGAGAGGCGGGCGACCTGGTGGTAGCGGTCGTAGATGGAGTCCAGCTCGTCCAGCGGGGAGTCGAGGAGGTAGCAGGAGGACATCTGCGGGTGCCGGGTACCCGAGTTGAACAGGGTGGGGGAGGACGGCAGGTAGTCCAGGCGGCTCATCAGGCGGTAGAGCGAGGCCACTTCCTCGACGGCGCGGACGCTCCCGTCCTCGGCGAGGCCGCAGGCCACGCGCAGCATGAAGTACTGCGGGGTCTCGATGACCTGGCGGGTGATCGGGTGGCGCAGCAGGTAGCGGCTGTGCAGGGTGCGCAGGCCGAAGAAGCCGAAGCGGTCGTCCGCGCCCTCGGCGAGCGCGTGCTCGACCAGGGCGTTCAGGCGGGCGGCGTGGGCGGCGACGAACTCGGCGGTGCGGTCGGCGATCAGGCCCTCGCGGTGGCCGACGGCGACGGACTCGGCGAAGGAGGTGGAGCCCTGGCCGGCGGCCTCGTCGGCGACGGCCAGCGTCAGCAGGCGGGCTGCCAGGCGGGAGTAGGCCGGGTCCTCGGAGATCAGGCCGGCGGCGGCTTCGGTGGCGAGCCCGCGCAGTTCGGCCTCGTCGGCGGCGGCGCTGCGGCCGCGCAGGGCGGCGGCGGCGACCCGGCCGGGGTCGGTGTCGGGGAGGTCGGCCGTGAGCTCGGTGAGGGTCCGCAGCAGGGCGGCCCCGGGACCTTCTGCTTCGGGGTGGTCGGACTCGGCGCGCGGTGCGGCGGGCGCGATGGTCACGGGGGAGCTCTCCCTCACTCGGCCCGGGCATCGGCGGAGCGGGGCGCGAGTGGGCGCATGCGGGCGCGCGCAGAAGCGCGTTCGGCACCGCATGGCGTCCACCGGCCCAACCGCGAGGCCCGGACGAATCGACACCCCGGTTCGGTCGATCCGGGGGTACTGCCGGCAGGTCTTCGGACTCGCGGACACGCCGGTGGGCGTACGTCTCACCGTTGCGGGACAGTTCCGGATTCCCACCGGATTCCCCTGCGGCGGCAGCAGGCATGAGCATACATGTGGGGGCGACCCGATGCGGTAGCCCCCACATGTTGTGTCGGGTGCATGCGGAGCGTGGCGTCACAGCTCCAGTCGGTACGTGAGCAGGGACAGTTCCGGGATGGGCGACCAGTCCCGTTCGGGGGTACGGACGAAGCCGAGCCGCTCGTAGATCCGCTGGGCCCCGCGCATGGCCGGCTGGGTGGACAGCACCAGTGCGGTGACCCCGTCCAGGGCGCAGGCCCGTTCGGCGCAGGCCCGCACGAGGGCCTCCCCGACGCCCTGCCCGCGCGCCTCGGCGGCCACCGCGAGCATCCGGAACTCGGCCTCGCCCTGCCGGGCGATGTCGGCGAGCCGGCTCCCGGGCGCGGCGAACGTCACCCCGCCGAGCACCTCCCCGTCCCGCACGGCGACGAGCACCTCCCCGTCCCCGGCCCGCCCGGCGACGTCCCGCAGGACGTTGAGGTAGCGGTCGTCCCCGTTCTGGTCGAGCAGCCCGTCCCCGGCATAGGCCTGCCCGGTGATCTCGCCGAGCCGCCGGTACTCGTCTTCCCTTGCCGTCCTGATCTCGAAGTCCATGCCGTCGAGTGTGCCGGACGGGTGCCGGTGCCCGACGCCGTCCCGGCTGCGCCGGGCAAGCGGAAGGGCCCCGCCGTCTCCGACCGGAGACCGCGGGGCCCTTCACAGGCGCTCAGCAGCAGCGGAAGCCCTCCCGGGGGTTCGCTTCGCGGGCGTCCGTGCGGGCGTGTTCGAAGGCTCGGCGGGTCAGGACCTCGGCCTCGGGGTCGTGGGAGCGGGCGTGGGCGACGTAGCGGTCGTATGCGGCCTCGCCGGAGAACTCCCGTACGAAGTACCGCGCCTTCGCCAGGGCCCCGCGGACCCCGTTCACGCGACCGGGTCCTTCACGCGGCCGCCGCCGCTGTCGAGGCCGGCCGCCGCGAGCCGGGCCTTCTCCTCGGCCGTGGCGATCAGCCCCGCCGGGGCGATGATCTTCGACTCGCTCCACGGGACCTCGCTCAGGCGGACCGACCCGGGGTCGGAGACGGCCTTGAAGCAGGTGCGGGCCGCGTCCAGCAGGACGATGATGATCAGGGCGGCGAAGAGGGCCGAGAGGACCCCGTCGACCGTGGCGTTGGTGACCACGGTGTGCATCTCGTCCATGTTCTTGGCGGGCGCCAGCACCTTCCCGGCGTCGATGCCGGTCTGGTACTTGTCGCGCTGCGCGAAGAAGCCGATCTTCACGTCGTCGGAGAAGACCTTCTGGTAGCTCGCGGTGAGGGTGACGGCCACGTCCCAGGCCAGCGGGACGCCGGTGACCCAGGCCCACTTGAGGCGGCCGGACTTGACCAGCAGGGTGGTGCACACCGCCAGGGCGACGGCGGCGAGCAGCTGGTTCGCGATGCCGAACAGCGGGAAGAGCTGGTTGATGCCGCCCAGCGGGTCCTTGACGCCGACCCACAGGAAGTAGCCCCAGCCGCCGACGACGACCGCGCTGGCCAGCCAGACGCCCGGCTTCCAGCTGACGTCCTTGAAGGACTTGTGCACGTTGCCCAGGGTGTCCTGGAGCATGAACCGGCCGACGCGGGTGCCCGCGTCCACCGTCGTCAGGATGAACAGGGCCTCGAACATGATGGCGAAGTGGTACCAGAACGCCTTCATCCCGGCCCCGCCGAACACGGAGGAGAAGATCTCCGACATTCCGAGCGCGAACGTCGGCGCGCCACCCGTGCGGGAGAGCAGGGTGGTCTCCTCCACGTCCTTGGCGGCCTGCGCCAGGGCGTCGGGGGAGATGGCGAAGCCGAGGTGGCCGACGGCCGCCGACGCGCTCTGGACGGTGGTGCCGATGACCCCGGCGGGGGAGTTGACGCCGAAGAACAGCCCGGGCTCGATGATGCAGGCGGCGATCACCGCCATGACGGCGACGAAGGACTCGGTGAGCATGGCGCCGTAGCCGACGACCCGGATCTGGGTCTCCTTCTGGATCATCTTCGGGGTGGTGCCCGAGGCGACCAGCGAGTGGAAGCCGGACAGGGCGCCGCAGGCGATGGTGATGAAGACGAAGGGGAACATCGAGCCGGCGAAGACCGGACCGTCGCCGCGCGTGGCGAAGTCGGTGACCGAGGGCATCTTCAGCGTCGGCATCGCGACGACCACGCCGACGGCCATCAGCGCGATCGTGCCGACCTTCATGAAGGTCGACAGGTAGTCGCGCGGGGCGAGCAGCAGCCACACCGGCAGGACGGAGGCGAAGAAGCCGTACCCGATCATCCAGAGGACGAGGGTCTCCTTGTCCAGGGTGAAGAAGTCGGCCCAGGAGGACTCGGCGACCCAGCCGCCCGCCACGATGGCGAGGAGCAGCAGCGCGACGCCGACGACGGAGACCTCGGTGACCCGGCCCGGCCTCAGGTAGCGCAGGTAGACGCCCATGAAGAGGGCGATCGGGATGGTCATGCCGATGGAGAAGACGCCCCAGGGGGAGTGCCCCAGGGCGTTGACGATGACCAGCCCGAGCACCGCCAGGAGGATGATCATGATGGTGAACACGGCGAGCAGGGCGGCGGCCCCGCCGACGGGGCCGATCTCGTCCCGGGCCATCTGGCCGAGCGAGCGGCCGTCGCGCCGGGTGGAGAAGAACAGCGTCACCATGTCCTGGACGGCGCCGGCGAAGATGACGCCCGCGACGATCCAGATGGTGCCCGGCAGGTAGCCCATCTGGGCGGCGAGCACCGGACCGACGAGCGGGCCGGCGCCGGCGACGGCGGCGAAGTGGTGGCCGAAGAGCACGCGCCGGTCGGTGGGGTGGAAGTCGACACCGTTGTCGAGGCGTTCGGCGGGGGTGGCCCGGGTGCCGTCCAGCTTCAGCACGCGGTTCGCGATGAACCGCGCGTAGAAGCGGTAGCCGATGGCGTACGAACCCAGCGCGGCGGCCAGCAGCCAGGCGGCGGAGATCTCCTCACCGCGCGAGAGTGCCAGCACGCCCCAGCCGACGGCACCGACGAGGGCCACGAGCACCCACACGGCGATGGACTGCGGGGTGGCTCTCGCCGCCGGTGTCCGCTGTGTCCCTATTGCTCCCGGTTCCGGCATGATCCTCGTCCCCTCGTTGATCATTTGCGTACAAGCGCACGGAATCTACGGGGGGTTGTCGGTGGACGTCACCCCTCGTCCG
The DNA here is from genome assembly GCF_042893675.1 of Streptomyces sp. NPDC001594. Classification (NCBI taxonomy): domain Bacteria; kingdom Bacillati; phylum Actinomycetota; class Actinomycetes; order Kitasatosporales; family Streptomycetaceae; genus Streptomyces; species Streptomyces sp. NPDC001594. The sequence goes on along the minus strand of NZ_JBIAVB010000015.1, from coordinate 166,055 downwards.
CATAGCGGTACGAGCGTCCACCGGCGTTCGAAGTGCCGTCAACCGTTGATCACACGGCAGGTCGCTGAAGACGGGCAACGAACTTATAACGGTCGCCGCGATATACCGATCGCACCCATTCGACCGGTTCGCCTTCGGCGTCCAGCGAGTGCCGCGAGAGCATCAGCATCGGCAGGCCCACGTCCGTGCCGAGCAGCCCGGCCTCGCGCGGGGTGGCGAGGGAGGTCTCGATGGTCTCCTCGGCCTCCGCGAGCCGGACGTCGTACACCTCGGCGAGGGCGGTGTAGAGGGAGGTGTACTTGGCGAGCGAGCGGCGCAGCGCGGGGAAGCGCTTGGCCGACAGGTGCGTGGTCTCGATGGCCATCGGTTCGCCGCTGGCCAGGCGCAGGCGCTCGATGCGCAGCACCCGCCCGCCGGTGGCGATCTTGAGCAGGCCGGCGAGGGTGTCGTCGGCGGTCACGTAGCCGATGTCGAGGAGCTGGGAGGTGGGCTCCAGGCCCTGGGCGCGCATGTCCTCGGTGTAGGAGGACAGTTGCAGCGGCTGGGAGACCTTGGGCTTGGCGACGAAGGTGCCCTTGCCCTGGATGCGCTCCAGCCGTCCCTCGACCACCAGCTCCTGCAGTGCCTGCCGGACGGTGGTCCGGGAGGTGTCGAACTCGGCCGCGAGCGTACGCTCCGGCGGTACTGGAGTGCCGGGGGGTAGCGTTTCGGTCATGTCGAGCAAGTGCCGCTTGAGTCGGTAGTACTTGGGCACACGTGCCGTTCGAGTGGCTGGTCCGCTCTCCGGCTCCGTGGTCGCCCCTTCGGTGGACATCGCCGCCCGCCTTCCCGACTCCAGTTTCGCTGCCGTCACCGGCTCCTCCGATATGTGCGGTCACATGGTGACACGGGTGGGAGGGCAGGCCTCCTCCCTCCCCCAGGTGTCGGTCCGATAACGGACCGAGCACCCGCTCATTAGACCCTTGACACCCCTAAAGGTCTAGGCCAAGCTCCCGGTACTGGTCTACACCAATATGGATCAGATCCCGGCCCCACGGCAGTACTTCGTATGTATGTCACCGCGGCGGGCGAGGGAAGTGCAGAGCATCCCTGAGGAGGGTGGCGTGAAGCGCAAGCTCATCGCGGCGGTGGGAGTCGCCGGCATGGTAATCGGCCTGGCGGCATGCGGTGACTCGGGTAGCAAGGCGGGCGGCGACGGCAAGGCCTCCGACGCCAAGGAGCTGACGGTCTGGCTGACCGTCGACGCCCAGAAGAACTGGCCCGACCTGGTGAAGGCCGCCGACGACGCCATCGTCGCGAAGCACCCGGGCCTGACCGTCAAGCACGAGTACTACGGCTGGCCGGACAAGAACGCCAAGCTGGACGCCGTACTCGCCACGGACAAGGCCCCGGACGTCGTCGAGATGGGCAACTCCGAGATGATCGGCTACATGTCGACCGGAGCCTTCGCCGAGGTCGACCCCTCGAAGTTCGAGAACTCCGCCGCGTGGCTCGACGCCCTCAAGCAGTCCGTCACCTACGAGGGCAAGACCTACGGCGTCCCCTACTACGCCGGTGGCCGTGTCGGCACCTGGCGCAAGGACGTCGCCGCCGAGGCCGGCGTCACCGCCACCCCGAAGTCCTGGGCCGAGTACACCGCCGCCCTGGACAAGATCCAGGCGGCCAAGGGCGACAAGTTCAGCGCCCTCTACCAGCCGTCCCCCGACTGGTACGCGGCCATGTCCTTCGTCTACGACGCCGGCGGCGCCATCGCCAAGAAGGACGGCGGCAAGTGGAAGGGCTCCCTGTCCTCCCCCGAGTCGCTGAAGGGGCTCAAGCAGTACAAGGAGCTCCTCGACAAGTACATGCACGCCGACAAGACCAAGGACGAGTCGGACCGCCCGGTCGTCTTCGGCCAGGGCAACTCCGCCGCGATCTTCGCCGCCGCGTGGGAGGGCAGCACCGCCGCCACCCCGGAGAACGACAAGGTCGGCGGCCTGACGGACAAGCTGGAGAACTTCGTCCAGCCCGGCCCCAACGGCAAGAACCTCCCGGTCTTCCTCGGCGGCTCCGACCTGGCCGTCCCCACCAAGTCCAAGGCCCAGGACATCGCGGCCGAGTGGATCAACGCCTTCACCGGCGCCCAGGGCCAGAAGGGCCTGATCGCCAAGGGCAACCTGCCGAACAACAAGACGGACCTCGGCCCGCTGAAGGCCGACCCGAAGACCCAGGTCGCCGCCACGGCCGCCGAGTCCTCCTGGTTCGTCCCCACCGCCCCCGGCTGGGGCCAGGTCGAGAAGGCCAAGATCCTCCAGACGATGCTCCGTGACCTCGGTACCGGCAGCAAGTCGGTCGAGGACGCGGCCAAGGCCGCCGACGCCGAGATCGACAAGGTCATCAACACCAAGTGACCTGAAGTCGCAGGGCCCCGCCGGACGGCGGGGCCCTGCCGACCGTCAAGAGAGGGACTTCCGAGGAGCGCGCGATGAGTGCCGCACAGACAACCACCGCCGAACTGCCGCCGGCGAAGCAGCAGACCTCCCCCGGAGCCGGGAGCGGAAGCACGGGCACGCCGGCGAAGCCCAGCCGCAAGGGGAGCGGCGCCACCCCCTGGCTGCTGCTGGCACCCTGCCTGCTGATCATCGTCCTCATCATGGGCTACCCGCTCTACAGACTGGTGTCCCTCTCCTTCCAGAAGTTCGGCAAGTCCGAACTCTGGGGCTTCAAGGACCCCGAGTGGGTCGGGTTCGACAACTTCTCGAGGATCCTCGGCGACGGCGTCTTCTGGTCCGTCGTCCTGCGCACGGTCCTCTTCGCGGCGGGCGCGGTCATCTTCACGATGGTCATCGGCATGCTCATCGCGCTGCTGCTCCAGAAGGTCTCCGGCTTCGTCAAGATCCTCATCAGCATCGCCCTCGTGGCGAGCTGGGGCATGCCGATCATCGTCGCCACCGCCGTCTTCAAATGGCTCTTCGACGCCGACTACGGCGTCCTCAACTACCTGCTGAGCAAGCTCCCCGGCGTGGACATGGTCGGCCACAACTGGTTCGCCAGCGGCCCCCAGGGCCTCGCGGTGATCATGCTCCTCGTGGTCTGGGGCGCCGTGCCGTTCGTGGTCATCACCCTCAGCGCGGGCCTCACGCAGGTCCCCAAGGAACTGGAAGAGGCGGCCCGCCTCGACGGCGCCGGCGCCTGGGGCGTGTTCCGGCACGTCACCCTGCCCATCCTGAAGCCGATCATCGTCATGCTGACGACCCTCTCCGTGATCTGGGACATGGGCGTCTTCCCGCAGGTCTTCGTGATGCGCAACGGCAACCCCGAGGCCAAGTTCCAGCTGCTGACCACCTACTCGTACCAGCAGGCCTTCACCGTCAACGACTACGCGACCGGCTCCGCGATCGCCCTGGTGACCGTGCTGCTGCTGCTCGGCGTCGTCGCCGTCTACATGCGCCAGATGCTCAAGATCGGAGAGGTGGAGTGACCTCGACCACCGCGCCCGCCGCACCCGCCGCGCCCCTCAAGCGCGTGAGGAAGTCCAAGCTCGGCTGGAACCTCATCGGCCTGCTGGTCTTCGTCGTCGTGGGCTTCCCCGTCTACTGGATGCTCAACACCGCGTTCAAGCCGGCCAAGGACGCGATCGACCCGAACCCCCACTTCTTCCCCACCACGTTCACGCTGGCCAACTTCCGGCGCGCCCTGGAGATCTCCGACTTCTGGGGGCCGGTCGGGCGCAGCCTGATCGTCTCCAGCGTCGTGGTCGTCATCGGCATCGCCGTCGGCATGCTGGCGGCCCTGGCCATCTCCCGCTTCGCCTTCCGCGGCCGCAAGGCCGTGATCGTGGGCATCCTGGCCGTCCAGATGATCCCGCTCGTCGCGATGATCATCCCGGTCTTCCTGCTGCTGAACGACCTCGGCCAGTACGACAAGCTCACCGGCCTGATCATCACCTACCTGACCTTCATCCTCCCCTTCACGGTCTGGACGCTGCGCGGCTTCATCGTGAACATCCCCAAGGAGCTGGAGGAGGCGGCCCAGGTCGACGGCTGCACCCCCACCGGCGCGTTCATCCGGGTGGTCTTCCCGCTGCTCGCCCCGGGCATGGTCGCCACCTCCGTGTACGGGTTCATCCAGGCGTGGAACGAGTACCTCTACGCCCTGATGCTGATGAGCCAGCAGAAGCAGACGGCCACGGTGTGGCTCGGGAACTTCACCACGCTGCACGGCACCGAGTTCGCCCCGATGATGGCCGGCTCCACCATGATGGCGATCCCGATCGTGGCCCTGTTCCTCGTCGTCCAGCGCAAGATGGCCGCGGGCCTCACCGCCGGCGCCGTGAAGGGATAACGGCCGTGACGATCCTCGCGCACCACACCGACACCCTGACCCGCGACGCGCTCGCCGTCCTCCAGCCCGGCTTCGAGGGCACCACCGCCCCCTCCTGGCTGCTGCGCCACATCGGCGAGGGCCTCTCCTCCGTCGGCCTCTTCGGCCGCAACATCACCGCGCCCGAGCAGCTCGCCGCGCTCACCGCCCAGCTGCGCCGCGAGCGGGAGGACCTCCTCGTCGCCATCGACGAGGAGGGCGGCGACGTCACCCGCCTGGAGGTCCGGGGCGGCTCCTCCTTCCCGGGCAACCTGGCGCTCGGCGCCGTCGACGACACGGACCTGACCCGCGGGGTCGCCCGCGAGCTGGGCCGCCGCCTCGCCGAGTGCGGAGTGAACTTCAACTGGGCCCCGTCCGCCGACGTCAACTCCAACCCCGACAACCCGGTCATCGGCGTGCGCTCCTTCGGCTCCGACACCGGTCTCACCGCCCGCCACACCGCCGCGTACGTCCAGGGCCTCCAGTCGGCCGGGGTCGCCGCCTGCACCAAGCACTTCCCGGGCCACGGCGACACCAACGTCGACTCCCACCACGCGCTGCCCCGCATCGACGTGGACCTGGACACCCTCCAGGCCCGCGAGCTGGTCCCGTTCCGGGCGGCCATCGAAGCCGGCACCAAGGCCGTCATGAGCGCCCACATCCTGGTGCCCGCCCTCGACCCGACCCGCCCCGCCACCCTCAGCCCGCAGATCCTCACCGGTCTGCTGCGCAAGGAACTCGGCTACGAGGGGCTCATCGTCACCGACGGCATGGAGATGAACGCCATCGCCGGCACGTACGGCATCGAGCGCGGCTCGGTGCTGGCCATCGCGGCCGGCGCCGATGCCATCTGCGTCGGCGGGGGCCTCGCCGACGAGGCGACCGTGCTGCGCCTGCGCGACGCGCTGGTCGCCGCCGTCCGCGAGGGCACGCTGCCCGAGGAGCGGCTCGCCGACGCCGCCGAGCGGGTGCGCGCCCTCGCCGGATGGACCTTCCGGGCCCGGCCGGACGCGCGGCGGGAGGGGAGCCGCGCGTCCGGCATCGGCCTGGAGGCCGCCCGCCGCGCCCTGGCCGTGACGGGCACCCCGTCCCCCGTGGCCGCCCCGTACGTCGCCACGCTCGCCCCGGTGGCGAACATCGCGGTCGGTGACGAGACCCCCTGGGGGGTGGCCGAGGAGCTGGCCGCCCTGGTCCCGGGGACCGCCTCGGGCGTCTACGCCGAGGGCTCGGGCGCCGAGGACGTGCTGGCGGCCGCGGGGGAGCGCACGGTCGTCGCGGTGGTCCGCGACGCGCACCGGCACCCGTGGATGACCGGTGCGCTGGACGCCCTGGTCGCCGCGCGGCCCGACACCGTGGTCGTGGAGATGGGCCTGCCGCGCGCCGAGCCGCGCGGGGCGCTGTACATCGCCACGCACGGCGCCGCCCGGGTCTGTGGGCGGGCCGCGGCCGAGGTCGTCGCCGGCGTCCGGTAGTCCGCCGGGCACATGCGGAAGGGCCGGGCCCCCGAGGAGGGGGGCCCGGCCCTTGTCCGTCGCTCCCGCGCTCCTACAGGCCCTGCCAGGCGGGCTTGTTCACGTAGGTGTGGCGGAAGTAGTCGGCCAGCTTCAGCTTGGAGGCGGCGGCCTCGTCCACGACGACGGTGGCGTGCCGGTGCAGCTGGAGCGCGGAGGCCGGGACCAGGGCCGACAGCGGGCCCTCGACGGTCTGGGCGACCGCCTCGGCCTTGCCCTCGCCGGTGGCCAGCAGGACCAGGTGGCGGGCGTCGAGGATGGTGCCGATGCCCTGGGTGATGACGTGGTGCGGCACCTGGTCCATGTCGTTCTCGAAGAAGCGCGCGTTGTCCACGCGGGTCTGCTCCGTGAGCGTCTTGATGCGGGTGCGGGAGGCCAGGGAGGAGCAGGGCTCGTTGAAGCCGATGTGCCCGTCGGTGCCGATGCCCAGCAGCTGGAGGTCCACCCCGCCGGCGTCGGCGAGGGCCTGGTCGTAAGCCTCGCAGGCCGCCTGGACGTCGGCGGCGGAGCCGTCCGGGCCCATGAAGGACTCCTCGGTCAGGCCCAGGGGCTCCACGACCTCGCGCAGCACGACGGCGCGGTAGGACTCCGGGTGCCCGGCGGGCAGGCCGACGTACTCGTCGAGCTGGCAGATCCGGGCGCGGGAGGCGTCGACCTCGCCGGCCGCGACCTTGGCGGCGAGCGCCTCGTAGATGGGCAGCGGGGTAGAGCCGGTCGCCACGCCCAGCAGGGCGTCGGGCTTGCGGCGGACCAGGGCGGCCATGGCCTCCGCGATGAGCTCGCCGCCTGCCTTGGCGTCCGGGACGATGACAACTTCCACGCGGGGCCTGCCGATCTGAGAGTCGTGTGTGGTATAGACCAATCTAGCAGAGCGGCCCCGCCCGCGGAGGCCCTCCGCCACATCCATCGTCCCGCCGTTCCGGGCCTCGCGCCCGGTCGGCCCGCCGCCCCGGACCGGGCCGGCGGCGCGATGTCCGGGGTGCCCGGTAGTGGTCGCTACAGAAAGGACACGTATCGGATTCGATAGCGACCGCTATAGAATCGTCCGCATGGTGACAGGACAGCGCGGCAGGCCCCGCTCCTTCGACCGGGACGCCGCCCTCGACAAGGCGATGCTGACCTTCTGGGAACACGGCTACGAAGCCACGTCCATCTCCGACCTGACCCGCACCCTGGGCATCGGCGCGCCCAGCCTCTACGCGGCCTTCGGCGACAAGCGCAAGCTCTTCGACGAGGTCGTCGTGGTCTACGGCAGCCGCTACGGGGACTTCGCCGGCGTCGCGCTCCGCGAGGAGCCCACCGCCGGCGCGGCCATGGGGCGGATCCTGCGGGAGGCGGCCGAGATCTACACCGACCCGGCCCACCCGCCGGGCTGCATGGTGATCAGCGCCGCGGCCAACACCACCTCGCAGGAGGTGGCCGACGCCCTGCGCGAGCGCCGCCTGGCCACCCTGGCCATGTTCGAGACCAGGATCAGGGCCGACATCGCGAGCGGGGTGCTGCCCGCGGACACGGACGCGCGGATGCTGGCCCGCTACGCCGGAGCGGTGCTCCAGGGCATGAGCCAGCAGTCGCGCGACGGGGCGACCCGGGAGGAGCTGGAGGCGGTGGCGGAGCGGGCGCTGCTGGCCTGGCCGCGATGAACCGGCGCACTCGGGCCTGATGCCGCGGGGAATTCCGCACGCATTCGATCCCGGATTTCCTCTGGGCCACGGTGCAGGACGGGACCCTCAACCCGTCCGGCACCGTAGCCCGGAGTACTTACGGCCGTCAGGTGTGCGGTTCCCGGCGGCCGGTGGGAGGTGTCTGCGCGGTCAGGGCAGAACGCGCGGCCACCTCGATCCGTCCTCCTGTGCGGGGAGGGCGGAAGCTTCGGTCAATTGTGGACTAGACCAATCTGTCCTGTCCATCCAAAGCGCGGACCTACTGGCCCGTCACTTCCTCCAACAGTACGCGGAGTGCGCCCGTCCTGGATACTCCCGAGTACCGGTCGTGGGGAAAGTCATCCCCGTACCCGGGGTACGCTCGCAATGTGCCCTCCATGAACGATCTCGTACGCCAGCACACCGCCCTCGGTGAAACCGACCTGGAGTGGCTGCACCTGCTGGTCTCGGAGTGGCAGCTGCTCTCCGACCTGTCCTTCGCGGACCTGGTCCTGTGGGTCCCCACCCTCGACGGCACCCGCTACGTCTCCGTCGCGCAGATGCGGCCGAACACCGGCCCCACCTCGTACCAGGACGACATGGTCGGCCACCTCGTGCCGCGCGGCCGCCGCCCGCTGCTCGACGCCGCGCTGGACGAGGGCCGGATCGTGCGCGAGGGCGACCCGGAGTGGCGCGAGGAGGTGCCGGTCCGCGTCGAGTCGATCCCCGTCCGCCGCGAGGGCCGGGTCCTCGGCGTGATCGCGCGCAACACCAACCTGCTCACTGTGCGTACACCCAGCCGGCTGGAGCTGACCTACCTCCAGTCCGCCTCCGACCTCGCGCAGATGATCGCCGCGGGCTCCTTCCCGTTCCCCGGCCAGCAGGTCGACATGGACGCCTCCCCGCGCGTCGGAGACGGCCTGATGCGCGTCGACGCCGACGGCGTGGTGACCTACGCGTCCCCCAACGCCCTCTCCGCCTACCACCGGCTCGGCCTCGCCGCCGACCTGGTCGGCCAGCACCTGGGCACCACCACCGCCGAACTCGCCCCCTCCCGCGGCCCGGTGGACGAGGCCCTCGCCAAGCTCGCCAGCGGCTGGGCCCCCCGCGAGACCGAAGTCGAGGGCAACGGCGGGGTCATCCAGCTCCGTGCGATCCCGCTCAAGCCCAAGGGGACCCGGATCGGCTCCCTGGTCCTGTGCCGCGACGTCACCGAACTGCGCCGTCGCGAACGTGAACTGATCACCAAGGACGCCACCATCCGGGAGATCCACCACCGGGTGAAGAACAACCTCCAGACGGTGGCCGCGCTGTTGCGCCTCCAGGCCCGCCGGATGGACTCGGAGAGCGGCCGCGAGGCGCTCAACGAGGCGGTGCGGCGCGTCGGTTCGATCGCGATCGTGCACGAGACCCTCTCTCAGAACCTGGACGAGCGGGTCGAGTTCGACGAGATCGCCGACCGGGTCATCGCGATGGTCGCCGAGATCTCGCCCGGCAAGGTGCAGTGCCGGCGCGTCGGACGGTTCGGGATCCTGGACGCGGAGGTGGCCACTCCGCTGTCGATGGTGCTGACCGAGATCCTCCAGAACGCCCTGGAGCACGCCTTCACCCAGGGGGAGGGCGGCACGGTCGAGGTGACCGCCGCCCGCAGCGGCTCGGGCCGCGCCGACGGCCGGCTGCTGATCACCATCCTCGACGACGGCTCCGGCCTGCCCGAGGGCTTCGACCCGCAGACGGCCGGCAACCTCGGGCTGCAGATCGTCCGCACCCTCGTGGAGGGCGAGCTCGGCGGCACCTTCGACATGGTCCGCGCGGAGCCGCGCGGCACCAAGGTCGTCCTCGACGTGCCGGTCAGCTCCCCGAAGTAGCCCACCGGGCGCCTTCACGCAGAGTGACGGCTCCAGGACGGGGACAGCACTGAGCCCCGGACCGAAGGGTGATCGGTCCGGGGCTCAAGAGCACGTTGCTGAGCGCTATACGGGTACTACGCGCTGCGCGTCGAGGCTCGAAAGTCGATATCAGGCGCTGGCGTTGCGCGCCCGGTTGCGAGCGGCGCGGCGCTTCATGGCGCGGCGCTCGTCCTCGCTCAGGCCGCCCCAGACACCGGAGTCCTGGCCGGACTCGAGCGCCCACTGCAGGCACTGCTCCATGACGGGGCAACGGCGGCAGACGGCCTTGGCTTCCTCGATCTGCAGCAGCGCAGGACCGGTGTTGCCGATGGGGAAGAAGAGCTCGGGGTCTTCCTCGCGGCAAACGGCGTTGTGACGCCAGTCCATGGCTGCTCCATCTCCTTGTATTGCGGGCAGGTTGCTTGTGAATGTGAACGCTTTCACGAATCCCCCCGTGAGGGAAGGGCCGACGCCCAGTTGCCTGGTGCGGTCCAAGATTCGTGGTGGGGTTCTGGCGCTCTGTGTGGGTGCCGGGTTCTGCGGGCTGTCCCGATCGCCATGTAGAGATTCGCAAACCTCGGACGGGGATACAACCCCTTCCGGAAAGTTTTTTTGGATTCGTCGGTGTCGACTAGGTCACAGCCCTAGTTCCTAGGGGTGGACCGGCGTGTAAACGTTCGACTGAAAGGATTTTGGACTCTTCTACTCACACAATCACACGCAGTGCACGGCGAACGCCTGTGAACCGAACGCTGGTGCGCACTCCGAGGTGATCGCCGTCCATCTGGAAAGGGAGGGGAACCTTCGAATGCAAGGTGAAGTCGGTCAGATCGTGCAGAGACACCGCATGCTTGCCGTGCGGACCGCGCTCAGGAGTCGAGGTCAGGAGCTGTGTCGCGTACCGCGCGACCGCCGGAGTTGACAAACGGTCCAGCGCCAATACGTCAAGCGCGGTATCGAACGAGGCCTCCGGAGAGGCGTACAGCGGGCGATTTCCCAGGTACGTCCACGGCGAGGTGTTGCAGACTATCGACAGCACCAGATCCGTCACCGGATCCATGTCCGGCCGCTCCAGCGTGATCGTCCCGTGCCGGCGGTTGGGCTCCTCCCAGAACTGCCGCATCAGCTGTCGTACATACAGGGCGTGCGTCGAACGCTTGCCGCGCTCCCGCTGCTGCTCGACCCGCCCCACCACACCCGCGTCGAAACCGAAGCCCGCGCAGAACGTGAACCAGCGCGACGGGACCGACTCGTCCTCCGTGCCCGGCGCCCCCGCGGCCAGCCCTAGCCCCACCGTCCGCTCGCGCCGCTCCCGCAGCGCGTCCAGCAGGGCGCCCGTCGCCTCGACCGAATCGTTCGGCAGCCCGAGCGCACGGGCGAAGACGTTCGTGGAACCGCCCGGCACCACCGCCAGCCGCGGCAGGTTCTCCGGATCCGGGCCGTCGTGCAGCAGCCCGTTCACCACCTCGTTGACGGTGCCGTCCCCGCCCAGCGCCACCACCAGGTCCAGCCCCTCGTGCGCGGCCCTGCGCCCCAGGTCACGGGCGTGCCCCCGGTACTCGGTGGTCACCGCCTCCAGCTTCATCTCGCTGGCCAGGGCGTGCGTCAGGACGTCGCGCGTGCGCGCACTGGTGGTCGTCGCTGCTGGGTTGGCCACGAGAAGTGCACGCATGGTCGCCAGACTACCCACCCCCGCGCACCCGCCCCCTACCGACCGTCCCCGTCCGGGCCCGCCCCGCCGCGGCTACCCTGCTGGGGTGAGCAAGAAGCCGAGCCCCCGTACCCCCGCAGCGTCCCCCGACGGCCCCGCCGACGCGACCGCGGAGCCCAAGAAGCTGCCCGGCCGGCTGACCGCGGCCGCCGCGCTGACCGCCCTGGAGGGCCTGGCCCTCGCCGGCCTCGGCGTCTACATGCTGTTCGTCGGCATCGCCGGCCACCCCGACTCCCCCCAGCAGGCCGAGACCGGCGGAGCGACCCTGCTCGCCCTCGCCGCGCTCCCGCTGATCGCGGCCCGCGGGCTGCGCCTGGGCCGCCGCTGGAGCCGCGGGCCCGCGCTGATCACCCAGCTCATGGCCCTCCCCGTCGCCTGGACCCTGTGGACCACCGGCGGCGCGATGACCGCCGCCGCCGTGGCCCTCGCCCTGGCGGCGGTGGCCGTCACCGCGCTCCTGGTGAACCCGACGGCGACCGAGGCACTGGGCATCGGACCCGCGGACCAGGCCCGATAACCCCTCCAGCCCCCGTCGATCACTCCTCGACGAGGAGCTTGTCCCGCAGCTGGGCCAACGTCCGCGCCAGCAGCCGGGAGACGTGCATCTGCGAGATGCCCACCTCCTGGGCGATCTGCGACTGGGTCATGTTCCCGAAGAAACGCAGCAGCAGGATCCGCTTCTCCCGCGGCGGCAGCCCCTCCAGCAGCGGCTTGAGCGACTCGCGGTACTCGACGCCCTCCAGCGCCTCGTCCTCCGAGCCCAGGGTGTCCGCCACCGCCGGCGACTCGTCGTCGGTGTCCGGCACGTCCAGCGACAGCGTGCTGTAGGCGTTGGCCGACTCCAGCCCCTCCAGCACCTCCTCCTCGGAGATCCCCAGCCGCTCGGCCAGCTCGTGCACCGTCGGCGAGCGGCCGTGCTGCTGGGACAGTTCCGCCGTGGCCGTCGTCAGCGACAGCCTCAGCTCCTGCAGGCGCCGCGGCACCCGCACCGCCCAGCCCTTGTCCCGGAAGTGCCGCTTGATCTCGCCGACCACCGTCGGGGTGGCGTACGTCGAGAACTCCACCCCCCGGTCCGGATCGAACCGGTCCACCGACTTGATCAGGCCGATCGTCGCCACCTGCGTCAGGTCGTCCAGCGGCTCGCCCCGGTTGCGGAACCGCCGCGCCAGGTGCTCGACCAGCGGCAGGTGCATCCGCACCAGCCGGTTGCGCAGCTCCGCCCGCTCCGCGGACCCGTCGGGCAGCTCGCGCAGCTCGAAGAAGAGCGCCCGCGCGCCACTGCGGTCCCGCGGATCCGGCAGCGCCACGTGCACCTCGTCCGGCACCTCCGGGGCCAGGGCCTCCGATGGCTGTGGTTGGTCGTGCTGGTTCTCGCTCATAGGGCCCGCCCGTCGCTCCGCCGAGTCCAAAAAGCCGTCTTCCGCATCCGCGTCAGCCGGGTGCGGCCGGGCGTGGTGCTGCTCCGGGATGCCGCCGTCGACCTCGTGCCTCACCCGGGGCCGATCCCCGCCCCGCACCGGGATCTCCCCGCCGCTCACGCCGGGCCTGGTCCCGCGCCGCGCTGTTTGTAGAGGCTGATGCTCACCGTCCGGTTGTCCTCGACCGTCGCCTCGACCTTGCCGGCCAGCGCCGACAGCACGGTCCACGCGAACGTGTCCCGCTCCGGCGCGCGCCCGTCGGTGGTGGGCGCGGAGACGGTCACTTCCAGTGAATCGTCGATCAACCGGAAGACGCAGCTGAGGACGGAGCCCGGCACGGCCTGCTGGAGCAGGATCGCGCAGGCCTCGTCCACCGCGATGCGGAGGTCCTCGATCTCGTCGAGGGTGAAGTCCAACCGTGCCGCGAGACCGGCCGTGGCCGTTCGCAGCACCGACAGGTAGGCACCCGCAGCCGGCAGCCGGACTTCCACGAAGTCCTGGGTCCCGGGCTCGCCTGCGATCTGGGACACCCTCACCTCCAAGGTGGTACGAGCTCTGTTCGCCGGTGACGCTATCGCGATCCGGGCGATCGTGTCGCGGCACCCCTCATGGCGCCCTCTGTGGAGCGCCCGGGCCGACCCCACCTCTGTGCAGTGACTGATGGTAAGCCCACGGGTACACACAGTGGCTAGGGGTCTGCGGGCCCAAATCGGGGGAACCGGCGGAGGGTTGAACTACCCCGCCTCAGACGATCGAACCGTCGACAAAACACCAACGCCACGTCTCGCCCGGTTCGAAGCTGCGCATCACCGGATGACCCGTCTCCTGGTGGTGCGCGGTGGCGTGCCGGTGGGGAGAGCTGTCACAGCAGGCCACGTACCCGCACCCGAGGCACATCCGAAGCTGGACCGGATGGCTCCCGAGCACCTCACATTCCGGGCAGGTCAGTGCACGCGGGACAGGCTCGGGGCGCGGCAGTTCGGCAACGTGGGTGCACTCGCTCATGATGGCCAGGTTACGGCCACGGCGCGGGTGGGACATCGGCGACGACGGATGGGGATGGATCTTCGATGGAGGTATTGCCGCTGGTGGCGCTGGTGGCGGTGAGCGCCGCCGTGGCGGGGGCGGCCCGGCGCACCCCCGTGCCGGCGCCGCTGCTGCTGGTCGCCGTGGGGCTCGTCGCGGCGTACGTGCCCGGGGTGCCCTCGTACGCCCTCGACCCGCACATCGTGCTGCCGCTGCTGCTCCCGCCGCTGCTGCACACGGCCGCGGTCGACAGTTCGTACCTGGACCTGCGGGCCAACGTACGGCCGATCGCCCTGCTCTCGGTGGGGTACGTGCTGTTCGCGACGCTCGCGGTGGGCTGGGTGACGTACCTGGTCGTGCCCGGGCTGTCCCTGCCGGTGGCCCTGGTGCTGGGCGCGGTCATCGCCCCGCCGGACGCCGTCGCCGCCACCGCGATCGCCCGCCGGCTCGGACTGCCGAACCGGGTGACGACCATCCTGCAGGGCGAATCCCTGGTGAACGACGCCACCGCCATCACCGCCTACAAGGTGGCCCTGGCCGCCGCCGTCGGGACGGGCGCCGGCTGGTCCGGCGGACTCGCCGAGTTCCTGCTGGCCTCGGTGGGAGGCGTCGGGGTGGGCCTGCTCCTGATGGTCCCGATCCACCAGCTGAGGAAACGGCTGCGGGAGCCGCTGCTCCAGAACACCCTCTCCCTGCTGATCCCCTTCGTGGCGTACGCGGCCGCCGAGCGGGTGCACGCGTCGGGCGTCCTGGCCGTGGTGGTCGTCGCCCTCTACCTGGGGCACCGCAACTGGCAGGTCGACTTCGCGACCCGGCTCCAGGAGGAGGCGGTGTGGAAGGTCGTCGCGTTCGTCCTGGAGTCGGTGGTCTTCGCCCTCATCGGCCTCCAGCTGCCGGTGGTCCTCAAAGGGCTGGGGGAGTACGAGGGGCTGGCCGCCGCCTGGTACGCCGTCGTGGTGTTCCTCGCCGTGGTGGTGGCCCGCTTCCTGTGGGTGTTCCCGGCGACCTTCGTGCCGCGGTGGGTCTCGGAACGCATCCGCGCCCGGGAACCCGACACCGACTGGAAGTCCCCGGTGATCGTGGGGTGGGCCGGGATGCGGGGGGTGGTCTCCCTGGCGATCGCCTTCTCGGTGCCGATGAGCGTGCCGCACCGCAACCTGATCCTCTTCCTCACCTTCACGACGGTGATCGGCACCCTGGTCGTCCAGGGCCTGACCCTCCCGCCGCTGATCCGGGCGCTGAAACTGCCGCCGCGCGACGCCCAGGCCGAAACCCTGGCCGAGGCCCAGGCCCAGAGCGAGGCCTCCCGGGCGGCGGAGGAACGCCTCACGGAACTCCTGGCGGACCCGGCGAACAGCAGCCTGCCGCCACCCCTGGCGGACCGCCTGCGCACGGTCATGGAACGCCGCCGCAACGCGGTGTGGGAGCGCCTGGGCGAGCTCAACCCCCTGACGGGCGAGTCGGCGGACGACGTCTACCGGAGGCTGGCCAGGGAGATGATCGAGGCCGAACGGGAGGTCTTCGTGACCCTCCGCGACCGCCGCCGCATCGACGACGAGATGCTACGGGGCCTGCTGCGCCGCCTGGACCTGGAGGAGGCGGCGGCGTACAGGGAGGAAACGGGATAGGGCACGCTCCCGGTTCCGTCGGGGCCCGCCGCGAGGGGGCGATGGCGGGTCCCTACGCCCGCCCCGTCACCACCGCCGTCACCGTCGTGCCGCGTTCGAACGCCCCCGCTTCCGTCAGGGTCGTCAGGGCCCGGAGGAGCTTCGCGACGTAGATGCGTTCCACCGGGAGGCCGTGGCGGGACTCGAAGTCCTTCGCGAAGGCTTCGAGCGACGGGGGGACGCGGGCGTAGCCGCCGTGGTCGTGGCCCTCGGCCAGGGTCCAGTTGGGGGTCGGGGCGCCGAAGGCGGCCGTCTGGAGGGAACGTATCTCCGGGCCCAGGAAGCCGCCCGCCAGGACCGGGACGCCCAGGGCGCGCTGGTCCGGGCCCAGGCCGGCCGCCAGGCCGGCCAGGGTGCCTCCCGTGCCGCAGGCGACGGCCACCACGTCGCCGGCGCCCCGCAGTTCGCGTCCCAGCTCCGCGCAGCCGGTGAGGGCGAGCGGGTTGCTCCCGCCCTCCGGGACCAGATAGGCGTCCTGGGCCCCGGCGGCGGTCAGCAGGCGGGACAAGGCCTCCGGCTCGGCCTTGCGCCGGTACTCCGAGCGGGTGACGAAGTGCAGCCGCATGCCGTCCGCCGCGCAGCGGGCCAGGGAGGCGTTGAGGGGGCGGTCCGCGAGCTCGTCGCCCCGGACGACGCCGACCGTCTCCAGGCCGAGCAGCCGCCCGGCGGCCGCGGTGGCGCGGAGGTGGTTGGAGTAGGCGCCGCCGAAGGTGACGAGCCGGTCGTGGCCCGCCTCCAGGGCCGCCCGGAGGTTCGGCGCGAGCTTGCGCCACTTGTTGCCCGGGAGCTGCGGGTGGACGAGGTCGTCCCGCTTGAGGAGGAGCCGCACCCCCTGCGCGGCGAAGCGTTCGTCGGCCGCCTCGACGAGAGGGGACGGCGGGCGGGGGCGCAGCTCGGGGTGGGTCACCCGTCCATTGTCACTTCAGCCGGTCGGCCACACGTTCGCGTAGCCAGTCCATCGTGAAGCCCTTGGGGTCGATCTTGCCCGGCTGCCATTCGAGGTGGCCGATGACCGAGCGGGCGCCCCAGTCGTGGACGCGGCACAGGGCCGCCGCCGCGCGGGTGATGGCGTCGAGCTGGACGGCGGGCCAGGGGTCCTCGCCGTCACCGAGGTTCTCGCATTCGAAGCCGTAGAAGTAGCGGTTGCCGTCGGTGTCGGCCCGGTGGTCCGGGGGGAGGCGGCGCTCCGCGACGACGGCCGCGAGGACGTCGGAGTCGCCGGCGCCGGCGTGGTTGGCGCGGCCGTAGCCGACGAGGTGGACGCGGCCGTCCTTGGTGATGACCCCGTGGCAGAGCGGGCCGGGCAGGGCGCGGTCCCCGTCGCGGCAGAGTTGCACGGTGTAGGCGGTGCCGTGGGTGACGGTGTGGTGGATCATCACCCCGTGCACCGGCCCCCAGGGGCCCTTGTGGTTGCGGTTGTGCGTGCGCCAGCTGCCGACCTCGACGACGGTCAGACCTTCGGCGCGCAGGGCGTGGATGAAGCGGTCCGCGGACATGGGTGCGGACATGGCCGCCTCCCTTACGGTACGTGCTCGGTTCGTTACGTACCGGTGTAGTGGAGGCGGCCATTCCGTGGCTAGGGCGGGTTTCGGCCACGCGCGACCGGACCCTGGAGGATGCCCACCCGGGCCGGGAGTAGTCCCACTCTTTTGTGTAATGGTCCGACCGCATTGCGTGCTGAAAGGGTTCTCTATCGCAGACCATGGAGTGATCGAAAGGCGAAGACATGTCGGTCCAGGCGGGCTCCGAATCCGAAGCCCAGACACCGCAGCGCAGTCTCGGCACCGCGGCCGCGCGGAACTTGGCGAGCACCACCAAGTCCGCCCCGCAGATGCAGGAGATCACCTCGCGGTGGCTCCTGAAGATGCTCCCCTGGGTCTCGGTGCAGGGCGGCACCTACCGCCTCAACCGCCGCCTCAGCTACTCGGTCGGCAACGGCATCGTGGAGTTCGTCAAGACGGGCCGCCAGGTCCAGGTCATCCCCGCCGAACTCGGCGAACTGCCCCTCCTGCGCGACTACACCGAAGAGGACGTCCTCACCGAACTCGCCGCCCGCTGCCGGCAGCTCGACTTCGAGGCCGGCCAGGAGCTCACCTCCTTCGGCAGCCCCGCCGACCAGGTCTTCCTCCTCGCCCACGGCCGCATCGACCATATCGGCCCCGGCCCCTACGGCGACGACGCCGTCCTGCGCACCGTCGCCGACGGCGCCTACTTCGGCGAGGACGCCCTCACCGACGAAGAGGCCATCTGGGAGTACACCGCCCGCGCCGCCACCCCCGGCACGGCCCTCGTCCTGACCCGCCAGGACTTCCAGATCCTCGCCGACCGCGTCCCCTCGCTCCGCGCCCACGTGGACAGCGTGAGCACACAGCCCGAGCGGCACGCCAACCCGTACGGCGAGGCCGCCATCGAGCTCTCCGCCGGCCACCACGGCGAAGCCGTGCTCCCCGGCACCTTCGTCGACTACGAGGCCCGCCCCCGCGAGTACGAACTCTCCATCGCGCAAACGGTCCTGCGCGTCCACACCCGCGTCGCCGACCTCTACAACCACCCGATGAACCAGACCGAACAGCAGCTCCGGCTGACGGTCGAGGCGCTGCGGGAGCGCCAGGAGCACGAGATGCTCAACAACCCCGACTTCGGCCTCCTCCACAACGCCGACTACGACCAGCGCGTCCAGCCCCACGACGGCGCGCCCACCCCCGACGACTTCGACGCGCTGCTCGCCATGCGCCGCGACTCGAACCTGTTCCTGGCCCACCCCAAGGCCATCGCCGCCTTCGGCCGCGAGTGCAACAAGCGCGGCCTCTACCCCGAGACCGTCGACGTCGCCGGGACCCGGGTTCCGGCCTGGCGGGGCGTGCCCATCTTCCCGTCCAACAAGATCCCGATCAGCGACGCCCGGACGACGTCCATCCTCTGCATGCGCACCGGCGAGGAGAACCAGGGCGTGATCGGGCTCCACCAGCCCGGGATCCCCGACGAGATCGAGCCGAGCATGTCGGTCCGCTTCATGGGCATCAGCGAGCAGGCGATCATCTCCTACCTGGTCACCGCCTACTTCTCCGCCGCCGTCCTCGTCCCCGACGCGCTCGGCGTGCTGGAGAACGTCGAGATCGGCCGCTGGCGCTGATGGCCGCGCACACCGTCGCCGCCGGCGAGGGACAGGAGGCGGCCGCCCTCCTGGACGGCACGAGGGAAGCGGTCGACCCCGAGCTCCGGCGGGCCGTGGAGAGCCTGCCCGCCCCCACCCGGCGGGTGGCGATGTACCACTTCGGCTGGGCGGACGAGGACGGCGGACCGGCCGCCGTCGGCGCGGGCAAGGCCATCCGGCCGGCCCTCGTCCTCGCCTCGGCGCGTGCCCTGGGCGGTCCGCAGGGCAGCCCCGGCTCCGCGGTGCGGGCGGCGGCCGCGGTGGAGCTGGCGCACAACTTCACCCTGCTGCACGACGACGTCATCGACAACGACGCCCGCCGCCGCGGACGGCCCACCGCCTGGACCGTCTTCGGGATCCCGGACGCCCTGCTCACGGGCGACGCGATGATGGCGCTCGCCCTGCGGTTGCTCGCCGACGACCCGCATCCGGCCTCGGCGCGGGCCTCGGCCCGCCTCGCGGCCTGCATCGTCGAGCTGTGCGCCGGACAGCAGGCGGACTGCGCCTTCGAGCGGCGTTCCTCCGTCTCCCTGGAGGAGTGCCTGGCCATGGCCACGGCCAAGACCGGCGCCCTCCTGGGCTGCGCCTGCGCGGTCGGCGCGCTGTACGCGGGCGCCGGGCCGGAGGAGGTCGAGGCGATGGACGCCTTCGGCCGGGAGGCGGGCCTGGCCTTCCAGCTGATCGACGACCTGATCGGCATCTGGGGGGACCCCGGGCACACCGGCAAGCCCGCCGGGGCCGACCTGCTCGCCCGCAAGAAGTCCCTTCCCGTGGTGGCGGCCCTCACCTCCGGCACCGAGGCGGGGGAGGAGCTCGCCGCCCTGTACGCCGGGCCCATGACCGGCGACGAGGACGTCCCTCGGGCCGCCCGGGCCGTGGAGCGGGCCGGCGGCCGCGACTGGGCGCAGGACCACGCCGCCGACCGGATGGGCCGGGCGGTGCAGGAGCTGTCCCGCGCGGTGCCGGACGTGGCGGCGGCGGGCGGGCTGCTGGCGCTCGCGGAGTTCGTGACGCGCCGTACGAAGTAGGCGGGGCGGTTGGCCCGTTCCGGCACCGCGGGGGTGCCGGAACGGGCCTTTCCGCGCGCTCCGGCCAACTCTAGGATCACTCGCGGTAGTTGACGTGCGAGTGAAAGGCGTGACCTGTGGTGCTGGAGATACGTCAGGCGGATCGGTCGGACCGGGACGCCGTCGCGCGCCTGCTGGACGAGGCCTTCCGCAGCGACCCGGTCAGCTCCTGGGTCTTCCCCGACCCCGCGCACCGCGCCGCCGTCCACGGCAGGTTCCTCGGGGTCTTCGTCGACGTGGCCCTGGCCGAGGGCCGGATCGACTACGCCGCCGACGGCTCGGCGGCCGCGCTGTGGCTGCGGATCCCGGCCGGCGAACCGGAGGGGGAGGACGAGGTGCCGGCCCGGATGCGCGAGGTGGCCGACCCCGGCAACGAACGCTGCGAGCTCGTCGGACGGCTCACGGGGGCGGTCCACCCCACCGCCGAGGAGCACGAGTACCTGCTCATGATCGCGGTCGCGCCCGGCCGGCAGGGCGAGGGGCTGGGCACCGAGCTGATCCGGCCCGTCCTGGAACGCTGCGACCGGGACGGGGTCCCCGCGTACCTGGAGGCGAGCAGCGAGCGGAGCATGCGGCTCTACGAGCGGCTGGGGTGGGAGTTCACCGGCGAGGCGGTGCGGCTGCCCCAGGGCCCGCTGATGTGGCCCATGTGGCGCAAGCCGCGGGGGAGCGGGAGCGGGGGCCTCGCGTAACCGGGCCTTGCGTAACCACTTCAAGCGAAGTACTTTGACTGTCGTGCCACGGAGCGTGGCACCCCCTCACGGAAGAAGCCCCGCTTGCGCAAGCTCACGTACTTCATCGCCACCACCGTCGACGGGTTCATCGGAGCCCCGGACGGCGATGCCGATTTCATGTACGCCTACGCCGACCAGGAGTTCGTCGGACACCTGATCGCCGAATACCCCGAGACCATCGCCGCCGCCGGCCGCGCCCACCTCGGCCTCGCCGACGTGCCGCCCAAGCGGTTCGACGCGGTGATCATGGGCCGCCGCACCTACGAGCCGGGCCTCAAGGCCGGTATGACCAGCCCCTACGGCCACTTCCGGGAGCAGTACGTCGTCTCCCGCTCCCTCACCGAGGCACCCGCCCCCGACGTGCGGCTGATCAGCGGGGACATCGCCGCCGAGGTCCGCGGGCTCAAGGCGCGGGACGGGCTCGGCATCTGGCTGTGCGGCGGCGCCGACCTCGCGGCCCAGCTGGCCGACGAGATCGACGAGTACGTCGTCAAGACCTACCCGGTCGTGGTGGGCACCGGCATGCCGATGTCCCGCACCGGTTTCGGGGTGCGGGAGCTGGAGCTGACCGGCTGCACCGCGTTCGGCGGCGGCCAGGTCGTCACCGCGTACACCGTCAAGCGCTGACCGGGCGGACGCGCGGAACCGGCCTACCGTGGAGGTATGGCCGCTGAACGAGAACGCGCGCACCCGACGGTCGCCCCGCAGGCCGGGCACGAACAGCGGACCTGCCCGGCCTGCGGGACCCCCGTGGAGACGGTGGTCCGCCGCCACAAGTCCCTCGGGATCTTCGTACCCACGTGGGGCCCGGGCCCCTGCCCCGACCCGGACTGCCCGCGGCACCTGCCCGCGGAGGGATGACCCTCCGCGGGCACGTGCGGGCCGGGCGAGTCCCTGGCGGGCTCAGCCCTTGGTGCCGAGACCCGAGCCGACCAGACCGTTGGCCCACAGCTGGTTGACGCGTGAGCGCTCGGTGCTGTTCGGGTAGGCGTTCGTGCACGAGGTGCCCGGGCCGCCGCCCGACATCAGCTCGCTGCACGGACCCGAGTAGTGGTCCGGCAGGCCCAGCACGTGACCCGTCTCGTGCGCCGTCACGCGGGTGGAGTTGTACTGCTGGTTCTGCGCGTAGTCCAGGAAGATGTAGCCCCGACCGTGCCCGTCCGTGCTCGCGTACGAACCACGGGAGTCGTTGCCCTCGTAGTACGAGAAGTTCCCGCCCGACGCCACCTCCTGCAGCTTCACGTTGGAGACCGAGCCGTTCCAGATGCGGGTCGAATTGGCTATCTGGGTACGGAAGCTGGGCGCGTTGCGGGTGTTGTAGGTGACCGTGACGACCGCCGTCGCGCTCGGGTTCGCGGCACGCTGCTCCGCCACCGCGCGCTGGACGGCCTCGAAGAACGCCTTGTTGGCGGCCTGGTTCTCCTGCGAGCGCTCGTACGCGGAGTAGCTCGCCGGGCTGCCGCCCGCCGGGGTCGCGGCCGTCGCGCTCGGAACGACGCCGCCGAGGACGGCGGCGACACCCAGGCCGACGGAGGCGACGGACAGCATGGTCCTGCGGGAGTGGCGCATGTGGGGGGCTCCTACTCATCAGGTGCAGTGGGGGGTGGATGGGTCATCCGGTACCGGAGTCTGCGGGAGCCGAAGGGGACTGCGGATGATGTCAGAGGCCGATAACACCGCCCTATCGGGAGGTTTCGGAGAGATTTACCTTGGTCAACTAGCGTGAGAATGGCGGGATTCGGGGGGCTATCGGCGGCTGGTGCGGTCCCGTGGGGCCCGCCTACCCTCGGGTCATGGAGCTCGAGGTGAGGCACCTGCGCGCGCTGTGCGCCATCGCCGACGCCGGCAGCCTGCACAAGGCCGCCCGGCAGCTCGGCGTGAGCCAGCCCTCCCTGACGACGCAGCTGCGCCGGATCGAACGGGCCCTGGAGGGCGAGCTGTTCCTGCGCGAGCGCACCGGCTGCCGACCGACTCCCTTCGGACGCACGGTACTCGGACGGGCGCGGCCGCTCCTCGCCGAGATGGCCGCACTGGTCGCCGACGCGCGGGCCGCCGCCCACGGGCCGCGCCTGCGGATCGGCTCGACCGCGAGCCGGGCCCTGCCGGGGTGGCTGCGCCGGCTCCACCGGCGCGCCCCGGAGACGGAGACCACGCTGGTGGTCGACGTCTCGGCCAACGCGCTGCTGCGGATGACCGCCGCCGGGCAGCTGGACGTGGCGTTCGTGCACGAGGTGGAGGGCAGCCCGCTGCGGGTGCCGGGCGGGCTGGAACTGCGGGTGCTGATGGAGCGCGAGCCGCAGTTCGTGTCCATGTCCCTGGACCATCCGGCGGCCCGCTCGGCGGTGGTGGAGTTAGAGGACCTGGCCGGGGACCGCTGGACGGTGGACCCCTCGGTCGACGGCGAATGGGACGGCCTGCGGCGCGTGTTCGCCCGCGCCGGCCTGACCCCGCAGGTCCTGCACGCCGACTACCACACGGCGGCCTCCCTGATCGTCTCCGGCGAGGCGGTGGCCCCGTGCCAGCCGACGTCGGGCCCCCGCGACGACATGGCGATCCGCCCGCTACAGGGCGACCCCCTGGCGGTCCGCCTCCTGCTGGCCACCCGCCCGGGGGAACACGCGGAGGCCTACGAGGACCTCCGCGCCGCCTACCGCGAAGCGGCCCTGGGCACCCCGCCCTACCGAGCGTGGCTGTCCCGCCAGGGGAGCTCGCTGCTGGTGGCGTAGGGCGCCGTCGCGGCTGGGGGGGGAGGGCGGGGTTCCAGCGGGGCGGTCTCAGAGCTGTCTTGGGGGTTTCCCGGCAGTCTTCGTCCTTCCGCGTCGGGCCGGCCTGTCAAGGGCGCTCCTTCGTCGCGTCGCTTCGCGATGGCCTTCGGCCACCCTTGACAGACCGTCCCGCCCCGGAAAAACGAAGACTGCCGGGAAACCCCCAAAGGAACGGGACGGATGTGTGATGGGCATGCGGCTCCCTCAGCGATGAGACGGGGTGGCCGGGGGTCGGCAGACATCCCAACCGGGCCGACATGGATGCCTTTCGGGGCCGCCCTCCGCGCCAGATCGCTACGCGCTTCTCTCGTCTCGGCGTCTGCCGCCCGTCTGGGGTTGCTGCTGTCGACGAAGGACGACGGAGTCGTCATCCGGGCCGGTGGGCGCCCCAGATCGCTACGCGCTTCTCATTTATCGGCGTCCGGCGGCCGTCTGGGGCTGATCCCCACAGCAAAGGCCGACGGAATCGTCATCCGAAGCCGCCAGGCGCATCAGATCGCTACGCGCTGGCCAGATTTCGGCGTCTGCCGCCCGTCTTGGGCTGCTACCTGCACCAAATGACGAACAGGACGGCATCCGGAGCCCCTGGGCGCGTCAGACCGCTACGCGCTGCCGACATTTCGGCGTCGGGCGGCCGTCTGGGGCTGGTGACGGCACCAAAAGCCGATCCGCAGAGCATCCCGGCCCAAGACGGCCGTCAGACGCTGAGACGGGAGGAGCGCGTAGCGATCTGGCGCGCCTGAGGGTGCCTGATGGTCCGTCTGTCGGCATCTGGCTACAGCAGCAACCCCAGACGGCTGATAGACGCTGAGACGAGAGGAGCGCGTAGCGATCTGGGGCGCCCACCGGCCCCGGATGTCGAATCCGTCGGCCTTCGGCTACAGCAGCAACCCCGGACGGCCGCCGGACGCCGAGACGGGAGGAGCGCGTAGCGATCTGGTGCGCCCTCCGCCCCGGATGGCGAATCCGTCGTCCTTTGGCGACAGCAGCAACCCCAGGCGGTCGTCGGACGCTGAGACGGGAGAAGCGCGTAGCGATCTGGGGCGGAGGGCGGCTCCGAATGGCATGCACGTCGGCCCGGATGCCCGGCGAGGCGGCGCCCGGCGGGCCGCCTCATCGCTGAGGGAGCCGGATGGTCAAGGTAGGACCGGCCCGTTCTTCTGGGGGCTTCCCGGCAGTCCTTGTCTTTCCGGGGCGGGACGGGCTGTCAAGGGTGGCCGAAGGCCATCGCGGAGCGACGCGACGAAGGAGCGCCCTTGACAGGCCGGCCCGAACCGGAAGGACAGTGGGACTGACGGGAAACCCCCAGACCTGCTCTGAGACCGCCCAGGTCACACCCCGCCCCCCCGGCCCCGCCCGGCCATCGCGCCACCGCCCGGCCGGAGTCCCGTCGTTCCGCCCCACCCCGCCCCGGGACCCCGCCCCGCGAGCGCGGAGTGCTTGACTTCGGTCGACCGCGATATATCGTGTTCTACAGAAGACGCGATATGTTGCGTGCTTCGTCAGTCCATGAGGAGGAGCAGCACCATGCCTGAGCAGATGACCTGGTCCGTCCCCGCCCCCCAGCGGCTCGCCTTCGAGCAGCCGGTCACGGACCTGCGGGTTCGTGTGGTCGGCGGCACCGTCAACGTCGTCGCCTCCGAGGACGGGCCCGCGCGGCTGGAGGTCACCGAGGTCGACGGGCCCCCGCTGCAGGTGGTGCAGGAGGGCGGCACGCTCACCGTGTCCTACGAGGACCTGCCCTGGAACGGCACCCAGGGGTTCAAGAAGTGGTTCGAGGGCAAGCCCTGGAAGTCCTGGTCCGGCTCCTCCTCCGACGGGCGCAAGGCCTGGGAGCGCAGCGTCACCGTCACGCTGACCGTGCCCGCCGCCACCGCCGTCCAGCTGGCCGCCGTCAGCGCGACCGCGTTCGTCTCCGGCATCTCCGGCGCCACCGACGTCACCGGGGTCTCGGGCGACGCCACCCTGGTCGGGCTCTCCGGGCGGGTCAAGGCGCACACCGTGTCCGGCAGCGTCGAGGCGCAGTCCGTCACCGGTGAGCTCGGCTTCCACTCGGTCTCCGGCGGCCTCACGGTCGTCGACGGCGCCGGCGGCAGCGTACGGGCCGACTCCGTCAGCGGTGACATGCTCATCGACCTCGCCCTCGACGGGGCGGCGGCCGCCAAGCCGGTGGACATCTTCCTCAACTCCGTCTCCGGCCAGGTCGCCATCCGCCTCCCGCACCCCGCCGACGCCAAGGTCGAGGCCAACACCGCGACCGGCAGCGTCTCCAACGGGTTCGAGGACCTGCGCGTCACCGGCCAGCTGGGCGCCAAGCGGATCACCGGCACCCTCGGCAAGGGCTCCGGCACCCTGCGGGCGACCACCGTCTCCGGGTCCATCGCCGTGCTGCGCCGCCCGCAGGCGGACGCCGAGGCCTCCGCGCCCCTCCAGCTCGACAAGAAGGTGCTCTGACATGCCGCCCGTCTTCGCCCACGGCCGCCTCCGCCTCTACCTCCTCAAGCTGCTGGACGAGGCGCCCCGCCACGGGTACGAGGTGATCCGCCTGCTGGAGGAGCGCTTCCAGGGGCTGTACGCGCCCTCCGCCGGCACGGTGTACCCGCGGCTGGCGAAGCTGGAGGCCGAGGGGCTCGTCACGTACGCCAGCGAGGGCGGGCGCAAGGTGTACTCGATCACCGAGGCGGGCCGTGCCGAGCTGGCCGACCGGGGCGGGGAGCTGGCCGACCTGGAGCTGGAGATCCGCGACTCGGTCTCCGAGCTGGCCGCGGAGATCCGCGACGACGTCCGGGGCGCCGCCGGTGATCTGCGGCGCGAGATGCTGGCCGCGGCCAACGCCTCGGCGACGCACCCGGAGGACGAGTCCTGGAAGGCCGCCAAGGAGGAGCTCCGCAAGGCGCGCCAGGAGTGGAAGGAGCAGGCCCGCCGGGCCAAGGACGAGAGCCGCCGGGCCCGTGAGGAGGCCCAGCAGGCCCGCCGCCAGGCCAAGGAGGCCCAGGAGCGGGCCCGTGAGGAGGTGCAGCGGATCGCCGCGCAGCTCCAGGAGCAGCTCGGCAAGACGGGCGGGGTGTTCGGCAGCCTGGCCGGGGCCTGGCTGGGCGGTGGCGGTTCCGCCGCGCCCGAGACGCCCACCGCCCCGGGCCCGTCGGGTTCGGCGTGGGCCGACGACCTGGCGCCCGGGCCGGACCCGGCCCGCGACCTGGACCGGCTGCTGGACCGTTTCCGTGACGACATCCGGGACGCGGCCCGCGACCACGGGGTCACCCCGGCCCAGCTGGCCGAGGCCCGTGCCCACCTGGCGGCCGCGGCGGCCCGCATCGAGGCGGGGCTGCGGCCGGGCGCGTAGGTCAGGCCGCGAGGGCGGTTTCCACCCGTGCGTAGGTGACTCCGTGGTCCGCGAGGACCTCGGAGACCGTGCCGGGGCGGGTGAGCAGGGCCAGGAGCAGGTGGGGGGCGCCGATATGGCGGTCCCCCCGGCCCAGGGCGATGCGCAGGGACTGCTCCAGGGTCTTCTTCGCGCCCTGGGTGAGGGGTACGTGGCGGCGGACCGGCTCCGGGCGGCCCAGGGCCGTGCGGAGCAAGGCGCCCGGGCCGCGCCTGCGGGGCGCCGGGGGCGTGAGGGCGCCCTCGCCGTGGGTCTCCTCGATCCGGGCGACGATCTCCGAGAGGTCGATGCCCAGGCCCGCCAGGGCCTCCTCGTCGGCCCGGGACATCCCGCCCCGGCGGCCGGCCGCCGCGAGACCCGCCGTGATCGCGGGGCCGTCGACGTCCAGGGCGTCCAGCGCGCCCAGGTCCAGCAGGGACAGCAGCAGGTGTTCCTCGGTGACGGTCGCGGCGTCGGCCTCGCGGGCCCGGGCCACCGCCCCCGTCACCGCGTCGCGCGCGTCCGAGGTGAAGCGTTCGAACATCAGAGCCTCCCATGCTTCTTGTGCACGGCCTGCCGGCTGACGCCGAGTTCGGCCGCGATCTCCTGCCAGGACCAGCCCTGGGCGCGGGCGCTGCGTACCTGGACGGCCTCCAGCTGCTCCAGCAGCCGGCGGAGGGCGGCCACGGCACGCAGGCCCACGCGGGGGTCCCGGTCTCCGGCCCGTTCGGCGAGATCGGTGGCTTCGGTCATGGTGTCAATCTAGGTTGACATGGGAGGGGTGTCAACCTTGATTGACAAGCGGGCGTCCCGGACCCGCCGGCCGCTCAGACCGTGAGGACGATCTTTCCGAACAGGTCGCCGGACTCGAGGCGTTCGAAGCCCTCGCGGGCGCGGTCCAGCGGCAGGACCTCGTCGATGACCGGGCGGACCCCGGTGGTCGCGCAGAAGGCCAGCAGGTCCTCCAGCTCGTCCTTGGTGCCCATCGTCGAGCCCACCACCTTCAGCTCCAGGAAGAAGATCCGCCGCAGCTCCCCCTGGGGAGGGGTGTCGCCGCTGGTGGCGCCGGAGATGACCAGGGTGCCGCCGGGGCGCAGGCACTTGACGGAGTGGGACCAGGTGGCCGCGCCCACGGTCTCGATCACCGCGTCCACCCGGTGCGGGAGCCGGGCGCCGGGCGGGAAGGCCTCGATCGCGCCCAGTTCCACCGCCCGCTTGCGCTTGGCCTCGTCCCGGCTGGTGGCGTATACCCGCAGGCCCGCCGCCTTGCCCAGGACGATCGCGGCGGTGGCGACCCCGCCGCCCGCGCCCTGGACGAGGACCGAGTCGCCGGGGCGGACCCCGGCGTTGGTGAAGAGCATCCGGTACGCCGTCAGCCAGGCCGTCGGCATGCAGGCGGCCTCCGCGAAGGACAGCTCGGCGGGCTTGCGCAGCACGTTCCAGGCCGGGACGCTGACCTGCTCGGCGAAGGTCCCCTGGTAGAGCTCGGTCAGCACCGAGCGGGGCTCGTCCGGGCCGACGCCGTGGCCGCTCTGGCCGATCACGGAGTGCAGGACGACCTCGTTGCCGTCCTGGTCGGTGCCGGCCGCGTCGCAGCCGAGGATCATGGGCAGTTTGTCGGCGTCCAGGCCCACCCCGCGCAGGGACCACAGGTCGTGGTGGTTGAGCGAGGCGGCTTTGACGTTGACGGTCACCCAGCCGGGGCGGGCCTCGGGGGCCGGGCGTTCGCCCAGCTCAAGGCCGTTCAGGGGCTGGTCTCGGTCGATTCGGGCGGCGTAGGCAGCGAACATGGCGCCAGAGGCTACCGGTCGGTAGGGCCCATGGCCAGGGGCGCGGGGGTGCGGACGGATCGGACTGGAAGCGGAGTGAGGTCTCTCAACTACCGTCGGTGCCATGTGGTTTGTGGGTCTCCATAGGCCTAAACGGAAGAGATCGACAGGCTCCGGATGGGGGTAATATTCAGGCCATGCGGTGGCTCGTCATGATCGTGTCGCGTGCCCCGCACACTCCTTCTGCGTTCCCGGGGCGCCCTTCGCGCGCTCTTTCCGCGCGCCCGCTCGTACCCGGTCGTGTCCGGTCGAGCCGGTGAGGAGGCCCACGGCCGGCCGCGGCGAAGGACCCGGGACGTCCCCCTCCCCGTTCGGGGGCGGGGAGGGTGCGTTCCCCTGCGCGGCGGCCCTCCGTACACGAAGAGGCCCGGCCGGATCACTCCGGCCGGGCCTCACCCGTTCAGCCCCGCGGGGCCCCGCTCGCCACTCAGACGAGGCGGGCCACACCGTCGGCCTTCGCGGCCGCGGCGACCGCGGCCGTGACGGCCTCGGCGACGCGCTCGTCGAACGGCGAGGGGATCACGTAGTCGGCGGCGAGCTCGTCGCCCACGACACCGGCGATGGCGTCGGCGGCGGCGATCTTCATGCCCTCGGTGATGCGGGTCGCGCGGACCTTCAGGGCACCCGCGAAGATGCCCGGGAAGGCCAGCACGTTGTTGATCTGGTTCGGGAAGTCCGAACGGCCCGTGGCCACGACCGCCGCGTACTTGTGCGCGATGTCGGGGTGGACCTCGGGGTTCGGGTTGGCCATGGCGAAGACGAAGGAGTTCTGCGCCATCGTGGCGACGGCCTCCTCGCCCACCGTGCCGCCGGAGACGCCGATGAAGACGTCCGCGCCCGCGAGGGCCTCCTCCAGCGTGCCGGTCAGCCCCGTCTTGTTGGTCAGGCCCGCGATCTCCGCCTTGACGTCCGTCAGGTCGCTGCGGTCCGCCGAGACGACGCCCCTGCGGTCGGTGACGCAGACGTCGCCGATGCCCGCGTCCACGAGGATCTTGGCGATGGCGATGCCCGCCGCGCCGGCGCCCGCGATCACGGCGCGCAGGTCGCCGAGGGTGCGGCCGGTCAGCTTGGCCGCGTTGCGCAGGGCGGCCAGCGTCACGATGGCCGTGCCGTGCTGGTCGTCGTGGAAGATCGGGATGTCGAGGGCCTCCTGGAGGCGCCGCTCGATCTCGAAGCAGCGGGGGGCGGAGATGTCCTCCAGGTTCACCCCGCCGAAGGACGGCGCCAGACGGATGACCGTCTCGACGATCTCGTCCGTGTCCTTGGTCGCGAGCGCGATCGGCACCGCGTCCACGCCGCCGAACTGCTTGAACAGAATCGCCTTGCCCTCCATGACGGGGAGGGAGGCCTCGGGACCGATGTCACCGAGTCCGAGCACGGCCGTACCGTCGGTGACGACGGCGACCACGTTGGACTTCCAGGTGTACTCGTTCACGAGCTCGGGCTGCTCGGCGATGGCGGTGCACACCTTCGCCACGCCGGGCGTGTAGGCCAGGGACAGGTCATCCTTGTCCTTGACGGGCACAGTGGCCTGGATGGCCATCTTGCCGCCCCGGTGCAGCGCGAACACCGCATCGGGGTTGTTGTCCGTCGCACTGTCACTGCGAGGGTTGACGATCTCCGCTGCCACTTCGTGTGACCCCTTAAGTCCTTTGATCATTGAGGGTGGCCACTCCTGGTTAAGGGGTGGGCGGGCACCGCGTCCGTACTCCGCATCGACGGTTGGCCCGTCTCCGCGGAGGGGAGGTTCGTACGCGCGGGCGCGCCGCACGCGCGCCCTGAGCCCCGGATGAGGGGTGTAAGGATCTGTTCTACCCGAAGAGCACACGCCCAGACGAGTCGATTCCGGACTGATCGTAGGGTCCTTGTCCTGGTTTTGGCCAAAAGTCCAAAGGTTGCTGTCCAGTACCTGAGACGCGCCGCAAATAGTGAGGCGAAAATGCCAGGTCACGGCGGTTTGTGCGGCTCCGAGGGGCCTTGCCCGCAGTCCTGTTGGGTAGTCGGGGGCGCCCGTTATCTGATTTTGACCTCACGGGCACCCTGAATGCGTCAGTCCGAATGGCAAGATGCCGTAATCACACAAGGTCGCGGCGCTCGATGGTGCGTGCTCGACCTGTTCTCGGATGCTTTTCCACCCCTGTCGGAGGAACCAGCTCATGACCGCAAGCACCACCCGTCGTACGACCGCCGCCCGGTCCCGGATCGCCGCGGTGGGCGCGATCGCGGTCGCCGGCGCCCTGATCCTCACCGGCTGTGGCGACCAGACCGACAAGTCCTCCTCCGGCTCGGGCACGGCGGACAAGAGCGCCCCGCTCTTCTCCAAGCTCCCGAAGAAGATCCAGGACGCGGGTGTCATCAAGGTCGGCTCGGACACCGCCTACGCGCCGATGGAGTTCGTCGACAACGGCAAGATCGTCGGTGTGGACCCGGACATCGCCGAGGCGCTCGGCAAGCAGCTCGGCGTCAAGCTCCAGTTCACCTCCGGCACCTTCGACGGCCTGATCACCTCCCTGGAGACCGGCCGCCAGGACGTCGCGATGTCCTCGATGACGGACAACAAGCGCCGACAGGAGGGTCTCGACGAGAAGGGTCAGAAGATCGGCAAGGGCGTCGACTTCGTCGACTACATGTCCTCCGGCGTCTCGCTCCTGGTCAAGAAGGGCAATCCGGACAACATCAAGTCCCTCGACGACCTCTGCGGCAAGACGGTCGCCGTCCAGCGCGGCACCGTCTACGAGGACACCTTCAAGGCCCAGGCCGAGAAGTGCGGTGACAAGAAGCTCACCATCGAGGCCTTCGACACCGACGCCGAGGCGCAGACCCGCGTCAAGGCCGGCGGCGCCGTCGCCGACCTGAACGACTTCCCGGTCACCTCGTACATCGCGAAGACCTCGGGCGGCGGCAACGACTTCGAGGTCGGCGGCCAGCAGTCCGACGTCGGCCTCTTCGGCATCGCGGTCTCCAAGGACAACACGCAGCTCCGCGACGCCCTCAAGGAAGCCGTCGACGCCATCATCAAGGACGGCTCCTACGCCAAGGTGATGGAGAAGTGGAACGTGAAGGACGGCGCCGTGCAGTCCGCCACGATCAACGCCGGCAAGTAACACCGAAGCGCTCCACTGAAGGGCAGTCATTGTGACTGACAAGATCGACAAGGGTCCGGCGGACGCCACTCCGCCGGCCGGGCCCGGCGCCTCGGGCACCACCCCCTACGAGGCCATCAAGGCAATCCCCGTACGGCACTACGGCCGCTGGATCAGCGCCGTGGTCGTGGCCGTGCTGCTGGCGTGGCTCGTCTACGCCTTCTCCCAGGGCAAGATCATCTGGGCGACCGTCGGCAACAAGCTGTTCGACTCCTCGGTCATCAGCGGCCTCGGCAACACCGTCATCATCAGCATCACCTCGATGGCGCTGGGCCTCGCCCTCGGCATCCTCTTCGCGGTGATGCGCCTCTCGAAGAACCCGGTCACCAGCTTCGTGGCCTGGCTCTACATCTGGTTCTTCCGCGGCACCCCGGTCTACGTCCAGCTGCTGGTCTGGTTCAGCCTCCCGCTGATCTTCCAGTACATCAACCTCGGTCCGATCTACAAGAACGAGACCGTCGACGTCATGACCCCGTTCATGGTCGCCCTCCTGGGCCTCGGCCTGAACGAGGGCGCCTACATGGCGGAGATCGTCCGCGCGGGCATCCAGTCCGTCGACGAGGGCCAGAGCGAGGCCTCCCACGCGCTGGGCATGACCCAGACGCAGACCATGCGCCGTGTCGTGCTCCCGCAGGCCATGCGCGTGATCATCCCGCCGACCGGCAACGAGTTCATCAACATGCTGAAGACCTCCTCCCTGGTCTCGGCGGTCCAGTACACCGAACTCCTGCGGGCCAGCTCCAACATCGGCAGCACCGCCGGCGCCGTCATCGAGATGTACTTCGTCGCCTCCATCTGGTACCTGGCCCTGACCAGCCTCTTCAGCGTCGGCCAGTACTACCTGGAGCGCCGCTACGCCCGCGGCGCGCAGCGCACCCTGCCGCCCACGCCGTTCGAACGGCTGAAGGCCAACCTGAACATGTTCCGCCGTACGGAGGTCGCGCGATGACCGCCAAGACCGCTCAGCCGATGGTCAAGGCCGAAGGCGTCCACAAGTCGTACGGCGCCGCCCACATCCTGCGGGGCATCGACCTCGAGGTCGCCCCCCGCGAGGTGTTCTGCCTGGTCGGCCCGTCCGGCTCCGGCAAGTCCACCTTCCTGCGGTGCATCAACCACCTGGAGCGCATCAACGCCGGCCGGCTCTCGGTCGACGGCCAGCTGGTGGGCTACAAGCAGAAGGGCGACAAGCTCTACGAGCTGAAGGACAGCGAGGTCGCGACCCAGCGCCGGGACATCGGCATGGTCTTCCAGCGCTTCAACCTCTTCCCGCACATGACGGCCATAGAGAACGTCATGGAAGCCCCGGTCATGGTCAAGGGCGAGTCCAAGGCGGTGGCCCGCGAGCGCGCCGTCAAGCTCCTGGACCGCGTCGGTCTCGGGGACAAGGGCGGGAACTACCCGACCCAGCTCTCCGGCGGCCAGCAGCAGCGCGTGGCGATCGCCCGCGCGCTGGCCATGGAGCCGAAACTGATGCTCTTCGACGAGCCCACCTCGGCCCTCGACCCCGAGCTGGTCGGCGACGTCCTCGACGTCATGCGCGACCTGGCCGAGTCGGGCATGACCATGATCGTGGTGACCCACGAGATGGGCTTCGCCCGCGAGGTCGGCGACAACCTCGTCTTCATGGACGGCGGCGTCGTGGTCGAGTCCGGCCACCCGCGCGACGTGCTGGGCAACCCGCAGCACGACCGCACCAAGGCGTTCCTCTCCAAGGTGCTGTAGCGCTCGGCCGAAGGGGGCGGTACGGGAGACCCCGTACCGCCCCCTTCGCGCTGCCGCCGGAAAGTTACTGCTTCAGACCTAGGACCAGCGCGTCCGAGGGGGAGCGCCAGACCGTGCGGGCCTCCGCGAAGCCCGCCTCGCGCAGGGTGCGGGCGTGCCAGAACTCGTCGGGGGTGTCCCCGTCGGCGTGCTCCCCGTAGATCGCGAAGCGGGCCTTCGTCGGTTCGGCCAGCACCGGGTCGGCGGCGGCCAGCGCCCACCAGTCGCGCCAGTCCAGGACCCCGGCCGCCTTCGCCCGGTCCATCCCGGCGTGCCGCCGCGCCCGGTCGGCGGCGTTGATCAGCGGGGTGGAGGGGTCGGGCATGTGGTCGGCGTTCATGAACACCCCGCCCGGGCGGACCAGCTCCGCGATCTGCCCGTAGAGGACCTCCAGCTCGTCGCTGTGCAGCCAGTGCAGGGCCGTCGCGGTCAGGACGGCGTCGTAGGAGTCGTACGGGAGCGCGGCCCGCCAGTCGGGGTCCTTGAGGTCGGCGGTGACGAAGGTGGCCCGGTCGTCGCCCGCGAAGTGGCCCCGGGCGATCGTCAGCAGGGCGGGGTCGAGATCCAGCCCGGTGGCGACGGCCTCCGGGAACCTTTCGAGGAGGCGGTCCGTGATACTTCCCGTACCGCACGCGAGGTCCAGCACCCTGGGGGCGGGGCCGGTCAGCGCCCCGACCATGTCCAGCATCACCCGGAACCGCTCCTCGCGGTCGGGCATGTACCACTCCTGCTGGCGGTCCCAGCTGTCCTGCCAGGCCTGCCAGTCCGTACCGAACGAGCCAGTCACCGTATCCGTCATCCCGAACCCCTCCATACGTAATACCCTCGAACTGAGAGCAGCCGTTACCGGCGGCCGTGACCGACCCTAACCCGCAGCCGTAAGGACTACAAGTGGAACTGGCCCATTACTCGGACTATGCCGTGCGCCTGGTCAACACCGAGGAGCCGGCCCGCAACAAGGACGCCCTGACCTCGGCGGACGACGTCCGTGCCCTCTTCGGCCCCAGCACGCAGATGGCCCGCCGCGTCACCGACACCGACGTCACCCGCTTCCGCAACGTCCGCGGCCGGCTGCGCGCCGTCTTCGAGGCCGCCGACAGCGGCGACCACGTCCTCGCGGTGGACCTGCTGAACTCCCTGCTCATGGAGTTCCCCGTCAGCCCCCAGGTCTCCGGGCACGACCTCGTCGGCCCCGACGGACGCCCCGACTGGCACATCCACCTCGCCGACCACCCCTCCAACGCCTCCGCGGGCTACGCCGCCATCGCCTCCTTCGGGCTGGCCTTCCACCTCACCGAGCACGGCCCCGACCGGCTCGGCCTCTGCCAGGCCCCGCCCTGCCGCAACGCCTACCTCGACACCTCCACCAACCGCTCCCGGCGCTACTGCTCCGACCGCTGCGCCACCCGCGCCAACGTCGCCGCCTACCGCGCCCGCAAGCGCCTGGAGGCCGAGGAGTCCGCCCGCAGCGGCCGCACTGCCGACAGCGCCCAGGACAGCCGCGCCCTCAGCGAACTCTGATGCGCCGGGCGGGGCCGCAGCCGCAGCACGGCCGTCGCCAGCACCAGCTCGTCGGGGACGGCGCCGTAGTCGGTGCTGTCCCCGGTCTCGTTGAACGGGTTGTCCCCGAGCACCCACCAGCCGCCCGGCCGCCGCTCTGCCGCCCGCTTCACCACCAGCAGGTCCTGTTGCAGCGGATGCCGGAACACCACCACGTCACCCGGCCGGACCAGTGCCCCGTACCGCACCACCATCCGGTCCCCGGGCAGCAGCGTCGGCACCATCGACGGCCCCACCACCTCGGTGATCCCGACGCGCACCCGCGCCCGCCCGCTCTCCGCCATCCGAAGCCTCCTCGTCCTGCCCGCATGGTGCCGCACGACCCCGTAGGTTCGCTCACCCGTCCTCGGCGGAGGCTGGACTTTTGTCCTAAGCCCATGGGGGCGCCCGCGATTTCCGTCTTCTCAGCGAGTAATCTCCACCCTTGAGAAGACGATCACGAGGAGGACCCACTCCATGCTTTCCCGCTTCTTCGCCCCCAAGGTGAAGGTCTCCGCCCACTGCGATCTGCCCTGCGGCGTGTACGACCCGGCCCAGGCCCGCATCGAGGCCGAGTCCGTCAAGGCCGTCCAGGAGAAGTACCAGGCCAACGAGGACGCGGACTTCCGCGCGCGCGCCATCACCATCAAGGAGCAGCGCGCCGAGCTCGCGAAGCACCACGTCTCGGTGCTGTGGAGCGACTACTTCAAGCCCCCGCACTTCGAGAAGTACCCCCAGCTGCACACCCTGGTCAACGACACCCTGAAGGCCCTCTCGGCCGCCAAGGCGTCCAACGACCCGGCGACCGGCGCCAAGGCCCTCGAGCTCATCGCCGAGATCGACCGCATCTTCTGGGAGACGAAGGCCGCCTGATCCAGGCCTTCCCCCGGCACCACCACCGAGGGGCCCGACCGCGTGCGGTCGGGCCCCTCGGTCGTTGCGGACTGCGGACTACTCGTCCTCGTCGTCCTCGTCGTCCAGCCGGGCCAGCCAGGTGGCCAGGCGCTCGACGGGGACCTCGAAGTCAGGGTTGAGGTCCACGAAGGTGCGGAGCTGCTCGGCGAGCCACTCGAAGGTGACCTCCTCCTCGCCGCGCCGCTTCTCCAGCTCCTCGATGCCGCGATCGGTGAAGTACAAGTCGGGCTCCGTGCCATGTAGGAAGAGTGGGGTGTGTTTCCCGCCAGGATAATCCGGGTCCCCTGCGACACCTCCCGCCTTCCCGCCCCCGGCGCTAGCGTGGACGGAGCCGATGGGGCGGGCGGGGGAGGGGGGTCTCGGGATGCCGGACGGGCGCACGGTCGGGTCCGCGCGCGCCTTCGAGCTCCTCGAACCCCTGGTCCGGGCCGCCACGGTACGCGTCCACGCGGCCCCGGGCGGGTATGACAGCGCTGGGACCGGACCCACCTGGGGCAGCGGCTTCTTCATCGCCCCCGGCTGGGTCCTCACGTGCGCGCACGTCGTCGGTGAAGGGGGTGCCGGGGTGCGTCTGGCCGGGCGTGAGGTCGGCATCAGCTTCTTCCCCGGCGGGGACACCACCGCCGACGGGACGGTCGCCGGGCGGGTGGAGTGCGTCCTGCCCGAACGGCTGGAGGAACGCCGGCCCGGCCGGCGGGCCCTGTGGGACCTGCCCGACCTCGCGCTGGTCCGCGTCCTGTCACCCGTCACCCACACCTGCGTCTGGCTCACCGACCGGGCCAGGCCCCGCCTCGACGAGGCCGCCTACTTCGGCTGCACCGAGGAACTCGGCATCCGCGAGATCACCGGCCGCACCACCCGGCTGCGCGGCCTCGCCGGGGGCGGCGCCGCCATCCGGCTGGGCGACGAGGACGAGATCGAGGCGGGGATGTCCGGCGGGCCCGTCGTCGACCTGACGCGCGGGGAGGTCGTCGGCGTCGTCAAGGCCCGCCGGCACACGGGCGGCGGCGGGCTCGCCGTGTCCGTGGCGCAGCTGCGCACCCTGCCCATGGCCGCGACCGGGCAGACCGGGCTCTACCGCCGGGTCATGCAGGCCCACGACCTGTACCACTACGACCGGCATCTGAGCGATCTCGACAACCGCCGCACCTGGACCGACGTCCACGACCTGCTCCCCGACGGCGAGAGCGACCCCTACGGCGGGCGCGGCCGGCTCACCCCCGGCGAGCGGACCACCCTGTGCGGGCTCCTCGCCGAACTGCCGCCGCCCGGATCCTCCGAGGCCGTACGGGAACTCGCCGAACGGGCCCGGGGCGAGGAACCCGACACCACCCTCCCCGCCCCCCTCAGCTGGCGCGACGGCCTCGGCCTCCTGCACGACCCGCCCGGCGCGGGCGGCGAGGCCGCCGCGATGCTCCGCTACGCCACCGGCGTCAGCGTCGCCGACCACCGTGAACCGCCCGCCCCCGGCGCCGACGAGGAGCTGTGGGACTGGGTACGGGCCACCGCCGAACGGCTGTGGCGGCCGCTGCGCCGGGAGCTGGCCGAACAGCACGAACGGGGCCTGGCCGAACGGGACCGGCGCCGCCGGCAGGCCGCCGGACGGGCCGCGCTGGGCCGCGCCCGGCCGCCCCAGGGCCTGCCCGCCGGACCCTCGGTCCTGCTGGAGGCCTGGGCGCACGGCTGGGAGGACGTCTACGACTGGCGGGTGTCCGTCCTGGCCGGCCCCGCCCGCCCCGGCCGGATCACCCCGGTCGCCGCCGGCGTACGGGCCACCCTCGCGGGCCTGCCCGAGGCGCTGCGGGCCCCGCTCGCCGAGGGCTTCCGCCGCTGCGACAACCACGAGACGGCCGCGCTCCTCGAAGTGGCCGTCGCCCCCGAACTGTTCGGGCTCGCCTTCGACGAGTGGCCCGTCTCGGGCGGCGTCCCCGTCGGAGCGCAGCGGCCCGTGGTCCTGCGCCACCCGGACGCGGCCGCCGGCCCCGCCGCCCGCGCACGCTGGGCGCGGGTGCAGGCCGGGCCCCTGCTGGACCAGCGCGCCGACTGCTCGCGCGGCCGCCCCCGCAGCCCGTCCCCGGGCTGGCTCCAGGGGCTGCCCGACACCGTCGTGCCGGTGCTCTGCCGGGACCCCGCCGCCGAACCGACCCTGGGCGCCCTGCACTCCGTACGGGACGCCGGGTACGGGGTGGCGGTGTGCCGGCGGCCCCCGGCGGACCCCTCGGCCTCCTGCGCGCCCTTCCACCGGGGGCTGCACGAGGAGTTCGCCGAGGCGGCCCGGGGCACGGTCCTCCCGCTACGCCTCCAAGCCCTGCGGCAGCGGGCCCACGGGGCGGACCCCGACGCGTACTGGGCGGCCGGGCTGGCCCTCGTCTGGGAGGACCCGGACCGCCCCCTGCCGGAGGACGAACCGCTGCAGGGGGACCTTTGAGGCGGGGACCGCAGGAGAACGGCCGGGGTGTGGGAGGGGAGCGGCAGTGAACGACGAATGGCTGATCTACCGGGGAGTCGGCGAACCCCACGACGGGATCGAGACGCTGCCCGACCCGCCGCCCTGGCGGGACTTCGACGGGGGTCCCGTCGCCGAACCCGGCCCGGCGGCCGCGGCCGCCGACGGGAACGTGGCGCGGCGCCTGGGCGCCCACCGGCAGGCCGCCGAACTGCACCGGCCCGAGCCCGAGGAACTGGAGGCCGTCAACGCCGCCCTCTACCTGCGCCGGCCCCTGCTGGTCACCGGCTACCCCGGCACCGGCAAGTCCACCCTCGCGCACGCCGTCGCCCACGAGCTGAAACTCGGCCGCGTGCTGCGCTGGCCCGTGGTGTCCCGGACCGTCCTCCAGGAGGGGCTCTACCGCTACGACGCCCTCGCCCGGCTCCAGGACGTGCAGATCGCCGCGAGCGGGGCCGGCCGGGGGAGCGGGGCCGCCGCGGCGACGCCCCCCGGCATCGGCAGGTACATCCGGCTCGGGCCGCTCGGCACCGCCCTGCTGCCCACCGCCCGGCCCCGCGTCCTGCTCGTCGACGAACTCGACAAGAGCGACATCGACCTGCCCAACGACCTGCTGAACGTGCTGGAGGAGGGCGAGTTCACGCTGCCCGAGCTCGAACGCGTCGCCGACGCCGAGCCCGAGGTCCAGGTCCTCACCGACGACGGCACCAAGGCCACCGTGCGCGACGGCCGGATCCGCTGCCGGGCCTTCCCCTTCATCATCCTCACCAGCAACGGCGAACGGGACTTCCCCGCCGCCCTGCTGCGCCGTTGCATCCAGCTGAAGCTGGGCCAGCCCGGTGAGAAGCGCCTCGCCACCATGGTCCGCGCCCACCTCGGGGAGGAGGCCGCCCGGCTCGGCGCCGACCTGATCCGGGAGTTCCTCAGCCGCTCCCGCTCCGAACTGGTCGCCGCCGACCAGCTGCTCAACGCGATCTACCTCACCCACTACGCCTCCCCGCCCAGCCGGGAGGACCTCGCGGACCTCCTCATCCAGCGCCTCGACCGCCCGAGGTGAGCGGCGGTGCCCCCAGAGCACGCCGACCCCCCGGCCGCCGGCCCGCACGACCCCGGGGACCCCGCAGGGCCCGGGTCCGGGTCCGGCGTGTCCGGGGAGCCCGGGGACCCCGGGGTGCGGGTGCTGGCCGGGCTGCTTCGGGCCGTCGGGCTCGATCCGTCGCCCGAGGAGCTCGCCGACGCCCTCTGGCTGGCCGCCCGGACCCGCGAGGCCACCCGTGCGGCCGAGCCGGGGCCGGAGCCCGCCCGGGCGCCGGGGAGGGCCCGGCCGGCCTCCGGGCGCCCCGCCGGCACGAGCCCCCCGGCCGGCGACGGGGCGCCGCCGCCCGCCCGGACCCGTGAGGAGGACGCGCCCGAGGACCCCGTCGCGCTCCACCCCGCCGGCACCCTCGCCCCCGACACCGCGCCCGCCGCCGAGGTCCCCGTCGCCGCCGGGGTCCCCGTACGGGTGCCCGGTGCGGCCGCCCTGCCCCGGATCCTCGACATCCAGCGGGCCCTGCGCGTCCTCCAGCGCCACCGGCCGCCCGGCCCGCCCACCCGCACCGTCCTCGACGAGACGGCCACCGCCGAGGCCAGCGCCCGCGCCCTCGGGCTGGTCCTGCCCGTCTTCCGGCCCGAGAGCCGCCGCGAGGCGACCGTACGGCTGGTGATGGACGCCTCCCCGTCCATGGCGGTGTGGCAGGACATGTTCGACGAACTGCGGGCGGTGTGCGAGCGGCTGGGCGCCTTCCGGGACGTCCAGGTGCACTACCTGCACCGGCTCCCCGACGGCACCGCCGCCGTCGGACGCGGCCCCGCGCCCACCGCCGGGGTGCGCTCCGGCGACCAGCTGCGCGACCCCACCGGGCGGACGCTGACCATGGTGGTCTCCGACTGCGCCGGGCCGGTCTGGCGGGAGGGTGCGGCGCAGCGGCTGCTGCACCGCTGGGCCGAGTGCGCCCCCTGCGCGGTGGTCCAGCCCCTGCCGCAGCGGCTGTGGAACCGCAGCTGGCTGCCGACCGAGCGCGGGGTGCTGGAACGGGCCTCGGGCGGTGGTGCCGGGCCGGGCGGCGCGGGCCCCGGGTCCGGGGGCGCGTCCGGAGGCGGGTCCGGGCTGAGGTTCCGCCCGGACCGGCCCGCCCGGCCCGGGCGCCCCACCGGCGGGCTCACCGTGCCCGTGCTCCCGCCGAACGCGACCGCCCTCGGCGCCTGGGCCCGGCTCGTCGCGGGCCTCGGCGCGGGGCCCGTACCGGCCGAGGTGGGCCGGGTCCTGGCCCGCCACCCCGCCGCCCCCGTACCGCTGCCCCGCACCGCGCGGCCGCCGGGCGAGCTGGTGCGCCGCTTCCGCTCCTCCGCGGCGCCCGGCGCCGTCCAGCTCGCCGTGTACCTGTCGGCGGCGCCGCTGACCCTGCCCGTGATGCGGCTGGTGCAGCGGACGATGCTGCCCGACTCGGAGCCGTCCGACCTCGCGGAGGTGCTGCTCAGCGGGCTGCTGCGGCGCTCCGGCGCAGCGGCCGGGCCGTGGTACGAGTTCGTGCCGGGGGTGCAGGACGTGCTGCTGGGGCCGCTGGGGCGGGACGAGGCCGCGCTGGTCCTCAAGCACTGCTCGGAGTACGTCCTGGCGCACTTCGGCCGGGGCGTGCGGAACTTCCCCGCGCTCGCCGTCTCCCAGCTGACCGGGGTTCCGGCGGGGGAGCCGGGGGAGGCGGCTGTGGAGGGGGCGGAGGGGGCCGAAGGGGCGGAGGGGGCCGAGGGGGTCGGGCCGCTGCCGCAGGCCTTCGCGCAGGTCTCCGCGAAGGTCGTACGCCGCTACCTGCCCGGGCCGCCGGGGGAGGACCCGGAGCCGGCGCCCGCGCCCGTCCCGGCCGGGCGCGCCCCGTCGGTACGGGCGGCCCGCGAACGCCTCCGGCTCGCCGAAGCCGACGGCGACACCCGCCACCTCCACGACGCCGCCGCCCTGCTGCGGCGGGCCGCGGCGGTCCCGGCCGGGCCCGGGGACCCGCCCGAGGAGGCCGAGGCCGAGCTGGCCGGGGTGCTGCTGCGGCTGTGGGCGGTCCAGCGGGACCCGGAGCTGCTGGAGGAGGCCGAACGGGCCGTCACCGGGCTGCGGACCGCCGGGGGCCGGGCGGCGCTGGGCCGGGTGCTGTACGAGCGGGCCCTGGCGGCGGGCCCCGACGGGGACGCGCTGCTGGCCGCCGCCGCGCGGGAGTTCGCCGCCGCCGGGGCCGCCGCGCAGGACGCGGAGCTTCGGGCGGACTGCGCGGTGCGGCGGGCCCGCAGCCTGATCCGGCTGAGCGAGGTCCGGTCGGACACCGGCCCGCTGCACGAGGCCCTCGCCGCCCTGGAACCGCTGGCCCCCGACCCGCCGGCGGCCACGCACCCGGACGTCCTGCTGGCCCTGGGTACGACCCTGCTGGCCCTCCTGACCCGCACCCCGTCCCCGTCCGACCGCACGGCCCTGGCCGAACGGGCGGCGGCGGCCCTGGAGCGGGCCCTGACCCTACTGGAGGCCGACCCGGACCGCCCGCCCGCGGCGCGGGATGACCACCCCGACACCCCCCCGCCCCCAACACCCGCCGCGGCAGCCGCCGCCGCACCCGACTCCGGCGCCCCCGCCCACGCCGGGGCCCCGGAGCGTGACGGCACCCCGCCTCCCACCGGGACCACCCCCGACGGGGCCACCGCCCCTGCGACGGACCAGGCCGGGGCACCTGAGGGCGACGG
This sequence comes from Streptomyces sp. NPDC001594, assembly GCF_042893675.1. Lineage (NCBI taxonomy): Bacteria > Bacillati > Actinomycetota > Actinomycetes > Kitasatosporales > Streptomycetaceae > Streptomyces > Streptomyces sp. NPDC001594. The sequence continues at coordinate 124,376 of NZ_JBIAVB010000015.1, read as the reverse complement.
CCCCGCCACTACCCCACGGCCCGCCGACCCCCGCCCCGACGAGCACACCCCCGCGACCGGCGCCGCCGCCCCGCCGGACCCGGGCAGGTCCGACGGGCCCCGGGCACCCGCCCAGGACGGACCGCCCACCCCGGCCGGAGACGCCACCCGGGCGCCGGCCGGGCCCGACGAGCCCGCCCACGGCACGGGCGAGGGTCCCGCCGCCACCGGAGCGGCGCACCGGGCCGGGGCCGGCCGTGACGCGGACACGGGTTCCACCGGGCCGCGAGCCTCCGGCCGGGACGTAACGCCCACCCCGCCTGGAGCCGCCACCCGAGCGCCGGCCGGGGCCGACGAAGCCCGGGCCGGGGAGTCCGGCCAGGACACGGACCCCGCCTTCCCCGGGGCCGGGGCGGTCACCCGGGTTGGAGGCGCCGCCCGAGGTGGTGCCCTGGGGGCGGACGGGGTCCCGGCCGGGGAGCCCGGGCACACTGGCCCCGCCTCCACCGGGGCCGGGGCGGTCGGCGGCGGCCGGGCCGGGGCGGACGACCGGGGTCGGGTCGGGGCGGCCGGCGCCGGGAGGGGCGATCGGGGGCGGGCCGGGGCCGGGGGGCGGAGGCGGCGGGTTGTGCGGGTGCGGGTGGCGTTGGCCGGGGCGCTGCGGTATCTGCCCGGGCGGCTCGAAGAGGCGCGGGCCCAGCTGCTGCGGGCGCTCGACGAGGGCGTCGGGGAGCCCGAGCTGCGGCTGGCCGCGCTGCTGTGCCTCGCCCGCGTGCACCGGGCGCGCTACGACCGTGACGGGGATCCCGCGGCCCTGGAGGAGGCGGCCGAGGCCTACGCGCGGGCCCGGCGGCTGATCCCCCGGGACGGCGACGCCTACGCCGGCCTGCTGCCCGAGTGGGGCGACGTGCTCCTGGAGCGGGCCCGGGCCGCCGACGGCCGCCGCTTCGCCTCCACCGCCGTACGGGTGCTGCGCGAGAGCCGGTCGGCGGTGGCCCAGTCCCACCCCGGAGCCGCGTACCGGCTGCAGCGGCTGGCCTCCGGGCTGCGGCTGCGGCACGGCTACGAAGGGGACCTCGTCGACCTCCGGGAGGCCGAGTACCTGCTGGAGCTCGCCGTCCGGCAGGGCCACCACCCCCTGGAGCGGGCCCGCGCCTGGCGCGACCACGGCGACGTCCAGCAGGAGATCCACGCCCACACCCGCACCACCGACCGCCTCGACCGCGCGGCCGACTCCTACCGCCGGGCCTGGCGCGCCGCCCTGGAGGCGGCCCGTGAGGAGCCCGACGGCCCCGACGCCACCGACGACACCGGCGCGGCCCTCCGGCTCGCCGCCCGCGTGCAGGAACTGCGCGGCGGGGTCCTGGAGCGCCTGGCCCGCCCCCGCGCGGCCCTCGACGCCTACCGGGCCGCCCTGGAGCTGTGGCAGCGCCAGGGACTGCCGGACGGCGAGCACGCCGGAGCCGTCCGGACGCGGATCCACGCCCTGGAGAGCGGCGGATGAGCCGTTTCCCCCCGCCGGACCGCGGGAAAGGGCAGTGGACCACGGCATTCCACGACATTCCACATTCCACGGTGCGACAGGGGGACGGGAAGCCCATGGTGACCGGACGTCAGGAAGTGGCCGCGCCCCCCGACCCCCGCCCCTGTGCCGGGCAGCTCCCCGACCTCTCCGGGCTCGACCTCGCCGCCCTGCGCGGCATCGCCCACCCGGTGCTCGCCGAGGTCGTCGAGGGGCTCGTGGAACGGGTGACCCACCCGGCCGAGATCCTCAACGCCTTCGACTCCGGCGTCGCCTGACCCGTGCCCCGCCGGCCGCCCCACACCGGCCCGGACCGCCCGGAGTTGACCACTTTCCGCCGTTAGCCGGCCCCTCGCGAAGGGCAGGGATGGACCGTCCCGGGGGCCGGATCCCCCAGCGGTGGCCGGGGGAGGAGGTACGGGCGATGGACCGAGCGAGCACGGGCGGCCCCCCGCCCCCGCACCCGCCGCCCGCGCCCCGCGACCCCGCCGGCGCCCACGCCCTCCACGCCCCCTGGCCCTACACCCGGCTCGACGTCCCCGCCCTGCGTGCCGCGGGCCACCGCCCGCACCCCGTACGGCAGTTCGTGCTCAAGACGCACAGCCGCTGCAACCTCGCCTGCACCTACTGCTACGTCTACGAGATGGCCGACCAGAGCTGGCGCACCCGCCCCGCCGCCATGGCCCCCGCCACCGCCCTGCGCGCCGCCGAACGCATCGCCGAACACGCCGCCGCCCACGAACTGCCCCGCGTCGACCTCGTCCTGCACGGCGGCGAACCCCTCCTCGCGGCCCCCGCCGACCTGGCCGCCCCCGTCGAGGCGGTACGCGCCGCCCTGGCCCGCAGCTCGCCCCGCACCCGGGTCACCGCGAGCGTCCAGACCAACGCGACCCTGCTCACCCGGGGCCGGATCACCGCCCTGGCCGCCGCCGGGATCCGCGTCGGCGTCAGCCTCGACGGCGGGCTCCCCGCCCACAACGCCCGCCGCGTGGACCACGCCGGACGGCCCGCCTTCGGCGCGGCCGCCCGCGGCCTGCGGCTGCTGGCCCGCCACCCGGCCGGCTACGCGGGGGTGCTGTGCGTCGCCGACATCGCGCAGGACCCGGTGGAGACGTACGAGTCCCTCCTCGCCTTCGCCCCGCCCGCCATCGGCCTGCTGCTGCCCCTGGCCAACTGGAGCACCCCGCCGCCCGGCCGCACCGGGCGGAGCCCCGGCACCCCGTACGCGGACTGGCTGATCGCCGTCTTCGAACGCTGGTGGCACGAAGCGGCCCGGCGTACCCGGATCCGGATCTTCGAGGAGGTCATCGCACTGCTGCTGGGCCTCCCCGCCGCCACCGAGAGCCTCGGCCTGGCGCCCGCCGCCACCGCCGTGGTGGAGACCGACGGCAGCATCGAGCAGGCCGACTCCCTGAAGTCCGCCTACGAAGGGGCCGCGGCCACCGGCATGACCCTGGACACCCACAGCTTCGACGACCTCCTCGACCACCCCGGCTTCGCCGCCCGCCAGCTCGGCCGCGAGGCCCTCGCCGACGACTGCCTCTCCTGCGAGCTGGTCGAGGTCTGCGGCGGCGGCCACTACCCGCACCGCTACCGCGAGGGGGAGGGCTTCCGGCAGCCGTCCGTGTACTGCGCGGACCTCCAGGCCCTGATCCGCCACATCGCCCGAGCGGTCCACACCGCCGCCACGACCCGGCGGGCCGCCTCATGACCCACCCCGGCCCGCCCCGCTCCCCCCGGCCCCCCGCCCCCGCCCCCCTCGCCCGGTTCAGCGTGAGCTCACACGTCCTGCGCGCCCTCGCCACCACCGAGCCCGCCCCCGAAGGGCTGCGGCTCGTCGCGGACGTCCGGCGGTCCAAGCGGCTGCTCCTGCTGCGGGCCGTGCTCGACGCCGCCCCCGGGCCCGAGACCGGGGAGTGGTGGGGGCTGCTGGAGGAGGCCGAGCGGCAGGACCCCGGCGCCGTGCGGGACGTCCTGCACTACCCCTCCACCGGGGTCTGGGCCGAGGAGACCCTGCGCCGGCTGCACGCCCCGCAGGGCCCCGCCCCCGACCTGGGACACTTCGGGGCCCTCGCCGCCGCCGCCGCGCTGCGCGCCGGGATCGGCTTCAAGACCACCCTGCGCCCCGCCCACGGCCGCCTCGCCCTGCCCACCCTCGGCCTGCTGCTCCCCGACCGGCCCGGCCCCCTCGCCCTCACCGAACGCTCCTGGGACACCTGCGACGTCCTGCCCCTGCACCCCCTGCCCGGCGGCCGCGCCTCCCTCGACGACCTCGACCCCTACCGGGCCCCCGCCGGCGGCCACCCCGCCCCCGTCCGCCCCGCCCGGCGGCTCACCCCCAAGGGGCACAAACGCTGGGACACCCAGTGGGCCGCCGCGCTCACCCTCCTGGAGCGCTACGACCCGGCCCGCGCCGACGAGGCGGCCCGCCTGCTGCGCTCCGTCGTCCCGCTCGGCGGCGGCTCCCGCTCCAGCGGCGCCACCCTCCCCGCCGCCGCGGGCGCCGTCCTCGCCCGCGGCCAGGCCCCGCCCGCCCTCGCCGCGACCCTCGTCCACGAGGTGCAGCACGGCAAGCTCGCCGCCCTCACCGACGTCCTCACCCTCCACACCGCCGACCGCACCCCCTGCCACTGGGCCCCCTGGCGCGCCGACCCGCGCCCCCTGGAGGGGCTGCTGCACGGCACGTACGCCCACCTGGCCCTGGCCGGATACTGGCAGCGCGCCGCCCTCTACGGGGCCCGCGGCGCCTGGGCCCGGCACGCCCGGATCCGCGCCCAGGTGGCGGCCGTCCTGCCCGTCCTGCGCGACCACCCCCGACTCACCCTCGCCGGGCGGGAGTTCGTCGACGCCATGGCCGGGGCCGAACGGGCCATGGACGAGCTCCCGCCGCCCGGCGACCGGTACGCCACCGCCCGCCGCGCCCTCGAACGCGACCGCCTCGCCTGGTGCGCGGCACACCCCGAACTCGCCGCGTTCACAGGGGCCTGACGGGCCGTCCGCTGCGGTACCTTTCAAGCCCCGCCGCCGTGGCACCCCCCGGCCGCGGCAGCGCCCCCGCACCGCCCCGCACCCGTCCACCGCCCGGACACCCCAGGGAGACGGCCGCATGACCGGTACCGGTACGCGCCACGACCGCGACGGAGCCGCCCAGCCCCAGCGCTTCGTCATCAGCTTCGCGGGCTTCAACCGCCCCTGGGCGGCGTGGATCGCCCACCGCCTGGAGGAGCACGGCCACCGGGTCGCCCTCCAGCGCTGGGACCCGCAGACCGGCCCCGGCATCACCGAGGCCCTCGACGACCTCGCCCGCGCGGGCGGCAAGGTCCTCGTCGTCCTCAGCGAACGCTACTTCTCCGCCGGCACCCACACGGACGAGGAGTGGAACACCGCCCTGCGCACCGTCACCGCCGCCCACCCCGACCGGTTCGCCGCCGTCTGCCTCACCGACGCCCCCCTCCCCAGCGCCGTCGCCACCCTGGAGAAGACCGACCTGTGGGGCCTGGACGCCTACGAGGCCGAGTACCGCGTCCTGCGCCGCCTGGACCTGCCCACCGACCGGATCGGCACCGAGAGCGGCCGCCGGGGCCCCCGCTTCCCCAACGACCCGCCCGAGATCTGGGGCCGCGTCCCGCGCCGCAACCCCCGTTTCACCGGCCGCAACGACGTCATCGGCCGGCTCCGCGACGCCCTCACCGAAGCCCCGCCCGGCGCCTCCACCGTCACCCTCCTGGGGCTGTCCGGCGTCGGCAAGACCCAGGTCGCCACCGAGTACGCCTACCGGTTCGCCTCCGAGTACGACGTCGTCTGGTGGGTCCCCGCCGAGGACCGCCCCACCCTCCGCGAACGCCTCGCCGACCTCGCCCCCGAACTCGGCCTGCCCCGCGGCTCCGGCAGCTACGGCGAACAGATCCGGGCCGTCCTGGAGGCCCTGCGGCGCGGCTCCCCCTACCACCGCTGGCTGATGGTCTTCGACGGCTGCGACAACCCCGACGACCTCACCGACCTGCTGCCCTCCGGCGCCGGCGACGTCATCATCACCTCCCGCAACCGCGAATGGGCCGCCCGCCACACCAGCCTCGTCGAAGTGCCGCTCTACGCCCGCCCCGAGTCCGTCACCTTCATCCGCCGCCGGGCCCGCCGCCTCACCGGCGAGGAGGCCGACCAGCTCGCCGAGGCCCTGGAGGACTACCCCCTCGCCCTCGACCAGACCGCCGGCTGGCTCGCCGACTCACCGCTCGGCGTCGGCGAGTACCTCGACCTGCTCCAGCGCCGCCTCGACTCCCACGAGGCCGTCACCCTCTCCGACGACTACCCGCTGCCCTTCCCGACCGCCCTGGCGATACTCCTCAACAACGTCCGCGAGGACTTCCCCGACGCCCTCGCCCTGCTCCGGCTGTTCGTCTTCTTCGCCCCCGGCCGGGTCCCGCTACGGCTGCTGCGCGAGTTCCCCGCCGAGGACGTCCCCGAGGACCTCGCCGGCATCGTCAACGACCAGATCCGCTGGAACGCCGCCCTCAACAAACTCGTCCAGTTCTCCGTCGTCCGCCTGGAGTACTCCGACCTGTCCGTCGAGGAGGGCGGCGGCCTGGAGACCGTCCAACTGCACCGCATGGTCCACAACATCGTCCGCGAGAACCTCGCCGAGGAGGAGGCGGACCAGCTCTCCCGCGCCGTCCGCCAGGTCCTCGCCGCGGCCGACCCCGGCCGCCCCACCGACTCCCGGCTCTGGCCCCGCTACGCCGAACTCATCCCCCACCTGGAACCCGCCGGGGTGCTGACCAGCAGCAACCCCCGCATCCAGAACTTCCTCCTGCACTGCCTGCGCTTCCTGATCCTCGCCGGCGAATACCGCACCTGCCTGCGCCTGTCCGAACAGACCGACCACGTCTGGCGGGCCATGCTCGGCGACGACCACGACCAGGTCCGCGAACTCAGCTACCACTACGGCGGCGCCCTGCGCATGCTCGGCCACTTCCGCCGGGCCGAGGCCCTCGCCCGCCAGGTCGCCGACCGGCTCACCGCCGAACGCGGCGACCGCGACCTGGAGACCCTCCGCGCCACCAGCACCTACGCCGGCGTCCTCCTCAGCACCGCCAAGTTCGACCAGGCCCGCGCCCTCCTCGAACACGCCTTCGCCAGCTACCGCGAACTCCTCGGCGAGGACGACATCACCACCCTCAACGCCCAGAACAACGTCGCCGTCGCCCTGCGCCTCCTCGGCCGCTACCAGGAGGCCTACGACACCGACCTGGACACCCTGCGCCGCCGTGAACGCGTCCTGCGCGTCCGGCACATCGCCACCCTCTCCTCCGGCATCGGCTGCGCCATGGGCCTGCGCCTGATGGGCCGCTACCGCGAGGCCCTCGCCCGCCAGGAACAGGGCCTCAAACTCCACCTCCAGGTCCTCGGCGCCAACCACCCGCAGACCCTGCGCGCCGAACACAACCTCGGCCAGTGCCTGCGCCGCACCGGCGACATCCCCGGAGCCGGCGCCCGCCTGCGCAGCGTCCTGGAACGCTCCACCCGGGTCTTCGGCGCCGAGTTCCCCTGGACCCTGATGGTCGCCTCCGACTACGCCACCTACCTGCGCGAGTACGGGGACATCGAGGAGGCCCGCCGGATCTCCGAGGAGGTCGTCCGCGGCTACCAGTCGCAGCTGGGCCTCGCCCACCCGTACAGCATCGGGACGGTCGGCAACCTCGGCCTGGTCCTGCGCGCCCAGGGCGAACGCACCGAGGCCCTGAACCTGGCCGAACAGGCCCTCGTCGGCATGCGCGGCGCCCTCGGCGAACGCCACCCCTGGACCCTGGGCTGCGCCCTCAACGCCACCGGCCACCGCAACATCACCGGCCGCCTGGACTCCGCCCTGGAACTCAGCCGCGAGACCCTCCGCGCCACCGAACAGGTCCTCGGCCCGGACCACCCGATGGCCCTCAGCGCCCAGATCGCCCTGGCCGCCGACCTCCGCGCGGTACGGGAGGACGCGGAGGCCGCCAAACACGAGGACGCCGGCCTCAAGGCCCTCACCCGCACCCTGGGCCCCCAACACGTCCACACGGTCTCGGCCCGCCAGCAGACCCGCCCCTACTGGGACTTCGAACCACAGCCCTAGCGAACGCCGGAAGGCCCGGCCCCCATCGGGGACCGGGCCTTCCGTTCAGCACGAGCCTCAGGCTTCGAAGACCTCGTTCAGCAGCTGCTGCTGCTCCGCCTGGTGGCGCTTCGCGGAGCCCACCGCCGGGGACGAGCCGTGCGGGCGCGAGATGCGGCGCAGCCGCTCGCCCGCCGGGACGTCCGCGCCGACCGCCAGGTCGAGGTGGTCGATCAGGTTCAGCGCGATGAACGGCCACGCACCCTGGTTCGCCGGCTCCTCCTGCGCCCAGATGTACTTCGCGGCGTTCGGGAACTTGGCGATCTCCGCCTGGATCTCGGCACCCGCCAGCGGGTACAGCCGCTCGATGCGGATGATCGCCGTGTCGGTGATGCCGCGCTTCTCCCGCTCGGCCTCCAGGTCGTAGTAGACCTTGCCCGCGCAGAAGACGACCTTGCGCACGGCGTTCGGGTCGACCGTGGTGTCCCCGATGACCGGACGGAACGAACCGCTCGTGAACTCCTCCGCCTTCGACGCCGCGGCCTTCAGACGCAGCATCGACTTCGGGGTGAAGACGATGAGCGGCTTGTGGTGCGGGTTGTGGACCTGCCAGCGCAGCAGGTGGAAGTAGTTCGACGGCAGGGTCGGCATCGCGACCGTCATGTTGTCCTGCGCGCACATCTGCAGGAAGCGCTCCGGGCGGGCGGACGAGTGGTCCGGGCCCTGGCCCTCGTAGCCGTGGGGGAGGAGCAGCGTGACACCGCTCGTCTGGCCCCACTTCTGCTCGGCCGAGGAGATGAACTCGTCGACGACGGTCTGCGCGCCGTTGACGAAGTCACCGAACTGGGCCTCCCACAGCACCAGCGCGTCCGGACGGGCCAGCGAGTAGCCGTACTCGAAGCCCATGGCCGCGTACTCGGAGAGCAGCGAGTCGTAGACGTTGTAGCGGGCCTGGTCGTCCGAGAGGTACTGCAGCGGCGTGTAGTCGTTGCCGGTCTCCCGGTCGATCAGCACCGCGTGGCGCTGGCCGAAGGTGCCGCGGCGCGAGTCCTGGCCGGACAGGCGGACCGGGGTGCCCTCCATCAGCAGCGAACCGAAGGCCAGGGTCTCGCCCATGCCCCAGTCGATGGTGCCCTCGTCGATCATCGCCGCGCGGCGCTGGAGCTGCGGCAGCAGACGCGGGTGCACGGTGACGTGCTCCGGGATGTTGACCTGGGACTCGGCGATCCGCTTGACGACGTCCTGCGAGATCGCGGTGTTCACCGCGACCGGGAACTCCTGCGCGGTCTGCGCCGGAGTGACGGGGACGGCGGGCTGCGTGGCGGCCTCGCGGACCTCCGCGAAGACCTTCTCCAGCTGGCCCTGGAAGTCCTGGAGCGCCTGCTCGGCCTCTTCCAGCGTGATGTCGCCGCGACCGATGAGGGACTCGGTGTACAGCTTGCGCACCGAGCGCTTCTTGTCGATCAGGTCGTACATCAGCGGCTGCGTGAACGCCGGGTTGTCCGACTCGTTGTGACCGCGGCGGCGGTAGCAGATGAGGTCGATCACGACGTCCTTGTTGAACGCCTGGCGGAACTCGAAGGCGAGCCGCGCGACGCGGACCACGGCCTCCGGGTCGTCGCCGTTCACGTGGAAGATCGGCGCCTCGATCATGCGGGCCACGTCGGTCGCGTACATCGAGGAACGCGAGGACTCCGGGGCGGCGGTGAAGCCGACCTGGTTGTTGATCACGACGTGGACGGTGCCGCCGGTGCGGTAGCCGCGCAGCTGCGACATGTTCAGCGTCTCGGCGACCACGCCCTGGCCGGCGAACGCGGCGTCGCCGTGCAGCGCGACGGGCAGGACGGTGAAGTCCGTGCCGGCCTTGCCGATGACGTCCTGCTTGGCGCGGGCGACGCCCTCCAGGACCGGGTCCACGGCCTCCAGGTGCGAGGGGTTGGCGACGAGCGAGACCTTGATCTGCTCCCCGTCCAGGCCCGTGAAGGTGCCCTCGGCGCCCAGGTGGTACTTGACGTCGCCGGAGCCGTGCATGGACTTCGGGTCGAGGTTGCCCTCGAACTCGCGGAAGATCTGCGCGTACGACTTGCCGACGATGTTCGCGAGCACGTTCAGGCGGCCGCGGTGGGCCATGCCGATGACGACCTCGTCGAGGCGGGCCTCGGCGGCCGAGTCGATGACGGCGTCGAGCAGCGGGATGACGGACTCGCCGCCCTCCAGCGAGAAGCGCTTCTGGCCGACGTACTTCGTCTGCAGGAAGGTCTCGAACGCCTCCGCCGCGTTCAGGCGGCGCAGGATGCGCAGCTGCTCCTCGCGCTCCGGCTTGGAGTGCGCGCGCTCGATGCGGTCCTGGATCCAGCGGCGCTGCTTCGGGTCCTGGATGTGCATGAACTCGACGCCGGTGGTGCGGCAGTACGAGTCGCGCAGCACGCCGAGGATGTCGCGCAGCTTCATCATCGACTTGCCGGCGAAGCCGCCGACCGCGAACTCGCGCTCCAGGTCCCACAGGGTGAGGCCGTGCTCGGTGATGTCGAGGTCGGGGTGCTTGCGCTGCTTGTACTCCAGCGGGTCGGTGTCGGCCATGACGTGGCCGCGGACCCGGTAGGAGTGGATCAGCTCGAAGACGCGGGCGGCCTTCGTGACGTCGTCGTCGTGCGAGGCGTCGATGTCGCGCATCCAGCGGACCGGCTCGTACGGGATCCGCAGCGACTCGAAGACCTGGTCGTAGAACTCGCCCTCGCCGAGGAGGAAGTTCGCGACGATGCGCAGGAACTCGCCGGAGGCCGCGCCCTGGATGACCCGGTGGTCGTAGGTCGAGGTCAGGGTCATGACCTTGGAGATGCCCAGCTTGTTCAGGGTGTCCTGCGAGGTGCCCTGGAACTCGGCGGGGTAGTCCATGGAGCCGACGCCCATGATGACCGACTGTCCGGGCATCAGGCGGGGCACGGAGTGGACGGTGCCCAGGCCGCCGGGGTTGGTCAGCGAGACGGTGACGCCGGTGAAGTCGTCCATCGTCAGCTTGCCGACGCGGGCGCGGCGGACGATGTCCTCGTAGGCCTGCCAGAACTCGAAGAAGTTCAGGGTCTCGGCCTTCTTGATGCCGGCGACGACGAGCTGGCGGTCGCCGTTCGGCTTGACCAGGTCGATCGCGAGGCCGAAGTTCACGTGCTCCGGCTTGACCAGGGTCGGCTTGCCGTCCTTCTCCTGGAAGGAGTAGTTCATCGACGGCATGGCCTTGATGGCCTGCACCATCGCGTAGCCGATCAGGTGGGTGAAGGAGATCTTCCCACCGCGGGCGCGCTTGAGGTGGTTGTTGATGACGATGCGGTTGTCGAACAGCAGCTTCACCGGGACGGCGCGGACGGACGTGGCCGTCGGGACGTCGAGGGAGGCGTTCATGTTCTTGGCCACGGCGGCCGCGGGGCCGCGGAGCGTCACCAGCTCGGGGCCCTGGGGGGCCTCGGTGGCGGGCGCGGCCTTCTGAGCCGGGGTGGTGGCGGCCGGAGCCGGAGCCTGAGGGGCGGGCGCGGCCGGTGCGGCGGCCGGGGCCTGGGAGGTGACAGTCACAGCAGGGGCACCAGAGGGGGTGGCAGGAGCAGGGGAAGGAGCTGACACGGGCGTGGTCGCGGCGGGGGCCGGCGCGGCGGGCGCCGCCCCCGTGGCGGCGTCGGCGGCCTGCGGGATCCCGACGGGGGCGGTGGCGGCCTGTGCGGAGGCGCCATCCGTCGTAGCGGACTTCTCGGGACCGGGGCCGTCGGACTTCACCGGAGCGGCTGCGCCCCCCGGCTTGTAGTCGGCGAAGAAGTCCCACCAGGCCCGGTCGACCGAGTTCGGGTCCTGGAGGTACTGCTGATAGATCTCGTCGACGAGCCACTCATTCGCGCCGAAGCCTGAGGCGGGGTTCTTCCCGCCCTCTGCTGCGTCGGTCGTGGTGCTCGGGTTACTGGGGGACTGTGGCGACACGGCGGCAACCGCCCTCTTCCGCTTCACAAGGTATGGACAGCGGGAATAAAGGCTACGCCTCCCCGGCGGTGCAATGCAGGCCGGGCGGGACTTCCGTCGCGCAGGTCACACCGAACGGCGGGTTTCGCCACGTGGAATGGCGGGAAACAAGCGTGGTTCGGGTAGGGGGCAGCCAGGTTGCGACCCCCGTGGCCTCGCACCCCTGCCGACCTCGGGCACGTGTGGCCGAGATCATGTCCTTCCCACTCGAACCCTACGTCAAGACAGCACCGGCGAGCTGCCCGGAAGGGTGACGAGGATCCGGCAGCCGCGTGACGATTCGGCCACGCGGATCTCGCCTCCGTGCAGGCCGACGGCCCAGCGGGCGATCGCCAGCCCCAGCCCCGTGCCCCCGTCGCCGCCGCCCGCGGCCCCCCGGTTGAACCGCTCGAAGACCCGGTGCCGCTCCGCCTCCGGAATCCCCGGCCCCTCGTCCACGACCTCCAGCGCCAGGCTCCCGGGCGTGTCGCCCGAACGGGCCCGCACCGTCACCCGGCCGTGCGCCGGACTGTGCTTCACCGCGTTGTCGATCAGGTTCGCCACCACCTGGTGCAGCCGCTCCGCGTCCGCGTACGCGGTCAGCTCCGGAGGATGCACGTCCAGGTGCAGGTGCACGTCGTTGCGGGTGTGCCCGCCCGATCCGGAAGACAGCCCCGGCCGCCCCGCGGCCGCCAGCCCCGACTCCTTCAGCACCCCCGACAGGTACGGCCACACCTCGAAGCGGCGCGCCTTCAGCGGCACGACCCCGTTGTCCACCCGGGACAGGTCCAGCAGCGTCTCCACCAGCCGGCCGAGCCGCTCCGCCTGCTTCAGCATCGTCCGCATGGTCTCCGGATCGGCCTCCGAGACCCCGTCCACCACGTTCTCCAGCACCGCCCGCAGCGCCGCGATCGGAGTCCGGAGCTCGTGCGAGACGTTCGCGACCAGCTCTCGACGGTGCCTGTCCTCGGCCTCGAGATCACCGGCCATCCGGTTGATCGTGGACGCCAGATCACCCAGCTCGTCCCGCCGTCCGGCCCCGCTGACCCGGCGCGTGTAGTCCCCGTGCGAGATCGCCCGGGCGACCGTCGTCATCTCGTCCAGCGGGGCCGTCAGGCCGTGCGCCACGAACTGGGTGATCAGCATCGAGGCGATCACCGAGAAGACCGTGATGAAGCGCACCTCCGTGTCCGTGCGCAGCGCCACCATCAGCAGACCGGTGGTGATGAACACCGAGACCACGACGAGCGTGCCCAGCTTCGTCTTGATCGAGAACGGCGAGAACGGCCGCAGCCCCCCGTCGGGGCGTCCGCCGCTCACGCCTGCGCCGGGGTCTCCAGGGCGTACCCGACGCCGTGGACGGTACGGATCCGCTCCGCGCCGATCTTCCGGCGCAGGGCCTTGATGTGGCTGTCGACCGTGCGGGTGCCCGAGGCGTCCGCCCAGTCCCACACCTCCGCCAGCAGCTGCTCGCGCGACAGCACCGCCCGCGGGGTCCCCGCCAGGCACACCAGCAGGTCGAACTCGGTCGGCGTCAGGTGCACGTCCTCCGCCTGCACCCGCACCCGCCGCTGCGCGTGGTCGATCTCCAGGTCCCCCAGCCGCAGGGTCGCCCCGCGCGGGGCCGTCGCGGCCTGCGTGGCCCGCTCCACCCGGCGCAGCAGCACGTGCACCCGGGCGGCCAGCTCGCGCATGGAGAACGGCTTCGTCATGTAGTCGTCCGCCCCGACCCCGAGGCCGACCAGCATGTCGGTCTCGTCGTCCCGGGCGGTCAGCATCAGCACCGGGACCGGCCGCTGCGCCTGCACCCGCCGGCACACCTCCAGTCCGTCGAAGCCGGGCAGCATGACGTCCAGTACCAGCAGCTCGGGCAGCCAGCTCTCGGCGGCCGCGACGGCGGCCGGCCCGTCGTAGGCGGTCTGCACCTGGAAGCCCTCGGCCCGTAGCCGGGCCGCGATCGCGTCGGCGATGGTGCGGTCGTCCTCGACCACCAGCACGCGCCGCTGGGCACCTGGGGTGGCCGCGGCGCCGTGGTGGCTGGTGTGCGTGTGTTCCATGTCCCGCCCCTGATGATCCGCGTGATGGCTGGGGTGCAGCGTAGAGGAGGCACCGGCCTGCGGCCATGGAGGGTTCGGACAGGACCCGAGAGGATCCGGAATCAGAGATTCATCCCGGATTCCTCAGGCGGCGTCGAATCCGGGGAGGGCCTCCAGCACCCGGGACAGGGCCGCCGGCAGTGCCGTCTGGTCGGCCGTCACCTCGAAACCGCCTTGCACGAAGGTGTAAGTGAACCCGTCGTACACCGGCGGATCGGCCTTCGTGGTGCGGGGCAGCCGGGCGAAGTCGGCCTCGCGGAGCGCGCTGCGCAGATCCTCCAGCCCGGCGGGGGTGAGCCGGCCCTTGCGCAGGTCCTTGTCCTGCTCGCCGAGGAGGGTCCAGGAGCCGTCGCCTTTGACGACGAGGGTCCTGGTCCGGCCGGCGAAACCGCCGCTGCGGGTGACGCGCAGGAGGCGCTCGGTGGACGGGTCCGCCGTCGGGGGAGGGGTGGGGCGGGGGGTGGCGGGGGTGGTGGTGGCCGGGGTGGCGGGGGCCGTGGGCGCGGGGGCCGTGGCTCCCGCCGGCTGCCCGGCGGCCGGGGAGCCCCCGTTGTCGCACCCCGCCAGGGACACCGCGGCCAGCAGCACCGTCGCCGCGGCCGCGGCCGCTCGCATCGTTCGCACTCCGACCTCCTGCGGGACACCGGTACCGCATCCGAGTATGGAGGCGCCGACCCGCCACCGAAAGCACCCCGGAGGACGTCATCCACCGCTTGGCCGCCTGGCGCTGGCTCCCGCCGCTGCTCGCCGTCCTCCTGCTCGGCCTGTGGGGCCTGGAGCGGGGGCCGGGCGGCGGCAGCATGTGGCGCGACGAATCCACGACCTGGCAGGTCGCGCACCGGCCGACCGGGGAGCTGTGGGGCCTGCTCGGACAGGTCGACGCGGTGCACGGGCTGTACTACGCGGTGATGCACGCGCTCTTCGCCGGGTTCGCCGTGGGGGGCGACGGCGGTGGCGGGCTGTGGGCGCTGCGGCTGCCGTCCGTGGCGGGGACGGCCCTCGCCGCCGGCGGGGTGGCCGCCGTGGCGCACCGGCTGGCCGGGGAGCGGGCCGCGCTGTGGGCGGGGGTGGTGTACGTCCTGCTTCCGCCCGTGCAGATGTACGGGCAGGAGGGGCGCTCGTACGCCCTGGTCGCGGCGGCCGTGGCCTGGGCGACCCGGCTGATGGTGGCGCGGCGCTGGGTCCCGTACGCGGTGGTGCTGCTGGTGGGCTGCTGGCTGCACGAGTTCGCGGCCCTGGCGCTGCTCGCCCACGGGGTCTGCGCCTGGCGGGAGCGGGGCTGGCGGTGGGCGGCCGGGGCGGTCGCCGCCGGGCTGCTGCCGCTGGCGGTGGTCAGCGCGGGGCAGGCGGAGCGGCAGCTGGGCTGGCTGGGACGGCCCCGGTGGCAGGACTGGGTGGCGTACGGGGTGCTGGCGGGGGCGGTGGCGCTGCTGGCCCGGGGCGGCCGGCGGGACGTGCTGCGGATCGCGGTGCCCCTGGCGCTGCTGCCGCCCGGCCTGCTGATGGCGGTCTCGCTGGTCCACCCCTGGTACGTCGACCGGTACGTCCTCTACGCCCTGGGCGGGCTCGCGCTCCTGGCCGGGGTCCGGCTGGCGGAGGGGGGACGGGCGGGGGCGCGGGGCTGGCTGCCGTGGGCGGTGGCGGGCGCGCTGCTGGTGCCGGTGGGGGTGTGGTCGGCGTGGCTGCGCACGCCCGAGAGCCGCCGCGACGACGTCCTCGCGGTGGCGGCGGTGGTGCGGGAGCGGGCCCGGCCGGGGGACGCCGTGCTGTTCATGCCGTCGAGGAGGCGGGAGTGGCTGCTGTCCTCGCCCGGGGTGTACGGGGGGCTGCGCGACGTGGCCCTGGCCGGCCCCCCGGCCGCCTCGCACACCCTCCACGGCACGGAACTCGCCCCGGAAGCGGTCCGGCGGGCGCTGCTGTCGTCCCCGCGGGTGGTGGCCCTGATGGACCCGGCGGACCAGCCGCTGGACCCGTACCCGGCGGAGGCACAGAAGCGCACCACCCTGGCGGCCGGCTTCCACCGCTGCTCGGTGACGGAGGTCAGGGGCGCGCGGGTGGCGGTGTACGCGCGGCGGGGCGGGGGGTGCGGGTGAGGGGGAGCACCGCGGGGGGAGGATGGGCGGGAGATCGTTTCCGACGCCGTCCCGGAGGCTGCCGTATGTCCGTGCCCGCATCCGCGCCCGAGATGCCCGCCCCGCTGGTCGGTGCCGACTGGCTCGCCGCGCACCTCGGGCGGGTCGTGGTGTTCGACGCCTCCGTCGGGGCGCACCGGGGCGGGCGGCGGAGGATTCCGGGGGCGCGCCCCTTCGACCTGGACGGGCACCTGTCCGACCACGACGCCCCCGCCCCGCACACCATGCCGGCGGCGGGTGCGTTCGAGGAGGCCATGCGGGGGCTCGGGGTGGACGAGGACTCCCGCGTGGTCGTCTACGACGCCGCCGGGATCTACTCCGGGGCCCGGGCCTGGTGGATGCTGCGGGCCATGGGGTTCGACCGGGCCGCCGTGCTCGACGGCGGGCTGCCCGCCTGGGCCGCCGCGGGGCTGCCCGTCGAGGACGGGCCGGCGGAGTACGACGGGCCGCGGGGCTCCTTCACCGCGCGGCCGCGCCCCGGGCTGCTCGTGGACGCCGCCGCCGTGGCCGGGGCCCTGGCCGACCCGGGTGCCGCCGTGTTCGACGCCCGGAGCCGGGAGCGGTTCGCCGGCAGCGCCCCCGAGCCCCGGCCGGGGCTGCGCGGCGGGCACATGCCGGGCGCGCTGAACCTGCCGTTCGGCGAACTCCAGGGGCCCGGGGGGCTGATGCGTCCGGCCGGGGAACTCCGGGCGGCCTTCGAGGCGTTGGCCGGGCAGCGGGAGCGGCTCTACTTCAGCTGCGGCTCCGGTGTCACGGCGTGCGTGCTCGCGCTGGGGGCGACCCTGGCCGGGTACGGGGAGACCGCGGTGTACGACGGTTCGTGGAGCGAGTGGGGGCTGCCCTCGGAC
The DNA here is from genome assembly GCF_042893675.1 of Streptomyces sp. NPDC001594. Lineage (NCBI taxonomy): Bacteria > Bacillati > Actinomycetota > Actinomycetes > Kitasatosporales > Streptomycetaceae > Streptomyces > Streptomyces sp. NPDC001594. The sequence goes on along the minus strand of NZ_JBIAVB010000015.1, from coordinate 107,733 downwards.
CGCCCGGTGGCCGTCGGGAGCTGACGGGAGGCCGGCCGAGGGGTGGCCGGGGGTGGTGCTGGCCCCACCCCCGTTTCGGAGGCCTGCACCCGCGCGCCGGACGTCCCCGCTCGGCAGACTCGTCCGCATGGCACCTCACACCACGTCAACCCGCCTCGTCGTCACGGCCCTCGGGGCCGCCCTCCTGCTGTCCGGCTGCGCCCTGACGGGGACGGGGCCGGTGAAGACCTTCGACGCCGACGCGACCGTCTCCGAGCCGGTCACGGCGGTGGAGCTGACCGGCCTCCGCAGCGGCGACGTCGAGGTCACCACGGGCTCCGGCACCGGGGTCACCGTCCGCCGGGTCGTCCACTACCGGGGCGGCACGGCCCCCACGCCCGGACAGCGGGTCTCGGGCGGGGTGCTGAAGTTCGAGGACGGCTGCGGGGACGACTGCTGGATCGACTACCGCCTGGAGGTGCCCGCGGCGGCCGGGGTGCGGGTCGAGAGCAGCAGCGGGGACATCACCGTGCGGGGGGTCGCGCGGGCCGACCTGACCTCCTCGTCCGGGGACGTCAGGGCGGAGCGGATCGCGGGCCCGGTGAAGGTCCGTACGGCGTCGGGGCGGATCACCGCCACCGGTCTGGAAGGGGCCGAGGCGGACCTGCGCGCCTCCTCCGGGGACGTGGAGGCCGCCTTCGTGAAGGCTCCGGCCTCGGTGTCCGTCACCACCAGCTCCGGCGACGTCGGCGTGACGGCCCCGCAGGGCCCGTACAGGCTGTCGGTCGACACGGCCTCCGGGAGCCGGGACGTCCGCCTGGACACCCGCCAGGACGCCCCGTCGCGGATGACGGTCCGCACCGCCTCCGGGGACGTCCGGCTCTCGGCGTCCTGACCCCCCGGTACTCCTCGGTCCTCTCAGTCCTCGTCGAGGATCGCGTCGAGCTCCACCTCGACCAGCCAGGCGGGGTCGATGAAGCGGGACACCTCCACGAAGGTGGCCGCCGGGCGGATGCCGGCGAAGCGCTCGCCGTGGGCCCGGGCGGCCTCCTCCCAGCGGGTGATGTCGGTCAGCATGATCCGCGTGCGCACGGTGTGCTCCAGGGAGGCGCCCGCCTCCTCCAGGGCCCGCTGGGCGATGTCGAGGCAGCGCACCGTCTGGGCGTGGACGTCGCCCGGGCCGACGGTGGAGCCGTCGTCCCCGATGGGCGCCGTGCCCGCGACGGCCACGTGCCGCCCCAGGCGCACCGCGCGCGAGAAGCCGATCCGGGGTTCCAGCGGGGAGCCCGAGCTGACGGTTCGTCGTATGTCTGCCATGGCGTCATGGTGCTACGAGGAGGGCCGTGAGGGTGTTCGCCCCCGGCGAACGGGAGTTGGGGAACATTGCCGGGCGCAGAAGCATTGAGTCGGCATAGCTCAACTTCACTGCCGGAGGGAAGATCATGGCTTCGACGTCCGTAACGCTCACCCTGCCCGTACTGCCGCTCGACGACGAGGTCGTGCTGCCCGGGATGGTCGTCCCGCTGGACCTGTCCGACGCCGAGGTGCGCGCGGCCGTCGAGGCCGCGCAGGCGGCGCGCGGCAGCGGGAAGCCCCGGGTGCTGCTCGTGCCGCGGGTCGACGGGAAGTACGCCGGGATCGGTGTGCTGGGGACCGTCGAACAGGTCGGCCGGCTCTCCGACGGCGATCCCGGGGCGCTGATCCGCGGGCGCGGCCGCGTCCGGATCGGCGCCGGGACCACCGGGCCCGGGGCTGCGCTCTGGGTCGAGGGGGAGACCGTCGAGGAGCAGGTGCCCGACCCGCTGCCCGGGGCGGTCGCCGAGCTCGTCAAGGAGTACAAGGCCCTCGCCACCAGCTGGCTCAAGAAGCGCGGCGCCTGGCAGGTGGTGGACCGGGTGCAGCAGATCGAGGGGGTCTCGGCGCTCGCCGACAACTCCGGCTACTCGCCGTTCCTGACCGTGGCGCAAAAGGTCGAACTGCTGGAGACCGTCGATCCGGTCGCCCGGCTGCGGCTCGCCGTCAAGGCGCTCTCCGACCACCTCGCCGAGCAGGACGTCGCCGAGTCCATCGCCAAGGACGTCCAGGACGGCGTGGAGAAGCAGCAGCGCGAGTTCCTGCTCCGCCGCCAGCTGGAGGCCGTCCGCAAGGAGCTGCGCGAGCTGGGCGGGGAGAAGGAGGGCGAGGAGTCCGACGACTACCGGGCCCGCGTCGAGGCCGCCGACCTGCCCGAGAAGGTGCGCGAGGCCGCCCTCAAGGAGGTCGACAAGCTGGAGCGCTCCAGCGACCAGAGCCCCGAGGGCTCCTGGATCCGCACCTGGCTGGACACCGTGCTGGAGCTGCCCTGGAACGAGCGCAGCGAGGACCGGTACGACATCCAGGGTGCGCGGGCGGTCCTCGACGCCGAGCACGCCGGGCTGAACGACGTGAAGGACCGCATCACCGAGTACCTCGCCGTGCGCAAGCGGCGCGGCGAGCGGGGCATGGGCGTCATCGGCGGCCGGCGCGGTGGCGCCGTGCTCGCGCTGGTCGGGCCCCCCGGCGTCGGCAAGACCTCGCTCGGCGAGTCCGTGGCCCACGCCATGGGCCGCAAGTTCGTCCGCGTCGCCCTCGGCGGCGTACGGGACGAGGCCGAGATCCGCGGCCACCGCCGGACCTACGTCGGCGCCCTGCCCGGCCGGATCGTCCGGGCCATCAAGGAGGCCGGGTCGATGAACCCGGTCGTGCTCCTCGACGAGATCGACAAGGTCGGCTCCGACTTCCGCGGCGACCCGGCGGCCGCCCTGCTGGAGGTCCTGGACCCGGCGCAGAACCACACCTTCCGCGACCACTACCTGGAGGTCGAGCTCGACCTGAGCGACGTGGTCTTCCTGGCCACGGCCAACGTGCTGGAGGCCATCCCCGAGGCCCTGGCCGACCGGATGGAGCTGGTCCGCCTCGACGGCTACACCGAGGACGAGAAGGTCGTCATCGCCCGCGACCACCTGCTGCCCCGCCAGCTGGAGCGCGCCGGGCTGACCGGCGAGGAAGTGGTCCTGGAGGAGGACGCCCTGCGCAAGCTCGCCGGGGAGTACACCCGCGAGGCGGGCGTGCGCACCCTGGAGCGGTCCATCGCGCGGCTGCTGCGCAAGGTCGCCTCGCAGCACGAGCTGGGCGAGCGCGCGTTCCCGTTCACCATCGGCGCGGGCGAGCTGCGCGGCCTGATCGGCCGGCCGCACCACGTGCCCGAGTCCGCCCAGGACCCGGCGGAGCGGCGCACGGCCGTCCCGGGCGTGGCCACCGGCCTCGCCGTGACCGGCGCGGGCGGCGACGTGCTCTTCGTCGAGGCCTCCCTGGCCGACCCGGAGACCGGCGCCGCCGGGCTGACCCTGACCGGGCAGCTGGGCGACGTGATGAAGGAGTCGGCGCAGATCGCGCTCAGCTTCCTGCGCTCGCACGGCGCCGAGCTGGAGCTCCCGGTCGCCGACCTGAAGGACCGGGGCGTGCACATCCACTTCCCGGCGGGCGCCGTCCCCAAGGACGGCCCGAGCGCGGGCATCACCATGACCACCGCGCTCGCCTCCCTGCTCTCCGGCCGCCAGGTCCGCACGGACGTGGCCATGACCGGCGAGGTCTCGCTGACCGGGCGGGTCCTGCCCATCGGCGGGGTCAAGCAGAAGCTGCTCGCCGCCCACCGGGCCGGGCTGACCACGGTGATCATCCCGAAGCGCAACGAGGCCGACCTGGACGACGTCCCCGCCGAGGTGCTGGAGGGGCTGGAGGTGCACCCGGTGACCGACGTGCGCCAGGTGCTGGAGCTGGCCCTCGCCCCGGCGGTGGTCTCCTTCACCAAGGCCGCCTGACCGGCGGCGCGGCGCCGCGGCCCGGTACCCCCTTTCCCCCAGACTCCGTCCGGGGGGACCCCCAGGCGGGGTACCGGGCCTGCGACGCACGGCCTGCGAAATACTGGACCCGTACAGGGGTGCCGGGCTCGCACCCCTCCACGGATGGGAGCGGCACGTGCACGGCAGTGAAGACCAGGAGTTCCTCGCGCTGGAGCGGGAGCTGTCCGTCTTCCTGCGGCGGGCCCGGGCCTCCTCGGGCGAGATGGCCCGCGCCCTGCACCCCGAGCTGGAGCCCGCCGCCTACGGGCTGCTGGTCCGGCTGGAGGCCGCCGGCCGCCAGCGGGCCACCGAGCTGGCCGCCTACTTCGGCGTCGGCAAGGCCACCATGAGCCGCCAGCTGCGCGCCCTGGAGCTGCTGGGCCTGGTCGCCCGCGAGCCGGACCCCGCCGACGGCCGCGCCTTCCTCGTCGGCCTCACGGAAGAGGGCCGGGCCCGGTTCCTGCGCGTCCGGGGGGCCCGGCGCGAGCAGTACATGCGCAAGCTGGCCGACTGGGACCGCGGCGAGGTCGCCGAGCTGGCCCGGCTGCTCAACCAGCTGAACTCCGGCGAGGAGTAGCGGCGCCGGGGCGCCGCTTCACAGCTCCGCGTACACCGCCGAGGCGTCGTCGTGGCGCTTGTGGCGGGTCGGCGGGCGCAGCGGGTCGGACTCGATGGCCCGCACCCGCCCGATCAGCCCCCGCGCCCCCTCCTCGCGCAGCACGTCCAGGCAGGCCGCCCAGTCGCCCTCCCCGAACGTGTCCGTCCACCGGCTCGCCCCGTCGGTCAGCGCGGCCAGCGCCCCCACCTCCCGGCGCGGCGTGCGCCCGACGACGGCCCGGGCCGCCACCGAGGGGTCGGCGGCCGCGGTGAAGAAGCCGCCCTCGGCGTTGCGCAGCGCGTCCGTGGCCGCCACCGAGCGGCGCACCCCGTCGGGGATCCGGTCCAGCCGGTCGTCGAGCACCGCCGTGACCCCGCCGCCGGGCGACCGCAGCAGGAGCACGGAGTCCGAGAGCACGAGGTGCTCCACATGGGCCTCGTCCCAGCGGACCATCACCACCGTCGCCTGCGGCGTCCGGACGTGAGAAAGGTCACAGGTTTCGCGGTGGGCGTCGGCCGTGTCCCCGATGGCCCGGGCCAGGATCCGGTCGAGCGGCATGTCCCGCCGCGATCCGGACAGTTCGGTCAATCGGCCACCCAGACGGGTGGCGAACCAGGGCACTCCGTGCGCGCAGCCGTCGTCCTCCCGGGGCGGAGTGACCCCGTCCAGGACGACCACAACACCCCCTCCCGCCGCAGGTGTCGACGCCGACACCCAGTCCTCGTTGGGGCGTTCGGCGCTGCCGGGGGCCGAAGCCAGGTCGATGCGCATACGGACATTCTGCCCGGCCGGGCCCTGAGCCGCCGGTCAGGTCCGTACCAATGCCGGAATCGGTACCGCCGGTAAATGTGGGCGGGCATATTGCCAAAGCCCGCCTCGACCTTCAACCACCCGTCCACGGGCGGCCCCTGGCACGTCCGGCCCGAGTTGGTCGGCCACTCCTCCGTGATGTTCACTCCTTCGAGTGGCCGGGTGGGCGATGTGCGGCTCTCCTCCCAACACACTGCGAAGGTCTGAGGCGGTACGAGGGGGCAGGGGGCGTTTACTTGTTGACCGGCCGTTACCTCGGCCACACGAGTAGACGAGCACGACCCCACGTACAGGATTGCGAGCACCGGTGCAGAAGAAGCGGTCTCGGAAGAACGGCACCGCCAGCGCCGACGGACCCGCCAAGGCAGGACGCCGCGTGCGCGTCCGCAGCAGGCTGGTCGTCGGAGTAGCAGTCGCCGGACTCACCGTCCTCGCGGCAGGCACCCCCGCCGTCGTCTCCGCCACCAGGGAACTGGACGACTCCCAGCGACTCGTCACCCTTGCCGAGCAGACACAGCACACCCTCACCCTCGTCCACCTCCTCGGCGACGAGCGCGACGCCGTCGTCGAGTACGTGGCCAAGGGCCGCCCCGGCAACGCCAAGGCACCCGTCGACGAGCGCACCGCGCGCACCGACCGGACGCTCGCCGAACTGCGCCCGGAAGCCGACCAGGACCTCGCCCGCGCCCTCGGCCACATCAAGGCAGCCCGCGCCGAGGCCGTCGACGGCAAGGGCACCGCCGTCGCCGCCCAGCAGGCCTACACGCGCCTCCTCACCGAACTCCTCGCGCCCGGCGACCGGCTCGCCGAGCTCACCCCGCCGCGCGCCGAGGCCGCCCTCGCCGTCACCCGCCCCACGGCCCCCCTCAGCCAGGCCGTGGACCAGGCCTCCGCCACGCGCGGACTGCTGCTCGCCGCCCTGGCCGTCCCCCGCGCCGAACAGGCCCCGGGCAACGCCGCCGCCGACGAGCTCAGCGCCGCCGCCCAGCGCTCCCGCGTCCGTGAGCAGGCCGCCCTCGACGACTTCAACCGGGCCGCCCGCCCCGACGTGCGCCAGACCCTGGCCGCCACCGTCACCGGCCCCGAGGTCAAGACCGCCGAGGACCAGCTGACGCGCCTCACCGAGCGGCCCACCCTCACCGCCGCCGAACGCAAGGCCACCGACCCGGCCGCCCTCGCCACCGCGCTGACCGCCCGGCTCGACCGCATGCGCTCCGTCGAGGCCACCCTCGCCGGCCAGCGGGCCGCCGCCCTCACGACCCTGCGCGACGACGACGTGACCCGGCTGGAGCTCCTGGTCGCCGGACTCGGCGTCCTCTTCCTCTTCGTCATCGGCTTCACCACCGGCGTCGCCCGCTCCCTGACCCGGCCGCTGTCCGTACTGCGCCGCGGCGCGGAGCGTCTGGCCACCCCCGAGGGCTCCCAGGAGCCGGTCCGCTTCACCGGCCGCAACGACGAGTTCGCCGAGGTCGTCCGCCACCTCAACGCCGTCCGCGAGCAGACCGTCGCCCTCCACACCAAGGTCGCCGGACTCGACGCCGACCGGCGCAGGCTCATCGGCCGCAACGAGGCGCTCGCCACCAGCCGCGAAGCCCGCGAGCAGGAGCTGGCCTCCACCCGCAAGGCCCTCGAAGGGGAACTGGCCGAGCTGCGCGCCGGGCTCGAAGAGCACCGCCGCGTCATGTCGACCACGTCGGTCTCCCTCTCGCTGCGCACCCTCGGACTCGTCGAGCGCCAGCTCGCCGTCATCGAGGAACTGGAGTCCAAGGAAGGCGACCCCGACCGGCTCGCCACCCTCTTCAAGCTCGACCACCTCGCCACGGTCATGCGCCGCCACAACGAGAACCTCCTGGTCCTCGCCGGGCAGGAGCACGGCCACGGCCAGAGCCTGCCGGTGCCGCTGGTCGACGTCATGCGTGCCGCCGTCAGCGAGATCGAGCGCTACGAACGCGTCGACCTGGCCACCCTGCCCTCCTACACGCAGGTCGCCGGGCACGCCGCCGACGACATCTCGCACGTGGTCGCCGAGCTGCTGGAGAACGCCACCACGTTCTCCCCGCCGGAAGCGAAGGTGAAGGTCTCCGGCCACCTCACCGAGGCCGGCGACGTGGTGCTGTCCGTCGTCGACGAGGGCATCGGTGTCACCGGCGAGCGGCTCGACTCCCTCAACTCCCGCCTCTCCACCCCCGAGGCCTACGACGAGGAGCCCGAGGCCGAACACGGTCTCGGCCTCGGCCTGTACGTCGCCGGCCGCCTCGCGGCCCGCCACGGCGTCACCGCCGAGCTGCGCGCCGGCGCCCACGGCGGCACGGAGGCCCTCGTGGTCATCCCGGCGGCGCTGCTGCCGGACGCCCCGCCGGCCTCCCCGGTCCACAGCCTGGGCTCCTCCGGCGCGCCCGCGTACCAGCTGCCCGGCGTCATCGCCGAGGCGAACGAGCACACCCTCCCGCCCCGGCTGCGCCCGGAGCCGGCGGAGGCCCCGGCCGCCGTCCCGGCCCCTGCGCCGGCGCCGGAGGAGACCGCCAAGGTGGTCACACTGGCCGAGGCCTTCGAGGCGGAGACGCCCGAGGCGGAGCCCGCCGAGGTCGACGCCGCTGGGCGTGATGCCGCTGGGCACGACGCCGCCGGGCGCGACGCCGCCGGGCGTGACGCGGCCGGGCGTGATGCCGCCGAGGTCGATGCCACCGAGGCCGATGCCGCCGGGCGCGTGGACACCGAGCTCGGGGCCGTGCGCGAGGACGCCGAGGTCGATGCCGTCGGGCGCGAGGGCGTGCGTGATGGTGCCGGGCTGCCCGCCGGCGCCGGGTACGAGGACTCCGCGATAGGTGCCGACGGGACCTGGGCGTACGCCGACGAGGCCGACGCCGACGCGTCCGGCTTCGGCGCGGCGGACCTGGTGGCCGAGGCCTTCGGGGCCGGTGCCTTCACGAAGGAGCCCGCCGCCGCGGAGACCGCCGCGGACGGCACCGACGAGGAGCGGCCCGCCCGGGTCGTGCCCCTCGGCGAGGCCTTCGAGGACGGCCAGCTTCCGCCCGCCGACCAGGTCTTCACGGCCGGCGGCGAGCCGCCCGCCGACCGGGACTTCACGGTGCCCGCCCCCGCGGCGGAGGCGCCGGGCGGGGCCGGTCCCGAGGAGGAACTCCTCGCGCGGATCGTGGCCGACGCCGACGCGGACGCCTTCGCGGTGGCCGACCCCGCCCCGGGGGACGCTGCCGGGGAGCCGGGCACCGCGCCCGGTGGCCCCGTACCCAAGGCAGGACTGCCGCGCCGGGAGCGGAACGACGCCGACCAGGGCGGACACCGACGGGCCCCCGACGCCGAGGACGGCTTCGTCCCCCGCCAGGGCAGCCACCCGGAGCCCGGCGGCACCGAAGCCGTCACCGCCAAGGGACTCCCCAAGCGCACCCCGCGCGCCGTGGCCGCCCCCGGCGGCGGCGCCGGACGCCCCGCCGCGGCCCGCCCCGAGCCGCGCCGGGTCGACGCCGAGGAACTGCGCCGCCGGCTCGGCGGCTTCTACCAGGGCGCCCAGGACGGGCGCCGGGTCGTCGCCGCCGAGCTCGCGCAGGACCAGCGGCAGACCCCGGGGGGTCCGGGGGCCCAGGAGGCCCACGGACAGGGACACACCGATCAGGGGGACACCGCACAGGAGGCACGCACATGACCGCGCCCAGTACGTACGGACTGAGCAGCCAGGCCCGCAACCTGCAGTGGCTGCTGACCGACCTGGTGGAGGAGGTGCCCGGGGTCAACTCCGTGGCCGTCGTCTCCTCGGACGGTCTGCTGCTGCTCTCCTCCGAGGCCGCCCCGGAATCCGGCAAGGCCGCACGCCCCAAGGGCCCCCGCGGCGCCTCCGCCGACCTCGCCACCATCGTGTCCGGTCTCGGCAGCCTCACCACCGGCGCCGCCGCGCTCATGGAGTTCGGCTCGGTCAAGCAGACCATGGTGGCGATGGAGAACGGCTCCGTCTTCGTCATGTCCATCAGCGACGGCTCCCTGCTCGGCGTGCACGCCACGCCCGACTGCGACATGGGCGTCGTCGCCTACCACATGGCCCTGTTCGTCGGCCGAGCCGGCCACGTCCTGACCCCCGAAGTCCGCAGCGAGCTGCGCCAGTCGATGGAGAACACCCCGTGAGGAGCCCGGCCTCCGACCGACTGCCGATACGCGGGGCCGACCGGCGCCCCGCCCGCGTCCGCCCGTACTCCCTGACGGGCGGCCGCACCCGCTTCACGCAGGTGCTGCTCGTGGAGACCTTCGTCGCCACCCTGGACGCCGGACCGGCCAAGACCCCCGACCGGATGCCCGAGATGCGGGCCATCGTCGAGGTCTGCCGGCGGATGCGGACCATCGCCGAGATATCCGCGCTCCTGAAACTGCCGCTCGGCGTGGTCCGGGTCCTGGTCAGCGACCTCGCCGACCAGGGCCGGATCCGCGTCTACGGCACGGGGCACGGCACCGGCCGGCCCGACCGCGCGCTGCTGGAAAGGGTGCTCGATGGCCTTCGCCGTCTCTGAAGCCGTCTCTGGTCCCGACACCGCGCTCCTGCTGGACGACGAGCCCGTCCAGCCGTGGCAGTACGACCGCTCGCGCGCGCCCGTCGCCGTCAAGGTGCTGGTCGCGGGCGGGTTCGGGGTCGGCAAGACCACCTTCGTGTCCTCCGTCTCCGAGATCACCCCGCTGCGCACCGAAGCGGTGATGACCCAGGCCAGCGTCCCCACCGACGACCTGACCGGGACCCCGGACAAGAACACCACCACCGTCGCGATGGACTTCGGCCGCATCACCCTCGCCGACGACCTCGTGCTCTACGTGTACGGGACCCCGGGCCAGGAGCGGTTCTGGTTCATGTGGGACGACCTGGTGCGCGGCGCCATCGGCGGCCTGGTGCTCGCCGACACGCGCCGGCTGCGCGACTGCTTCCCCGCCCTCGACTACTTCGAGAGCTGCGGGCTGCCCTACGCCGTCGCCGTCAACCACTTCGAGGGGTCGAAGGAGTACGAGCCGGAGGACGTGCGCGAGGCGCTCACCATCCCGCCGGACGTCCCCGTCGTGATCATGGACGCGCGGCGCCGGGACACGGTCGTCGAGTCCCTGCTGACCCTGGTGGGCCACGCGCTGGACGCCACGCCCGCGTAGCCGGCCGAGCCCGACAGATTGAGAACGTGAGATGCGCAGGATACTTGTCGTGGGGGCCGGGCAGTCCGGCCTCCAGCTCGCCCTCGGCCTCCAGGCGAAGGGCTACGAGGTCACCCTCATGTCCAACCGGACGGCGGACGAGATCCGCACCGGCCGGGTCATGTCCACCCAGTGCATGTTCGACTCCGCGCTCCGGCACGAGCGCGACCTCCAGCTGAACTTCTGGGAGCGGCAGGCCCCCAGGATCGAGGGGCTCGGCGTCTCCGTCGCCGCCCCCGACGGCGGCCGCGCCGTCGACTGGATGGGCCGCCTCAAGGGCTACGCGCAGTCCGTGGACCAGCGCGTGAAGATGGCCGGCTGGCTCGACGTGTTCGTGCAGCGCGGCGGCCAGCTGGTCATCCACGGCGCGTCGGTCGCCGACCTGGACTACTTCTCGCGCTCGTACGATCTGGTGCTGGTCGCCGCCGGCAAGGGCGAACTCGTCTCCATGTTCGTCCGGGACGCGGCCCGTTCCCCGTACGACAGCCCCCAGCGCGCCCTGGCCGTGGCGTACGTGCACGGGCTCGGGCCCCGCCCCGAGCACCCGGACACCGACGCCGTGCGCTGCAACCTCGTGCCCGGCGTCGGCGAGCTGTTCGTCATGCCGACGCTGACCACCTCGGGGCGGGCGGACATCCTGTTCTGGGAGGGCCTGCCGGGCGGGCCGCTGGACGCCTTCCGGGGCGTCAACGACCCGGGCGAGCACCTGGAGCTCACGCTGGAGCTCATGGAGAAGTTCGTTCCGTGGGAGTACGCGCGCGCCACGAAGGTCGAGCTGACGGACGCCGGCGGCACGCTGGCCGGCCGGTACGCGCCGGTGGTGCGGAAGCCCGTCGGGCGGCTGCCGGGCGGCGGGCTGGTGCTGGGCGTGGCGGACGTGGTCGTCGCCAACGACCCGATCACCGGGCAGGGCGCGAACGCCGCCGCGAAGTGCGCGGCCTCCTACCTGTCGTCGATCCTGATGCACGGTGACAAGCCGTTCGACGAGTCCTGGATGAAGGCCACCTTCGACAAGTACTGGTTCACCACGGGCAAGCCGGTCACCCAGTGGACCAACGCCATGCTGGGCGCTCCGCCGGACCACGTGCTGAACCTGATCGGGGCGGCCGGGCGGTACCAGCCGGTGGCGGATCGATTCGCCAACGGCTTCGACAACCCGGCCGACTTCGACACCTACTTCTACGATCCGCAGGACGCGGAGGACTACCTGGCGGACGTCGCCGAGGCGGCGGAGGCGGCGGAGGCCGGTTCCGTGTCCGCGTCGTAGCCGGTGTCGTCGCCCGTCGCCGGGGCCTGCGGCAGCGGCGGCGGGGTGAAGTGGGCGAGCGGGGTCCCGTCCGGGTCGGGGCGGACCGCGCCCAGGAGCGGGTTCGCCGCGATCGGGGACACCTTGACCTTGGCCCCCGGGCGGGGGGCCTGGATCACCTTGCCGTCGCCGATGTAGAGGGCGACGTGGGTGGCCTTGGGGAAGTAGACGACGAGGTCACCGGGGCGCAGCCGGTCCAGCGGCACCCTGGGCAGCTGCGCCCACTGCTCCTGGCTGGTCCGGGGGATGGACCGGCCGGCGTGCTCCCAGGCCTGTGAGGTCAGCCCGGAGCAGTCGAAGCTCGCCGGACCCTCGGCGCCCCACACGTACGGCTTGCCGATCTGGGCGGCGGCGTAGCGCAGGGCGGAGTCGCCGGCGGCGGTGGGCGGGGTCGTACGGGCGGGCAGTCGGCCCGAGTCCAGCAGGCTGCGCTGGGCCCCGGCGGTGACGGCCGCCTCCCGCGCGCCGAGCCCGGCGAGCTCGGCGGGGGTCAGCGCGGCGAGCAGCCGCTCGACCTCCTTGAGCCGGCCGGTGACCTCACGCTGGGCCTCCTTCTGCCGGGCCGCGAGGGACTGCTGGGCGTCGAGGGCCTTGCGGGCGGCGTCGGCGAGCGCACCCGCCTGCTTGCGGTCCCGCTCCAGCCGCGCCACGACCCCGGCCCGCCGGGCCCCCTCGCGGGCGGCGAGGCGCCGCTGGTCGAGGGCCTGCTGGGGGTCGCCGGAGAGCAGCATCCTCAGGTAGGGGGAGAGGCCGCCGTTCTGGAGCCCCTGGTACTGCTCCCGGGCGAGCCGTCCGGCGCCGGCCCGCTCGGAGTCCAGCGCGGAGCGGGCCTTGCCGAGGGCGGAGCTGAGCCGCCCCTCCTCCGCCCGGCGGGCCTTGAGGGCCGCTTCGGCGGCGTTGTAGACCTCGGCGGCCTCCTCCGCCTGCTGGTACAGCCCCTGCAGCCGCGTGAGCAACTCCCCGACGGGCTCGGCCCGGGCGGGGGGCGGGGGACCGGCGGCGACGAGGAGGGTGGCGGCGGCGAGACAGCTGAGGCCGAGACCGAGCGGGCGGTGTAGTCGTTTTGTCATGTAATCACCTCCGCTGGCTGATGCTGCCACGTGGTCGGGTGGGGTCCGGCGAGGCGGCACGGCGGGGGAGCGGGGGTCACCCGGGTGGGGGGCTTTCCGGTGCCTGGCCGCCGCGATCAGGGCAGCGCGTACTCGATTCGCCGGGAGGGGAGGGTCGTTCAACGGCCCCGATCCTCCTGGGGTGGCCGATGACGAAATCCCGACGTAACGAGCCCCGGCTACCGTCGGGGAGATGAGCGCGAAGGCGAGTGTGGTCCGGCTCGGTGTCGAGGGCGACCTCGAAGAGCTGACCCGCATCTACAACCATTACGTCGTCGAGACGCCGATCACCTTCGACGTCGAGCCCCTCACCGTTGACCAGCGCCGGCCGTGGCTGCTGGCCCATCCGGACTCCGGACCGCACCGGCTCCTCGTGGCCGAGGAGGGCGGGAAGCTTCTCGGTTACGCGACGAGCAGCGCGTTCCGGCCGAAGGCGGCCTACGCGACCACCGTGGAGACCACTGTGTACGTCGCGCCCGAGCACGTCGGCCGTGGTGTCGGCGGTCTGCTGTATGCCTCGCTCTTCGAGGTGCTGGAGCAGGAGGACGTCCATCTGGCCCTCGCCGGAATCACCATGCCCAACAAGGCGTCCCAGCGGCTCCACGAACGGTTCGGCTTCCGGCCGGCCGGACGCCTGGAGCAAGTGGGCCGCAAATTCGGGACCTTCTGGGACGTGGCCTGGTTCCAGAAGCGCCTGTCCCGGGCGTCGTAGCCGCTCACCCCTCCAGCAGTCGCCCCTTGGCCCGTGCGAACTCCTCCGGGGTCAGGAGGCCCTCGCGGGCGAGGTCGGCCAGTTGGGTGAGCTCCGACACCAGGGTTGCGTGCGTGGAGGGGGGCGCCGGGGTTCGGGGTCCGGCGGGCCACGGGGCCGGCCGGGCCATCGCGTCGGCCTCGTCGAACCCCTCCGCCCGGCCCTCCAGCCCCACGGCCCCCGCCGCCTCCGCCAGGGCCTCGGCCTCGTCCTCCGCGAAGGCCTCCGCCAGGGCCTCCTCGCCGGTGTCCCCGTCCTCCCCGGGCCCCACGTCCTGGCTCCACTCCGCCGCCCCCGCCGCCCGCCGCAGCAGGCCCCGCAGCAGGGGGTGGCCCGGCGGGCGGGTCGCCGCCGTCACCGTCACGTTCACCGGGCGGATGAACATCAGACCGCCACCTCCACCCGCTCCGCCGGGATCCGGACCGAGCCCACGATCCGCCCGCCCGCCGCCCGTACCGCGACGGCCGCGTCCTGGGCCCAGACGTGTTCGACCACCAGCAGCAGCGCACAGCTCCCCCGGTCCAGGAGCTCCGCCGCCTCGCGGACGTCCTCCGGGCCGATCAGCCGGGCCACGTCACGGCCCGCCAGGAGCCCCCGCAGCTCCACGAACTCGTCGAACTCCGCCGCCAGGACCTCCCCCGACGCCGTCTTCGTCGTGACCAGGCCGTCGATGAGCCGCACCACCCCGGTCTTGCGCAGCCCCATCACGGCCTCGACCGCCGGGACCCGGAGCTGCTCCTCCGGGAAGGCGAGGACGATGAATTCCCCAGGTCCCATAAGGCTCGGCTCCCGCTCCTCGCGACGGCAATCTCGACCGTTTCTGACGACTCTTCGGCAGACTATGGCATAACCGGACATAGGGGTGGTTGGCTTGCTACGTTTCCCGTATGCCCCCGCCAGCCCTGACGGCGAAGGTGACGGAGCCCGAGCCCGCCCCGCCCCCTCCACCCGGCGTCCGTCCCCCCAAGCGCCGGGGCGTCGAGCTGACGCTCCTCGCCGGAGCCGTCCTGATCTCCGCGCTGGGGCACGCCTACGTGGGCCTCGCGGCCGGAGCCGCCGGCCCCCGGGCCTCGACCTCCACCCCGCACTACGCCGCCGCCCTCGGCGCGGCCGCGCTGCTCGCGCACCTCGCCGTGCGCCTGCGGGCCCCGTACGCCGACCCGGTCCTGCTCCCCATCGCCGTCCTGCTCAACGGCCTCGGCCTGGTGTTCATCGAGCGGCTCGACCTCGTCACCCCGGGCGAGGCCGGCGCGGGGGACCAGCTCCGCTGGTCGGGGCTGGGGGTGGGGCTGTTCGCCCTGGTCGTGGTCGGGCTGCGCGACCACCGGGTGCTCCAGCGGTACGCCTACCTCTCCGTCACCGCCGCCCTCGCGCTGATGCTCGTCCCCGTGTTCTTCCCGGCGGTCAACGGCGCCCACATCTGGATCCGCTTCGCCGGGCTCTCCTTCCAGCCGGGGGAGTTCGCCAAGATCCTCCTCGCCGTCTTCTTCGCCTCCTACCTCGCCGCCAACCGCACCGCCCTCGCCCTCACCGGCCGCCGGCTCCTGTGGAAACTGCGGCTCCTGCCCGGCCGGGTCCTCGGGCCGATCCTCACGATCTGGCTGCTCAGCGTCGGGGTGCTGGTCCTGGAGCGCGACCTCGGGACCTCCCTCCTCTTCTTCGGCCTCTTCGTGATCATGCTGTTCACCGCCACCGGCCGGATCGGCTGGATCGCGGTCGGGCTGCTGCTCGCCGCGCTCGGCGCGTACGCCGTCGGAACCCTCGAACCCCACGTGCACAGCCGCGTCGAGGACTGGCTGAATCCTTTCGCCTCCATCGACCGGGGTGAAGGCCCCGGCCAGCTCGCCCAGTCCCTCTTCGCCTTCGCCGCCGGCGGCCTCCTCGGCGCCGGCCTCGGCCACGGCCACTCCTTCCTCATCGGCTTCGCCGCCAAGTCGGACTTCGTCCTCGCCACCGCCGGCGAGGAGCTGGGCCTGGTCGGCCTGACCGCCCTCCTGCTGCTCTACGGGCTCCTCGTCTCCCGGGGCTTCCACGCCGGGCTCGCCCTGCGCGACCCCTTCGGGCGGCTGCTCGCCACCGGGCTCGCCTCGATCGTCGCGCTCCAGGTCTTCGTCATCGCGGGCGGCGTGACCGGCCTGATCCCCCTCACCGGCATGGCCATGCCCTTCCTGGCCCAGGGCGGCTCGTCCGTCGTCACCAACTGGATCATCGTGGCCCTGCTGGTCCGGCTCAGCGACAGCGCCCGCGCGGGCGGCGGAACCGGGGGGCCCGCGTGATCCGCTACATCCGCTGGTGCGCGTACTCCTGCGTGCTGCTCCTCGCCGCCCTGCTCGTCAACGTGGCCCGCGTGCAGGTCTGGGAGTCCGCCGCCTACGGGGCGAACCCGGCCAACAAGCGCCCCGCCATCGCGCGCTACGCCGAGCCGCGCGGGAACCTCCTGGTCGACGGCCACCCCGTCACCGGTTCCCGCGACAGCGGCCAGCTGCTGCGCTACGAGCGCACCTACACCGACGGCCCGCTGTACGCCCCCGTCACCGGCTTCTCCTCCCAGACGTACGGGACCAGCTTCGCCGAGCGCGCCGAGGACGCCCTGCTGGCCGGCACCGACCCGGGGCTCTCGGCCTTCCCCCTCTGGTACGACCTCTCGCGCGGCCGCCCCGCGGGCGGGGACGCCGTGACCACCCTGCGCGCCGCCGTCCAGCGGGCCGCCTACCGGGGGCTCGGCGGCAGACGCGGGGCGGCGGTCGCGCTGGAGCCGGCGACCGGCCGGATCCTGGCCCTGGTCAGCAGCCCCTCGTACGATCCGGGCCTGCTCTCCGGGACCGGTACGAAGGTCAAGGCGGCCTGGGCGCGGCTGAACGCGGACCCCGCCAAGCCGATGCTCAACCGGGCGCTGCGCGAGACCTATCCGCCGGGCTCCACCTTCAAGATCGTGACGGCTGCGGCGGCCCTGGACGCGGGCGTGGTCACCGATGTCGACGCCCCCACCCGCACCCCGGACCCGTACCCGCTGCCGGGCACGAGCACCCTGCTGCCGAACGCGGGCACGGGCTGTGAGGACGCCTCGATGGCGGAGGCGGTGCAGTGGTCGTGCAACACGGTGATGGCGAAGGTCGGGGTGCAGGTGGGGCTGGAGGGGATGGTCGCGGCGGCGGAGCGGTTCGGGTTCAACGACGAGAGGCTGCGGGTGCCGTCCTGGGTGTCCCGGTCGAACTTCGACACCGACATGAGCCCGGACCAGCTGGCGCTGTCCTCGATCGGGCAGTTCAACACCAGGGCCACGCCCCTGCAGATGGCCATGGTGGCGGCGGCGGTGGCCCAGGGCGGCGAGATCGAGACCCCCTATCTGGTGGACCGCACCACCCGGCACGGCGGCGGCCTGGTCCGCCGCACCGCCCCGCACACCCTGGGCCGGGCGATGAGCCCGCCCACGGCGCTGCGGCTGCAGGAGCTGATGGTGAAGGTGGTGGAGGAGGGGACGGGGCGCAACGCGGCGATCCCGGGCGCGCGGGTCGGCGGCAAGACCGGCACGGCCCAGCACGGTGTCGGCAACGCGGGCACGCCCTACGCGTGGTTCATCGGCTGGGCGGCCGCGGCCGGCGCGCCGCAGCCGGGGGTGGCGGTCGCGGTGGTGGTCGAGGACGCCTCGGCGGTGCGCGGCGACATCAGCGGCAACGGCGCGGCGGCCCCGATCGCCCGCGCGATGATGGAGTCCGCCCTGGCCGCCGGGCCGCGCTGACGCCCCCCCCTGACGCCCCCCCGCGCTGACGCGCCCCGCTGCGAACGCTACGCCTCGGCCCCCTCCTGGATGGCCGCCTCGACCTCCGCGACCCGCTCCCGCTCCTCGTGCGCGAACCGTTCGCGGTCGAGGGCCTCGGCGATCTCCTCGTCCTGGGCCATCAGCAGGTCGAGGTTGGAGTCGCCCATCTCGAAGACGCCCATGTCCAGATAGGCCTTCTGGAGTCGCTCGCCCCACAGCCCGATGTCCTTCACGCACGGCACGATCCGGCTGAACAGCAGCTTGCGGAACAGGTGCAGGAACTCCGACTGCTCGGAGAACTCCTCCGCCTCCCGCCGCGGGATCCCGAAGTTCTCCAGCACCTCCACCCCGCGCAGCCGGTCCCGCATCAGGTGGCAGCCCTCGATGACGAACTCCTCGCGCTCGCGCAGCTCGGCGTCCGTCAGCTGGCGGTAGTAGTCGCGCAGGGCCATCCGTCCGAAGGCGACGTGCCGGGCCTCGTCCTGCATCACGTACGCGAGGATCTGCTTGGGCAGCGGCTTGTCCGTCGTGTCGCGGATCATCCCGAACGCGGCCAGCGCCAGCCCCTCGATCAGCACCTGCATGCCCAGGTACGGCATGTCCCAGCGGGAGTCGCGCAGGGTGTCGCCGAGCAGCCCCTGGAGGCTGTCGTTGACCGGGTAGAGCATCCCGACCTTCTCGTGCAGGAACCGGCCGAAGACCTCGGCGTGCCGGGCCTCGTCCATGGTCTGGGTGGCGGAGTAGAACTTGGCGTCCAGGTCCGGCACGGACTCCACGATGCGCGCCGCGCACACCATGGCGCCCTGCTCGCCGTGGAGGAACTGGCTGAAGTTCCAGGCGGCGTAGTGGCGGCGCAGGTCGCCCTTGTCCTTCTCGGTGAGCCTGGCCCAGTGCCGGGTCCCGTACAGGGTCAGCACCTCGTCGGGGGTGCCGAGCGGGTCGAACGGGTCCACCTCGATGTCCCAGTCGATGCGCTTGGCTCCGTCCCACTGCTTGTCCTTGCCCTTCTGGTAGAGCGCGAGGAGGCGTTCGCGGCCCTCGTCGTACTCCCAGCTGAAGCGGGCCGAGCCGCTGGCGGGCACCTGCCAGACGCCCTCGCCCGGGGCCGTGGTGTAGAGCTCGTGCGTCGACACTGACGCCTCCTCGTCTCACGTGCTGCCGTACTGCCGTACAGGACTGGACAGTTGGCAGCGTCACACGTTGGTAGACACGGGGTCAACAAGTCGTGCGCGAGGGATTGACGGCCTTGCTGACAAGCAGTCTCATAAGAGGTGACCGCTGGTAACCCGACCGCCGAGGTGCCCCAAGCCATGACGACCGTGACGCAGCGAGCCGCGCTGAGGGACGCCCTCGGCCTCCTCAAGGACCGCGAGCAGATCGCCGAGCGCCTGCTCGAATCCTCCGCCAAGCACTCCTTCGACCCCGACAGGGAACTCGACTGGGACGCCCCGCCCGTCGACGGCAAGTACTACTGGCCGCCCGAGCTGCTCTCCCTCTACGACACCCCGCTGTGGAAGAAGATGGGGGAGGAGCAGCGCATCGAACTCTCCCGCCACGAAGCCGCCGCCCTCGCCTCGCTCGGCATCTGGTTCGAGATCATCCTCATGCAGCTCCTCGTCCGGCACATCTACGACAAGCCGCTGACCAGCAACCACGTCCGCTACGCCCTCACCGAGATCGCCGACGAGTGCCGCCACTCGATGATGTTCGCCCGCATGATCCAGACGGGCGGCGCTCCCGCCTACCCCGTCTCCCGCGCCAACCACAACCTGGCCCGGATCCTGAAGACGATCTCGACGACCCCCGGCTCCTTCGCCTGCACCCTCCTCGGCGAGGAGATCCTCGACTGGATGCAGCGCCTGACCTTCCCGGACGAGCGCATCCAGCCCCTCGTCCGCGGCGTGACCCGCATCCACGTCGTCGAGGAGGCCCGGCACGTCCGCTACGCCCGCGAGGAACTGCGCCGCCAGATGCTCACCGCCCCCCGCTGGGAGCGCGAACTCACCCGGCTCAGCTGCGGCGAGGCCGCCCGCGTCTTCTCCCTGGCCTTCGTCAACCCGGCCGTCTACGACAACGTCGGCCTCGACCGGCGCGAGGCCGTCGCCCAGGTCAAGGCCAGCGGCCACCGCCGCGAGGTCATGCAGACCGGCGCCAAGCGGCTCACCGACTTCCTCGACGACATCGGCGTCCTGCGCGGAGCCGGCCGCCGCCTCTGGAAGAGCTCCGGCCTCCTCGCGTAAGCCCCCCGCGCGCCGCACCGTACGTCTACGCTGCGGACATGACCGTACGCACCGTACGTGCCTACCGCCGGCTGAGCGTCGAGGAGCGGCGGGCCCAACTCCTCGACGCGGCCCTGTCGCTGTTCGCGCACCGGGCGCCGGAGGAGATCTCCCTCGACGAGGTCGCCGAGGCAGCGGGCGTCTCGCGGCCGCTGGTCTACCGCTACTTCCCCGGCGGCAAGCAGCAGTTGTACGAGGCCGCGCTGCGCTCGGCGGCCGACGTCCTCGAACTGTGCTTCGCCGAACCCCAGGCCGGACCGCTCACCGGGCGGCTCTCCCGGGTCCTCGACCGCTACCTGGCCTTCGTCGACGAACACGACGCCGGCTTCGCCGCGCTCCTCCAGGGCGGCAGCGTCGTGGAGACCTCCCGCACCACCGCCACGGTGGACGGCATCCGCCGCGCGGCCGCCCAGCAGATCCTCCTCCACCTCGGCGTCCCGGCCCCCGGGCCGGGACCCCGGCTGAGGATGATGGTCCGCACATGGATCACGGCGGTCGAGGCCGCCTCCCTGATCTGGCTGGACGAGGGCAAGCAGCCGGAGGCCGCCACCCTCCGCGACTGGCTGGTCGACCAGTTCATCGCCCTCCTGACCGCCACCGCCGCCACTGACCCCGAAACGGCCGGCGCCGCCCGCGCCGCCCTGGCCCTGGAGCGGGCCGACGGCCCGGCGGGCGTCCTCGCACGGCGCGTGATCCCGGTGGTCTCCGAGGCGGCTCACCTGCTGTGACACTGGTGGGGTGAAAAGCGAACCGACCCCCTTCGAGGGCGGCCCGATGGACGGCCGGGTCCTCCCGATCCTCCTCGGCCCGACGGGCCACCCCTCGAAGTGGTACGAGATCCCCGTCCCGGCGGCCGACGGCGGCCCCCCGACGGTCCTGCTGTACGAACGGGTCCCGTCGGGCTACACGAAACGGCTGGGCCTCCAGAAGGGCTGGAAGTACGAGTACCGCCCGTCGGGCCGCAAGCCGAAGCTCCGCTGGCCCTGGACGAAGCGGCGGGACGCGGAGGGCTGAGGGGGCCCGGCGCCCGGGCGGGCGGCTACCGCCCGGGCAGCGTCAGCACCGCGAGTGCCCCGCCGCCGGCCGCCGTGCGGAACTCCAGGCGGGCGCCGATCGCCTCCGCCTGGCCCGCCGCGATGGTCAGGCCCAGCCCGTGGCCCTTGCCGCCGCTGCGGAACCGCTGCGGGCCGCCGTCCAGCAGGTAGTCGGGGAAGCCGTCCCCGTGGTCCCGCACCGACACCACCGGACCGTCCACCGTCAGCACCACCGGCCCGCGTCCGTGCTTGTGCGCGTTCGCGACCAGGTTGCCCAGGACCCGCTCCAGGCGCCGCCGGTCCGTCTCCACGTGGGCGTCGCGGACCACCACCACCTCCGTGTCCGTGCCCGACGCCCGGACCACCCTGCGCGCCAGCCGTGCCAGCTGGTGCAGGTCGGTGTCCACGCGCTCGCTCCCGGAGTCCAGCCGTGAGATCTCCAGCAGGTCCTCGGTCAGCTGCCGCATCGTGCGCACCCGCTCCCGCACCAGCTCCGTCGGCCGGCCCTCCGGCAGCAGTTCCGACGCCGCCTGCAGACCGGTCAGCGGGGTGCGGAGCTCGTGCGCGACGTCGGCCGTGAACCGCTGCTCGCCCTGCAGCTTCCGCTGGAGGGTCCCCGCCATCGTGTCCAGCGCGCCCGCCACCGTCGATACCTCGTCCGGGTGCCGTGAGGGATCCTCCGCGCGCGGGTCCCGGACCCGGGCGTCCAGGTCCCCCCGGGTGATCCGCCGGGCGACCGTCGCGGTCTGGTGCAGCCGCCGCGTCACCCGCGTCACCGCGAAGGCGCCGACCAGCAGCGTCCCGCCGATGGCCAGCACCGACGAGCCGATGATCGCGTTGTCCAGCCCCCTGATCGTGCGCGCGCTCTGCCCGTAGTCGACGGACGTGGCCAGCGCCCGCCCGTCGGCCGGCGCCGCCGCCCACATCACCGGCCGGCCCTGCCGGTCCTCGGCCACGACCGTCCCGCGCTGCCCGCCCACCGCCAGCGCCCGCAGCGCCGGCGGCAGCCCCCGGGGGTCGATCCCCGACTCGGGCGGCAGGGCCTCGCCGGCCTCGTACGCCCGGGAGGCGTCGTGCAGCTTGCCCAGGGCCTTGTCACGGGCCGTGGCGACGGTCTGCCGGGTCACCTCCACGTGCACGAGCACGCCCAGCACCGCGGCCAGCGAGCAGCACATCCCGACGATGAAGCACACGGACTTCCAGGTCAGCGTGGCCGTCCAGGCGGGCAGCAGCCGTCTCACGGCGCACCCGGCGCAGGCACCGCGGCCCCGGCCGTCCCCGCGGGCACCCGTACGATCTCCTCCCGCGCCGGCAGCATGGTCCGCTGCCCCGCGTCCCACGACCACGCGGTGATCAGCTCGTACCCGGGGTTCCCGCTCGGCACCCGCAGGATCACGTCCCGCCCGGCCAGCTCCACGCTGATCACGGTCTGCGTCGTCGCCATGATCCGGTTGAGCCGCCCGTCGGCGTCCGCCGTGTACACGCGTACGGACATCATCCGGTCGGGGAACTCGATCCCGACCACCACCTCGTCCTTGCCGTTCCCCGTCAGGTCCCGGTAGTACGGCGCCCGCACCGGACACGCCCCGGGCGCCTGGCCCTCCCGCCCGCACGCCCGGATCGCGGCGGCGGTCTCCGCGGGCATCCCGTCCGGGCCGACGGTGATGTCCGGGTGCGCGCGCAGCTCGGCCTGGACCAGGGCCACCGGGTCGACGGAGTGCACGTCCTGGCCGACGACCGGCGGCAGACCCGGTACGTACTCCGGCGGCGCGCCCCCGGGATCGGCGGGCGGCACGTCCGCGCCCTTGCGCTCCGGCCACAGGTGGACGGGCCCGATCGCCGTGGGGGTGGGCCCCGCCGAGGCGAGCCCGCCGGTGTTCCCGCAGCCCGCGACCAGCGGCAGCGCGGCCGCCAGGACCAGCAGGGCCACACCCGCGCGCCTGCCCGCGCGGGCAGGGGAGGAAGGCGTGCGCACGGCGCGGGCCCTCCTCTCCGGGCGTGGAACTTGTTGCGACCACCTTATGCGGAGATAAGCCCGTTTTCGGATTTCCGCCCACCGGGCGACGGCGGCCCCGGCGGGGGAACGGCTCCCCCGGGAGGTCAGCCGTCGGTGCGGCCCCGCCGCAGCATGGCGAAGCCCAACCCGGCCGCGCCCACGGCCGCGATCCCGCCGCCCGCGGCGAGCAGCAGCACCCCGCTGCCCGGACCGTCGGCCAGGGTGTTGAGCCGCAGCGTCTCGGCGGTGCCGGCGGTGCGGTGCGTCTCGGCGACGGCCGGCACGACCTGCCCGGCGCCCCGGCGGGTCGCCGTCTTGTGGCCGTCGCCGGCCACGGCGTGCGAGCCGTCGCGCGGGAGGGTGTCGTCGACCCAGGAGGAGAGCCGCCCGTCCGGGCGCAGCGCGGCGTGCAGCTCGCCCGCCCCGCCCGTGCCGGTGCTTCCGTCACGGCTGGTCAGCGTCGCCACCGTGGCGCCCGCGCGCAGGATCTCCGCCTGGTACGCGTCCTTGGCGAGCCGGTAGACCTTGGCGGTCGACTGCCCGTCCGCGAGGGAGAGGCTGCTGACCAGGGTCCGCTGGACGCCGGCGGCGGACGCGGCCGGGGCCCCGTCGGCGAGCGCGGCGGCGGTGGGCAGCGCCAGCAGGGCCGCGGCGCATGCGGTCACGGCGGTGGCGCGAACGATGGTGCGACGGCTGACGGTGTCCACGGGAGTCCATTCGGTACGGGTGGTGCGGGCAGGTACGCCATCAACGTAGGGGCGGGCTGTTGCGGTACAGCGCTGGCCTTGTAACAGGAAGGCAGCAGCGAGCCGACGGAGCTGTTACATGTTCGAGGGATTGCCGCGGGCGGCGGCGCCTGCTCACATGGACGGCGGGGGTGAGGCCGATGTCCGGACTCAAGGTGCTCGCGAGCGGCCGGCCCGGCCGCGGCCGGCTCTACGTCAACCGGCCCGACGGCCTGGCGGTCGCCTGGTACGACCGGCGGGCCAACCGGATCAGCGTCCTCTCGGACGACCAGCGCGAGGCCGTACTGGCGGTGCTGCGCCCGTACTTGAGCGGTGACTGGACCATCGGACCGCCCCCCGTCCCGAGCCGTGCCGAACTGCGCCGCCTGCACCTCCCGCCGGACCGGGACCTGGCCCCCAACCGCCCCGGCGAGACGCTCCTCGGCGAACTGGCGTACGGGGCGCAGGGCGGCGGCCGGGCCCGGCACCGCATGCGGCGGCAACTGGCGGCCTCGCAGCGCACGGGAGCGGAGCTCGACCTGCTGGAGGCCGAGGACTGGCGGGTGGTCCACGACGTCCCCCTGCCGGGTCTCGGACTGCTGGACCACCTGCTCGTCGGACCGCCGGGCGTCTTCGCCCTGCGCACGGTCCCGGGCCGCCGCCAGCGGGCCCAAGTGGGCGACCTCCTCCTGACGGTGGGCCGCGCGGCCCCGGCCCCCGACCCGCGCTGGATCCGGCGCGCGGCGGCCCGGGCCTCCCGCGCCCTGGCCTGCCCGGTCACCCCGGCCCTGTCCCTCACGGACGCCTCCCGGGTGGAGGTGGCCCCCACCCTCAGGGACGTCCTGATCCTTCAGCCCCCTACCCTCACGACCACCCTCGGGTCCCTCCCCCCGACCCTCAAACCCCCGGACGTGGAAGCCCTGTTCACCACGGCCCGAGCAACCCCGACCTGGCTCCCGGCCGACTAGCCGAAGCCCAGCCTCGCCGGGGGGCGGGGCCCCCGCTCCCCGCACCCGCACACGCCCGCCACCCCCCACCCGTCAGGCAGAACTCCGCTTCCGCGGGGCCGCCTTCTTCGCCGCCCCGCCCCCCGCGGCCTTCTTCGCGGCCGCCGAAGCCGTGGACTTCGTACCCGAACGGGAACCCGAAGCCGCCTTCTTGCCCGTCGTCTTGGCGGCGGCGGTCTTCGAAGTCGACTTCGCCGTGGCGGACTTCTTCGCCGCCGCGCCCCGCCCCCCGGCCGCGGTCGACTTCTTCCCGCCGACCGCCTTCGGCGATGCCGCAGCAGCTGCCGCCTTCCGCCGGAGGGGCGTCACCTCGGCCTTCCCGCCTTCCCCGGCTTCCCCGCCACCCTCGCCCCGCGAGGCCCGCGCCGCCCGCACGCTGTTCTCCAGCGCCGCCATCAGGTCGATGACCTGCCCGCCGGCCGGCTCCACCACCGCCTCCGACGGCTCGAACGCGCCGCCCGACTTCGCCGCGATCATCGCCTCCACGGCCTCCCGGTAGTCGTCGTGCAGGGAGTCGATCTCCACCTCCCCCAACGTCGCCATCAGCGCGTCCGCCAGGTCCAGCTCGGCCTCCCGCACCGAGACCGACGCCTCCGGTGCCACGCCCTCCGGCGCCCGGATCTCGTCCGGCCACAGCAGTCCGTGCATGGCGATCACGTCGTCCACGACCCGCAGCATTCCCAGCCGCTCCCGCCCCCGCAGCGCGAACTTCGCGATGGCCACCTTCCGGCTCCGCTTCAGCGCCTCGCGCAGCAGGGTGTACGGCTTGGCCGCCGTGGCCCCGTTCGCCGCCAGGTAGTAGGCGGAGTCCATCTGCAGCGGATCGATCTGGTCGGCCGGTACGAACGACACGATCTCGATCGTCTTCGCCGTGGCGATCGGCAGCCGCGCCAGGTCCTCGTCCGTGATCGGCACGATCGATCCGTCCGCCTCCTCGTACCCCTTGCCGATCTCGTCCGAGGACACCTCCTCCCCGTCCAGTTCGCACACCTTGCGGTAGCGGACGCGTCCGCCGTCCGTCACGTGGATCTGACGGAAGGAGATGGAGTGGCTCTCGGTGGCGTTCACGAGCTTGATCGGGATGCTGACCAGGCCGAAGGAGATCGCCCCATTCCAAATGGATCGCACGGTTCCTCCTGTTTCGTGGCAATCTCATCGTATGACGCCGATCACATCGGTGGAGGGGCGTCGCATCGCGCTCAGCAACCTGGACAAGGTCCTGTACCCGCGGACCGGGTTCACGAAGGGCGAGGTGCTGCACTACTACGCCACCATCGCGCCTGCCCTCCTCGCGCACGTCCATGACCGCCCCGTCTCCTTCCTCCGCTATCCCGACGGCCCCGACGGCCAGCTGTTCTTCACCAAGAACCCGCCGCCCGGCACCCCCGACTGGGTGAAGACCGCCCCGGTGCCCCGCTCCGAGGATCCGGGAGCCGAACAGGTGCTCGTATCCGACATGCCGTCCCTGATCTGGGCCGCCAACCTGGTCGTCGAGTTCCACGTCCACCAGTGGCCCGCCGCCACCCCCGCCGTCGCCGACCGCATCGTCCTCGACCTGGACCCCGGCCCGCCCGCGACCGTCGTCGAGTGCTGCGCCGTCGCCCTCTGGCTGCGCGACCGCCTCGCCGCCGACGGGCTGCACGCGTACGCCAAGACCTCCGGCTCCAAGGGCCTGCACCTGTCCGTCCCCGTGGAGCCGACCCCGTCCGCCCGGGTGTCCGCGTACGCCAAACACCTCGCGCAGGAGGCCGAGGCGGCCCTCCCCGACCTGGTCGTGCACCGCATGGCCAAGGCGCTGCGCCCCGGCAAGGTCTTCGTCGACCACAGCCAGAACGCCGCCGCCAAGACCACCGCCGCCCCCTACACCCTGCGCGCCCGCGCCCTGCCGACGGCCTCGGCCCCCGTCACCTGGGCGGAGCTCCGCGACTGCCGGGACCCCGCCGACCTCGTCTTCCTCGCCGACGACATCCCGCCCCGCCTGGCCCGCGACGGCGACCTTCTGGCCCCCCTCCTCGACCCCGCGCAGGCCGCCCCCCTCCCCGGCGCCCGCCGATGACCCCGCCCCCCGTCCGAGTGGCCCTGGCCGCCTCCGTACGCACCCTGCCGCGCGGCCCGGGACTGGCCTACGAGCCGAAGTTCGACGGCCACCGCATGGTCGTCCTGCACACGGCCGAGGGCGTCGTCCTCCAGGCCCGCTCCGGCCGCACCGTGACCGCCGCGTTCCCCGATCTCGCGGAGGCCGCCCGGCGGTTGCCGGCCGGAACCGTCCTGGACGGGGAGGTGGTCGTCTGGCACGCCGGCCGGACCGACTTCGCCCTGGTCCAGCGCCGGGCCGCCGCCACCCCGGCCCGCGCCGCCGCCCTGGCGCGCACCCTCCCCGCCTCGTACGCGGCCTTCGACGTGCTGGAGCTGGCCGGCCTCGACGTACGCGCCCAGCCCTACGCACGCCGCCGCGCCCTCCTGCTCGACCTCCTCGCCCCCCTCGGCCCGCCCCTCCAGCCGGTGCCGATGACCACCGACCCGGAACTGGCCGAGACCTGGTACGAGACCCTGCCCGCGAGCGGCATCGAGGGGCTGGTCGTCAAACGCCTGGACCAGCCCTACCCCTCCGGCCGCCGCGCCTGGCGCAAGCTCCGCCACACCAACGTCCGGGACGCGGCGGTGATCGGCTACACCGGCACGGCGCGGCGCCCGCTCGCGCTGGTCCTGCTCCTCCCCGGGGAGGACGACGAGACCCCCCTGGTGTCGAGCCCCCTGCCGGCCGCCCTCCGCGCGGACCTCACGGCCGCCCTGCGTACGGCCCCGCCCCCGCCGCCGCCCCCGCGGCCGCCGACGGTCACGGCGATCGGCCTGGGCGAGACCACCTACACCCCCCTGGACCCGCCCCTCACCGCAGAGGTCCGCCACGCCTCGACCCGCCACCCCCCGCCCGAGGTGCTCCGGCTCCGGACAGACCTCTGACCCGCGCCGGCGGCGCGGGTCAGAGGACGGAGGCCCCTACGGACTCCGGACGGCGGCTCCCAGGCCGTCTAGGCGTGCGCCCCGCGTCCCGCGTCGGGCGGTGCCCCCGGCTGCGGGTGCGGTCCGGGACCGGTCACGGGCTTGTACCCGGACTCCCGCTCGGCCCGTACCTCGTCGGGGTGCGCGGAGGTCGTGGACCCGAAGTTCCCGTACCCCTGCATCTCGTGCGGCCTCAGCCCGCCCTCGGGGATCTCCACGTGGTCCCGCTCCTCCCGGACCTCGTGCACGGCACCCCCCTCGGGCAGGTGCGGCTGGCTCTCGGGAGTGGGCGGCGGCGGCTCCTTGGCCCGCACCCGCTGCCCCAGCTTGAACCCGGCGAGCAGGAACCCGGCGATGACCACTCCGACGATGAAGAACCATGCGCTACGGGAAAGAGTCGCGTCCACGCTCAGGATCATGTCCATGAGTGTTATTTTCCCGTTTTCGCACCATTTTCACGCGCCCGTCCCAAAGAATCATGAACGGCGCACGGCCGTCACCGCAGCGGCCCGTCCGAATCCCGCAGCCCCCGGGCGTCCCTCCCGCCGAGCACCCCGAGGATCTCCGCGCAGATCGCCAGCGCCGTCTCGGCCGGGGTCTTCGCCCCCAGATCCAACCCGATCGGCCCGTGCACCCGAGCCAGCTCGCCCTCGGCCACCCCGGCGGCGAGCAGCCCCTCCCGGCGCCGCGCCGTGGTCCGCCGCGACCCGAGCGCGCCCACGTACGGAACCCCCAGCGCCAGCGCGCTCCGCAGCGCCGGCACGTCGAAATCCGGCTCATGGCTCAGCAGTACCAGGCAGGCGGCCTCCCGATGCCGTTCGAGCACCTTCTCCGCCTCGCCGGCGCTCTCGACCACCACCGACTCCCACCCCAGCAGCGCGGCCTGTGCCCCGATCACCTCGGCCAGCTCCCCGCCGCCCCCGACCACCAGGTACGGAGCCGACGGGTACGCCTCCACGAGCACCAGCCCGGCCCCCCCGTACAGCGCGTCCCGCCCCGGCCGGCGCGTACCCAGCAGCTCCCCGGCCCGCCGCGCGGCGTCATCGGCCGGCACGCCCCCGGCCCGCACGACCTCGCTCACCGCGGCGTCCGCCCCCTCGCTCAGCCGCGTCACGAGCGCCACCCCGGCCCCCGTCCCGAGCAGCTCCCACCACTCGGCGGGGATCGCGGCCAGCGGCTGCAACAGCACCTCGGCCTGCCCGCCGCAGGTCAGCTTCGCCTCGGTGGCCTCCCCGGCCCCGACCGACACCTCGCACACCCGCGCACCGCCCCCGGCCCCCATGGCCCCGGCCTCGGCCACGAGCTCGGCGTCGAACACCCCCCGGTACAGCGCCCCGACACACTCGCCCCGCGCGTCCACGAGCACGGCCCCGGCAGGATCCCGCGGCCCGAACCCCTGCTCGGTCACCGGCCGCGCCAGGAAGGCCACCCGCCCCTCGGCCACCCACTGCCGCGCCGTCTCCGCCAGCTCACGCATCTCGTCGCCCCATCCTCTATGCGCCACCACACCGCAAAGCACCAGGTCAACGGCACAAAGCGGCCTCAAATCAACCCTACGCACCCCCCGCCCCCCCGCCACCCCCCGAACACACAGACCCTGCCCCCACCCCCTCGTACGGTCCACCGGACCACCAGGCGGGAGGATACGCACAGTGATGGATCCTCTCCGGGAGCGTCACCATCCGTACTGGCAACAGGAAACCTCGGCGATGCCGCCCGCGAACCCGGACCGCATGCCACACTCACCACTGAATCGATCTCCAAGAACGTCACGACTTCGGGGAGTTGAGCTTCATGGGCACCTCGCCCGAATGGGGACCGGAACTGCGCCGATTACGGCACCGAGCCGGATACACCCTTACGGAATTGGCCCTCGAGGTGAACTACACCAAGGGTTATCTCAGCAAGGTGGAGCGGGGCAAGGTCCGGCCCTCGCCAGAACTCGTCCACCGGGTCGACAGGTTTCTGCGGGCGGACGGCGCCTTGCGCAGACTGGCCGAACCCCTATCGCCCGGAACAGGGGGGAAAACGGTCCCCGATACCGCCCGGGAAGCGGACGACCGGCGGTCCGAGCTCGACCGGCGGGCATTCCTCGACGCGATCCGCGCATCGCGGGAAGGAGCGCTTCCGGGGCGAGGGCCCAAGCGCCCGGGCAGCACCCCGGCCCCGGCGGGCACCACCTTGCCGGCCTCCCTGGCCACCCAGCTCGACCAGTCCCGCCGGCTCGGCCAGTGCACCGATCCGGCGGTCCTGCTGCCCCTGCTGGAAGCCCAGACGCGGGCGGTCGTCGCGCTCGTCTCCAAGAGCGATCCCCACAACCGGCCGCCGCTCATGCTCCTGGCTTCCCGTTTCGCGGAGTTCACCGGATGGATGGCCCAGGAGGCGGGAAGCAGCCGGGCGGCCCTCGCCTGGACCGCGGACGCCGTCCTGCTGGCCCAGGCCGGCGGGGACCCGCACCTCGCCTCGTACGCCCTGGTGCGGCGCGCACTCGTCACCTTCTACGACGGCGACGCGGCCGCCACGACCGGTCTCGCCGCACAGGCCCGGTCCAACAGCCGCCTCCCTCCCCGCATCAGAGGCCTGGCCGCCCAGCGCGAGGCCCAGGGGTACGCGCTCGCCGGCGACGAACTCGCCTGCATGCGTGCCCTGGAACTGGCACGCCGGAGCTTCGCCGCAGCCGCACGGGAAGCGGACCCCGAGGCGGGCCCCGTCCTCGGTACCACCCACCTGACCGATCCCGCGGCCATGGTCACCGGCTGGTGTCTGTACGACCTCGGAAGCCCCCGTGAGGCCGCCCAGGTGCTCGACCGGGAATTCCTCGGCATCCCACCGCACGCACTGAGGACGCGTACGAGATACGGGTTCCGCCGGGCCCTCGCGCACGCGGCAGCAGGCGATCTCGAGTATTCCTGCACCCTGGCCCGGGAACTCCTCGACGTCAACACCGCCGTACCCTCTGCCACCGTGCGGACCGATATCCGCCGCCTCGCCGGTGAACTCGGCCGCTATCGCACCCATCGCGCCGTGCGCGATCTGCAGCCCGCATTCGCCTGGGCCCTCAGGCCCGCCCACATCTGATACGCGATCCGCCCCTCCGGCAACACGGTTTGGGCGGGTCGCAATCACCAGTCATCGCATTCATGAGCCAGGAGGGGAATCAGCCATGCCCGAAATTTTCGTCAATTACCGCACCGGCGACGAGGAAGCCACCGCCACCGTCATCGAACGCGAACTCTCCGCCCGTTTCGGCGACGACCAGGTCTTCCGGGCCGGCAAGTCCATCCGCCCCGGCCGGGCCTTCCCCCAGGAACTCCTCACCGCCGTGGGCCGCTGCAGCGTCCTGCTCGTGGTGATCGGACCGCGCTGGGCCGAGTTCACCGACAGGGACGGACGCCGGGCGCTCGATGACCCCGAAGACTGGACCCGGCGCGAAATCCTGGAAGCCCTGGACACCGGCGCCCACGTCATCCCCGTCCTCGTGGGCCGCACGACCCGGCTCGACCGGACCGTGCTGCCCCGGGAGCTGGAGGAACTCGCCGACCACCAGTACCGCCGGCTCGACCACCGCAACGCCGAGGCCGACCTCAGGCGGCTCGGTGACGACCTCGCCGACCTGGTTCCGCAGCTCGCCGACACCGACCGATCGCCGCAGCGGCGGGGCGATGAGTCCGCGCAGGACACCGGCTCCGTTCGCATGAAGGCCCGGGACGTACGCGGCGGCATCGGCAACCTCCACGGCGGCCTCGGGACCTTCGTCAACGAGCCGCGCGGACCCGTGAACACCGGCCCCGGCGCGCAGTACAACGCCCCCACGTTCTCCGGCGACGGCATGGGGGTGAACTACGTGGCGGGCGACAACTCCGGCGACATGCGCCAGCACAGCGAGCGAGCCGACCACCGTAAGGACGGCGAGTGATGACAGGGGACTTCAGCAGCTCCTTCTTCGGCGCCACGGGCCCGGTCAACCAAGGGCCTGCGCCGCAGTACAACCTGTGGGTCACGTCGACCGGAAAGGCCCGTGACCGCCTCCACATCGGCTGGGAGCAGCGCGCCGATCTGCGCAGGCGGTTCATCCGACCGGGCAACTACGGGGAAGCGGCCCGCCGGATCGACGTCCCCGGTGCGGTGGTCCTGCTCCAGGGACCGGCCGGCAGCGGCCGCAGCGCGGCCGCGATCATGCTCCTGCACGAGGCCCCCGCCCCGGAACCGGGGGAGGAGGGCCGCTTCGAGGAGCTGACGACGGACCCGGCGGAGCGAGGACCCCTGGATGCGGGCCCCCAGGACCGCTTCCTCCTCGACCTCTCCGGAACCTCCTACGAGGACTTTCCCGAGGCGCAGAAGATCCTTGCTCTCCACCGTGGGGTCGTAGAGCAGGCCAAGGCGCGGCTGGTCGTCGTACTTCCGGCCTGGGCGGACCCCCTTCTGGACCCGCAGCTCGCCCCACTCGTGGTGCTGCTGCGCCGACCCCGCCCCCTGGCCGTGGTGCGCCGAGCCTTGCGCGTCGCCGGGGTCCCCTGCGAGGTGGAGCAGCTGAGCACTCCGGCTCTGGCCGGCTTCTTCGCCAACGCCCCGATGAGCGAACTCCTACGATTCTGCGCCATGGTCCTGCGTGCACGCGACAGCGGCCGTCACGGCCGGGGGTTCGACGCCTGGCGCGAAGAGGCGCGCCGGGCTGTCAACGACCGAACGGCCGAGGCGGCGAAACAGGTTGCCAGGCTGACGGCCTTGGAGGACCGTGCCCTCCTGCTGACCGCTGCCATGCTGCACGGGGCACCCGCGGACGCCGTCTTCCACAGCCGTAACCTTCTGCTGCACGAACTCGGACACGGAGAAGCCGCCGTGCACGGTCTTGCGCAGCGTGATCTTCTCGACCAGCTGACGACGCTCGGTGCCCTCCGGAACGAGGCCGGCCGGGTCACCTTCGAGAAGCTGGAGTACGACGCCGCGATCCGCAGGCACTTCTGGCTCCACTTCCCGGACCTCCGGGAGGCACTGAGCTCCTGGGTCGACGGGACGATCAGGCTCGACGGGCTCACGTCGGACGATCGCACCGACCTCGTCATCCGCTTCACCGAACAGGTCCTCGGAGCGGGACGCCCCGGCGATCTCCTTGAGAAGGCCGAGCGCTGGGCCGGGACCCGTCCTCCGCACGCCCGTTACGCGGAGGCGGCGACCGCCTTGGCACTGGGATTGCGTGACGAACGGCAGAGCTCGTTCATCCGGCGGCAGATCTGGGACTGGTCCAAGTCGCCGGAACTCGCCCCAGGACTCTTCCGCGTGCTCACCGACGTCTGCCGGGACGTGCTCGCCCGCACCCATCCCCATCAGGCGGTTGTCCGGCTGCACCACCTGGCGCTCCAACGGAATGGTGAGTACGCCCGCACCGCCCTGTTCGACCTGGTCGGAGGTGATTCGAGGCTGCGCCGCTTCCTGATCAACCGGCTCACCACACACGCCGGGTCTCGATCCCTGGGCAACCTCGGACTGCTGCGCGACCTGATCCCGCAGGCCGCACTGCCGTCCGACCTTCCCTGGCGGGAACTGGCCCACGTATGGCGCGCGGCCTT
Source organism: Streptomyces sp. NPDC001594 (assembly GCF_042893675.1). Taxonomy (NCBI): domain Bacteria; kingdom Bacillati; phylum Actinomycetota; class Actinomycetes; order Kitasatosporales; family Streptomycetaceae; genus Streptomyces; species Streptomyces sp. NPDC001594. The sequence continues at coordinate 74,777 of NZ_JBIAVB010000015.1, read as the reverse complement.
CCAGAGCCCGCCGGAAGCCTGGGACCCCCTCCTCCGGAGCTGGCTGGACGCCGTCCTGCTAATGCCCCCCGACCGCAGGGAGCCCGCGCTCGACGTGCTGGTCCGAGCGGCCACCGGCAGCGACAGCCACACCAATCGGCTCTATGCGATCACCTGTACCTGGGAGGCCGGGCGTCCGGAGCGGGAGCCCGTCGCGACCTGGCTCTGGGAGCGGATCGACACGGCTCTTGACCTCGCCGCCGCCGGTACCGGAGGCGGCCGGTGAGCGCCTACCTGACCTGGATCTTCCTGGCTGCCGCCCTCGCCGCAGCGCTCGGACTGATCTCCATGAAGCGTGCGGAAAGGGCCCGCCGACGGGCCGATGACCGGGCCCGGTACGAGGAGGCCGCCGCTCGGGCCAACGCCGAGCCCGAGCGCCCGGCCGAGGAGCCGTTCCAGGAGACCCATCTGGACCGGGTGGCCCTGCGCAGTGCCCTCCCCGACTACGACTTCCTCTTCTCGGCGTCCGTCTGGTGGCGCCCTGCCGCGACCGCGGGCGACGTGCCGACGCACGGCAACCTCTCCGTGCTCGCCGCGGCCACCGTACTCAGAAGGGCGCAGGAGCTGACCCTGCGCGAGCACCCGGACCGATACGGATCCGTGCAGTACCGCCTGGAGGAGCAGCTCGGTGCCCGCGCCCTGGACGACTCGGCGACGCTGGTGGTCATGGTCACGGACGTCACCCTCACCCTCGCCGCCGAGGACCGTGACCGGCTGCGGAAGCTCGCGGGCCTGCGTAAGGAGGAGGACACCTGGGAGCAGGAACGCCAGTACGAGCGGAGCAAGCGCAAGTACCTCGCTGACGAGATCCTCAAGACTCCGGGCAGCGCGGCGGTGTGGTGGCTCGCACGCCACGAGGATGACGTCACGGGAACCGTGAACCTCTTGGGCCCCTTGGCCCAGCTCTCGGCGGCGTCGAACAACACGGAGGTGGCGGAGCTGTTCCGGCACCTGGTCGAGGGGCCTGCCGAGGCCGGCCCCGCCCCCTGGGACGACGACAGCCCGGCTCGGGACCACCCCCAGGACCTGCCCCTGTCCACGGTCGACTGTGTGGCGAGGCTTCTGGACGCGGCCGGTCTGGACGATCCCACGCCCGAGCGCTGGACGTTGCTGCACCGCATCATCCGCGGGTTGGAGGGAGCCGGCCGTCGAGGGGAGGCCGAGGAAGTACGTGCCCGCCTGTGGCCGGACCAGACTCCGGAGGAGTCTGCGCCCGAGGACCCCGCCGCCGAACCAACCGCCGCTGGATCCGAGCCTCCGCACTGGGAACCCGATCCCGCGAGTTCCTAGCCGTGCCGGCGTGCGGAACTGTTTCGGAGCCACTTCCGGTCGAAGGCGGGGGGACGTAGGGGGCAGGAATCGCCCCCTACGTCGAGTCCTGCCCCACCCGTGCCCGCCTGTCCCACCCGCCCCGGCTGGTTCGCGCCCTTTGCACGGGCCGCCGGACTGTCGACCCTCACGGTATGGGGGACTACCAGGACGAACCGCCCCGGCTGCGCGCCGGGCAGCCGCACTGTCCGCACTGCGGCCTACCGGTGGACCGGGTGGCCACGCTGGAGCACGACTGGGTACTGCTGGAGCCGGACATGACGCCCCTGGCGCACGTCGTGCCGCCGCAGCACCGCTGGATAGAGCTGTCCGACGACCGTGTGACCGTCTACGGGGTCAGCCCGGCCGACCCGACCCAACGCTGCCGCATAGAACACCGCCTCGCCTGCGCGGCCCAGCCCCTCCCCGACCTCTGGCCCTGGCTCACCACCCTCCGCACCGAGAACGACCGCCGGGCGGCCCGCCAGGCACAGGACTGGCGGGACACCGGCTGACGAGGACGGGCGGGGGGTCAGGCCACGGCTCCCGGACCCGCCCATGTCCCCTCCGGCTCCGGGTGCGGGAGGGGAGAGCCGCCGGTCGGCGGGTTGCAGGGCGCGGCGAAGCATTCCCACTGGTGGGACGGGACGTGCTGCGGCTGCCCGCAGGGCGCGGTGAGGCACTGCCAGTCGTGTCCGGAGGGGGCGTTCACCGGCGGCCCGTCCTTCCCGTGCCCGCTGCCGTCCGGCGGGTTGCACGGCGCGGCGAAGCACTCCCACTGCTGCCCGGCGGCGGCCGCGTGCGGCCCCCCGTGCACGGCGGCGAACGCGGCGACGTTCAGCAGGGCACTCCCCGCGGCCACGACGGTCGAGGCGGCGAACACGAAGATGCGGCGGGTCCAGAAGGGCGGGGTCGTCGTCATGGAGTCCTCCTCCGGTCGGTGCGGGCCGGGCGGGAGCCTCGTGCTCCTCTCGACCGCACCTCCAGTAGGCCCTCGGGACCCGCGCCGGGTCAGGCCCCGGATTCACGTGTCTTGACACGTCGGGGGAGTACGCGTAAACGCGCCTGGCCGCACCTACGCCAAGACCCCGCCCTCAGCGTTCTCGCTGATGACGGGGTCTTCGGGCACAACGGCCCTATAGCTTGATCATCTTGGCGTACGGGCTCAAGATCCGCTGGCGCGCCGAGCCGAAATCGACGAGCGTCGCGGTTCCCTCCTCGACGCCGACCACTCGGCCGAGTCCGTACACGTCGTGCGTGACCTGGTCACCCACCGCGAAGTGCTTGGGGGGTGGCGCGGTCGGGGCTTTGAAGGGGCTGCTCGGCAGATGGCGCTTCGGCGCGGCTGGCTTTGTCATTGCGCCCAGTATGCGCCCGCCGGGGCCCGACCGGACCCCCGTGCGCATTACCGTTCGGTCCCGATCGGCGACGGGGAAGGGCCGGAGAGGAACGCGAAGTGGTCGACGGCCGCCAGGAGGTGGCCTCCGGGGGCCTTCGGGGTTCCCGTCGCTACGGCTGCACGGGGCGGCAGTTGGCTGCACATACGCGAAGACCCCGTCTCCAGCGTTCGCGCTGGTGGCGGGGTCTTCGGGCACTTCATGCGAAGTGCCCCCGGCAGGATTCGAACCTGCGCACACGGCTCCGGAGGCCGTTGCTCTATCCCCTGAGCTACGGGGGCGTGTCGTTCGCGTTGCGGCGACGGGTTGAACACTACCAGCTTCCGCGGGGTGATCAGGAACCGATTTGAGTGGAGGGAGGAGGTCGGTCGCCCGGAGGGGGTGGAAGTGGCAAAAACCCGGACGCGGGGGCTTAGGGCGACCTACCCTCAAGTTGTGCCAGGCGCCTCGGGCCGGGTCCTCGTTGTCGACGACAACAAGGTCATCCGGCAGCTGATCAAGGTCAATCTCGAGCTGGAGGGCTTCGAGGTCGTGACCGCGAACGATGGTGCCGAGTGCCTGGACGTGGTCCACCGGGTGTGCCCCGACGCGATCACCCTTGATGTGGTCATGCCCCGGCTGGACGGGTTCGGGGCCGCCGCGCGGCTGCGGGCCGATCCGCGGACGCGGCACGTGCCGCTCGCCATCGTCAGCGCCTGCACCCAGCACGAGGTCGAGGCCGCCATCGCCGCCGGCGTGGACGCCTTCCTCGCCAAGCCCTTCGAGCCCGCCGAGCTGGTGAAGGTCGTACGGCGGCTCGTCGAGCGCAAGGACCGGCGGGAGCGGAAGGGTGCCTCCGCCGGTAGAGGGGTGTAAGGGGAGAGCGGCCGGCGGGGTGCCCGGGGCGGGTATTCCACATGGCGAAACCCGATGCATGGGGGCCGGGCTTCTCCCCTAGGCTGGGTTCCGTGATCCCCGCCGACCTCTCTCGTGCCGTCGTACGCGCCGTACGCCGTGCCGTCGAGGCCGGAGAGCTGGACGGGCCCGTGCCCGGGCGGGTGGTCGTCGAACGGACCCGGCCCGGAGGGGTCGGGGAGTACGCCAGCCCCGTCGCGCTGCGGATGGGGAGGGGGGCCGAGGGGGCCCGCGTGCTCGCGAAGGCACTCGCCCTGGAGCCCGGCATCGCGACCGTCGACGTCACCGGGCCCGGCTTCCTGAACTTCACCCTCGCCCCCCTGTCCGCCACCGAGCTGCTGCGGGACCTGAGCGAGAGGCCCGAGCGGTACGGGTGTGGTCCGGCGCTCGGCGAGGCCGTCCGTGGCGGGCGGGAGCAGGTCGTGCGGGGCGCCGTCGCGCGGATCCGGGAAGGGCAGGGGTTTCCCCAGGAGGACGGGGAGGCGAAGGTCGCGCCCGTCGCCCGGCGGGACGGGGACGTCTTCGCGCGGTACGGGGCCGGAGCCGCCGTCTGGGCCATGGTCGTCGTTCCGGGGCGGGAGACGCCCGTCTTCGGTGACGGGCTACTCGTGCAGACGGAGGAGAACGAGGGCTTTCGGGTGCGGTACGCGCACGCCCGGGCGCGTGCGCTGGCGCGCAACGCCCGCGACCTCGGTTTCCACGCCGAGCCCGGCGATGTCGGCGGGCTCGGGGATTCCGACGCGGTCGCCCTGCTGCGGGCCCTCGCCGACCATCCCCTCGCGCTTGAGGCCGCCGCGTACCACCGGGCGCCCGAGCGGCTCGCCCGGCACCTCGTCGCCGTCGCCGACGCGCTCCTCGACTTCCAGTACCAGGTCCTGCCCCTCGGGGACGAGAAACCCTCGGCCGCCCACCGCGCCCGGCTGGCTCTTGCCGAAGCCGCCGGGGCGGTGCTGGCCGGCGGCCTCGCCCTCCTCGGCATAGACGCCCCAGATTCTTTGTGACTCCCGAAGAGAGATTCCGATGAGCCGTTCCGCGCACCCCGCCGGGCCCCGCCACGCCGACGTCCTGCCCGAGGGCCACTACGCCCCGCCGCCCGCCGACCTGAACGCGCTCGACGAGAAGGTCTGGTCGCGGACCGTCACCCGCAACGAGGCCGGTGTCGTCACCGTCGGCGGCATCGAAGTGACCCGTCTCGCCGAGGAGTTCGGTACCCCCGGCTACTTCCTCGACGAGGAGGACTTCCGGGCCCGCTGCCGTGCCTGGGCGCACGCCTTCGGCAAGGACGCGGACGTGTTCTACGCGGGGAAGGCGTTCCTCTCCAAGGCCGTCGTCAAGTGGCTGAAGGAGGAGGGGCTGAACCTCGACGTGTGTTCGGGCGGGGAGCTGGCCACCGCCCTCGCCGCCGAGATGCCCGCCGAGCGGATCGCCTTCCACGGGAACAACAAGTCCGAGGGCGAGATCCGCCGCGCCGTCGGCGCCGGTGTGGGGCGGATCGTGCTCGATTCGTTCCAGGAGATCGCGCGGGTCGCGCACATCGCGGCCGAACTGGGCGTGCGCCAGCCGGTGCAGATCCGGGTGACCGTGGGCGTGGAGGCGCACACCCACGAGTTCATCGCCACCGCCCACGAGGACCAGAAGTTCGGCATCGCCGTGGCCGACGGGTCCGCCGCCGAGGCCGTGCGGCGGGCGCTCGGGCACGACAGCCTGGAGCTGCTCGGCGTCCACTCCCACATCGGCTCCCAGATCTTCGACATGGCCGGCTTCGAGGTCTCCGCGAAGCGGGTCGTGCAGCTGCTGGCCGCCGTCCGCGACGAGCACGGGGTCGAGCTTCCGGAGATCGACCTCGGCGGCGGGCTCGGTATCGCCTACACCTCCGCCGACGACCCGCGCGAGCCCCACGAGATCGCCAAGGCGCTCACCGAGATCGTCGCGCGGGAGTGCGAGAGCGCGGGGCTCAAGGCCCCCCGGATCTCCGTCGAGCCCGGCCGCGCCATCGTCGGCCCGACCGCCTTCACCCTCTACGAGGTCGGCACCATCAAGCCGCTGGAGGGGCTGCGGACCTACGTCTCCGTCGACGGGGGCATGTCCGACAACATCCGGACGGCCCTGTACGACGCCGAGTACGCCGTGACCCTCGTCTCCCGCGTCTCCGACGCCGAGCCCATGCTCGTCCGGGTCGTCGGCAAGCACTGCGAGAGCGGCGACATCGTCGTCCGGGACGCCTTCCTCCCCGCCGACCTGGCCCCCGGCGACCTGATCGCCGTTCCCGCCACCGGGGCGTACTGCCGCTCCATGGCCAGCAACTACAACCACGCGCTCCGCCCGCCCGTCGTCGCCGTGCGCGACGGGGCCGCGCGGGTGATCGTCCGGCGTGAGACGGAGGAAGATCTCCTGTCCCTCGACCTCGGGTGATTCCCATATTTTTGGGACAGGGCGTCCGGCCCCGAAAATAGACGTCTCACTCAATGGACCGAAGATGGAAACTGCTGTCCATTGAGTGAGACTGGTTCCTACCTGGCGCGCAACCCGCGTGCCGGGAGCGAAGAAAGATCGAAAGGCGTAGGTCGAATGATGCGTACGCGTCCGCTGAAGGTGGCGCTGCTGGGCTGTGGCGTGGTCGGCTCAGAGGTGGCGCGCATCATGACGACGCACGCCGACGATCTGGCGGCCCGGATCGGCGCGCCCGTCGAGCTCGCCGGCGTCGCCGTGCGCCGCCCCTCCAAGGTGCGCGAGGGCATCGACCCGGCGCTCGTCACCACCGACGCCACCGCGCTGCTCAAACGCGGCGACATCGACGTGGCCATCGAGGTCATCGGCGGCATCGAGCCCGCCCGCACCCTGATCACCACCGCCTTCGAGAACGGCGTCTCCGTCGTCTCCGCCAACAAGGCGCTGCTCGCCCAGGACGGCGCCGCGCTGCACGCCGCGGCCGAGACGCACGGGCTGGACCTCTACTACGAGGCCGCCGTCGCCGGCGCCATCCCGCTGGTCCGCCCGATGCGCGAGTCCCTCGCCGGCGACAAGATCAACCGGGTGATGGGCATCGTCAACGGCACGACGAACTTCATCCTCGACAAGATGGACTCCACCGGCGCCGGCTACCAGGAGGCGCTCGACCAGGCCACCGCCCTCGGCTACGCCGAGGCCGACCCGACGGCCGACGTCGAGGGCTACGACGCCGCCGCCAAGGCCGCCATCCTGGCCGGCATCGCCTTCCACACCCGCGTCCGCCTCGACGACGTGTACCGCGAGGGCATGACCGAGGTCAGCGCCGCGGACTTCGCCTCCGCCAAGCGGATGGGCTGCACCATCAAGCTCCTCGCCATCCTGGAGCGCGCCGCGGACGGCGAGTCCGTCACCGCCCGCGTCCACCCGGCGATGATCCCGCTCAGCCACCCGCTCGCCTCCGTCCGCGAGGCCTACAACGCGGTCTTCGTCGAGGCGGAGGCCGCCGGGCGGCTGATGTTCTACGGGCCCGGCGCGGGCGGTTCGCCGACCGCGTCCGCGGTGCTCGGCGACCTCGTCGCCGTCTGCCGCAACAAGCTCGCCGAGGCAACGGGGCCCGGCGAGTCGGCGTACACCCAGCTGCCCGTCAGCCCCATGGGGGACGTCGTCACCCGCTACCACATCAGCCTCGATGTGGCGGACAAGCCGGGCGTCCTCGCCCAGGTGGCGACCACCTTCGCGGAGCACGGCGTGTCGATCGACACGGTCAGGCAGCAGGGCAAGGACGGTGAGGCCTCCCTCGTCGTCGTCACCCACCGCGCACCCGACGCCGCCCTCTCCGGGACCGTCGAGGCGCTGCGGAAGCTGGACACCGTGCGCGGTGTCGCCAGCATCATGCGTGTTGAAGGGGAGTAAGGACCCATGAGCAGCAATCGCACCCACCAGTGGCGCGGCATCATCGAGGAGTACCGGGACCGGCTGCCGGTCACCGAGACGACCCCCGTGGTCACGCTCCGAGAGGGTGGCACTCCCCTCGTTCCCGCCCAGGTGCTCTCCGAGCGCACCGGCTGTGAGGTGCACCTCAAGGTCGAGGGTGCGAACCCCACCGGGTCCTTCAAGGACCGCGGCATGACCATGGCCATCACCAAGGCCAAGGAGGACGGCGCCAAGGCCGTCATCTGCGCGTCCACGGGCAACACCTCCGCCTCCGCCGCCGCGTACGCGGTGCGCGCCGGCATGGTGTCCGCGGTCCTCGTGCCGCGCGGCAAGATCGCGCTCGGCAAGATGGGCCAGGCCCTCGTGCACGGCGCGAAGATCCTGCAGGTTGACGGCAACTTCGACGACTGCCTGGACCTGGCCCGCGCGCTGTCCGACAACTACCCGGTGGCGCTGGTCAATTCCGTCAACCCGGTGCGCATCGAGGGCCAGAAGACGGCCGCGTTCGAGATCGTGGACGCGCTCGGCGACGCCCCCGACATCCACGTGCTGCCCGTCGGCAACGCCGGCAACATCACCGCGTACTGGAAGGGCTTCAAGGAGTACAAGGCCGACGGCCTGGCCTCCCGTACGCCCCGCGTGTGGGGTTTCCAGGCCTCCGGCTCGGCGCCGATCGTGCGCGGCGAGGTCGTCAAGGAGCCGCACACCATCGCCACCGCGATCCGGATCGGCAACCCGGCCTCCTGGGAGTACGCGCTGGCCGCGCGGGACGAGTCGGGCGGCTTCATCGACGAGGTGACGGACCGCCAGATCCTGGCCGCCTACCGCCTGTTGGCCTCCCAGGAGGGTGTCTTCGTCGAGCCCGCCTCGGCCGCCTCCGTCGCCGGTCTGCTCAAGGCCGCCGAGCTGGGCCTGGTCGACCCGGGCCAGAAGATCGTGTGCACCGTCACCGGCAACGGCCTCAAGGACCCCGACTGGGCGGTCGCGGGCGCTCCGCAGCCCGTCACCGTTCCGGTGGACGCCGAGGCCGCGGCCGTCCGGCTCGGCCTGGTCTGACCCCCGGCCCGACCCGGGAACCCCCCGGGCCGCGCGAAGCGGCCCGCGACCGGCGTTGCCGGATTCCGGAAACCTTCCGGAATCCGGCAACCCGGCCCGTACGACACCGGAAGCCAACGGCAATTCGGCGTCGATCGACCGGAAGACGGCGACACGCGTCGTGCGCCTCCTGTGCGCCCTATGTCGCGGGAGAACCTTCCTTCGATACGCTGTACTGACATCCGCCACCGCGCATATGACCGCGGTGCTGCCCCGAGGGCCTTCGGGTGTCGTACGTTCTCCAGTACATTTCGCAGCGAAGATCCCGCACAGCCCGCCGGATCCCGCACAGTCACAAGGAGTGTCATCGACCGATGGCAGGTCCAGCGTTCCGCGCCGCCGCCGTACGAGTGCGCGTGCCCGCCAGCAGTGCCAACCTCGGCCCCGGCTTCGACGCCCTCGGCCTGGCCCTGGGGCTCTACGACGACGTGGTCGTCCGCGTCGCCGACTCCGGCCTGAACATCGACATCGCGGGTGAGGGCGCCGACACCCTCCCGCGTGACGAGAGCCACCTCCTCGTACGCTCCATGCGCACCGCGTTCGACCTGCTGGGCGGACAGCCGCGCGGCCTCGAGGTCGTCTGCGCCAACCGCATCCCGCACGGGCGGGGCCTCGGCTCCTCCTCGGCCGCGATCTGCGCCGGCATCGTCGCCGCGCGCGCCGTGACCATAGGCGGCGAGGCCAAGCTCGACGACACGGCGCTGCTGGAGCTGGCCACCGAGATCGAGGGCCACCCGGACAACGTCGCCGCCTGTCTGCTCGGCGGCTTCACCCTCGCCTGGATGGAGGGCGGGAGCGCCAAGGCGATCCGTATGGACCCCGCCGATTCCATCGTTCCGGTGGTCTTCGTCCCGTCGAAGCCGGTCCTGACCGAGACCGCCCGCGGCCTGCTGCCGCGCTCCGTTCCGCACGTGGACGCCGCCGTGAACGCGGGGCGCGCGGGCCTGCTCGTGGAGGCCATGACCAGGCGTCCCGAGTTCCTGCTGCCCGCCACCGAGGACCGGCTGCACCAGGAGTACCGCGCCCCGGCGATGCCGGAGAGCGTGGCGCTCGTCAACCGGCTGCGGGCGGACGGCATCCCCGCGGTCATCTCCGGCGCGGGCCCCACGGTCCTCGCGCTGGTCGACAACGACGCGGCCGACAAGGTCGCGCAGCTCGCGGGCGAGGGGTGGGCCGCGAACCGGCTCGCCCTCGACGCCGCGGGTGCGAGCGTCCTTCCGCTGGGCGCTCAAGGCGGTCAGTCCGTGTCCTCGTGACACGGCCCTCCGGGGCGGGCGGCCGGGCAGGCCGGCCGCCCCGGACGGGCGATTGCCGGTGATTGAGAGGGGGAATGTCTGTTGGATCCGGTAGTGTTAATCTCAAGTGCGCAACCGAAGCCGCCATGGCTCGGTGCTCAGTGTCCCCATCAGGGACCACCTTTCTTCCGGGAGCCTCCCCGACTGCTTTGATCGCAGCCAGCAGTTTCGGGCACGCTCCGGAATCGGCGTGACATTCCCACGCTTCCAGCTGGGGGGCTTCTCGCCGGAACCACCCATGCACGTTTCTTTCCGCCGTATCTCTACCGGCGGACCACCGCCCCGGCACCGTCCACACACCTAGGACTGCTGCCGGACAGCACAACCGGTCGCCGAGCCAGACAGGCCGACGTCCGCTCCAGGGAAGGACCCTTCGTGAGCGACACCACCGATCTGATGGGCGCTGCCGACACCAACGTCGACACCAGCGCCCCCGCCGCGGGCGCCGCAGCTGCCACTGCCACCCGGCGCCGCCGCTCCGGCACCGGCCTTGAGGGCATGGTCCTGGCCGAGCTGCAGCAGGTCGCGTCGGGCCTCGGTATCAGGGGCACCGCGCGGATGCGCAAGAGCCAGCTGATCGAGGTCATCAAGGAGGCGCAGGGCGGCAGCGCCCCCAAGGCCGCGGCCCCCGCCGCCGACGCCGCCGAGGCCAAGCCGAAGCGCCGCGCCACCAGCAAGGCCCGCACGGGTGAGGCGGCCGCCGCCGCGCCCGCCGAGAAGCCCGCCGCCGCACCGGCCCAGATCGAGATCCCGGGCCAGCCGATCAGCGAGGACGCCCCGGCCGGCGAGCGCCGCCGCCGCCGCGCCACCGCCCCCTCCGGCAGCCCCGAGTCCTCGGCCCCCGCCGTCGTGCAGGTCGAGCAGAAGACCGAGGCCCCCGCGGCCGCCCCGCAGGCCGAGGCCAAGGCTGAGCAGGCCGTGGCCGTGTCCGCCCCGGCGCAGGGCCAGGCCCCCGCGCAGGAGGCCGGCGAGGGCCGCGGCCGCCGTGACCGCCGTGACCGCGGCGAGCGTGGTGACCGCGGTGAGCGCGGTGAGCGCGGTGAGCGCCAGGGCCGCCGCGAGCGCGGCGCCAAGGCCGACGAGCAGGGCGGCCAGCAGCAGCAGGGCGGGGGCGGCCAGGGCCAGCAGGGCGGCCGTCAGGACCGCGCCGAGCGCCAGGACCGCCAGGACCGCCAGGACCGCCAGCAGCAGGGTGGCGGCCGGGGCCAGCAGGGCCGTCAGGACAACGGTCCGCAGGACGACTTCGACGGCGAGGACGGCCGGCGCGGCCGGCGCGGCCGCTACCGGGACCGCCGTGGCCGCCGCGGCCGTGACGAGTTCGCCCCGGGCGAGCCGCAGGTCGCCGACGACGACGTCCTGATCCCCGTCGCGGGCATCCTCGACATCCTCGACAACTACGCGTTCATCCGGACCTCCGGCTACCTGCCCGGCCCGAACGACGTGTACGTCTCCCTCGCCCAGGTCCGCAAGGCCGGCCTGCGCAAGGGCGACCACACCACCGGTGCGGTCCGCCAGCCCAAGGACGGCGAGCGCCGCGAGAAGTTCAACGCCCTCGTGCGCCTGGACTCCGTCAACGGCATGGCGCCCGAATCGGGCCGGGGCCGCCCCGAGTTCCAGAAGCTGACCCCGCTCTACCCGCAGGACCGGCTCCGTCTGGAGACCGACCCGGGCGTGCTGACCACCCGCATCATCGACCTCGTGTCGCCGATCGGCAAGGGCCAGCGCGGTCTGATCGTGGCCCCGCCGAAGACCGGCAAGACCATGATCATGCAGGCGATCGCCAACGCGATCACCACCAACAACCCCGAGTGCCACCTGATGGTCGTCCTGGTCGACGAGCGTCCGGAAGAGGTCACCGACATGCAGCGGTCGGTCAAGGGCGAGGTCATCTCCTCGACCTTCGACCGCCCGGCCGAGGACCACACCACGGTCGCCGAGCTGGCCATCGAGCGCGCCAAGCGCCTCGTGGAGCTGGGCCACGACGTGGTCGTCCTGCTCGACTCCATCACCCGTCTGGGCCGCGCGTACAACCTCGCGGCGCCCGCCTCCGGCCGCATCCTGTCCGGTGGTGTCGACTCGACCGCGCTGTACCCGCCGAAGCGCTTCTTCGGTGCCGCGCGCAACATCGAGGACGGCGGCTCGCTGACCATCCTGGCCACCGCGCTCGTCGACACCGGCTCGCGCATGGACGAGGTGATCTTCGAGGAGTTCAAGGGCACCGGCAACATGGAGCTCAAGCTCGACCGCAAGCTCGCCGACAAGCGCATCTTCCCGGCCGTCGACGTCGACCCGTCGGGTACGCGCAAGGAGGAGATCCTCCTCAACAGCGAGGAGCTCGCCATCGTCTGGAAGCTGCGCCGGGTGCTGCACGCGCTCGACTCGCAGCAGGCGATCGAGCTGCTGCTCGACAAGATGAAGCAGACGAAGTCGAACGCCGAGTTCCTGATGCAGATCGCCAAGACGACCCCGGCCGGCAAGAACGACGACTGACCGGGTCGCCCGCAGACGGAACCGCCCCCGCCGCACCCGCGGCGGGGGCGGTTCCGTTTTTGCGACCTTCGCCACAGGCATACGGCTCGCACAGCAAGCCGTGGAACCCTGGAACGCGCTGCTCCGTCTGAGTGAAGGAAGACGGGACACGGAGCCAGGACTGAGGAGAGCATGAGCGAGGACAGCAGGGGGCGCGGCCGACGAGCCGCACGCGGGGGCAGGCGCAGGGGGGAGCCGCGGCGCCGCAAGGGCCTCAGAGCGGCTGCCTGGACCGCCGCGGGCGTGGTCCTGCTGGGCGGCGGGAGCCTCGGCTGGTTCTACTTCAAGCTCAACAGCAACCTGCACAGCGTCGACATCGACCAGGCCCTGGGCAAGGACCGCCCGCCGAACGTGGACAACGGCTCGATGGACATCCTCGTCCTCGGCTCCGACTCCCGCGAGGGCGCGAACCGCGAGTACGGCGCCGACGACGGCGGCTCGGCGCGCTCGGACACGGCGATGATCATCCACCTCTACGAGGGCCACAAGCAGGCCAGCGTGGTGTCCATCCCGCGCGACACCATGCTGCCGCGGCCCGCGTGCCCCATCGGCAAGGGGAAGAACAGCGCCCCCCGGCAGCGCGCGCAGTTCAACGAGGCCTTCACCATCGGCGGGGCCGCCTGCGCGGTGAAGACCGTCGAGGCGATGTCCGGGATCCGCATGGACCACTACATCGAGGTCGACTTCACCGGCTTCAAGAACATCATCGACAACCTCGGCGGGGTCCAGCTCACGACCACCAAGCCGATCAAGGACTACGGCAGCCACCTCGACCTGCCGGCCGGCTCCCACAAGCTCAACGGCGAGCAGTCCCTCGGCCTGGTCCGCACCCGCAAGACCGTCGGCGACGGCGGCGACCTCGGCCGAATACAGCTCCAGCAGGCCTTCATCAAGGCACTGATCAAGCAGGTCAAGGGCGTCGGGGTGTTCGACAGCCCGAAGAAGCTCTACGGTCTCGCCGACTCCGCCACCAAGGCGGTCACCACCGACAAGGCCCTCGGCGACGTGAAGTCCCTCGCCAGCTTCGCCCAGGGGCTCCAGGGCATCAGCGCCGAGAACATGCACATGATCACCCTGCCGGTGACCCAGGACCCGCTCGACCAGGACCGCGTCGCGATCCTGGCCAAGGACTCCAAGATGGTCTGGGACGCCCTGCTGGCCGACCAGCCCATCCCGGCCGCGGCCACCGAACACTCCAACGGGGACAAGAGCGCCGCGGGCTCGATCGTCCAGTAGTCCTTCCTGCCGGGACCCGGCAGGAATAGACGCCGGCCCCACCCCGTTGAGGGGAGCGTTCCGAGAATTTTGACAGGCGGGCCGGTCCTGGCAGACTGGTCTGTCGGCCCCGGTTCACGCAGTGCGCAATTCGGCCCCTGCGACCCGGCGCCCTCCCGAATCTAGGAGACACCTTGAAGCGCGATGTTCACCCCGAGTACGTCGAGACCCAGGTCAGCTGCACCTGTGGCGCGTCGTTCACCACCCGTAGCACCCTGACCGAGGGCACCATCCGTGCCGAGGTCTGCTCCGAGTGCCACCCGTTCTACACGGGCAAGCAGAAGATCCTCGACACCGGTGGCCGTGTGGCCCGCTTCGAGGCCCGCTTCGGCAAGGGTGCGGCCAAGAAGTAGCGCGACCCAGGCGCCGGTCACCGGCCGCCCCCTGACCATGCGGGGGCGGCCGGACCGGCGCCTTTGTCGTCGTATCGACAGCCCAGCCCATCTTTGACTTTTTTCACCCCAGGAGCACCCGATGTTCGAAGCGGTCGAGGACCTGGTCGGCGAGCACGCCGACCTCGAGAAGAAGCTCGCCGACCCTTCGGTCCACTCCGATCAGGCGAACGCGCGCAAGCTGAACAAGCGCTACGCGGAGCTGACCCCGATCGTGGCGACCTTCCGCGCCTGGAAGCAGTCGGCCGAGGACATCGAGACGGCCAAGGAGCTGGCGGCCGAGGACCCCGACTTCGCCGCCGAGGTCAAGGAGCTGAACGCGCAGCGCGAGGAGCTCACCGAGAAGCTCCGCCTGCTGCTCGTCCCGCGCGACCCCAGCGACGACAAGGACGTGCTCCTGGAGATCAAGGCGGGCGCCGGCGGCGACGAGTCCGCCCTGTTCGCGGGCGACCTGCTGCGCATGTACCTGCGCTACGCCGAGCGCGTCGGCTGGAAGACCGAGATCATCGACTCCACCGAGTCCGAGCTCGGCGGCTACAAGGACGTCCAGGTCTCCGTCCGCACCAAGGGCGGCAACGGCGCCACCGAGCCCGGCCAGGGCGTGTGGGCCCGGATGAAGTACGAGGGCGGCGTCCACCGCGTCCAGCGCGTCCCGGCCACCGAGTCCCAGGGCCGCATCCACACCTCCGCCGCCGGCGTGCTCGTCACCCCGGAGGCCGAGGAGGTCGAGGTCGAGGTCAACCCGAACGACCTGCGCATCGACGTCTACCGCTCCTCCGGCCCCGGCGGCCAGTCCGTCAACACCACCGACTCGGCCGTGCGCATCACGCACATCCCGACCGGTGTGGTCGCCTCCTGCCAGAACGAGAAGAGCCAGCTCCAGAACAAGGAGCAGGCCATGCGCATCCTGCGCTCGCGCCTGCTGGCCGCCGCCCAGGAGGCCGCCGAGCAGGAGGCCTCCGACGTGCGCCGCAGCCAGGTGCGCACCGTGGACCGTTCCGAGAAGATCCGTACGTACAACTTCCCGGAAAACCGGATCTCGGACCACCGCACCGGATTCAAGGCGTACAACTTGGACCAGGTGCTCGACGGCGACCTCGACTCGGTCATCCAGGCCTGCGTCGACACCGACTCCGCGGCCAAGCTCGCGGCCGCGCACTGACGAGCCCCGCACCACCCCCCCGTATGACAGCAGCCCGGAGGACCAGCGTGAACTTGCTGCTTGCCGAGGTGGCCCAGGCCACCCAGCGGCTGGCCGCCGCCGGCGTGCCCTCACCGCGTTTCGACGCGGAGGAGCTCGCCGCCTTCGTGCACGGCGTCAAGCGGGGGGAACTGCACCACGTCAAGGACGCGGACTTCGACGCCCGCTACTGGGAGGCCGTCGCCCGCCGCGAGGCGCGCGAGCCGCTCCAGCACATCACCGGCCGCGCCTTCTTCCGCTACCTGGAGCTCCAGGTCGGCCCCGGGGTGTTCGTGCCCCGGCCCGAGACCGAGTCGGTCGTGGACTGGGCCATACAGGCCGTCCGGGCCATGGACGTGGTCGAGCCGCTGATCGTGGACCTGTGCACCGGCTCCGGCGCCATCGCCCTCGCCATGGCCCAGGAGGTGCCGCGCTCGCGCGTGCACGCCGTGGAGCTGTCCGAGGACGCCCTGCGCTGGACCCGCAAGAACGCCGAGGGCTCCAGGGTCACCGTCCACCAGGGCGACGCGCTGACCGCGCTGCCCGAGCTGGACGGCCAGGTCGACCTCGTCATCTCCAACCCGCCGTACATCCCGCTCACCGAGTGGGAGTACGTGGCCCCCGAGGCCCGGGACCACGACCCCGAGATGGCGCTGTTCTCCGGCGAGGACGGCCTCGACACCATCCGCGGGATCGAGCGCACCGCCCACCGCCTGCTGCGGCCCGGCGGCATCGTCGTGATCGAGCACGCCGACACCCAGGGCGGCCAGGTGCCGTGGATCTTCGCCGACGAACGGGGCTGGGCCGACGCCGCCGACCACCCCGACCTGAACAACCGCCCGCGTTTCGCGACCGCCCGCAAGGCCATGCCGTGACCGCCGCGACCCCCACCCCGACCGCCCACGACACCACCCCGCTGCACGAGGAGGCCCGCTGATGGCCCGGCGATACGACTGCAACGACGCGACGGACCGCAAGACGGGCCTGCGCGAAGCGGCCTCCGCCGTGCGCCGCGGAGAGCTCGTCGTGCTGCCCACCGACACCCTGTACGGGATCGGCGCGGACGCCTTCAGCGCCGAGGCCGTCGGCGACCTGCTCGCCGCCAAGGGCCGCGGCCGCACCATGCCCACCCCGGTGCTCATCGGCTCCCCGAACACCCTCCACGGCCTCGTCACGGACTTCTCCGAGCAGGCCTGGGAGCTCGTCGACGCCTTCTGGCCGGGCGGGCTCACCCTCGTCGCCAAGCACCAGCCGTCGCTGGCCTGGGACCTGGGGGAGACCCGCGGGACCGTGGCCGTGCGCATGCCGCTGCACCCCGTCGCGATCGAGCTGCTGACCGAGGTCGGCCCCATGGCCGTCTCCTCGGCGAACCTGTCCGGGCACCCGGCGCCGGAGGACTGCGACGCGGCCCGCGCCATGCTGGGCGACTCCGTCTCCGTGTACCTGGACGGCGGGCCGACCCCGAGCACGCTGCCGTCGTCGATCGTCGACGTCACCGGGAAGGTTCCCGTGCTGCTGCGCGAGGGCGCGCTGACCGCGGAGCAGCTGCGGGAGGTCGTACCCGACCTCGAGGTGGCTCCGTGAGCCCTCAGGGGCGTGGCATAGCCAAGGGGGACGACGCCTTCCGCATACTCCACGTCAGCACCGGGAACGTGTGCCGCTCGCCCATCACCGAGCGGCTGACGCGGCACGCGCTGGCGCACCGGCTGGGTGTGCTCGGGCTGGCCGCGGGCGACCTGATCGTGGAGAGCGCGGGCACCTGGGGCCACGAGGGCGCGCCGATGGAGGCCAACGCGGCGGCCGTGCTCGCCGACTTCGGGGCCGACTCGACGGGGTTCACCGGGCGCGAGCTGCTCGACGAGCACGTCATACGGGCCGACCTGGTGCTGACCGCCACCCGCGACCACCGGGCACAGGTCATCTCCATGGGCCACTCGGCCGGCCTGCGGACCTTCACGCTGAAGGAGTTCACCCGGCTGGTGCGGGCCATAGACCCGGCGACCCTGCCCCCGCTGGACGACGGCATGGCCGAGCGGGCGCGGGCGCTGGTACGGGCCGCAGCCGCCCTGCGGGGCTGGCTGCTGGCCCCTTCCGCCGACGCGGACGAGGTGTACGACCCGTACGGGGCGCCGATCACCTTCTTCCGCTCGATCGGCGACGAGATCAACCAGGCACTGGACCCGGTCGTCACTGCCCTCACGGGCGTCACGGCCCCGCGCTGACCTCCCCCGGGCGGGAAGCCGGGGCCCGGCCTACAGTGGCTGGTACCGGTACCCCCACTGCGCGGGAGTCGCGCCATGAGCGTCACCACTGAGCGGGCCACTGACGTGCTGCGGGCGCAGGACCCGCAACTGGCCGACATCCTCGACGGGGAGCGGCAGCGCCAGGCCACCACCCTCCAGATGAGCGCCGCCGAGAACTTCACCTCGTCCGCCGTGCTCGCCGCGCTCGGCTCCCCGCTCGCCAACAAGTACGCCGAGGGCTACCCCGGCGCCCGCCACCACGGCGGATGCGAGTACGCGGACCTGGCCGAGCGGGTGGCCCAGGAGCGGGCCACGGCCCTGTTCGGGGCCGAACACGCGAACGTGCAGCCCCATTCGGGCTCCGCCGCCGTGCTCGCCGCGTACGCCGCCCTGCTGCGCCCCGGGGACACCGTCCTGGCGATGGGGCTCGCGCACGGCGGCCACCTCACCCACGGCTCGCCCGCCAACTTCTCCGGCCGGTGGTTCGAGTTCGTGGGGTACGGGGTCGACGCCGAGTCCGGGCTCGTCGACTACGAGCAGGTGCAGCGCCTGGCCCGGGCGCACCGGCCCAAGGCCATCGTGTGCGGGTCCATCTCCTACCCCCGGCACCTGGAGTACTCGGCCTTCCGGGAGATCGCCGACGAGGTCGGGGCCTACCTGATCGCCGACGCCGCCCACCCCATCGGCCTGGTCGCCGGCGGGGCCGCGCCCAGCCCCGTGCCCTACGCGGACGTGGTCTGCGCGACCACCCACAAGGTGCTGCGGGGCCCGCGCGGCGGGATGGTCCTGTGCGGGGCCGAGTTCGCCGAGCGCGTCGACCGGGCGGTGTTCCCCTTCACCCAGGGCGGCGCCCAGATGCACACCATCGCCGCCAAGGCGGTGGCCTTCGGGGAGGCGGCCGACCCGGCCTTCACCCGGTACGCGCACAAGGTCGTCGCCAACGCACGCGCCCTCGCCACCGCCCTGCGGGCGCACGGGCTGGCCGTGACCACCGGCGGCACGGACACCCACCTGATCACCGCCGACCCCGCCCCCCTCGGCATCGACGGACCGGCCGCGCGCGGACGGCTGGCCGCCGCCGGGATCGTCCTCGACACCTGCGCCCTGCCCTACGGGGACCAGCGCGGGATCCGCCTCGGTACGGCGGCGGTCACCACGCAGGGGATGGGGGAGCCCGAGATGGCCCTGGTCGCGGAGCTGTTCGCCGCCGCCCTGACCGGCGTCGAGCCGGCCGCTACGCGTACGGCGGTCGCCGAACTGACCGGGCGTTTTCCCCCTTACGGGGCGTAACCGGGACGAGTGTCCCTTAGTGCAACCGGAACGAGGACTCCGCGCGTCCTCGTCCCCGTGTACATCGCGGCTAATGTGTGGGGCTGAGATGGCCGGCGATACATCTGGGGCAGCCAGTGCGTGAATACCTGCTGACGCTTTGCGTCACGGTCGCGGTGACCTACCTGCTGACCGGGCCCGTCCGGAAGTTCGCGATCGCGGCGGGCGCGATGCCGGAGATCCGCGCCCGCGACGTGCACCGCGAACCCACCCCCCGGCTGGGCGGCATCGCGATGTTCGGCGGACTGTGCGCGGGCCTGCTGATCGCCGACCACCTGCAGAGCCTCAACGGGGTCTTCGAACGATCCAACGAGCCACGGGCGCTGCTCTCGGGCGCCGCGCTGATCTGGCTGGTCGGCGTCCTCGACGACAAGTTCGAACTCGACGCGCTCATCAAGCTCGGCGCCCAGATGATCGCCGCCGGCGTGATGGTCATCCAGGGCCTCACCATCCTGTGGATCCCCGTCCCGGGCATCGGCACCGTCGCGCTGACCCAGTGGCAGGGCACCCTGCTCACGGTGGCGCTGGTGGTGATCACCATCAACGCGGTGAACTTCGTCGACGGGCTCGACGGCCTGGCGGCCGGCATGGTCTGCATCGCCACCTGCGCGTTCTTCCTCTACGCCTACCGGATCTGGTTCGGCTACGGCATCGAGGCGGCCGCCCCGGCGACCCTCTTCGCCGCCATCCTGATGGGCATGTGCCTGGGCTTCCTGCCGCACAACATGCACCCGGCGCGGATCTTCATGGGCGACTCGGGCTCGATGCTCATCGGCCTGGTGCTGGCGGCCTCGGCCATCTCGATCACCGGGCAGGTGGACCCGGACACGATGGCCCTCTTCGTCGGCGGTGAGCGCAACGCCACGCACGCGATGCTGCCGGTCTTCATCCCGCTGCTGCTGCCGCTGACCATCATCGCGATCCCGATGGCGGACCTCGTCCTGGCCATCGTGCGGCGCACCTGGAAGGGGCAGTCGCCCTTCGCCGCGGACCGCGGCCACCTGCACCACCGGCTGCTGGAACTCGGGCATTCGCACAGCCGCGCTGTACTCATCATGTACTTCTGGTCGGGGCTGATCGCCTTCGGGACCGTGGCCTATTCGGTGAACTCCGCCTCGATGTGGATCGTCCTGGCCATCGCCGCGCTGAGCGCCCTGGGCCTGGTCCTGCTGCTCCTGCCGAGGTTCACCCCGCGCGCCCCTCGTTGGGCGGAGGGCCTCGTGCCGCCCCGCTACCGGCACACCAGGCGGGCCGCGGAGGCGGCGGCCGAGGCGGCGGTCCGGGAGGCCCCGGGTACGGAGCCGGAGCCCGCGCGGCCGATCGCGGCCGGGGTGTCCGGCGTCAACGGCGCGACAGCGGTAGGCCCCCGTTCGCGCCTCCCCGACCGGCGTAAGGCGGGTTCGGCGCGCTGACGCGCCCTTCGCATGTCCGACATGAACGCCCTTTACCAGACAAGCTGCCGCTCTGTCTTGCACACACGGGCGGATTAGCCCTCATGTGTGACAGTCAGCACACCGCACAGGTAAAGCTCTCATCAAATAGTTTGTGATACCGTTCACTAAACCCGGCGACAGAGCCGAAGGACCGTAGTGCGACGGTCCATTGGCCCGAGGCGATCACTCGGACCGGGCTTACGCTCGTCCCCGTACGAGTTCCCGTACGAGTCCGTGCCCCCACCACCACGCGGAGCAAACCGCCATGCGGTCTAACGACGTCCGATCCCTCCTGCAAACCGCCGTACCCACCGCTGCCGCCGGCGCCATCGCCGCCGTGATCAGCGGTCTGGTCGTCGGTGGCAAGGGCGCGGTCGGCTCGCTCGTCGCGACCGTGGTCGTGATCCTGTTCATGGGTATCGGATTCGTCGTTCTGCAGCGCACGGCGAAATCCCTGCCGCACCTGTTTCAGGCGATGGGCCTCATGCTCTACGCGGCCCAGATCCTGCTGCTCTTCGTCTTTCTCGCCGTGTTCAAGAACACGACGCTGTTCCACCCCCGGGCGTTCGCGATCACGCTCGTCGCCACCACCCTCGTGTGGATCGGCGCGCAGACGCGTGCGCACATGAAGGCCAAGATCCTTTACGTCGAGCCGGACTCGACCGAGGCGCGAAAGCCCGAAAATCCGGGGCCGAAGTCGTGAGGGGTAGGGCCGGGATAAGTGTGCGTTCGAGATGCTGCTATCGTCCGGTTCAAACTGCGGCACTGCGGGCACGGGCATCTGAGCTGACGCCTGGTCCATCGCGAGGCTCGATGCCTGACTGCCGCCCCCACACCCGTTACACCAGTCCAGTGCCGAACCGCGGCCGTGCGCCGCGCCGACACGATGAGGTTGCCCTACCTATGCGCCACGCTGAAGGAGCCCGCGGTGAGTGCTGACCCGACGCAGGTCCTCGCCTTCGAGACCGACTGTCACATCTTCCAGGGGTGTGGCTTCCCCGGCCCGGGCCTGCACTCGTTCCTCTTCGAGCCGCTGTGGGGCGAAGCTGGTCTGACCAGCGTCTACTTCAACAAGCCGATGCTGCTGGCCCTCCTGGGCTCGATCATCATCGTGGCCTTCTTCTGGGCCGCCTTCGCCAAGCCGAAGCTCGTCCCCGGCAAGCTGCAGATGGTCGGCGAGGCCGGTTACGACTTCGTGCGCCGCGGCATCGTCTACGAGACGCTCGGCAAGAAGGAGGGGGAGAAGTACGTCCCCTTCATGGTCTCGCTGTTCTTCTTCGTCTGGATCCTGAACGTCTGGTCGATCGTCCCGGTGGCACAGTTCCCGGTGACCTCGATCATCGCGTACCCGGCCATCCTGGCCCTGTCGGTCTACGTCGTGTGGCTGCCGCTGACCTTCAAGCGGCACGGCTTCATCGGCGGTCTGAAGAACCTCACCGGCTACGACAAGAGCCTCGGCGGCGTCCTGCCGCTCGTCATGGTCATCGAGTTCTTCTCGAACGTCCTGGTGCGCCCGTTCACCCACGCGGTCCGACTGTTCGCGAACATGTTCGCCGGTCACACGCTGCTGCTGCTCTTCACGATCGCCAGCTGGTACCTGCTGCACGGCATCGGCATCGCCTACGCCGGCGTCTCGTTCATCATGGTCATCGTGATGACCGCCTTCGAGCTGTTCATCCAGGCCGTCCAGGCGTACGTCTTCGTCCTCCTGGCCTGCAGCTACATCCAGGGCGCGGTCGCCGAGCACCACTGAGCCAGCCCATCCCCGCTCAGCCCCCCGTATTCGTCCGGTGGCCAACCCCCACCGGTCCGTGAAAGAGAAGGAAGAACTGGCATGTCCCAGACCCTTGCCGCCGTCACCGGCTCCCTCAGCTCCGTTGGTTACGGTCTCGCGGCCATCGGCCCCGGCGTCGGCGTCGGCATCATCTTCGGTAACGGCACCCAGGCCCTCGCCCGCCAGCCCGAGGCTGCCGGTCTGATCCGCGCCAACCAGATCCTCGGCTTCGCCTTCTGTGAGGCGCTCGCCCTGATCGGTCTGGTCATGCCGTTCGTCTACCCGAGCTCCTGATCCTCGGTACTCGACGAACAGCCCTAGACGAAAGGCACTGATGTGAACCTCATGGTTCTCGCGGCAGAGACGGAGAATCCGCTCTTCCCGCCGATCCCCGAGCTCGTCATCGGTCTGATCGCCTTCGTCATCGTCTTCGGATTCCTCGCGAAGAAGCTCCTCCCGAACATCAACAAGGTTCTGGACGAGCGTCGCGAGGCCATCGAGGGCGGTATCGAGAAGGCTGAGGCCGCTCAGACCGAGGCCCAGAGCGTGCTGGAGCAGTACAAGGCCCAGCTCGCCGAGGCCCGGCACGAGGCCGCGCGCCTGCGCCAGGAAGCGCTGGAGCAGGGCACTGCGCTCAAGGAAGAACTGCGCGCAGAGGGCCAGCGGCAGCGTGAGGAGATCATCGCTGCCGGTCACGCCCAGATCGCCGCTGACCGCAAGGCCGCCTCTCAGGCGCTGCGTCAGGACGTGGGCAAGCTCGCCACCGACCTGGCCGGCAAGCTCGTCGGCGAGTCCCTCGAGGACGTCGCCCGGCAGAGCCGCACCATCGACCGCTTCCTCAGCGAGCTCGAGGAGAAGGCCGAGGCGGCCCGATGAACGGAGCGAGCCGCGAGGCGCTGGCCTCCGCGCGCGAGCGTCTCGACGCGCTGACGGACAACACGTCCGTCGACGCGGCGAAGCTCGCCGGTGAGCTGGCAGCCGTCACCGCGCTGCTCGACCGTGAGGTCTCGCTGCGTCGGGTCATCACGGACCCGGCGCAGTCCGGCGAGGCCAAGGCCGAGCTGGTCGGCCGGCTGCTGTCCGGCCAGGTGGGCGGGGAGACCCTCGACCTGGTGTCCGGCATGGCCCGGTCCCGCTGGTCGCAGTCCCGCGACCTGGTGGACGCGCTGGAGGCACTGGCGGCCACCGCCGACCTCACCGCCGCCCAGCAGGCGGGCGCGCTCGACGGCGTCGAGGACGAGCTGTTCCGGTTCGGCCGGATCGTCGCCTCGAACGCCGGGCTGCGCTCCGCGCTGACCGACCGCGCGGCCACCGCCTCCGCCAAGAGCGAGCTGCTGCGCAGCCTGCTCGGCGGCAAGGTGAACGCCGTCACCGAGCGACTGGTCGTCCGGCTCGTCACGCACCCGCGTGGACGTAGCCTTGAGGGGGGCCTCGAGTCCCTCTCGACGCTCGCCGCCGCGCGCCGTGACCGCATGGTCGCCACCGTGACCAGCGCGGTTCCGCTCAGCGACGTGCAGAAGCAGCGTCTCGGCGCGGTGCTGGCCAAGCTGTACGGCCGCCAGATGCACCTGAACCTCGACGTGGACCCCGAGGTCCTCGGCGGGATCTCGGTGCGGGTCGGCGACGAGGTCATCGACGGCACCATCGCGGAGCGCCTTTCCGAGGCGTCCCGCCGCATGGCCGGCTGACCAGCCGCCACCACACAGATACAAAGCATTCCTAGCGGCCCGGTTGGGCCGTGCAGAACTTGCAGAAGATTCCTGGGGGTCGCCCCCAGACCCCTAAGAAGCTTCAGGCCCAACAAGGAGAGCAGGGAACCCAGATGGCGGAGCTCACGATCCGGCCGGAGGAGATCCGGGACGCACTGGAGACCTTTGTCCAGTCGTACCAGCCGGACGCGGCCTCGCGCGAGGAGGTCGGAACGGTCAGCGTTGCCGGCGACGGCATCGCGAAGGTGGAGGGCCTGCCCTCCGCCATGGCGAACGAGCTGCTGAAGTTCGAGGACGGCACCCTCGGTCTCGCCCTCAACCTCGAGGAGCGCGAGATCGGTGCGATCGTCCTCGGCGAGTTCAGCGGTATCGAGGAGGGCCAGCCGGTGCAGCGCACCGGTGAGGTTCTCTCCGTAGGTGTCGGCGAGGGCTACCTCGGCCGCGTTGTCGACCCGCTCGGCAACCCGATCGACGGCCTCGGCGAGATCGCGACCGAGGGCCGCCGCGCCCTTGAGCTGCAGGCCCCGGGCGTCATGGTCCGTAAGTCGGTGCACGAGCCCATGCAGACCGGCTACAAGGCCGTCGACGCGATGGTGCCGATCGGCCGTGGCCAGCGTCAGCTGATCATCGGTGACCGTCAGACCGGCAAGACCGCTCTTGCCGTCGACACGATCATCAACCAGCGCGACAACTGGCGCTCGGGCGACGTGAACAAGCAGGTCCGCTGCATCTACGTCGCCATCGGCCAGAAGGGCTCGACCATCGCGTCCGTGCGCGGCGCCCTGGAAGAGGCCGGCGCGCTCGAGTACACGACGATCGTCGCCGCCCCGGCGTCCGACCCGGCCGGCTTCAAGTACCTGGCGCCGTACACCGGTTCCGCCATCGGTCAGCACTGGATGTACGCCGGCAAGCACGTCCTGATCATCTTCGACGACCTGTCGAAGCAGGCCGACGCCTACCGCGCCGTGTCGCTGCTGCTGCGCCGCCCGCCGGGCCGTGAGGCCTACCCGGGTGACGTCTTCTACCTGCACTCCCGTCTGCTGGAGCGCTGCGCGAAGCTCTCCGACGACATGGGTGCCGGTTCGATGACCGGTCTGCCGATCGTCGAGACCAAGGCGAACGACGTCTCGGCGTTCATCCCGACCAACGTCATCTCCATCACCGACGGCCAGTGCTTCCTGGAGTCCGACCTGTTCAACGCGGGCCAGCGCCCGGCGCTGAACGTCGGTATCTCGGTCTCCCGCGTCGGTGGCTCCGCCCAGCACAAGGCGATGAAGCAGGTCTCCGGCCGCCTCCGCGTCGACCTGGCCCAGTACCGCGAGCTGGAGGCGTTCGCCGCCTTCGGTTCCGACCTGGACGCCGCGTCGAAGGCCTCGCTGGAGCGCGGCAAGCGCATGGTCGAGCTGCTCAAGCAGGGCCAGTACCAGCCGATGCCCGTCGAGGAGCAGGTCGTCTCCGTCTGGGCCGGCACCACCGGCAAGATGGACGACGTCCCGGTCAACGACATCCGTCGCTTCGAGTCGGAGCTGCTGGAGCACCTGCGCCGTGAGCGCAAGGACCTCCTCACCTCCATCGCCGACGGCGGCAAGATGTCGGACGACACCCTGTCCTCCATCGCGGACGCCATCGCCGGCTTCAAGCGGCAGTTCGAGACCTCGGACGGCAAGCTCCTGGGCGAGGACGCGCCGGCCGTCAACGTCTCCAAGTGACGACGGAAGGGACCTGACTCATGGGAGCGCAGCTCCGGGTCTACAAGCGTCGCATCCGTGCCGTCACGGCGACCAAGAAGATCACCAAGGCGATGGAGATGATCGCCGCCTCGCGCATCGTCAAGGCGCAGCGCAAGGTGGCGGCGTCGATGCCGTACGCGACCGAGCTCACCCGCGCGGTGACCGCGGTGGCGACCGGTTCGAACACCAAGCACGCCCTGACCACCGAGGTCGAGGCGCCGACCCGCGCCGCGGTCCTGCTCATCACGAGCGACCGCGGTCTGGCCGGCGGCTACTCCTCGAACGCCATCAAGCAGGCCGACCGGCTCACCGAGCGGCTGCGCGCTGAGGGCAAGGAGGTCGACAGCTACATCGTCGGCCGCAAGGGCGTCGCCTACTACGGCTTCCGCGAGCGCACGGTCGTGGACTCGTGGACCGGCTTCACCGACAGCCCGGCCTACGCCGACGCCAAGCGCGTCGCGGCCCCGCTGATCGAGGCCATCCAGAAGGACACGGCCGACGGCGGCGTCGACGAGCTGCACATCGTCTTCACGGAATTCGTGTCGATGATGACGCAGAACGCGGTGGACGGCCGGATGCTGCCGCTCAGCCTCACTGAGACATCGGCTGGGGCTGCGGAGGAGGACGGTGCGAAGGGCGAGCTCCTTCCGCTGTTCGAGTTCGAGCCGTCGGCGGAGGACGTCCTCGACGCCCTTCTGCCGCGCTACGTCGAGAGCCGGATCTACAACGCACTGCTGCAGTCGGCCGCTTCCGAGCACGCCGCCCGCCGCCGCGCGATGAAGTCGGCGACCGACAACGCCGGAGACCTCATCAAGAGCCTCTCCCGGCTTGCCAACGCGGCCCGCCAGGCCGAAATCACCCAGGAAATCAGCGAGATCGTCGGTGGCGCCAGTGCCATGGCCGACGCGACCGCGGGGAGTGACAAGTAATGACGACCTCTGTTGAGACGGCCGCCGCCACGGGCCGCGTCGCCCGGGTCATCGGCCCGGTCGTCGACGTGGAGTTCCCCGTCGACGCGATGCCCGAGATCTACAACGCCCTCAAGGTCCAGGTCGCCGACCCGGCCGAGGACGGCAAGCTCAAGACGCTGACCCTTGAGGTCGCCCAGCACCTGGGTGACGGCCTGGTCCGCACGATCTCCATGCAGCCCACCGACGGTCTGGTCCGCCAGGCCCCGGTGACCGACACGGGCGAGGGCATCACCGTCCCCGTCGGTGACTTCACCAAGGGCAAGGTGTTCAACACCCTGGGTGAGGTGCTCAACTACCCCGAGGCGAACGCCGAGGTCACCGAGCGCTGGCCCATCCACCGCAAGGCCCCGAGCTTCGACGAGCTCGAGTCCAAGACGGAGATGTTCGAGACCGGCGTCAAGGTCATCGACCTTCTCACCCCGTACGTCAAGGGTGGAAAGATCGGTCTGTTCGGTGGTGCCGGTGTCGGCAAGACCGTTCTGATCCAGGAAATGATCTACCGCGTCGCCAACAACCACGACGGTGTGTCGGTGTTCGCGGGCGTCGGTGAGCGTACCCGTGAGGGCAACGACCTCATCGAGGAAATGGGCGACTCGGGCGTCATCGACAAGACGGCCCTCGTCTTCGGCCAGATGGACGAGCCCCCGGGCACCCGTCTGCGCGTCGCGCTCGCCGGTCTGACCATGGCGGAGTACTTCCGCGATGTTCAGAAGCAGGACGTGCTGTTCTTCATCGACAACATCTTCCGGTACACCCAGGCGGGTTCCGAGGTGTCGACCCTGCTCGGCCGTATGCCCTCCGCGGTGGGTTACCAGCCGAACCTGGCCGACGAGATGGGTCTCCTCCAGGAGCGCATCACCTCGACGCGTGGTCACTCGATCACCTCGATGCAGGCGATCTACGTCCCCGCGGACGACCTGACCGACCCGGCGCCGGCGACCACCTTCGCCCACCTCGACGCGACGACGGTTCTCTCCCGTCCGATCTCCGAGAAGGGCATCTACCCGGCCGTCGACCCGCTGGACTCGACGTCCCGCATCCTGGACCCCCGCTACATCGCGGCGGACCACTACGCGGCCGCCATGCGCGTCAAGGGGATCCTGCAGAAGTACAAGGACCTCCAGGACATCATCGCGATCCTCGGTATCGACGAGCTGGGCGAGGAGGACAAGCTCGTCGTCCACCGTGCCCGTCGTGTCGAGCGCTTCCTGTCGCAGAACACCCACGTCGCCAAGCAGTTCACCGGCGTGGACGGTTCGGACGTTCCGCTCGACGAGTCGATCACCGCGTTCAACGCCATCTGCGACGGTGACTACGACCACTTCCCCGAGCAGGCGTTCTTCATGTGCGGTGGCATCGAGGACCTGAAGGCCAACGCCAAGGAGCTGGGCGTCTCCTGACGCTCCGCAGGAGAGGGGCGGGTGTGTCCCGCCCCTCTCTCCACGCCCATTAGAATTTGACCCAACACCCGGCGCACCCGCCGGGTGGTGACCCGAGGAGCCACCTTGGCTGCTGAGCTGCACGTCGAGATGGTCGCGGCGGACCGCAATGTCTGGTCCGGCGAGGCCACCCTGGTCGTCGCCCGCACCACG
Organism: Streptomyces sp. NPDC001594; assembly: GCF_042893675.1. Classification (NCBI taxonomy): domain Bacteria; kingdom Bacillati; phylum Actinomycetota; class Actinomycetes; order Kitasatosporales; family Streptomycetaceae; genus Streptomyces; species Streptomyces sp. NPDC001594. Next base: position 46,710 of record NZ_JBIAVB010000015.1, on the reverse strand, counting down.
TCCGGCGACATCGGCGTCATGCCCGGTCACCAGCCGCTTCTCGGTGTGCTGGAATCGGGCCCGGTGACCATCCGTACCAGCGATGGCGGCACGGTCGTCGCCGCGGTGCACGGCGGTTTCATCTCGTTCGCGGACAACAAGCTGTCCCTGCTGGCCGAGATCGCCGAGCTCGCGGACGAGATCGACGTCCAGCGGGCGGAGCGGGCACTGGAGCGCGCGAAGGCGGAGGCCGACGCGGCCGCCGAACGTCGCGCCGATGTCCGGCTGCGTGCGGTCACGGGGCACTGAGCCCCGTACCGAAGAGTTTGAAACCTCAGCCGCGGTCCGTTCCGGAATTTTCCGGAGCGGGTCGCGGCTGAGGCGATGTACGTACTTTTTGTTTGTGCGGTTTTCGATGAGCGAGGAGGTCGGTGAAGATGCTCCTCGCTCTGCTTGTGAGCGGCCTGGTCGTAGCCCTGGTGGTGATCGGGCTGTTCGTGTTCGGGCTGCGTCGCAGACTCATCCAGCGCTCCGGCGGGACCTTCGACTGCAGCCTGCGCTGGGGCGTGGCCGAGGAGCCCGACGTCTCCGGCAAGGGGTGGGTGTACGGGGTCGCCCGCTACAGCGGTGACCGCATCGAGTGGTTCCGTGTGTTCAGCTATTCGCCGCGGCCGCGCCGGATGCTGGAGCGTTCCTCCATCGAGGTGCTCGCCCGACGTGCGCCCGAGGGCGAGGAGGAGCTGGCCCTGCTGTCCGACTCCGTCGTGCTCGGCTGTTCCCACCAGGGGACGCGCCTGGAGCTGGCGATGAGCGAGGACGCGCTGACCGGGTTCCTGGCCTGGCTGGAGGCGGCGCCTCCCGGGCAGCGGGTGAACGTCGCCTAGGACGTACCAGGGCGTACCAGGGCTTAGCGGAACGTGAAGAAGCCGGCGAGGCGGGGGCGGACCCGTCTCGCCGGCTTCGTCGTGTGCGGCTACTGCAGGCCGGTGTGGATGGCGTTGGCGAGCTCGCCGTTCGCGGTGTCGCCGCTGAACTCCCAGAAGAAGGCTCCGCGGAGCCCCTGGTTCTTCAGCCAGCTCGTCTTTCCGGCGATGGTGGCCGGGGTGTCGTAGCTCCACCAGTTGCTGCCGCACTTGGCGTAGGCGGTGCCGGCCACGGTGCCGGTGGTGGGGCAGCTGGTCTTGAGGACCTTGTAGTCCTCGATGCCCTGCTCGTAGGTGCCGGGCGCGGGTCCGGTGGCGGTGCCGCCGGGGGCGTCCTGGGTGACGCCGGTCCAGCCGCGGCCGTAGAAGCCGATGCCGAGGTTGAGCTTGGAGCCGGGGATGCCCTTGCCCTTGAGCTTGGTGATGGCGGCCTCCGAGTTGAAGCCGGCGATCGGGATGCCGGAGTAGGAGGTCAGCGGGGAGTGCGGGGCGGTCGGGCCCTTGGCGTCCCAGGCGCCGAAGAAGTCGTACGTCATCACGTTGTAGAAGTCGACGTACGGGGCGGCGCCCGCGTAGTCCGCGAGGTCGAGCTTGCCGCCGTTGGAGCCGTCGGCGGAGATCGCGGCGGTGACCAGGTTGGAGGAGCCGAACTTGGCGCGCAGGGCCGACATCAGGTTCTTGAAGGCGGCGGCTCCGCTGGTGTCGCAGGACAGGCCGCAGGCGTTCGGGTACTCCCAGTCGATGTCGATCCCGTCGAAGACGTCCGCCCAGCGGGGGTCCTCGACCAGGTCGTAGCAGGACTGGGCGAAGGCGGCCGGGTTCTGGGCGGCCTGGCCGAAGCCGCCGGACCAGGTCCAGCCGCCGAAGGAGTAGACGACCTTGATGTTCGGGTACTTGGCCTTGAGCTTGCGCAGCTGGTTGAAGTTGCCGCGCAGGGGCTGGTCCCAGGTGTCGGCGACGCCGTCGACGCTCTGGTCGGCGGTGTAGGCCTTGTCGTAGTCGGCGTAGGAGTCGCCGATGGTGCACTTGCCGTTCTGGACGTTGCCGAAGGCGTAGTTGATGTGGGTGATCTTCGCGGCGCTGCCGGAGGTGACCAGGTTCTTCACGTGGTAGTTGCGCTGGTAGACGCCCCAGTCGGTGAAGTAGCCGAGCTTGACCTTGCCGCCGGGGTCGGGGCCGGGGCCCGGTCCGGGGTCGGTGCCGCCGCCCGGGGTGGTGACGGAGAGGGGGGCGGAGGCGGGGCCGGTCTGGTCGGCGGTGTCGCGGGCGGTGACCGTGTAGGTGTAGGTGGTGCCCTTGGTCAGGCCGCTGTCGGTGTAGGTGGTGCCGGCGACCGTGGCGATCTTGGTGCCGTTGCGGTGGAGGTCGTAGTTCTTGACGCCCTTGTCGTCGGTGGCCGCGGGCCAGGAGACGGTCACGGCGGTTTCCGTGAGGCCGCCGGCCGTGGGGGTGCCGGGGGCCGAGGGCGGGTTGTCGGTGGGGGGCGTGGTGCCGTCGCAGGAGCCGCCGTTGACCTTGCAGCCGGCGGGGGCGCCGGGGCCGGTGCCGTTGAAGCCGAAGCTGATGGTGGCGCCGGGGGCGAGGGTGCCGTTCCAGCCGACGTTCTTGCCGGTCCAGTGGGTGCCGGAGCTGGTGACGGTGGCGTCCCAGGCCGAGGTGACCTGGGTGCCGGCCGGGTAGTCCCACTCCACGGTCCAGCTGCTGAGGGTGGTGGTCCCGGTGTTCTTCACCGTCCACTTGCCCTCGAAGCCGGTGCCCCAGTCGGAGACCTTGGTGTAGGTGGCGCTCGCGGAGGCGGCGGCCTGCGCGGGCCCGGCCAGGCCGACGAGGCCGGCGACGGGCAGGGCGAGGACGGCCGCGGTGGCGGCCAGCTTCCTCAAGAGGCGGGTGCGTCGTGGGGGTGCTGTGCTCAAGGGTGCTCCTCCGGAGGTCCGTGCCGGTCGGGGGCCGACCGGCACCGGGGATGGGACCTGCGCCGCCCGTGAGCACGCCGGAAGCGATCTTTGTCATGGCACGCTCACCACAGTGATGCCGTGAGACTAGAAAGGTCTGTACCAAGCGTCAAGAGGTCCAGACCTCATCTCAAGCGGGCCTACTGGATGCCCAACTCCCTTGCCATCACCGCCGCTTGGACCCGGCTGCGCAGCTCCAGCTTGGCCAGCAGCCTGCTGACGTGGGTCTTCACCGTGGCTTCCGCCATGTCCAGCCGGACGGCGATCTCCGCGTTCGACAGCCCCTCGCCCAGCGCCCCCAGCACCTCCCGCTCGCGCCGGGTCAGCGACTCCACCGCCGCGGCCGCCTCCGGCCGCACGGACGCCCGTACCGTCTTCGGCGCGGCGAACTCGGCGATCAGCCGCCGGGTCACCGCCGGGGCGATCAGCCCCTCGCCGCGCGCCACCGTACGCACCGCCGCGATCAGCTCCGCGGCGTCGGCGTCCTTCAGCAGGAAGCCCGCCGCCCCGGCCCGCAGCGCCCCGAACACGTACTCGTCCAGGTCGAAGGTGGTCAGCACGAGCACGTCGGCCAGCCCCTCCGCGACCACCCGCCGGGTGGCCTCCACGCCGTCGAGGAGCGGCATCTGCACGTCCATGAGCACCAGGTCCGGCCGCAGCTCCCGGGCCAGGCGCACCGCCTCCTCCCCGTCGGCCGCCTCCCCGACCACCTCGACGTCGCCCGCACTGCGCAGGATCAGCACCAGCCCGGCCCGTACCGCCCGCTGGTCCTCGGCCACCACGACCCTGATGCTCACCGGGCCACCTCCCCTTCCTCAGCGGGCAGCTCCGCCCGCACCTGCCAGACGGACCCGCTCGGGCCCGCCGTGAACCTGCCGCCGAGCAGCTCCGTCCGCTCGCGCATGCCGACCAGCCCCGCCCCGGAGCCCGGCGCGCGCGGCCCCGGCCGGTCCCCGTACGGGGATTCCACCGCCACCGTCAGCAGCCCGTCGCGCCGGGCCACGCCGACCAGCACCGTGCCGGCGGCTGCGTGCTTGAGGGCGTTGGTCAGCGACTCCTGGACGATCCGGTACGCCGCCAGCTCCACCGGGGCCGGCAGCGGCGGCCCGGACCGGCGCGCGTCCTCCAGGACGAAGTCCAGCCCGCTCGCGGTGCCGTTCGCCCGGGCCCGCTCCAGCAGGGCCTCCAGCCCGTCGAGGGAGGGCACGGGCGCGGCCTCCTGCCCGGCCCCCGCCTCGCGCAGCAGCCCGATCAGCCGGCGCATCTCGGCCAGCCCCTGCACGCTGTTCTCGCGGATCACCCCGAGGGCCTCGCGGCTGGTGGCGGGGGAGTCGATGGACAGCGCGGCGGTGGAGTGGATGGCGATCGCGGAGAGGTGGTTGGCGACCATGTCGTGCAGCTCCCGGGCCATCCGGGCCCGTTCGGCGGCCACCGCCTGCGTCCGGTCCATCTCGGCCAGCAGGGCCGTCTGCTCGGCGCGCAGCCGGGCTGCCTCGGCGGCCTCGCGGTGGTTGCGCAGGGTGGCGCCGGTCAGGGCCGGGCCGAAGCAGACGATGCCGGTGATGACGCCGATCATCAGCGACTGCGGGGTGCGCAGCCAGGCCACGGCGACGACGGTGACGACGACCGTGATCAGACCGGTATGGATCGGCAGCCGGCGTGCCATGGCCGGTTTCCCGTAGACGACGGCCGCGTACATCAGGTCCGTGAAGACGAGCACGGTGGCCAGGTTGCCCACGGTGAACTGGTCGGCGACCACCGCCACCGTGCCGACGGCCAGGGTCAGGTTGGGGGCGGTGCGCCGCAGCAGCTCCATCGGGCCGATGGCGAGCAGGGGCACCAGGGCCGCCCAGGCGGGGAAGAAGTGCCGATTGTTCGTGCTGTAGACCCCCAGGGACCACAGCAGCAGGCCGGCGAGCACGCTGACCACCGCGAGGAGCACGTCGTCGCGGTGCGGGCGGAAGGTCTTGGGGTGCACGTCCCCATCCAACACGCGTCGCCCCGCGGCGGCGTCGGCGGTGGGGCGGAGACGCGGCTACACCGAAGGATGCAGCGGGGATTCGTCACTGGTGACGAGGTGGCGGGGCGCGGCCGCCGCGATCCTGGGAGGGAGTCCACGAGGGGAAGGAGGGCGGGCCGTGCTCGTCGCGCTGATCATCGCCTGCGAGGTCGGGTTCTGGGTGCTGCTGGGCGCCGGACTGGCGCTGCGCTACCTGGCCGGGATGCCGCGGCTGGGCGCCGCGCTGCTGCTGTGCGAGCCGCTGCTGGAGCTGGTGCTGCTGGTGGTGTCCTTCGTCGACCTGAAGAACGGCGGCGAGCCGAGCTGGCGGCACGGGCTCGCGGCCTTCTACATCGGCTACACCGTCGGCTACGGGCACTACACCGTGAAGTGGCTGGACGGGCACGCCGCCCACCGCTTCGCCGGGGGCCCGAAGCCGCCCGGCCTGAAGTACGGCAAGGCCCGCGCCGTTCACGAGTGGAAGCTGTGGACGCGGAGCCTCGCGGGCGCGGCGGTCGCGCTCGGGCTGCTCCAGGCCGGGATCTGGTACGTCGGCGAGGCCGCCGACACCGGCAGCCTCCAGTCCTGGCAGTTCGTCGCGCTCCGGGTACTCGGCATCCAGGCCCTGATCGCCGCGACCTACACGATCTGGCCGCGCAAGGCCCCGGAAGAGACGGCCTAGCGCTCCCCGCCCGGCACCCAGAGCACGTCACCGACCTCCTTGTTGGCCGTGCGGGCCAGGATGAACAGCAGGTCGGAGAGGCGGTTGAGGTAGGTGGCCGTCAGCGGGTTCATCACCTCGCCGTGCACCTCCAGCGCCGCCCACGTGGAGCGCTCGGCCCGGCGCACCACCGTGCAGGCCTGGTGCAGGAGCGCGGCGCCGGGGGTGCCGCCGGGGAGGATGAAGCTGCGCAGCTTCTCCAGCCTCTCGTTGAAGACGTCGCAGTCCGCCTCCAGCCGGTCGACGTAGAACTGCTCCACGCGCAGCGGCGGGTACTGCGGGTCCTCCACCACGGGGGTGCACAGGTCGGCGCCCACGTCGAAGAGGTCGTTCTGCACGCGGACCAGGACCTTGACGACCTCCTCCGGCAGCGAGCCCAGCGCGATCGCCGTGCCGATCGCGGCGTTGGCCTCGTTGGCGTCGGCGTACGCGGAGATCCGCAGGTCCGTCTTCCGCGTGCGGCTCATGTCGCCCAGGGCGGTCGTGCCCTGGTCGCCGGTGCGGGTGTAGATGCGCGTGAGGTTCACCATGCCGCCAGGGTAGTGCGGCCCAACTGCGGGCGGCCCGCGCACTGCTGGGCCGTGCCGGTGTGATGTCCGTCATCTGAGACGTGACGCGTGTTACTTCGCGGTCACTGGGCCCCTCACGGACGCTAGTCTCCGCCGGAGAGGCTACGAGGCCGGGTCGTACTTGAGAACGTCGTACGTGAGAAAAACGAGGGGTGTGCATTGGCTGGGAAGCTCGCCGTCATCGGCGCGGGACTGATGGGTTCCGGGATCGCTCAGGTCTCCGCTCAGGCGGGTTGGGACGTCGTCCTGCGGGACGTCACCGATGCCGCGCTGACCCGTGGCACCGACGGGATCAAGGCCTCGTACGACAAGTTCGTCTCCAAGGGCAAGATGACGGCCGAGGACGCCGAGGCGGCCCTCGCGCGCATCACCACGACCACCGACTTCGACGCGGTCGCCGACGTGGACATCGTCGTCGAGGCCGTCTTCGAGAAGATCGAGGTCAAGCACGAGATCTTCCGGACCCTGGACGAGCTGGTCCGCGAGGACACCGTCCTCGCCTCCAACACCTCCGCCATCCCGATCACCAAGATCGCGGCGGTCACCAAGCGCCCCGAGCGGGTCGTCGGCGCGCACTTCTTCTCGCCCGTCCCGATGATGCAGCTCTGCGAGCTGGTCCGCGGCTACAAGACGAGTGACGAAACCCTCGCCACCACCCGCGCGTTCGCCGAGTCCGTCGGCAAGACCTGCATCGTCGTCAACCGCGACGTCGCCGGCTTCGTCACCACCCGCCTGATCTCCGCCCTCGTCGTCGAGGCCGCGAAGCTCTACGAATCGGGCGTGGCCTCCGCCGAGGACATCGACATCGCCTGCAAGCTGGGCTTCGGTCACGCCATGGGCCCGCTGGCCACGGCCGACCTCACCGGCGTGGACATCCTGCTGCACGCCACCAGCAACATCTACACCGAGTCGCAGGACGAGAAGTTCGCGCCGCCGGAGCTCATGCGCCGCATGGTCGACGCGGGAGACATCGGCCGCAAGAGCGGCCAGGGCTTCTACAAGCACTGAGCACGGCCGTTCGAATCCCCGCACCCTACGGGGTGAATTAGGTATCGGTTCGCTCACGGTCGGCAACTTCACCGCCCGCCGGGCAGTCAGTTGCGGTGAGAGTTGCCGACCAGGAGCCGACGCCGATCACGAGCCGCCACGGACCGTCGGACCACACGCACGCAGCACAGCCGGGGAGCACACATGCACATCAGGGGCGACCACGCCGAACTCAGCGTCGGGGGCCGCCTCGACGTGCGCAGCGCGGCGGACGCCCGTACGGCCCTTCACACCGCCCTCGACGACGGCCACGGCGACCTCGTGCTCGACCTGACCGGACTCGACTCCTGGGACGCGACCGGACTCGGCGTGATCATGGGGGCGCACCGGCGGGCCGGCCGCACCGGCCGGCGGCTGGTCCTGCGCGGGGTGCCGGACCGGATGCAGCGGCTGCTCGTGGCGACCCGGCTGCACCGGATCCTCGCGATCGAGGGCGGGCTGGAAGCGGAGTCCCTGCCCCGGGTCTGAGCCGGGGCCCGCGGGGGCGGGCCTTCCGCGGAGCCCGCGGGAAAAGGGGCTGCGGGGGCGGGCCGGGCTCGGTTTACATGGACGCATGGTGTCCACCGACAGACTGCTGGCCTTCGCCGCCATGTCGTTCCTGCTGATCGTGATCCCCGGCCCGAGCGTGCTCTTCGTGATCGGCCGGGCCCTCACGCAGGGCCGCCGGGCCGCGCTGACGACGGTGGCCGGCAACACGCTCGGGGCGTACCTGCTCGTCGTGGCCGTGGCCCTCGGGGTCGGGTCGGTCGTCGAGCGGTCGGTCCTCGTCTTCACCGCGCTGAAGCTGGTCGGCGCCGCGTACCTGGTGTACCTGGGCGTCAAGGCCGTGCGCCGGCGCGGCTCCCTGCGGGCGGCCCTCGCCGAGGCGGCCCCCGCCGCGCACGGGTCGCTGCGGACGCTGGGGGAGGGGTTCGTGGTCGGCGTGGCCAACCCCAAGACGATCGTCTTCTTCGCCGCCGTGCTGCCCCAGTTCGTGGACCGCGAGCGCGGGCACGTGGTCCTGCAGATGCTGCTGCTGGGGTTGGTGTTCAACCTGATCGCGGTCGTGTCCGACAGTGTGTGGGGGCTGGTCGCCGCCACCACCCGGGGCTGGTTCGCCGGGTCGCCGCGGCGGCTCTCCCTCATCGGGGGTGTGGGCGGGCTCACCATGATCGGCCTGGGCGTCACCGTGGCCGCGACCGGCCGCAAGGACTGATCCCGGATACCGTGCGGTAGCTGCGGAGTTCCCGCTTCCGCACAGACGCGCGGGAAACGTAACGGTCCGATGGTGGAGGCACCCCTGTGGTACCGGCGCGACCCGGCAGCGTTTAGGGTCGGGCGGAAACCGGACCAGTCGCGACAAGCGGCGCGAGCGGGGCCGGGCGGTAGGAAAGACGGCGCCGGAGCGCGCGACGCGAGGCGGGGGGACGTGGTCATGGACCGTACAGAGGGGCAGCCCGGCGAGGACCGCCGGCCCGGGACCGATCCCGCGGCCGGCCGCCCGACCCCGAAGCGGGGGCGCGCCGGCGCGGCGGGAAGGGGCGGCCCGGGAGCCGGCACCCCGACACCCGCCGACCCCCCGACGACGACCGCCACCCCGTCGGCTGCCCCCGCTCCGTCGGTGGGTGCCAGCCCGTCGGCGGGCGCTACTTCGTCGGGGGGCGTTACTTCCTCGGGGGGCGCCGCCCCGTCGGTGGGTGCCACCCCCTCGGCGGGCGACCCGGCCGCCGCCACCTCTTCGGGGTCCCTGCCCGTCGCCGGTGCGCAGCCTGACGGTATGCCCGCTACGGGGGCGGCCGACGCCGCTCCGTCGGTGGGCGACCCGGCTGCCGCCACCTCTTCCGAGTCCCTGCCCGTCGCCGGTGCGCAGCCTGCGGGTACGCCCGCTACGGGTGCGGCCGCCGCCGCGTCCGGGGCGGGTAGGTCCGCAGCCGGTACGCCAACGGGTGACGGGTCGCCAGAGGCGGCAGCGTCTGCGGTCGCGCAGGACGCTGGTGTGGCCGGCGGTGTTTCGTCCGGCGACGAGGGCCCCGTTGCCGGTGGGGCCGCCCCCGGCGCCCGCGGAGCCGGTGCCCCCGTCGCAGGTGGCCCGGCCGCAGCCCCTGCCCGTGCGGCCGCCGGTACGGCTGCCGGGGCCTCGCCCGGCGGAGGATCCGCGGCCCCGACCCCGGACGCCGTGACGCCGGTCAGCCGTGGTCCGGTCGGCGGACCCGGCGGAACGGCCGGCGCTGGTACGGCCGCCGCGAGCGCTCCGGCGGGCGGCGGATCCGCGGCCCCGGGCGTCGTGACGCCGGTCGGTGGGGCGGGGGTGGCGCCGCTGCCCGTCGGGCCCGCGAGGGTCGTGACGCTGACAGCCGGGGAGTTCACCCTCACCGTCAACCCCCTCGACGGCAGCGAGATCGAACCCCACCGGCCCGGCACCGGCCCGGACCCCGACCGCCGTCCCGCCAAGCGTGACGCCGCCTCGCGCGCCGCCCGCGACAGCGCCGCGCGGCCCCCCGTCCTGCCCGGGCCGCCCGTTCCCGACCGGCCGCTGCTCGAGCGGGCCGAGGAGCAGGAGCGGCTCGTACGGCTGCTGCAGCGCGGCCGCTCGGTCCGCCTGACCGGTCCCGCCGGGTCCGGCCGCACCTCGCTGCTCGGCGCCGTCGCCCGGGCCTGCGCCGACCTCGCGCCCGACGGCGTGGTCCGGCTCAGCGGGTACGGCCAGCAGCAGCCGGCCGAGCTGCTGCACGCCCTCTACGCCACCGTGTACGACACCGCCGGCCGGCGCCCCGACCGTACGGCCCTGCTCGCCCGGGTCCGGGAGATCGGCGCCATCGTCCTCCTGGACGACCTGGAGCTGGGCGGCCCCGCACTGGACGAGCTGCTGCGCGCCACCCCCGAGTGCGCCTACCTGCTCGCCGCCACCCCCGACGCCAAGGCGCCCTCGGACGAGTCCCACCTGGACGAGGTGTTCCTCGGCGGCCTCGGCCGCGCCGGCGGCACGCAGCTGCTGGAGGAGCTCACCGGGCGCCCCCTCACCGAGGCGGAGACGGCCTGGGCCGGGGACCTGCGGTTCGCCTCCGAGGGGCTGCCGCTGAGCTTCGTCCAGGCGGCCGCGCTGCTGCGCCAGCGCGACGAGCTGAACGGGACCGCCGCCGCCGGGGACGAGGACGACGACGAGGAGCCCGGCGTCTTCGAGGAGCGCCCGCGCGACCCGGCCCCCGTGCCGCTGCCCACCCTGGCCCAGGCGGCCGCCCCCGCCGCGCTGCTGGCCTCCCGCGTGAGCGAGTCGGCCCGCGCCGCGCTGCGGATAGCCTGCGCGCTGGGCGGGGAACTCCCGCACCCCGCGCACCTGCCCGCGCTGGTCGGTGACACCCACGCCGACACGGCCGTGGCCGAGCTGCTGGCCTGCGGGCTGATCACCCCGGTCGGACCGCGCTACCGGCTCGCCGAGGGGGTCGCGCGGCAGCTGGAGGAGGCCGGGTACGGGGGCGCCGGCGCCGAGGAGGCGCGCACCGCCGCACGGCACTACGCCTGGTGGACCGGGCACTCCTCGGTCACCCCGGAGCGGGTCGCGGCCGAGGCCGACGCGGTGCTCGCGGCGTTGGCCGGGGCCGATGTGGTGGCCGCCGTCCTCCTGGCCCGCACGGCCGCCCCGGCTTTCGAGGCCTCGCTGCACTGGGACGCCTGGGAGCGGGTGCTGCGGGCGGGGGCGGAGGCCGCGCGGAAGGCGGGGGAGGTCGCCGAACAGGCGTACTTCCACCACGAGCTGGGCGTCCTCGCCCTGTGCGAGGGGCGCCTGGACCGGGCACGGGCCGAGCTGGAGGCCTCGATCGGGCTGCGCGGCGCGCTCGCGGACAAGCGGGGGACCGTCGCCGGGCGGCGTGCGCTGGCCCTGGTCACCGACCGCGAGGCCCTCGGCCCGGCCGCCTCCCCACCCCTGCGCCTGGAGGCCCCCCCGACCCCCCGCCCCGCCGCCGGGCCCTCCGACCCCACGACGCCCCTCCCGGCGGCCGGGTCGGCTCGCGCGCCCTTCCCGCCGGTCGCGGGGGCGTCCGATCCCACGACGCGCCTCCCGGCCGCCGGAACGGACGCGGGCTGGCCGCTCCCGCCCGCCGCCGGGGCGTCCGATCCCACGACGCCCCTCCCGGCCGCCGGTGCGAAGGCCCGCAGGCCGTTTCCGCCCGTCGGCGGGGCGAGTGGTCCCGCGGCGTCTTCGGCGGCGGCCGGTGCGGATGCCCGTGCGCCGTTCCCGGCAGTCGGGGGGACGGACACCCCTGCGACGCCGCTGCCGGCCGCCGGTGCGAAGGCTCGCTCGACGCAGGCCACGACGCCCCTACCGGGCGCCGGGGCGGGCGCGCGCTCGCCGTTCCCGCCCGTCGGCGGGGCGAGTGGTCCCGCGGCGTCTTCGGCGGCGGCCGGTGAGGGTGGTCGTGCGCCGTTCCCGGCAGTCGGGGGGACGGACACCCCCGTGAAGCCCCTGCCCGCCGCCGGGGCGAGCGCGGGCTCGCCGTTCCCGTCCGTCGGCCGGGCCGGTGCCGCCTCGGCGTCTCCGTCCGCCGCCGGGGCGAAGAAGGCGGCGACGGCTCCCGTGACCGGGCCCACCGCGTCCCTGGCCAAGTCTCCGGCGGCCGCGCCCACCGCCACGGGGTCCGAGGCCGTCACCCAGGTCAACCCGGTGATCCGGCGGGCCCAGCTGCCGCCCCCGGAGACCCCCAAGAACCTCTCGGCGGTCTTCGGCAACGCGTTCCCGCCGCCCGCGCCCGCCCGGCCGGCGCCCCCGCGCCTCACCGGCCCGCGCCCGGCCCCGCCCGGTTCGGCCCGGCGGCGCCGCACGGCGCTGCTCGGGGCGGCCGGGGTGCTCACGGTCGCGGCGCTCGGCACGGTCATCGGCCTCGCGCTGGCCTCGGACGGCACGCAGGCCCCCGAGGCCCCCTCGGTGTCGTCGAGCCCCTCGGCGCAGGTGTCCCCGCGCGTCCCGCAGGTGCCCGGTACCGGCGGCGGCGACCCGGCGACCGACCCGGCCCCGCCGGCCACCCCCGGGCGGTCCGGCAGCCCGCAGCCGGGTCGCAGCGGGGCCGGCCCCTCCGCCGCCCCGACGCCGAGCGGTACCCCTTCGTCTGAGCCGCCGCCCGCGTCCTCGCCCGCGCCCGAGCCGTCGCCGAGCCGGTCGGTGCCGAGTCCGTCCGCGCCCGTCAGTCCTTCGGCGGACCCGAGCCCTTCCCTCTCCCAGCCGGATTCGCACACGTCGGCCGGTTCGACGCCGCCCGCGCCGGGGCCGCAGTCCCCGTCGGCCACGACCTGACGCCTGCCGGGCGGGGTGGGGCCTGCGGCGCCAGCCCCTCCCCGCCCTTCCTCCGTTCCCCGGGGCTCCACCCCGGACCCCTTGGGGCTGCGCCCCGGACCCCTTGGGGCTGCGCCCCGGGCCCCTTGGGGCTGCGCCCCGGGCCCCTTGGGGCTCCACCCCGGACCCCTTGGGGCTCCACCCCGGACCCCTTGGGGCTGCGCCCCGGACCCCCTCGGGGGCTGTGCCCCGCGCCCCTTGGGCTGCGCCCCCCGCGCTTCGGACTCCCCCCGCTACCGCCCCGAAGGGGCCCTGTCGCGCACCCCCGCGGGGGCCTGGACGCGGGAACGCCGGTGGGGCTGGAGGGGGTCCAGCGCCGCCGGCGTTGAGAGAGGGGACGCGTGCGTCAGAACAGGCGCAGCTTGTCGTCCTCGATGCCGCGCAGGGCGTTGTAGTCCAGGACCACGCAGTCCATGCCCCGGTCATTGGCCAGAACCCGCGCCTGCGGCTTGATCTCCTGGGCCGCGAACACACCCCGGACAGGGGCCAGGTGCGGGTCGCGGTTCAGCAGCTCCAGGTAGCGGGTCAGCTGCTCGACGCCGTCGATCTCGCCGCGCCGCTTGATCTCCACCGCCACCGTCGCGCCCGACGCGTCCCGGCACAGGATGTCCACGGGGCCGATCGCCGTCATGTACTCGCGCCGGATCAGCGTGTAGCCGTCGCCCAGCGTCTCGATGCGGTCCGCCAGCAGCTCCTGGAGGTGCGCCTCGACGCCGTCCTTGATGAGGCCCGGGTCCGTGCCCAGCTCGTGGGAGGAGTCGTGGAGGACCTCCTCCATGGTGATGATGAGCTTCTCGCCCGCCTTGTTGACGACGGTCCAGACGTTCGCCTCGTCCCCGCTCCCCTCCTTGAGGGTGCACGGAGGCGACATCCAGTTGAGCGGTTTGTACGCCCGGTCGTCCGCGTGGATCGAGACACTGCCGTCGGCCTTCACGAGGATCAGACGGGGTGCCGAGGGCAGATGGGCGGTGAGCCGGCCCGCGTAGTCGACGGAGCAGCGGGCAATGACGAGACGCATGGTCGGCAACGCTACTCGACCGACGGGCCTTCACGCGATTCGCCCCTGAAAGCCCCGTTCGCCGATGGCGCGTTGTATGCGCATTCTCCTGGTGCGCCACCCGGTGGGCGCCTACCGTGGTGAGCAGGAGGTTGCCGAGCGTGCACACTGCGTCGCGGCCTCCTTCCCTGCCCGTAGGACTTCGGCAACCCAAACGCCGGGGTCACGAGAGGAGAACCCATGTCGCTCGACGTCTCACCGGCCCTACTCGAACAGGCCGAGCGAGGCGAGGTCGACGAAGCCGCCTTCGTCGACTGCGTCCGGACCTCCCTGCCTTACGCATGGGAGATGATCAGCTCGTTGACGGCCCAGCTGGAGGTTGAGGGCGGACAGTTCGCCGACAACCAGACGCCGCCGCCGGACGAGCAGGCGCGCGGCCAGCTGCTGCGCGCGCTCGCGAGTGACGCGATACGGGGTGCGCTGCAGCGGCACTTCGGGGTGCGCCTGGCCTTCCAGAACTGCCACCGCGTCGCGGTGTTCCCACTGGACCCCTCGGTGGACGACCGGCTGGCAAAGTTCACCTCGATCCGCGGCCAGCTGCTCAACCAGTCGCCCGAACTGCGCGACTGCTAGCGGTACCGGTACTCGCTGCCGCTCCGTGTCGCGGGAGGTGCGACTGAGGCCGGAGCGGCAGCCCAGGCCAGAGCAGGGCATGTCAGGGCACGTCAGGTCAGGGCCGGCAGGACCTCCGTGCCGAGACGCCGGACGTTCTCCTCCGTCGCGGCGAGGTCGCCGGAGCCCTCCGTCAGCAGTGCGAAACGCGTGATGCCCGTGAGCTCCGAGGTGGCCGCCAGCCGGTCCGCCGCCAGCTCCGGCGTGCCGACGGGGTGCAGGTCGCACAGCAGCTCCGTATAGGCGTGCGGGTCGCGCATCGCACGCGGCCGGCCGTCCACCGTCTCGTACGCGTCGAGGCCCTGCCGCAGCCAGCCCGGCATCGCCTTGAGCAGGGTCTCGCGGGCGTCCGCCGTCCGGTCCGCCAGCTGGCACACCCCCGCCGACACGTGCCCGGCCGCCCGTACGGCCTCCGGCGCGTGCCCCGCCGCCAGGGCGGTCTCGCGCCACAGCGCGACCATCCCCGCCTTGTCCTCGTCCCCGCAGTGCATGCCCAGCAGCATCGGCAGCCCGCGCCGCGCGGCCAGGCGCACCGACGCCGGGGAGGTGCAGGCGACGATCACTTCCGGCCCCGTCCCGTCCCCGTCCAGGGCCTCGTCCGGGCGCGGTACGACGGCCACCTCGCGGAAGCCGTGCCGCCCGCCGGCCGCCCCCACCCGGGGCTCGGCCAGCCAGCGCCGCAGCAGGTCGAGGTCCTCGGGGAAGCCGTTCTCGTACGCGTCCAGCCCGCCCCCGAACACCTCCAGGTCCACCCACGGCCCGCCCCTGCCCACCCCGAGGGTGAACCGGCCGCCGGAGGTGACGTGCAGCAGGGCCGCCTGCTCCCCGAGGGCCACCGGATGCGTGTTCGGCAGCACGCTCACCGCCGTCCCCACCCGCAGCCGCCGGGTCCGCCCCAGCAGCAGGGCCGCCAGCGTCACCGCCGACGGGCAGACCCCGTACGGGATGAAGTGGTGCTCGGCCAGCCAGACCGAGTCGAGCCCGGCCTCCTCGGCCACCTCGGCGGTCCGCACCGCCCGGTGCAGCGCCTCCCCCTGCCCCTGGCCCGGGAACTGGGCCGCCAGTACAAACGCTCCTACGCGCATCGCCCTTGGCCTCCTCGCGGCTGGCGCGGCCTCCCCAGGTGGACCGGCTCGTTGCTCGTCGACGGCGTCGACGTCTCCTGGCAACAACGTCTGACACGTGCCAAAGGCACGGCCTGACAGGAAAGTTATTGAGATAGTCGGGCCAGTTCCGTTCGGCGGGGGGCCTCACCCGGACACCCTGCGGGTACCCCGCCTCGCTGCGCGTAGTCTGGGAGAAAGTCACCGACCGACGCCCCTTCGTGAGGTATACGTGTCACCGCGCCACAACCGCCCCAGGGGCGGCGAGACCCCGGACGAACGGCCCGCCTCCGGATACGACCGGTACGGACTGGAGCGCACCGAGGAGTACCTGGGCGAGGAGTGGAAGGTCCGGCAGGTGGCGGGCGCCAGTGCGGCGGGCAAGCGCTACCGCTGCCCGGGCTGCGACCAGGAGATCCCCTCGGGCACCCCGCACGTGGTGGCCTGGCCCGAGTACGGCGGCGTGGACGACCGCCGGCACTGGCACAAGGCCTGCTGGAACGCGAAGGACCGCCGCACCTCGAAGGTGCAGCGGTCCCGCAACGCACCGCGGTACTGATCCGCGCGGCCCCCGCGCTCAGACGTCCCGGCGGCCGACGACGGCGTAGGAGGCGGCGATCGCCCCGGCCGTCACCAGCAGGATCAGCGTGAACTGGGCCAGGTCGCTGGGCATGGTCGCGCCGCCCACCCCGCTGTCCTGCACCCCGAACAGCTGGAACAGCCCGACGGGCGCGTTGTAGCGGAGCACGAGCAGCCCCAGCCCGCTGGTCACCGGCCAGACCGTCAGTATCGACCCGAGCACCGGGGGCATGGTGACCACGCCGAGCATGACCGCGATGGCGCCCGCCGAATGCCGCACGAGCGCCCCGACGGCCAGGGCGAGCAGGCCCAGCAGGGTCACGTAGAAGCAGCCGGCCAGCGCCCCCGCCCACTCGGCGAGGCCGTGCGGCCCGGCGGCGGGCCCGCTGTGCAGGACGGCCGCCCACAGCCCCACGAACCCCACCGAGCAGCTGATGGTGGCGAAGGCGACGGTGCCGAAGACCAGGTACTTGGCGGTGAGCACCCGCAGCCGGTCGGGGGCGGCGGTGAGGGTGGTGCGGATCAGGCCCGTGCCGAACTCGGAGGAGATCGTCAGCACCCCGAGCACGATCACGGCGATCTGCCCGACCATCAGCCCGAAGAGGGCGGGCGCCGGGTAGGGCAGGTTCGCGTAGTCCCGGGAGGCGGTCTGCACCACGGCGAGCATGCCGACGCCGACGACCAGGACCACCAGGGAGCCGAGCGTCCACAGGGTGGAGCGCACGGAGGTCAGCTTGGTCCACTCCGAGGCCAGCGCGTGCCCCAGGTGCGGGCGCGGGGTGGGCAGCGGCGAACGGTAGGCATCGGACCCGCCCGACCCGGACCCGTCGGGCGCGGTCGCGCTCGCCGTCGGCTTCCCGGCGGGGGTGGTGGTCATCGGGGGTCCTCGGGGGTGTGCTGGGGGGAGGGGGCGAGGTCGGCGGCGCTGTCCGGCATCAGGAACGGCCGCCGCTCGGATCCGGGGGGCGGGGGAACGAAGAAGGCCGCCGCGGTCTCGGGAGCGACTTCCGGGGCGGGCCCGTCCTCCCATGCGGGGACGGTCAGCGGTTCCGGCTCCCACAGTTCGGCACGGGGGTCCTCGCTGGAGGTGTACTCGACGGAGGCCTGCGTCATCCGCATGTAGGCCTCTTCCAGCGAGGCCCGGTGCGGGGACAGCTCCCACAGCCGTACGCCGGCGCCGTGCGCGAGGTCGCTGATCCGCGGGAGCTCCAGCCCGGTGACGCGCAGCGCGCCGTCGGACTCCTGGAGCACCCGGCCGCCCGCCGCGGTCAGGGCGGTCGCCAGCGTCCCGCGGCCCGCGGGGTCCCCGTCGGCGACGCGGACCCGCGCGAATCCGGCCGAGTTGTGGGTGATGAACTCCTGGGTGCTCATGTCGGCCAGCAGCCGGCCCCGGCCGATCACGATCAGGTGGTCGGCGGTCAGGGCCATCTCGCTCATCAGGTGCGAGGAGACGAAGACGGTCCGGCCCTCGGCGGCGAGCCGGCGCATCAGGTTGCGGACCCAGAGGATGCCCTCGGGGTCGAGGCCGTTGACGGGCTCGTCGAAGAGGAGCACCTGCGGGTCGCCGAGGAGGGCGGCGGCGATGCCGAGCCGCTGGCCCATTCCGAGCGAGAAGCCCTTGGTGCGCTGGCGGGCCGCGGCCTGGAGGCCGACCACGCCGAGGACCTCGTCCACCCGCTTCTCGGGGATCCCGGAGAGCTGGGCGATGGCCAGCAGGTGGGTGCGGGCCCGGCGGCCGCCGTGCACGGCTTTGGCGTCGAGCAGGGCGCCGACGTGCCGCTGGGCGTTCGGCAGCTCCCGGAAGGGGAGGCCGTTGATCGTGACCTGACCGGAGGTGGGCCGGTCGAGGCCGAGGATCATGCGCATGGTGGTCGACTTGCCGGAGCCGTTGGGCCCGAGGAAGCCGGTCACATGGCCGGGCCTGACCTGGAAGGACAGCTGGTCGACGGCCGTCTTGGTGCCGAATCGCTTCGTCAGGCCGACTGCCTCGATCATCGTGCTGCCCCTTGTCGGCCCCGGACGGCTCTCGCCCGGCTATGCCCTAAGAGGATATCGAGCCCCGGCCGGTTCCCGCCGGGGCCGGATCCCTGAGCTCTCCCTGAGATCCGGCCCGGGGTTTTCCCGTAGTACGCGCGGCGTCCTCCCTGAGACGGACGGACCCGCCGGCGTCAGGCGTCCCGCTTCCTCAGGACGAGGTAGCCGCCGAGCACCGCGGCGAGCACCCACAGCACCATGATCCCGAGGCCGCCCCACGGGCCGTAGGGCGCGTCGGAGCCCGCGGCGGCCGGGACGGTCTGCATGATCGCGGAACCGGCCTGGCCGGGGAGGTAGGCGGCGATCTTGCGGGTGGCGTCGACCAGGCTGAGGACGATGGGCAGGATCAGGAAGAAGCCGATCAGCAGCGCGTTCGACGCGGCCGAGTTCCGCAGGACCGTCGAGGCCCCGATGGCGAAGGCGGTCAGCAGGGCCATGTACAGGCCGACGCCGAGCACCGCGCGCAGTACGTTCTCGCCGTCCAGCCCGGTGCTGTGCGCGCCGAGCAGGGCCTGTCCGAGGAAGAACGACAGGAAGCCGGTGGCCAGACCGACCACCAGGCCCAGGGCGGTGGCCACGAGGACCTTCGCCAGCAGCAGGCCGCCCCGGCCGGGCACGGCGGCGAGGGAGGTGCGGATCATGCCCGTGCCGTATTCGCCGCCCACCACCATGGCCCCGAAGACCAGCATCGCCAGCTGGCCGAGGATCATGCCGGAGAAGCTCATCCGCGTGGCGTCGAAGGTGACCTGCTCCGCCTTCGGCATGTTGTCGAACGTCGCGTTCACCACGGCGCACAGGCCGGCGCCGATGCCGACGGTGACCAGGAGCGCGGAGGCCAGGGTCCAGGTGGTCGAGGCCACGGTGCGGATCTTGGTCCACTCGGAGCGGAGGACGGCGGGGAAGGCTGCCACGGTCACACACCCGCCTCTCGGGGCGCGTGGGCCTGGTACTCGACGGAATCCGCCGTCATGCGCATGAACGCTTCCTCCAGTGAAGCCCGTTGGGGGCTGAGTTCGTGCAGCACGATCTGGTGCTGGGCGGCGAGTTCGCCGAGCCGCTCGCTCGGGACGCCGTCGATTTCCAGGGTCCCGGTCGCCGGGACGCTGATGGCGTCGATACCCGCCTCGTGCAGGACGTCCTTGAGCCGCTCCTGTTGCGGCGAGCGTACGCGCACGTAACTGCGGGAGTTCCGGTGGATGAAATCCGCCATCGACAAGTCGGCGAGGAGCTTTCCCTGTCCGATGACCACCAAATGGTCTGCGGTCAGCGCCATTTCGCTCATCAGGTGGGAGGAGACGAAGATCGTCCTTCCCTCCGACGCCAGCCCCTTCATAAGATTGCGGATCCAGAGAATTCCCTCCGGGTCCAGACCATTGACGGGTTCGTCGAACATGAGGATCTCCGGATCGCCCAGCAGGGCGGCGGCGATTCCCAGCCGTTGGCCCATTCCGAGCGAAAATCCTTTCGACTTCTTCCGCGCCACCGGCGTCAGCCCGACCAGGTCCAGCACCTCGTCCACCCGGCCCTTGGGGATCCGGTTGGACTCGGCGAGGCAGAGCAGGTTGTTGTAGGCGCTGCGCCCGCCGTGCATGGCCTTGGCGTCCAGCAGCGCTCCGATGTGCTTGAGCGGCTCCTTGAGGTCCCGGTAGTGCCTGCCGTCGATGCGGACCGTGCCGCTGGTCGGATGGTCGAGGTCCAGCATCATGCGCATGGTCGTCGACTTCCCCGCCCCGTTCGGGCCGAGGAAGCCGGTCACGGCCCCGGGTCTGACCTGGAAGCTGAGGTGGTCGACGGCGGTCTTCGCGCCGAATCGCTTCGTGAGGCCCTCTAGCTCGATCATGGAGCCACGCTAGAACGCCGGAGGGCCGTACGCCACGCGAATGGTGATGTACGGCCCTGGATGCCCGACTTCGACTACCTGTAGGTGGCTCCGCGTGCGTACGGGGGTGTATCCGCACGCGGACGTACGGGAGTTGTCAGCGGCTCTGCTGCGCCGGGACACCGCGGGTGACCGGCTCGTCGTCGATCGGGGAGCCGGCGGCGGCCACGGCCGCGCCGGTCAGCGTCGCCAGCATCTCGCGGACGTTGGTCAGCTGGGCGTTGATGGAGTCGCGGCGGTTGGTGAGCGCCGCCAGCTCGCGCTCGGACTCGCTGCGGATGCGGTCGGCCTTGGCGTTGGCGTCGGCGACGATGTCCTCGGCCTGGCGCTGCGCGGTCTCCACCGTCTGGCGGGCCCGGCGCTCGGCGTCCGTGCGGAGCTTCTCGGCCTCCAGGCGCAGCTGCTCGGCCCGGTGCTCGATCTCCGCGAGGCGCTTCTCGGCCTTCTGCTGGCGCGAGGCCAGGTCGCGCTCGGACTGCTCGCGGCGCTTGGCCAGGTTGGTCTCGAAGTCCGCGGCGGCCTGGGCGGCCTTGGCGCGGGTCTCCTCGAAGAGGGCGTCGGCCTCCTCGCGCTTGGAGGCGGCGTCCTTCTGGGCCTCGGCGCGCAGGGTGGCGGCGTCCCCCTTCGCCTTCTCGACGATGCGGACGCCCTCGTCCTCCGCCTTCGACTTCCGGTCCGCCGCGAACGACTCGGCGTCGTTGCGCACCTGCTGCGCGGCGGACTCGGCCAGCTCACGGTGCTGCTCGGCCGCGCGACGGGCCTCCTCGCGCAGGTCCTTCGCCTCCTCCTCGGCCAGCCGCAGGATCTTCTCGACCCGGGCGCCGAGGCCGGCGTACGACGGCTCCGCGTCGCTCACCTGGGCCTGGGCGTTCTGCGTTTCGAGGTGCAGCTCCTCGATCCGCTTTTCCAGAGAGTTGATACGTCCTAGGGCGCTGTCGCGGTCGGAGACCAGCTTGGTAATGCGGTCGTCCACCTGACCGCGGTCGTAACCACGCCGCACGAGCTCGAAGCCGAAGGGGGAGGAAGTGTCGCTCATGGGGTTCCTGTCGAATGAGACCGATGAGGTGCTACGTGAGGTGTTGAGGGGAATCCTAGGCGCCCGGGCGGCGTGTCATCGAGTCAATCCGCGTTTGCCCTGGACAATGACACCCCTTTTGAGTGGCAAGGCGACGGAATGATTGTCACTCCTTCGACTGAACCTCCCTCAGAAGCACACATCCTGCGTTCTGACTACCCCTCCGACGCCTTGCCACCCGAACGAGTGGACCCTGCTGATGCGCCGGCCTTCACGCCCCCCGCGCCCTGGCCGCCCAATGCGGGCTTTCCGCCACCCGAAGGTGCCTCGAATGATTCCAACGCCTCAAGAACGTCCTGGACACGGGAGATCTCCGCCTGAATGTCCTCGCGCCTGCGCACCAGGACCTCCAGCTCACGACGGCCCTCGTCCACGATCCGCTCCGCCTCGGCCTGGGCCTCCGCGAGCACCTTCTCCGCCTGCCGGGAGAGCTCCGCCTTCTTCGTCTCGGCCTCCTTGAGCAGCGTCTCCGCCTTGCGCACCGCGGCGATGCGGACCTTGCTCGCCTCGCTGCTCGCGTCCGACACCAGCTCCTTGGCCTTCGCCTCCGCCTCGGCGCTCTGCTCGGTCGCCGCACGGACCAGCTTGTCCACGCGCTCGCCCGCCGACTTCATCTGCTCCGCCGACTCCCGGCGGGCCCGCTCGTGCAGCTCCTCGACCTCGGACTCCACGCGCGCACGCAGCTCCTCCGCGCGCTCCCTTATGGCGGAGGCGTCCGTGCGCGCACCGACCAGCAGCTCGTCGGCGTCCGTACGGGCCTTCTCCACCAGGGAGTTGCCCTCGACGGTCGCCTCCGAGGTGATCCGCGCGGCCTCCTTGCGCGCCGCGTCCACCATCGCGTCGGCCTGCTCCTCGGCCGCCGTCGTGGCGGCCAGCGCCTGCCGGGCCGCGTCGGAGGTCAGCTTGTCGGCCTCGGCCGCCGCCTCCGTGATCAGCCGGTCCACCTGCTCCGCGGCCTCGCGGCGGCGCTTGTTGGCCTCCTCGCGGGCTTCGTCCAGCGCCCGCTCGGACTCCTCGCGGGCCTCCGTACGGGTACGGTCCGCCTCGGTCGCGGCCTCCGCCTTGACCCGCTCCGCCTCGGAGCGGGTGCGCGTCGCGTGCTCCTGCGCCGAGGCCAGCGCCTCGGCCGCCTCCGCCCGCAGCCGCTCGGCCTCGGCGGCCGCCTCGCCGACCGTGCGCTCGTTGTCCTTGCGGGTCTGCTCGGTGAGCTTCTCCGACTCCGACACGGCTTCCGTGATGAGCCGGTCCGCCTGCTCGGCGGCGTCCGTGCGCAGCCGGTTGCCCTCCGCGCGCGCCTCGTCGAGGGTCTGTTCCGCCTCCCGCTCGGCGCTCGCCAGGGTCTCGTTCGCCGCGGCCGTGACGCGCTCCGCCTCCGCGGTGGCCTCGCCGATGATCCGGCCGCCCTCCGCGCGGGCCTCGTCCAGCGTCTGCGCCGCCTCGGCGCGCAGCCGGTCCGCCTCCGCCGCGGCCTCGCCGAGCGTCAGTTCGTTGGCCGCGCGGGTCTCCTCGATGAGGCGGTCGCCCTCCGCGCGGGAGTCGACCAGGATCCTGGCGGAATCCCGCTCGGCCGCGGCCAGCGTCGCCGCGGCCTGCGCCGTCAGCCGTTCCGCCTTCGCGGTGGCCTCGTCCAGGGTCTGCGCCGCCTCGGCGCGCAGGGCGTCCGCGGCGGCCTGGGCCTCGCCCACGGTCGCCTCGTTGGCCGCGCGGGTCTCCTCCGTGAGCCGCTCCGCCTCGGCGGCGGCCTCGGTGATGAGCCGGTCGGCCTGTTCGGCGGCCTCGGTGCGCAGGCGGTTGCCCTCGGCGCGGGCCTCGTCCAGGACGGCGTCGGCCTCGGCGCGGGTGGCGTCGGCCGCGGCCTGGGCCTCGCTCGCGGTCGCCTCGTTGGCCGCGCGGGTCTCCTCCGTGAGCCGCTCGGCCTCGGCGGCGGCCTCGGTGATGAGGCGGTCGGCCTGTTCGGCGGCCTCGGTGCGCAGGCGGTTGCCCTCGGCGCGGGCCTCGTCCAGGACGGACGCCGCCTCGGCGCGGGTCGCCTCGGCCGCCTGCTCGGCCTCCGCCGTGAGGCGCTCGGCCTCGGCGGCGGCCTCGGCGACCGTCAGTTCGTTGGCCGCACGGGTCTCCTCGGTGACCCGCGCCGCCTCCGCCGTCGCCTCGTCCGTGATCCGGGCGCCCTCGGCGCGGGAGGCCTCCAGGGACTCCGCCGCCTCGTTCCGGATGCGGTTGGCGTCGTCACGGGCGTCCTGCCGGGTCCGCGCCGCGTCGCGCTCGGACGCCGCCAGGGCGTCAGTCGCCTCCGTGCGGACCCGCTGGGCGTACTCGGCGGTGTCGGCGCGCAGCTGCTCGGCCTCGGCGATGGCGTCGCCGACCGTGCGCTCGGCCAGGGCCTTCGCCGCGTCCGTCTCGACCTTGGCCTCGTGGCGGATGCGGGCGGCGTCCTCGCCGGCCCGGTCCCGCTCGGCGTGGGCGTCGGCGCGGACCCGGTCCGCCTCCTGTTCCGCCTCCGCACGGGTGCGCTCCGCCGCGACCTCGGCCGCGCTGCGCAGCCCGGAGATCTCCTCCTCGGCCTGCTCGTGCAGCCCGGCCACGGAGTCGCGCACCTGCTGGGCGGTGGCCTCGGCCGCCGCGACCAGCTCCGCCGCGCGGGCCTCCGCCTCCTCGGTCAGCCGGGCCGCCTCGGCCTGCGCCTCCTCCGAGCGCTTGCGGGCCTGCGCCAGCAGCTCCTCGCTCTGCTCACGGGCCTGCGCCCGCTCGTTGCCCGCGTCCGTCCGGGCCGCCGACAGGGTCTCCTCGGCCTCGCGGCGCCGCCGGGCGGCCTCCTCCTGGGCGGCGGCCAGCGCCTCCGCGGCCTCCTGGGCGACCCGCTCGGCCGCCGCCTTCGCCTCGGCGCGCAGCCGGTCCGCGGTCTCCTGCGCCTCCGTGCGCACCCGCTCCGACTCGGCCTCCGCCTCGGCGCGCAGCCGCACGGAGACCAGCTCGGCCTCCGCCCGGACCCGGCCGGCGTCCTGCGCGGCCTCACCGCGCAGCTGCTCGGCCTCCGCCTCCGCCTGTCCCTGGAGGGTGCGGATCCGCTCCGCCGCCTCGGCGCGCAGCCGGTCGTTCTCCTCGGTGGTCTCCTTGCGGATGTTCTCCGCCGCCAGCCGGGACTCGCGCAGGGTCTGCTCGGCCGACGCCAGGCGCGCCTCGGCGTCCGTCTGGAGCCGGGCCAGCTCGGCGTCGGCCTCCGCCCGCTTGGCCGCCAGGGCCTGCTCGGTCTCCTCGCGCCGTGCCCGCACCGCCGCGTCCGCCTCGGCGGTGACCGCCTGGGCGTGCTCCTCGGCCTCGGCGCGCAGCCGCTCGGCCTCGGCGCGGGTGCGCTCCAGGGTCTCCTCGGCCTGCCGGCGCAGGGTGGTCGCCCGCTCCACGGCCTCGGCGCGGACCCGCTCGCTCTCGGCGGTGGCACCCGAACGCAGCTCGTCGGCGTCCGCCTTGGCCTTGCCCAGCAGCTCCTCGGCGGTCTTGGCCGCCTCCTCGATCTGCCCGACCGCCTCACGGCGGGCCTCGCCGCGGATCCGCTCGCCCTCGGCGACGGCCTCCGCGCGCAGCTGCTCGGCCTCGCCGCGCAGCCGCCGCGCCTCCTCCTGGAGTTCGACCGTACGGGCCCGGTACTCCTCGGTGTCGTCCTTCGCGGCGCCCTTGAGCTCCGCGGCCGCGTCCGCCGCCTGGGCGCGCAGCCGCTCCGCCTCGGCCTCCGCCTCGCGGCGGATCCGCTCGGCCTCCTCGGAGGCGGCGCGGGTGGTCGCCCGGGCGTCCTCCGAGGCCTTGTTCAGCACGTCCTCGGCGGTCCGGGCCGCCTTCGCCAGCTGCGCCGACATCTCCTCGGCGGCGGCCGTACGGGCCTGCTCGCCGGCCTCGGTGCGCAGCCGCTCCGCCTCCGCGCGGGCGTCGGCCAGCGCGTGCTCGGCCTCGGCCTTGAGGACCTCGGCCTCCTTGGTGGCCTCGCCGACCAGCCGGGCCACCTGCTCCTTGGCGGTGCGGGTGCGCTGCTCGTTGACGGACTCCGCCGAGGCGAGCTGCCGGGCGGCGCTCTCCTTGGCCTCCGCGAGCAGGGTCTCCGCCTCGGCCCGGGCCGCGCGCAGCGCCCCGTCGGCCTCCTGCACCCGCGCCTCGGCCACCCGGCCGAGGTCCATGGTCTGCTGCCGGGTCTGCTCGGCCTCGGCGGTGGTGGTGGTGCGCAGCCGCTCGGCGTGCTCGGTGGCCTCCTGGGCCTGCGCGGAGGCGGCGGCCAGCAGCCGCTCGGCCTCCTTGCGGGCGCGCAGCAGCGCGGCCTCGGCCTCGGCACGGGCGGCCTCGGCGTCGGCGGCGAGCCGGCGGCGGGCCTCCTCGGCGGTCCGGGCGGCCTCGGCGCGGGCGGCGTTCAGCGCCTGCTCGGCCTCGGCGCGGGACTCCTCCATGAGCCGGCGGGCCTGGGCCTCGGTCCGGGCGCGCAGCTGCTCGGCCCAGGCGACGTTCTCGTTGACGTGCGCCTCGACGGTCTGGCGGCGCTCGTTGAGCTCCTGGTCCAGGCGCTGGCGGCGGTTGACGGCCTCGGCGTGCAGCTCGGCCTGGAGGCGCGCCTGGTGCTCGGCGTGCTCCTGGAGGATGCGCTGGGTCTGCGCCCGGGCGTCGCGCAGTTCGCGCTCGGCGTCGGAGCGCATCTGGTCGGCCTGGATCTGGGCGTTGCGCAGCAGCTGCTCCGCCTGGTATCCCATGTCCGCGCCGTCGTAGGCGGGCCGGGAGGCGAGGGCGCGGCGCACCTCGTGCAGCTTGGCCCGCAGCACCTCGACCTGGTAGCCCAGGTCCTCGGCGTGCTGGACTGCCTTCCCGCGCTCCTTCCTCAGCCGTTCCATCTCGGCTTCGAGGCGCGTGAGATGGTCGGCTTCAGCCTGATGGCTCTCCTGGCTTTCGTAGCCGAGCACAGCGCGGTCCCGTCCGTCCCCTGGTCGCAAGCTCACCTTCAATTGAGCATCGCTCGCCCGCTGAACGACGCCCCCGGGGAAATGGTGTCAGAAACCGGGGCAGGGGTATCGGGCCCCGCCCCGTCTCCGACCGCACCCCGGCCGAGCCATGGCCACTCTACCGGCCGGGGAATGGGGGTATCAGTGGTCCGGGTTGCCGGTGACCAGTTCCGTGAGGACTCCGTGGCAGTCCTTGGGGTGCAGGAAGGTGATCCGGGAGCCCATGGAGCCGATGCGGGGCTCGTCGTAGAGGACGCGGACGCCCTTGCCGCGGATGGCCTCGGCGTCGCCGTCGACGTCCGCCGTGCCGAAGGCGATGTGGTGGACGCCCTCGCCGTTCTTGGCGAGCCACTTGCCCACCGCGGAGTCCTCGCGGGTGGGCTCCAGGAGCTGGAGGTACGAGGCACCTCCGTCGGAGGTCTCGTTGATCTTCAGCATGGCCTCGCGGACTCCCTGTTCCTCGTTGACCTCGGTGTGGAACACCTCGAAGCCGTACGTGGCACGGTAGAACTCGACGGTCTTGTCCAGGTCGAAGCAGGCGATCCCGATGTGGTCGATTCTTGTCAGCATGGGTCCAGTGCACCGCCGAGGAGGGTCGTCACGCAACGTGCCAGCGATCACACCGACTGCCCGGTGACGGCGCGGGTACTGCTCAGTACATTCAGGTAAACCCTCGTTCACTCCTCAGCTTCCCCGCTGAAAGGGGATTCGCCCTCATGTCCGGAACGAACAACAACACCACCGTGATCGTCGCCGGGGCCCGCACGCCCATGGGGCGGCTGCTCGGCTCGCTGAAGTCCTTCTCGGGCGCCGACCTCGGCGGCTTCGCCATCAAGTCCGCGCTGGAGCGGGCCGGGATCTCCGGCGACCAGGTCCAGTACGTGATCATGGGCCAGGTGCTCCAGGCCGGCGCGGGCCAGATCCCCGCCCGCCAGGCGGCCGTCAAGGCCGGCATCCCCATGAACGTGCCCGCGCTCACCATCAACAAGGTGTGCCTCTCGGGCCTCGACGCCATCGCCCTCGCCGACCAGCTCATCCGTGCGGGCGAGTTCGACATCGTGGTCGCCGGCGGCCAGGAGTCGATGACCAACGCCCCGCACCTGCTGCCGAAGTCCCGCGAGGGCTACAAGTACGGCGCGATCGAGATCCTGGACGCGATGGCCTACGACGGCCTGACCGACGCCTTCGAGAACATCGCGATGGGCGAGTCCACCGAGAAGCACAACACCCGTCTGGGCATCGAGCGCGCCCCGCAGGACGAGTTCGCCGCCGCCTCGCACCAGCGGGCCGCGGCCGCGCAGAAGAACGGCGTCTTCGAGGCCGAGATCACCCCGGTCGAGATCCCGCAGCGCAAGGGCGACCCGGTGATCTTCGCCGCGGACGAGGGCATCCGCCCGGAGACGACGGTGGAGTCGCTCGGCAAGCTGCGCCCGGCCTTCGCCAAGGACGGCACGATCACCGCCGGCACCTCCTCGCAGATCTCGGACGGCGCCGCCGCCGTGGTCGTGATGAGCAAGGCCAAGGCCGAGGAGCTGGGCCTGGACTGGATCGCCGAGATCGGCGCCCACGGCAACGTGGCCGGCCCGGACAACTCCCTCCAGTCGCAGCCCTCGAACGCGATCCTGCACGCCCTCAAGAAGGAGGGCCTGGAGGTCGCCGACCTGGACCTGATCGAGATCAACGAGGCCTTCGCGGCGGTCGCCGTGCAGTCAATGAAGGACCTCGGCGTGACCCCGGAAAAGGTGAACGTCAACGGTGGCGCCATTGCCCTGGGCCACCCGATCGGCATGTCCGGCGCCCGTGTGGTGCTCCACCTGGCGCTGGAGCTCAAGCGCCGGGGCGGCGGGGTCGGCGCGGCCGCGCTGTGCGGTGGCGGCGGCCAGGGCGACGCCCTCGTGATCCGCGTCCCGAAGGCGTAGGTGCTGCACTGATGGCGACGGTGGACGTCCCCGCGCTGGTGGCGCAGGCCCGGGAGGGCCGGCCGCGGGCGGTGGCCCGGCTGATCTCGCTGGTCGAGGGGGCGTCCCCGCACCTGCGCGAGGTCATGGCCGCCCTGGCCCCGCTCACGGGCGGCGCGTACGTGGTCGGGCTGACCGGCTCCCCGGGGGTCGGCAAGTCGACCTCGACCTCGGCCCTGGTCACGGCCTACCGCAAGGCCGGCAAGCGGGTCGGCGTGCTCGCGGTGGACCCGTCCTCGCCCTTCTCGGGCGGGGCCCTGCTCGGCGACCGGGTCCGGATGTCGGACCACGCCTCCGACCCGGGGGTCTACATCCGCTCCATGGCCACCCGGGGACACCTGGGCGGGCTCGCCTGGGCGGCGCCGCAGGCGATCCGGGTGCTGGACGCGGCCGGCTGCGACGTGATCCTGGTCGAGACGGTCGGCGTCGGGCAGTCGGAGGTGGAGATCGCCTCCCAGGCCGACACCTCGGTGGTGCTGCTGGCGCCCGGGATGGGCGACGGGATCCAGGCCGCGAAGGCGGGCATCCTGGAGATCGGCGACGTGTACGTGGTGAACAAGGCCGACCGGGACGGCGCGGACGCGACCGCCCGGGAGCTGAACCACATGCTGGGCCTGGGCGAGTCCCGGGGCCCCGGCGACTGGCGCCCGCCGATCGTCAAGACGGTCGCGGCGCGGTCCCAGGGCATCGACGAGCTGGTCGAGCAGCTGGAGAAGCACCGGGCGTGGATGGACGAGCGGGGGGTGCTCGCCGAGCGCCGTGCCGCGCGGGCCGCGCGCGAGGTGGAGACCATCGCGATCACCGCCCTGCGGAGCCGGCTGGCCGACCTGCACGGGGACGCGCACCTGGGGGCGCTGGCCGCCAGGGTCGCCGGGGGCGAGCTGGACCCCTACGCGGCTGCCGACGCGCTGCTGGAGAGCCTGACCGAGGGCTGAGCCCCGGGGGCGGGGCGGGGGCTCGCCCCGCCCCGACCGCCGGCGGCGCTCAGGAACTGTCGCTTCCGTCGTTGCCGTTGTCGTTCTCGTCGTTGTCGCCCGAGTCCGAGTGGGACGGGGTGACCTGGGCCGTCGTGGCGTTCACGTCGACGTTCGCGGTGGTGCCGTCGGTGGCCTTGATCTCGACGTGCCAGTACGGAGTGCGGCCGTTGTCGTCGTCGTCCCAGTCGAGCGAACGGACCTGGCCCGGGTGCGCGGCGAGTGCCGCCTTCATGGCCTGGGCGGCGGTGACCTTGGCGGCGATCAGCGCCTTGTACTCGCCGCTGTCCTGGTCGTGGTCCTGGTTGCGCTGGGTGACCGCTCCGCTCGCGGCGTTCACCTCCAGCTCGGCATGGCCCTTGCCGTCCTTGCCGATCACGTTCACGTGCCAGACCGAACCGTCCTGGTCGAGGGACTCGACGTAGCCCGGGTAGTGCTTCAGGGCCGCCGCCGCGGCCCCCTGGGCGTCGACGTCGGCGCGGGCGGCGGTGGCGGCGGGCACGGTTCTCGCCGCGTCGGCGGATGCCGCTGCCGCGGCCGCCACCGGGCCTCCCGCCACCAGTGCCACGGACACGGCCGCGGAGACATACAGGGTGCGCTTCATGGCTGGACCTCCTTGGGCCGGCCGGAGCGCATGCGGTTGCCCGGCGTTCGGCCGGCGATGAGCTGTACCGCCCATTCTCCGGCCGACCGCCGGGTACGGCGCCTTGAGCGCCGGGTTCAGATCTTGCCGCGCGTGCCCCGCAGGTGTTCCGCCACGGGGGTCAGCGAGGCGCGCAGGGCCTGGAGGGCCTCCGGGGGGAGCAGGTCGATGAAGTGCTCCCGGACGGACGCCACGTGGTGCGGGGCGACCTTGCGCATGGTTTCCATGCCCTCGTCGGTGAGGACGGCGTAGAGCCCCCGCCGGTCGGACTCGCAGTTGACCCGGCGCACCAGGCCCGCGGTCTCCATGCGGGTGATCTGGTGGGACAGCCGGCTCTTGGACTGCAGGGTGGCGGTGGCCAGGTCGCTCATGCGCATCCGGTGGTTCTCCGACTCCGAGAGGTTCACCAGGATCTCGTAGTCGTTGTTGGTGAGTCCGAAGGGCTGGAGATCCTTTTCCAGCTGGTGCATCAGCAGTCTGCTGACGTCCAGGTGGGTGCGCCAGGCGCACTGTTCGGCATCGGTGAGCCAGCGTGTGGCGGTCTCGGTCTCCATCGTCTCCATGAATGAACTCTACCTAAGAAGTTGAATTACGTACAAAAATCGGAAGATCTGCCCGGCGGGGGAGGTGTGGGTCCTCTCACAGCCCCAGCCGCCGCTGGAGGTCGCCGAGCTGCCCCGGCATCCGCGGCACCCCCAGCTGCCCCAGCGGACCCTGGCCGGCCCCGGGGACGCCCTGGGCCTCCGCACCGGCGCCCACCGCGCCGACCGACTGCTCCGCCATCAGCATCTCGCTCGACTGGAGCAGCACCGTGCCCGCCCCCACGAACTCGAACTGGTGCTCCTCGCCCGAGGCGCCGCCGATGCCCGTGAGCGCGCGCAGCCCGCCCATCACGCCGGACATGTAGCCGTGGTCGTAGTGGTGGCACGGGGAGGGGCAGTCCGCCCAGCCCACCAGCGCCTGCGGGTCCACCCGCAGCGGCGGCTCCATGAAGACCACCGGACCGTTGGACGCCGCCACGAACTTCCCGGTCCCGATCAGCGTCAGGAACCCCGGGACGATCGACTGCTTCAGCGCCAGCGAGGGCTGGTACGCCAGCAGGTTCCCCGACCGGATGGTCAGGTTCCCCTCGTCCAGGTCGTAGGAGTTCACGTCGAAGGCCCGGTCGGCCAGCAGCATCTTGCCCTGGCCCTCCGCCACCACCCAGTCGCTCGCGTGCAGCGGCGAGTGGAAGCTGGTGCGCAGCAGCCGGTCGAAGCGGCCGTTGCCGATGCCGTTGAACTCGATGCGCCCGTAGTACGAGATCATCTTGCCCTTCTGCAGGAACCACTGGTTCCCCTTGAGCTCCACGCAGAAGGTGTACTTGTTCACGTTGTCGTCGGAGGGCAGCGTGTACGGGTCGAAGACCGTCGGGCCGCCCGGCCCGCCGCTCACGGGGCCGAAGTTCACAGCTTCTCCTCCGAGGCCTGTACGTAGACGGCGCCCTGGCCGGACAGTTCCAGCTGGAACGCCTCGCCCGAGCCGCGCCCCACCATGTCGCGCCAGCCGAGGGCGGTGGAGAGCTTGTTCCTGACGTCCCCGTGGTGGGCCACGTACGCCTGCGGGTCGACGTGGACCGGCCGGTTCGGGGTGATGGGGAGCTCGATGACCCCGCCGTGGGCCATCACGGCGACCGCGCCGTGGCCCTTGAGGGTGGTGGTGAACAGGCCCTGCCCGGTCACCTGGCCGCGCACCATGCCCATGACGCCGCCCTGCGAGCCCATGAACATCGTGCCCTGCTGGAGGGTGCCGTCGAAGGCGAGCAGCCGGTCCGCCTCCACGTAGAGGGTGTCGCCCTGGAGGTTGATCACCTGGATGTGGTGGCCGCCGTGGCCGAACATCACCGTGCCGCTGCCCTCCACCTCCATCAGCGGGGTCTGCTCGTTCGCCACCCGGCGCCCGATCATCCCCATGACGCCGCCCTGGCCGCCGGTGATGCTCGGGGTGAAGGAGACCTCGCCGCGGTAGGCGAGCATCGCCCCGCGCTGGCTGTACATCTTCTGACCGGGGACCACCTGGGCCTCGACCATCTTCGAGTTGATCTCGCGGAACGGCATCAGATGTCACCCCCGATCGTGTTGCGCTCGCTGGGCTGCACGTAGACCAGGCCCTCGCCCTCGAAGCGGATCTGGAACGCCTCGCCCGAGCCCTCGCCGATCAGGGTCCGGAAGTTGATCCCCGACTGGAAGGACTGCTGGAGGTTGCCGGTGTGGGCGATGTACGCGCCCGGGTCCACCGAGAGCGGGTACTGGGCGCTGACGCGCAGCACCACCGCCGGGCCGTCGGACATGATCGCCGCCTGGCCGGAGCCCTCCACGGTCGTCGTGAAGAGCCCGTTGCCCGTACTGGCGCCGCGCAGGCCGGTGAAGGTCGTGCCGGTGCGCAGGGAGGAGTCGGTGCACAGCAGGTTGCTGGACTCGACGTAGAGCTTCTCCCCGCGCAGGTCGACCAGGTTGATCTCGCTCGCGCGGTCCGCGAAGTAGCAGGTGCCGTGCCCCTGTACCTCCATCACGGTCATCTGCTCGCCGGTGAGCCGGCGCGTCACCATCCCGCGGAGGCCTTCGCCGCCGCCCGTCATCTTCTTGAAGGCCATCTGCCCGTCGTACGCGACCATGGAGCCGTTCTTCGCTTTCACGGCGTCCCCGGTCAGCTCGACGGCCAGCACCTTGCTGCCTTGGAGTCGGAACTGAGCCACGGGGATGACGGTATCGGCACCGGGCGGCACCGAACAGGGTCCGGAGGTCGATATACGCCACATTCGCCGGGCTTGGGGCTTCCGGCCCCCCGCCCGAAGATCCCCGGGAGCGGCTGAGACACTGGGACGGACCCCCGGTCCCCGGCCCCGAAGGTTCCACGTGGACATCAAGACCGCCTCCGCCCTGCACCGGCTGCGCCTCATCTCCGTCCCGGAGGCGCTGTCGTTCCCGGCCCTGCTGATCTTCGGCTCCCTGCTGAGCCGGATCTCGGACATCGACTACCTGATGATGCCGCTGGGCATCCTGCACGGAATCCTGTTCGTCATCTACGCGGTCTTCCTGCTGGACGTGTGGAACAAGGCCAAGTGGCCGCTGAAGAAGGTCGCCCTCTTCTTCCTGCTCGCCCTGCTGCCCTTCGGCGGCCTGTACGGCGACCGGGTGCTCAAGCGGGACGAGGCCGACTCCGTCGTCGCCGCCCGCGCGCGTGAGGCGGCCCGGGCGTGATCGTCGCGTTCTCGGTGACCCCGCTGGGGGTGGGTGAGGAGGTCGGCGAGTACGTCGCCGACGCGGTCCGCGTGGTGCGCGAGTCGGGGCTGCCGAACCGCACGGACGCGATGTTCACGACCGTGGAGGGCGAGTGGGACGAGGTGATGGACGTGGTCCGCCGCGCGGTCGCCGTGGTGGAGGAGCGGGCCCCCCGGGTCTCCTTCATCCTCAAGGCCGACATCCGCCCCGGCGTCACCGACGGGATCACCTCGAAGGTCGAAACGGTCGAACGCCACCTCGCCCGGGGCTGAGCCCCGGGCGCTGCCCGACCCGCCCGCACGGCGCGAACGTGTCACACGGCATGGACGTGCACATCGGGCGGCTGAAGCACTGATAGATACGCGGTGATGTCCTCCGGATCACTGGTGAAGATCACCGCGCTGCCGTGCTTGGCGGCGGCCAGGGCCACGCAGGCGTCAACGGCGTCCGGCCGCTTCTTCGGGGGCAGTTCGGCCTCCCCGAGGGCGGTACCGATTCTGCGCCAGTCCGTGAGGTCGAAGCCCATCGCGCAGGAGATGCACTCCGGACGGCCGGCCTTCGTCTCGCGCATCGGTGGGGCCGAAGTCCTTGCCTGTGGCACGGAACAGTCCTTGAGCGTCGTGGCCAGCGCATGTACCAGCGCCGGGTTGGGACGCCACACTTGAGCCAGCACCGGCCCGAGGACAAGGGCCCGGTGCGGGGTCTCCTTCAGGGCTTCGTGCAGGTGAACCGCCTTGGCCTTGCGATCGGCGAGAGCGATGAGCATCCCGGTGTCGTAGACGGGCACCCTCCCCGCGCTCACGCGGCCTTTCCGGAACGCGCACCGGGCCGATCTGCCCCGTAGACGAGATCGAGGGCCGCCTCGACCTCCTGCCGCTCCTGCTCGGTCAGTGCCCCGAGAGCCGTGTCGTCCTGCGACGCGCCCGCAGCCTCGGCTTCAGCCGCAGCGATCAAGGCGTCCACGCCCGCGAACTGCGCCTCTATGGTTTCGGTCTCCGCCATCTGCCGCGTCGCGGCGTGTACGAGGTAGGCGGAGACGTCCAAGCCGGCTCGCTCGGCATGCCGCCTGATGCGCTCGGCCTGGTCCTGCTCAAGGCTGATGCTGATCCTGGTTTTGGCCACAGTCAAAGTGTATGACGCGTATTACGCTCCGCCAAGCCTGGCTCACCCCGTGGTGTCCGGGTGGAAACAGGGCGCCCCCCGCCCGTCGCGGCGTACCCGGGCGCACCCAGTGTGACCGGGCTCACGCTTGAGCGATCGCTCAAACCCGCCTAAGGTCCCGTTTGAGCGATCGCTCAACACGAGGCGCCGGGGGGCGAACCCCCGCCCGCCGACCACCCTGGAGCCGTCGTGACGTCCATCTTCCGCGCCCACATGGGCGCCGACTTCGACCGCCTGCACCCCGAGCTCCAGCGCCGGTTCTCGGTCGGGCTGGAGAGCGGGCAGGGCTGCGTCGGCCACGGGACCATGGAGCGGATCTGGCACGGCCGCGGCTTCGTGAAGCCCTTCCTGCGGCTCGGCGGGACCCGCAACATCCTGGTGCCGCGCGAGGGGCGCGACGTCCCGTTCGTCATCGAGAACATGCCCTACGCCGACTCGTACGGGCGCGAGACCGTCACCTTCGTCCGGACCTTCCGGCTGCCGGGCGGTCCGCGCCGGTTCGACGCCACGATGATCCACAGCCCCGAGCGCGGCTCCATCCTCGACTACCTGGGCACCCACCAGCACCTCGCCAGCGACCTGCACATGAGCGCCGAGCCCGACGGCTCCCTGCTCATCCGCTCCGGCGAGCACCGCTTCCGCGAGGGCCGCCTGGACGTCCGGGTGCCCGCCCCGATCGGCGGGGACGCCGAGGTGCGCGAGTCCTTCGACGAGACCACCGGCCGGTTCCGGATCCGCGTCCGGGTGGCCAACCGGTACGTCGGGCCGCTCTTCGGCTACGAGGGCAGCTTCACCGCCCGGTACGTGGACGTCCGCACCCATGGGGTCCGCGGCGGCCTGCGGCCCGTCCGCGAAGAGGCCCGGGCATGAGCGCGGCCACCAAGCAGAAGCTCCTCGAAGGGGCCCTGCGCACCCTCGTCGAGCAGGGCGTCGCCAAGACCTCCGCCCGGAACATCGCCGCCACCGCCGGGGTCGCGCAGGGGCTGGTCTTCTACCACTTCGGCTCCGTCGACGAACTCCTCGGCGAGGCCTGCCGGTACGGGGCCGCGCAGCGGGTGGCGCGCTACCGCGAGCGGCTCGCCGCGCTGGGCAGTCTGGCGGAACTGCTGGAGTTCGCCCGCGCGATGCACGCCGAGGAACGGGCCGGCGGTTACGTCGCCGTGCTCGGCCAGCTGCTGGCGGCCGCGCAGTCCTCGCCGGCCCTCGCCGCCGCCACCGCCGACGGGCTCGGCCTGTGGATCGCGGAACTGGAGGCGGTCCTCACCCGGCTGCTCGCGGCGACCCCGCTGGCCGGCTTCGCCGACCCGGCGGGCCTGGCCCGCGCCACGGCCGCCTCCTTCGTCGGCATGGAGCTGTACGAGGGGGTCGACCCCGACGGGGCCGGCCGCGCCCTGGACGCCCTGGAACAGCTGGCCGCCCTGGCCTCGGTCCTGGAGGGCCTCGGCCCCCTGGGCCACCGCGCCGTCCGCCACGGCCTCCGCCGGGGCACGCGCGGCTGAGGCGGGGACGTCAGGTGGACGGGGTGCCCGAGGACAGGGCTATGGCCAGCGGGGTGCGCTCGTAGTGGACCTGGTGGCCGTGGCGGGACGGGATCAGCAGGCCCGCCTCCGTCAGGATCCGCAGGTGGGCCGAGACCGTGGAGGGGGCCAGGCCCAGCCGGTGGGCCAGCGCCGTGGTGGACGCCGGCTCCTCCAGCGCGCACAGCACGTCGGCCCGGGCCCGGCCCAGCAGCCGGGCCAGCGCGGCCGGGGTGTCCTGGCGCACCGGGGTCCACAGGGCGCCGATGCCCCGGGCCGCGTACACCACGGTCGGCTGCCAGGGCGGGTCGAAGCCGCCCGCGATCTGCGGCCAGACGAAGGCGCTCGGCATCAGCAGCAGGCCCTGGCCGCCCAGGACGCGCTCGTGGTGGGTGGGCGAGGGGCGGGTGATGGTCAGGGTGAGGGACGCGGAGTCCCAGGACAGGTCCGGGTGCAGCCCGTCGAACAGGGCCTCCAGCCCGCCGGCGGCGAGCCGGCGCGAATGGAAGAGGACGTCCGCCTCCAGCAGGGCCCGCAGCCGCGGCCAGTGCGGCTCGACCAGGGCCGTCCAGGCCCGCTCCAGCAGGTCGGCCAGCTCCCGTACGGACCGGGCCGGGTCCGCGAGCAGGTGGCGGCCCAGCTCGCTGTCGAGCGCGCCCGGGGTGCAGGCGAGGGAGCGGCGCATGTCCTCGCGGGCCTCGTCCGGGTCCGCCGCGCGGACCAGCGCCAGCTCCTCCGCGAAGGAGACGCCGGGTCCGGCCGGCGGCGGGCTGACGAAGTCCGTGCTGTGCCCGCGCCGGGGCATCAGCAGCCACAGCGGCCGCAGGTCCAGCCCGGCGGCCGCCGCGCGGATCCCGCGCAGCCAGGGCAGGTGGTAGCCCTGCCGGTCGGGCCGCTTGAGGGTGCGGACCGCCTCCTGGGTCTCCCACAGGGGCGACAGCGCGAACCGGCAGCGCAGCAGGTCCTCGTGCCCGAAGTGGTGGAGCAGTCCCATGGCCGGCCGCCTCCCTCCGTGCGGTGCGGTACGTTGCCGCCTTCCGCGAGGACTCTGCCCCAACATTCGCCCCCACGCGAATCACTACGCGGCCGGCCCCGGCCCCGGGAGGCTGCGTCCATGCCCACCGACCCCGAAACCCCCGCCGGCCCCGTACCCCGGACCACCCCGCACGGCCCCGCCCCCGGACCCCCGGGCCCTGTCGCGCGGGCCGGTTCCGGCGGCGCGGCCCCCGGGTACCGGGAGGTGTTCCGGGTCCCCGAGTTCCCCGCCGTCTTCGCCGCGCACCTGATGTCCGTCCTCGGCGTCGTCGTCGCCGAGATCTCCCTCACCGTCCTCGTCTACCGAGCCACCGGCTCCCCGCTGATGAGCGCGCTCACCTTCGCCCTCGGCTTCCTCCCCTACGCCTTCGGCGGCACCCTGCTCGCCGGGATCGCCGACCGCCACCCCGCCCGGCGCGTGCTCACCGCCTGCGACCTGATCTGCGCCGCCTGCGCGGCGGCCATGGTCTGGCCGGGCACGCCCGTCGCGGGGATCCTCGTCCTGCGCTGCGCCATGGCCTTCGTCGCGCCGCTGTTCCAGGGCGCCCGCAGCGCCTCCCTCGCCGACATCCTCGGCTCCGGCGAGGCCTTCGTCCTCGGCCGTTCGCTGCTGCGGATGGTCGCGCAGAGCGCCCAGCTCACCGGCTTCGGCCTCGGCGGCCTGCTGCTGACGGTCGTCTCCCCGCGCGGAGCCATCGCCCTCACCGCCGCCGGGTTCCTGGCCTCCGCCCTGCTGCTGCGCCTGGGCACCCGGCCCCGGCCCGCCCGCGCCGGGGCCGCCCGGCACTCCGCGCTCGGCGGGCTGCGCGCCGTGTTCGGCAACCGCAGGCTGCGCGCCCTGACCCTGCTGTGCTGGATCCCGTCCGCCTTCACCGTCGTGCCGGAGGCCCTGCTCACCCCCTACGCCGAGGGCATCGGCGCCGGGACCGTCACCCTCGGGATCCTGATGTGCGCCCTTCCCGTGGGCACCATCGCGGGTGAACTCTGGGCCGGTTCCGCCCTCAGCGCCCGCACCCGCGCGCGGATCACCACCCCGCTGGCCGCCGTCTGCCTGCTGCCCTTCCTCCTGTACGCGCTGCGCCCCGGCCCGGTGGCCGTCGCGGCGGCGCTGGTCCTCGCCGGGCTGGCGCACGCCCACGCCCTGGGCGTCGACCGGATGTACGTGGACGCCGTCCCCGACGAACTGCGCGGCCGGGCGATGACCCTGCTGAGCACCGGGGTGATGACCCTCCAGGGGGTGGGCATGGCCCTGGCCGGAGCCGCCGCCGAGGTCTTCCCGCCGCACGCCGTCGTCGCCGGGGCGGCCGTGCTCGGTACCCCGGTGATCCTCGTCCTGCTGGCGGAGCTGCGCGCCACCGGGGCCCCGCGGGGTGGGCCGAAGCATGAGACGGGCGGCGCCGGAAATGGACCGACCGGTAGGGTCTGGTGGATGCCGAAGCCGCTCAGCCTCCCCTTCGATCCCATCGCCCGTGCCGACGAACTGTGGCGCCAGCGCTGGGGACCTGTGCCGTCCATGGCCGCGATCACCTCGATCATGCGCGCGCACCAGATCCTCCTCGGCGAGGTCGACGCGGTGGTCAAGCCGTACGGGCTGACCTTCGCCCGGTACGAGGCGCTCGTGCTGCTCACGTTCTCCCAGGCCGGGGAGCTGCCGATGTCGAAGATCGGCGAGCGCCTGATGGTCCACCCGACCTCGGTGACGAACACCGTGGACCGGCTCGTGCGGTCCGGGCTGGTGGCCAAGCGGCCCAACCCGCAGGACGGGCGCGGCACGCTCGCTTCGATTACGGAGAAGGGCCGCGAGGTCGTCGAGGCGGCGACCAAGGACCTGATGGCGGTCGACTTCGGCCTCGGCGCCTACGACGCCGAGGAGTGCGCGGAGATCTTCGCCCTGCTAAGGCCGCTGCGGGTGGCCGCCGCCGACTTCGAGGAGAGCTGACGGCCGGGGTGCGTCAAGATCGAGCAAATCGGGCGGTTACGCTCGACGGCATGAAACGAAGCGTGCTGACCCGCTACCGCGTCATGGCCTACGTGACCGCGGTCATGCTCCTGATCCTCTGTGCCTGCATGGTGGCGAAGTACGGCTTCGACACCGGCGCCGACCTGACCCTCGCGGTCTCCCAGGTCCACGGCGTGCTCTTCATGATCTACCTGGTCTTCGCCTTCGACCTCGGCTCCAAGGCCAAGTGGCCCTTCGGCAAGCTGCTGTGGGTCCTGGCGTCGGGCACGATCCCGCTGGCGGCCTTCTTCGTCGAGCGCGGCGTGCGCGCCGAGGTGGAGCCGCTGGTCGAGGACGCCCCGGTGACCGTCGGCGCGTAGCGGCGTCGCGGCCCGCTCGCGCGGGCCTGTAGCAAGGCTGGAAATCACACCCCCGGCGGAGACTCCCCGGGGGTTTGCCATCGACATTTACTAGGACGTCCTAGTAAATTCGAAGGTATGGACGCTGACGCCATCGAGGAGGGCCGCCGCCGCTGGCAGGCCCGTTATGACAAGGCCCGCAAGCGGGACGCGGACTTCACCACGCTCTCCGGCGATGAGGTCGATCCCGTCTACGGCCCCCGGCCCGGAGACGCCTACGAGGGCTTCGAGCGCATCGGCTGGCCGGGGGAGTACCCCTACACCCGCGGCCTGCACGCCACCGGCTACCGCGGCCGGACCTGGACCATCCGGCAGTTCGCCGGCTTCGGCAACGCCGAGCAGACCAACGAGCGCTACAAGATGATCCTGGCCGCCGGCGGCGGCGGGCTCTCGGTGGCCTTCGACATGCCCACCCTGATGGGCCGCGACTCCGACGACCCGCGCGCCCTCGGCGAGGTCGGGCACTGCGGCGTCGCCATCGACTCCGCCGCCGACATGGAGGTCCTCTTCAAGGACATCCCGCTCGGCGACGTGACCACCTCGATGACGATCTCCGGCCCGGCCGTCCCCGCCTTCTGCATGTACCTCGTCGCCGCCGAGCGCCAGGGCGTCGACCCGTCCGTGCTCAACGGCACCCTCCAGACGGACATCTTCAAGGAGTACATCGCCCAGAAGGAGTGGCTCTTCGAACCCGAGCCCCACCTGCGCCTCATCGGCGACCTGATCGAGTACTGCGCGAACGGCATCCCCGCCTACAAGCCGCTGTCCGTCTCCGGCTACCACATCCGCGAGGCCGGGGCCACGGCCGCGCAGGAGCTCGCCTACACCCTCGCCGACGGTTTCGGCTACGTGGAACTCGGCCTTTCCCGCGGCCTGGACGTCGACCACTTCGCGCCCGGCCTCTCCTTCTTCTTCGACGCCCACCTCGACTTCTTCGAGGAGATCGCCAAGTTCCGCGCCGCCCGCCGGATCTGGGCCCGCTGGATGAAGGAGGTGTACGGCGCGAAGAACGAGAAGTCGATGTGGCTGCGCTTCCACACGCAGACCGCCGGCGTCTCCCTGACGGCCCAGCAGCCCTACAACAACGTGGTGCGCACCGCCGTCGAGGCCCTCGCGGCCGTCCTCGGCGGCACCAACTCCCTGCACACCAACGCCCTCGACGAGACCCTCGCCCTCCCCAGCGAGCAGGCCGCCGAGATCGCGCTGCGCACGCAGCAGGTGCTGATGGAGGAGACCGGCGTCGCCAACGTCGCCGACCCGCTGGGCGGCTCCTGGTACGTCGAGCAGCTCACCGACCGCATCGAGGCCGACGCCGAGAAGATCTTCGACCAGATCAAGGAGCGCGGCCTGCGCGCCCACCCGGACGGGCAGCACCCGATCGGCCCCATCACCTCGGGCATCCTGCGGGGCATCGAGGACGGCTGGTTCACCGGCGAGATCGCCGAGTCGGCCTTCCAGTACCAGCGCGCCCTGGAGAAGGGCGACAAGCGCGTCGTCGGCGTCAACGTCCACCACGGCTCCGTCACCGGCGACCTGGAGATCCTCCGCGTCAGCCACGAGGTGGAGCGCGAGCAGGTGCGGGTGCTCGCCGCCCGCAAGGAGCGCCGCGACGACACCAAGGTGACGGCCGCCCTGAAGGCCATGCTCGACGCCGCCCGCGACGGCTCGAACATGATCCCGGCCATGCTGGACGCCGTACGGGCCGAGGCCACGATGGGCGAGATCTGCAACGTCCTGCGCGACGAGTGGGGCACCTACACCGAGCCCCCGGGCTTCTAGGCCCCCGGCACGGCGGAGGGCCGGCCGCGCGGATCCCCCGGGGAACCCGCGCGGCCGGCCCTCCGCCGTGTCCGCCGCCTCAGGCGCGGGCGGTCAGGCCGTGCATCAGCAGCATGGTGAAGGCCGCAACCCACCCCTCGTCCACGGGTTCGGAGCTCACCAGCGCCCGGTGCACCACCGTGCCCGCGATCACGTCGAAGATCAGGTCCGTGGTGTGCCCCGCCAGTACCTGGTCCTCCTCGTACGGGAGTTCCCCGCGGGCCTGCGCCCGTTCGCGACCCAGTACGACGAGACGTTTCTGCCGGTCCACGATCGCCGACCGGATCCGGTCCCGCAGCGCCTCGTCCCGGGTGGACTCCGCGACCACCGCCATCAGGGCCGTCCGGGCCTCCGGGCGCCGCAGCAGCTCCGCGAACTGCAGGACCACGTACTCGATGTCCGCCTCCAGCGAGCCCCGGTCCGGCAGCTCCAGGGCGTCGAACAGTTCCGCCACCGCGTCCACGACCAGCTCGTTCTTGCCCGCCCAGCGCCGGTAGAGGGTGGTCTTCGCGACGCCGGCCCGGGCCGAGACGTCCCCCATCGTCAGCTTCGACCAGCCCAGCTCCACCAGTGCGTCCCGCGTCGCCGCGAGGATCGCCGCGTCCGCAGCCGCGCTGCGGGGGCGGCCCGTGCGGCCGGGCGAGGGGGTGGTGCGGTGGCAGGGGTTGCGCATGGCCGAGACCATACCCGCCAGTAGCGGAACCGTCGGGGGCCCCGGAGGTGTGGTTCAGATCACGGGGCGTCCGGCGCCCGGGGGAGTTACGCTACGGCTCGTAGCGTAAGAGCGGCAACCACGCGAAGAGCTACCGGCGCCAGGTGGGGACCCGGCGCCACACCAGTGGGGCGAACGTCGGAAACGACGTTTCGCACGGGATCTTCCGGGATCCTTTTCGTCGGCGCGCGCACACGGGGGAGGATGTACGCATGCAGCCCAGAAACATGTCCATGAGCGGCGTCGTCGACCTCGCCGCGGTGAAGGCGGCCGGCGAAGCCAAGGCGAAGGCCGAGCAGGCCCGTGCGGAGGCGGCCCGCCAGACCGGCGGAGGCGCGCCCGGCGGCGCGGTCCCGCCGTCCGCCCTCGTCATCGACGTCGACGAGGCCGGCTTCGAGAGCGACGTCCTCCAGCTGTCCAACGAGGTCCCGGTCGTCCTGGACTTCTGGGCCGAGTGGTGCGAGCCGTGCAAGCAGCTCGGCCCGCTCCTGGAGCGGCTGACCGTCGAGGCCAACGGCCGCCTCCTCCTGGCGAAGATCGACGTCGACGCCAACCAGATGCTGATGCAGCAGTTCGGCATCCAGGGCATCCCGGCCGTGTTCGCCGTGGTCGCCGGCCAGGTGCTGCCGCTGTTCCAGGGCGCGGCCCCCGAGCAGCAGATCCGCGAGACCCTGGCCCAGCTGGTCCAGGTCGCCGAGGAGCGCTTCGGCATCCTCGGCATCCAGGTGGACCCCGACGCCACGGGCGCCCCGGCGGCCCCGGCCCCCGTGCCGGCCGGCCCGTACGACGCGCTGCTGCAGGCGGCGGTCGACGCGCTGGACGCGGGCGACCTGGGCGGCGCCGTGCAGGCGTACAAGAACGTGCTCGCGGACGACCCGGCCAACACCGAGGCCAAGCTGGGCCTGGCCCAGGCCGAGCTGCTCTCCCGGGTGCAGCACATGGACCCGCAGGCGGTGCGCACCACCGCCGCCGAGAACCCGCGCGACCCGGCCGCCCAGATGGCCGCGGCCGACCTGGACCTGGCCGGCGGCCACGTGGCGGACGCCTTCTCCCGCCTGGTGGACACCGTGCGGGTGACGGCGGGTGACGACCGGGACTCCGTACGGGTGCGGCTGCTGGAGCTGTTCGAGGTCATCGGCGCCGACGACCCCCGGGTGACCGCGGCCCGCACGGCGCTGGCGCGCGTGCTGTTCTAGGGCGCCGCCCGTTCTGGAGCCCGGCCCGGCTGCGGCTGGAGCGGGATCCGCCGGGTGACCGGCGATTTGTTGACACGGAGATAAACAGCGGCCGCACTTTGCCAAAACTTGGTAATCGCGGCCGCTGTTACTCGTAGTAAACGGAGCCCCGTGTTCTGTCCGGTTGGTTCCTTCTTTGACCCTTCTGTCGTGGCCCAGGGTGACACCCTGTGTGGCCGCTGTGTGGCGTAGGGCGGCACCCCGGTTACCCAGCCGTTACCCGCGAGTAACGACCCCCCTTGTGCCCCGGCCTGGAATGGACCAGCATCGGCGACGCTCGGTCCTTCCCGCAGCCCCGCTCATCAGGCGGCGGCCGCGGTGGAGGGTCCCCACCGGGTGGGCCGGTGGCACGCACACCGGCCGTGGACAGGGGGGTCTCTGCCACACCGGCAGGGCCTGTCCTCCAGGTTGCGCGAACGCGTGGCCCAGTGGTTGTCGCTCGGGGGTGATCGCCGGTGTATCGGACGCGGCTGCGCCGCGCCTCGGCCGCCTGCGCTCCTTCCCGAGGACGTAGCACTTCTCCCATCCCAGGCCGGGCTCAGCTCGGACCGGAGATGTACGTCCGAGAAGGAGGAACGAAATGAGTTCTCAGGTTCGTGGCGGGACCAGATGGAAGCGCTTCGCGCTCGTCATGGTGCCGTCCATCGCGGCCACGGCCGCGGTCGGTGTGGGTCTGGCGCAGGGTGCCCTCGCGGCCTCGTTCAGCGTCTCCGGCCAGGACTTCAAGGTGTCGGCCGACCAGCTCGTCGGTGACAACCTGATCCAGTACGGCAGCGTTGCGGAGGGTGCGACCCTCGGCAGCAAGGACATCAGCAAGCACCCGGTGACGATCTCCGGCTTCAGCCGCGCCGAGATCACCAACATGTGCCAGTCGCTGGTCACCCCGGTGCCGGGCCTCGGCGCCATCACCCTCCAGCTGCACACCGGCAACAAGGGCAAGCCGGCCGTCGCCGAGAACATCTACCTCGACGTCGCCGAGCTGGACGCGGACGCCAAGTTCGACCAGCTCGACATCGGTGTCGCGGTCGGCGACGGCAGCCACGTCACCAAGCCGGTCCCCGGCACGGTGGCGGACGGCGGCCTGTTCTCGCAGCGCGCCAAGAAGGCCACGCTCACCAACGTGCGCCAGAAGGCGTGGGCGACGACGGCGGGTACCTTCACGCTGCCCGA
The DNA here is from genome assembly GCF_042893675.1 of Streptomyces sp. NPDC001594. Classification (NCBI taxonomy): domain Bacteria; kingdom Bacillati; phylum Actinomycetota; class Actinomycetes; order Kitasatosporales; family Streptomycetaceae; genus Streptomyces; species Streptomyces sp. NPDC001594. Next base: position 3,065 of record NZ_JBIAVB010000015.1, on the reverse strand, counting down.
CCTCAAGCTGCGTCTGCTCAGCGGCAACCAGCCGTGCTACCAGGACGAGAAGTAGGCCTCGTCCCGGACGTGTGACTGACCGGTCGGGCGTGCGGCGGCGGCAGCCGCCAGGCGCCCGTCCGGGCTCCACAGAGTTCTCCGTACCACCGTTTCCAGGGAGCTGTTGTCCATGAACCCCCAGGCCCCGGTTCACGCCGCAGACGATCACTGGCTCACCGTCGCGCACTACCGCTTCCGGGCCTGGCGGGGCGAGCGCCCCTTCTGGGCCGGCCTGTTCACGCTCCTCGGCGGGGTCCCGATCGTCTACTTCCCGTTCGCGGACATCCGGCTGGGCAACGTCACCCTCGCGATGGTGACGACGAGCGGCTCCGCCTCGCTGATCATCGGCATCCTGCTGATCACCCTGGGCCTGGCCCTGTGGTTCCAGAAGGGCATCCGCGTCTTCGCGGGCGTCGCCGCGATCCTGCTGGCCCTCGTGTCGATCCCGCTGTCCAACCTCGGCGGCTTCTTCATCGGCTTCCTCACCTCCATGGTCGGCGGCTGCCTCGCGCTGGCCTGGGCGCCGGGCGTCCCGGTGGAGGAGGAGCCCGAGGAGGACGGAGCCGCCGGGGCGGCGCCCGTGGACGCCTTCCAGGGCATCCCGGCACCCCGCGGGACGGAAACGCCGTACCTGACCGAGAAGACTGCCCACGCCGATGGCGGGAGGAACAGTGCGGGGTGACGAGACGCAGCGGGGCGTGGCCCCAGGCGCAGAGTCCCGTGAGAGAAAGGGCCGCCACGCGGCGCCCAGGAAGTCGCTGCTGAACAAGCTCCAGATACCCGTCGGCAAGACGATGGCGCTCGCGGCGATGCCGACGGCCGTGCTCGTCGGGATGGGCATGGCGCCCAAGCTGGCCCTGGCGGACGACAAGGAGATCCCCTTCGCGCCCGGCCCGTGCGTGACGCGCTCCGACGAGCCCTCCGCGTCGGCCTCGCCGTCCCCGTCCGGCTCCCCGTCCGCGTCGCCCTCGCCGGGTACGTCGCCGGGCGCGAGCCCCGCACCGGACACGAGCAAGGAGCCCAAGCCCGGTGCGAGCCCCGCGGCGACCCCGCCGGCGAAGCGGCCCGAGGCCCCCAAGGCGCCGCAGCAGCAGACCCCGCCGGCCAAGCCGTCCGCGAGCGCCTCCCCGTCCCCCGCGGCGACGAAGGCGACGAACCCGCTCGACCCGCTGGGTGTCGGGGACGCCCTCAAGGGACTCGTCGACGGCCTCGGCAAGCCCCTCCAGGGCGCGCAGAAGCCGGCGCCCGCCCCCAGCACGCCGAGCGCTCCGAAGACCCCCGCCCCCGACCCGACGGCGGACGCGATCCGGGACGCCGCCAAGAAGGCCGGCGCCACGGTCGAGGAGCTGCCGCAGGCCGTCAAGGACACCGTCAAGACCCCCAAGGACGAGACGGGCAAGACGGCCGCCGACGCGGACGGCACGGACGCGGACAAGGCGGACGCCGCCTCGCCCTCCCCCTCCGCCTCCACCACGGCGGACCCGGACGGCAAGCAGCCCTTCCCCTGCCCGACCTTCGACGCCAAGGCCCTGGCCGACGCGAAGCTGGAGCAGGGCATCCCGCTCCTGCCCGACGAGCCCTGGTACCTGGACAGCTCCCTGCTGACCCTCTACGGCCTGGACTACGAGGGCATCGTCGAGGTGAAGACGGCGGGCGGGCACATCAAGAAGGTCCTGAAGTTCACGGCGGACTCGCTGGACATCAAGGACCTGTACCAGACGGTCGGCAAGACGGGGAACGTCGCCCACCTGAAGTCGCGCCCGGGCTCCACGTCCAAGATCCGCGACGGCAAGGTCACGATGTACACGGAGAGCCTCAAGGGCAACCTCTTCGGGCTCATCCCGATCGAGTTCACCCCGAACAGCCCGCCGCCCCTGAACGTCCCCTTCGCGTTCTTCACCAACGTCAAGGTCGTCCAGGCCGGCCAGTTCGGCGGCAACCTCACGGTCCCGGGCCTGCACAACTACATCGGCCCCCCGGAGGGGTGACCCCCGAAAAACGCGGCGACCCTTGACTGGACAAGTCCAGTCAAGGGTCGCCGCTCTCTACGCTTCGATCTCCTTATCGGGTGCGCAGTGGGGCAGAATGTCGCTGTCCAGGCCGTAGATCTCGAAGAGGTCGATCAGGGCTTCGGTTGCTGCCTCGAGACCACCTTCGCGCATGATGATCAAGTCTGGGATCCGAAGGTAGAGGCCATGGGCACTTTCTCCGGTCTGCAGCCGGCGGCGCATGATCTCTTCCAGCCTGCGATGGGTCATCAGGCTTGCTGTCCGCCTGGAGCCATCGGGCGCTGTGACGACTGCGTCCACGTCCTCCACCGAGTCGGCGGTGTCGTCGATTCCCAGGGTGTAGGTGACGGAGAACCCCCTGGTCTGCACTACTACGAACGGGTCGTCAGCCATAGAGCTTCCCCAGCTCGGCGATCACGTTGCTTTCCAAGGCTTTGTCTGCCTTTCCGACGATTTCCCAGCCGTCGCCGACCTGCCGGAAGAAGAGTCTGGCACCTGCATCGCCGCGCAGGTAGCGGATCCCGCCTGGTAGGCCCTTGGTCCCCCTGCCAGGATTGTCGTTCCCAGCTATGAGCTTGTTAATCAGGACGTTCATCTCCTTCTGGACCGCTTGGTTCTGCGTGGACTTCTCGGCGAGCTTGGCAAGGCGTGTTCCCTTCCCGAGTGCCGAGGTGACGCAAAACTTGGGCTTTGCGCCCGCCTGTACCGCAGCAGGAGAGAGTCTGGTCGAGCTCTTTGCGGCCGCGCCTTGTACCACGTCTGCGATCGGTGCCAGGCAGGCAGCGACGGTCTGGCCAGCCTTGAGGGTGTCGAGGAGTTTGCGCAGCCGTTCGAGAGTGGACCGGGCTCGTTCCAGACTATCGAGGAAGGCGTTGACGCCCTTGCCAACCTTATAGATCACCTTGGCGACGGCCGGGATCTTGGGTCTGCCGCACGATCGGGTGACATCTGAACTGGCTTGCCCTGTGGGGCAGGTGGGAAGGATGTCGCTGTGCCCAAGCCCTATCCGGAAGAGTT